>JAGPCO010000150.1 GCA_018058095.1 Kofleriaceae bacterium
CGGCCCCGACGCCGGCGCGCCGGCCGACGCCTCGCCACCCGACGCGGCTGTCGGCAGCGGTGGCTGCCTGCCGACGGCCGACCCGGCCGAGGCGCGGCGTGCTCGAGCTGGCCAACGACGCCACCGTCGACGCCGCCGCGCTCGCCGCGCTCGGGCTCGACCCGGCCGAGGCCGCGGACATCATCGCCGCCCGCCCGCTGGCCGACCTGGCCGGCCTCGACGCGGTCACCACCGACGCCAGCTGCGACGCCCTGGCCGCCGAGGCGTGCCGGCAGCGCGGCCGGTGCGAGCCGACGCTGACGATGTGGACGTGGAACCTCGAGCACTTCCCGCGCGCGACCGGCACGGTGGCCGACGCCGCCGCCATCCTGGCCAGCCGCGGGGTCGAGCTGGTCGGCTTCGAGGAGATCGACAGCCCGACCGCGTTCGACCAGCTGCTGGCCGCGCTGCCCGGCTGGGCCGGGCTGGTCGGCGTCGAGGGCTTCTCGACCCGGGTCGCGCTGGCGTACCGGACCGAGCGCCTGCACCCGGTCGCGGTCGAACACCTGTTCGCGGACGACCCCGATCGGTTTCCGCGCCCGGTGCTGGTGGTGACGTTCGAGCTCGACGGCGCGGTCGGCACCACCCAGTTCACCGTCGCCGTGGTGCATCTCAAGGCCATGACCGACGCCGCCTCGTTCGACCGGCGCCGGCGCGCCGTGGCCGCGCTGCAGACCTGGATGTACCAGCGCCGCCTGGCCGGGACCGGCGACATCATCATCGTCGGCGACTGGAACGACGACGTCGACGACCCGAGGGGCGCCAACATCTTCGACCCGTTCTTCACCTTCGAGGAGCACTACGCGCTGTGGACCACGCCGGCGGCGGCGGCCGGGCAGATCAGCTACCTGCCGTTCGGCGGCCGCCTCATCGATCACCTGGTCGCCGCCCGCACCATCGAGCTGCACCTGCCGCCCGACGAGGTCGCGCCGGTGCGCCTCGACGACGAGGTGGCCGACTACCGCGACAGGGTGTCGGATCACCTGCCAGTGGCGGCGGTGCTGCGGCCGATCCTGCCGCTCGCTCCGTAGCGGGCTTCCGTACCCGTGCCCGTGCCCGTGCCCGTGCCCGTGCCCGATCTGGGCTCAGGGTCACCAGCACGGGCATGGGCACGCGCACGGCCACGGGCCTCAGCGGCCGGCTGGCCCGAGCTGCGACTCGGCGGCGGCGGCCGCGTCGGGGCCAGCGCCCCGGGCCCGCGCCAGCGTCGTGAGCGCCTCGCGCAGGCGGTCGCGCGCGCGGGCCAGCCGGCTGCGCACGGTGTGCTCGCCGACCCCGAGCACCAGCGCCAGCTCGCGGCCAGGCAGCTCCTCGAAGTACGCCAGCTCGAGCGCGAGCTGATCGTCGAGCGGCAGCTCGGCCAGCGCCTGGTGCAGCAGCTCGGCCTGCTGCGCCGCCGCCAGCTGGCTGGCCGGGCCCGGTGCCACCGCGGCGAGCGAGCTGAGCGCCGGGTCGAACGCCCGGGCCCGGTCGAGCCCGCGCAGGTGATCGATGAGGCGGCGACGGGCGATGGCCAGCAGGTAGGCGCGCACGTCCTCGCCGACGATGTCGTCGCGGCGCTCGACCAGGGCCAGGAACGTCGTGGTGATGAGATCGCCGGCGTCGTCGCCGACCTTGTGACGGAAGAACCGGCTGATCACGCCCCAGTGGCGCTCGACCAGCCGCTCGCCGGCGCCGGCGTCGCCGCCGCGCCAGGCGTCGAGCAGGGCCCGGTCGGGCGGCGCGGCGGAGACCTCGTCGGCGTCGGCCTGGTCGGGCATGGCGGTATACTGTGCCAGGCGTGCGGGATCTCGTCGACGAGCTGCTGGCGGCCAAGGTCAAGACCGCGCTGTTCGGCGGAGACGCGGCCGACCGGGCGCCGCGGCTGGGCCGCCTGGTCGTGCAGGGTCGGCTCGGCCACGGCGCGATGGGCCAGGTCGTGGCTGCCTACGATCCGCGGCTCGACCGCAAGGTCGCGGTCAAGCTGGTGCGCGCGACCGGCCCGGCGGCGCGGGCGCGGGTGCTGGCCGAGGCCCGCGCCCTGGCCCGGATCAGCCACCCCAGCGTGGTGCCCATCCACGACGTCGACGAGCTGCCGGCCACCGGCGCGGCCGGCGCAGGGGTGATCTTCGTGGTGATGGAGCTGCTGGCCGGCCCGACGCTGCGGACCTGGGCCGGCGCCGAGCCCGAGGCGGCGCGGCCGTGGCCGGAGGTGGTGCGGGTGATCCGCCAGCTCGCCGGCGGGCTGGCCGCGGTGCACGCGGCCGGACTGCTCCACCGCGACGTCAAGCCCGACAACGTCATCGTCGGGCCCGACCGCGCCCGCCTGATCGACTTCGGCCTGGCCAGCGCGGCCAGCGGCGGCGACGACGGCGCCGGCACGCCGGCCTACCTGGCGCCGGAGGTGCTGCGCGGCGGGCCGGCCAGCCCGGCCAGCGACCAGTTCGCGCTGGCGGTGACGGCGTGGGAGGTGCTGCACGGGGCCCGGCCCCACGTCGCCACCGGCGATCGCGCGGCCACCGCCGAGGCGGCGGCAGCGGCCGACCGCGCTCGGCCGCGGCGGCGCGTGCCGGCCTTCGTGCAGCGCGCGCTGGTGCGCGCGCTGGCGGCCGAACCCGGCGCGCGGTTCCCGACGGTGACCGACCTCGCCGCCGCGCTCGACCCGACGCCGCGCCGACGCCGCCGCGTGGCCGCGCTGGTGGCGGTGGCGGCGATCGGCGCCGCTGGCGCGACCTGGGCCGTCGCCGCCGGCGGGGCGACGCCGGCGCCGAGCCCGTGTGCCCACGCCGACGCCGCGCTGGCGCGGACGTTCCCGCCGGCGCTGGCCGAGGCGACCACCCGCGCGCTCGGCGCCGAGGCGGACCGCGCCGGGCTGCCGGCGGCGGCCGAGGCCTGGACCCGCAGCTACCGCGCGGTGTGCGAGGCGACCCACGTGCGCGGCGATCAGTCGGCCGCGCTGCTCGACTTGCGTATGCGCTGCCTCGATCGCCAGCTGGCGCGCCGGGCCGCGCTCGCGCACGCGCTGACCAGTGGCCCCGACGAGCGCGGTGACGACGCGGCTCGCCGCGGCGCCGCCGTCGCCTTCGCCGAGCTGCCCGCGCCGGCGGCGTGTGTCGACGTGACCAGCCCGGCCGAGCTGGCGACCCCGACCGACCCGGCCATCGCCGACGCGGTGGCGCGGTCGCTGCCGCGGCTCGACGCGGCCTGGGCCGCGTACGTGCTGGGCCGCTACCCGGATGCACGGGCAGCGCTGACCGCGCTGTCGACCGGGCCCGACGCCGGCGCGGCCGAGCGCCACCCGGCCTACGCGGCGCAGCGCCTGCTGCTGGCGGCCAGCCTCGAGGCCCGCACCGGCGCGCCGGCCGCCGCCCGCGCCCTGCTCGACCAGCTGCTGCAAGCCGCCGCCGCCGCCGAGGCGCCGTCGATCGAGGCCGAGGCCTGGGTCCGCCTGCTGCGCGGCGAGCTGTTCACCGGTGACCCGGCCCGCGTCGTCGAGTGGGCGCCGTTCGCGCGCGCCGCCGCCACCCGGGCCCACCTGCGCGGCGCGGCGATCGACTCGCTGGTCGGCCAGGCCGCGCACGCGCGCGGCGACCTCGACGGCGCGCGCCGCAACCTGGAGCAGGCGTTGACCGGCGCCGACGAGCTGCGGGCCGACCAGCGGGCCATCGTCGAGATGCGCCTGGCCTGGGTGTGGATGTCGGCCGGCCGGACCGACCGGGCCCGGCCCGGCCTGGTGGCGGCGCTGGCGACGGCGCGCGCGACGCTGGGCGACGACCACCCGGAGCTGGCCCTGTACCGCGACAAGCTGGCCGCGGTCGCCCGCGCCGACGGTGACCTGGCCGGCGCGCTGGCCGAACACGACGCGGCGCTGGCGGTGCGCACGCGCGACTTCGGCGGCGACGATCGGGCGGTGGCGACGACGCTGCTCGGCCGCGCACGCACGCTGCTCGAGGCCGGGCAGCTCGCGACCGCTGCCGCCGCGCTCGACCGGGCCGAGGCCATCCGCGTCGGCGCGTTCGGCGCCGGCCACCGCCGCCTCGGCGAGGTCGCGCTGGTGCGGGCCGAGCTGGCCGCCGCCGCCGGCCGCGTCGACGACGCGCGGGTGTCGCTGCGACGGGCCCGCGCGCTCGACGCCGATGCGAGCGCACCGTGGCTGGCGGCCCGGCTGGGCGAACCGGCGCCGGCCGCGCCGCCCGGGCTGGGCGCGGCGCTGATCAGCACCGACGCGCTGGCCGCCGCCGCCGCCGAGGTGGTGGCCGCGGCCGGACGCGGCGCGCGCGAGCAGGCCCGGGCCCAGGCCGAGGCGGTACGCGCGGCCTGGCAACGCGCCGGCGGCGAGGCGCTGGTGGCCGAGGTGAGCAACCAGGTCGGCGCGGCCCTGCACGCGGCCGGTGACCGCGACGGCGCCGCCGCCGTGTTCGCCGCCGCCCGCGCCCGCGCCGGCGCGGCCCCGTCGCGGCAGGCGCTACTGGCTACGCGTGGCCTGGCCGCCACCGCCACCGGTGCTGCCGCCCGCGCCGCCGCGACCGAGGCCGCCGCGCTCGCTGCCGCCCTGCCCGAGCTGGTGGCACCGTGACCGCCGCGCGGGTCGCGCTGGTGCTGCTGGGCGGGTGCACCAGCGCCTGCGGCCGCGCCGCGCCGCCCACCGCGTCTTCGGCGTCGACAGCGTCGTCGACAGCGTCGTCGTCGTCGCCCGCGCCGGCGCCCGCGCCCGCACCCGCGCGCCCGGATCCGCGCGCCGGCCTCGTCGCCATCACGCTCGACACCGCGCCCGGGCTGTCGGGCCTGGCCCGGGCCGACGACGGCGCGCTGTGGACGGTGGCCGAGCGCGCGGCCACCGCGTACCAGATCACGCTCGACGCTGCCAACCCGCCGCGGCCGACCGTCCGCGCGGTCCCGGTCGACGGCGTGCCGGCCGGGCGCGACCTCGAGGCCATCGCCGCGCTCGGTGGTGACCGCTTCGCCCTCGGCGTCGAGGCGCAGACGACCGGCGGCCAGGCCGAGGTGCTGCACGCCGCCCTGCGCGGCGGTCGGCTGGTGGTCGACCAGGTCACCACCATCACCAGCGCCGAGGTCGGCGTGGCCATCACCGACAACCGCGGCAGCGAGGGCTTGTGCGGGCGCGGCCGCGTCGTGCTGGCGGCGATCGAGTCGGTCGGCGAGGACGCCGGGGGGCGCTGGTCGCCGCTGGTGGTGATCACGGAGGGCCGGGTCACCGCGGTGCACCGGCTGCGCCTGACCAGCGAGACCGGCAAGATCTCCGGCCTCGACTGTGCGGTCGACGGGGCCGCGGCCGACGTGCTGGCGATCGAGCGGCACTTCGCGGTGACGCGCCTGGTGCGGGTGCGGGTCGACCTCGCGGCCGCCGGCGGCGCGCTGACCCCGACCGTCGCCGTCGACCTCGCCCCGACCCTGCGCGGGGAGAAGAACCTCGAGGGCGTCGCCACCCTGGCCGACGGCCGCGTCGTCGTCGTCGTCGACAACCAGTACAAGACCATCACCGGGCCGTCCGAGCTGCTGGTCTTGCCCTGAGCCGGCTGAGCCCGGGCCGGCCGGCGGTGCTACAACCGCGCGCATGCCACGCCGCTCGTCGACCGTGACGTCCCTGCTCGTGACCGCCCTGGCCGGGCTGACGATCTTGTGCGCGCCGCGCGCCGCCGGCGCCCAGACCCGGCTCACGCTCGAGCAGGTCATCACCCGCAGCCTGGCCGGGCCGCGCGCCGGCATGGCGCGGGCCGACCGCGCCGCCGCCGAGGCGCGTGTGGCCGAAGCCGACGCCGCTCGCCTGCCGCGGCTGTCGGCGACCGGCTTCGTCACCGCCAGCCCCGACATCGACTGCGTCGGCGCCGATTGCACGCGGACCGACCCCGACGACTTCGCGCTGCGTTTCTCCGGCGTGTTCGCCGGCGGCCAGGTGCAGGCGACGCAGCCGCTGTACACGTTCGGCAAGCTCGGCGCGGCGCGCGCGGCCGCCCGCGCTGGCGTCGACGCGCAGCGCGCCCTCGAGGACGCCACCGCCGGGGACCTCGCGGTCGACGCCGCCCGCGCCTACTGGGGCCTCAAGCTGGCGCGCGAGCTCGGCTACATGCTCGACGACGGCATCGACGAGGTCACCAAGGCGCTGGCCCGGCTCGACGAGCGCCTCGAGGCCGGCGACGACGAGGTGACCATCCTCGACCGGCAGCGGGTCGAGGTGCTGCTGGCCGAGGGCAAGGTGCAGCGGGCCGAGGCCACCGGCGGCGAGCGAGCGGCGCTGGCGGCGCTGCGCGCGCTGACCGGCGTGGCCGACGTCGACATCGACGACGGCGAGCTGGCCGCGCTCCCGCTCGAGCTGGGCGACGAGGCCGGCGCGCTGGCGCGGGCCCAGGCCGGCAACCCGCAGGCCCGGGCCGCCGCCGCCGGCGCGCGCGCGGCCGAGCAGCTGGTCGCGCTCGAGCGCGGCGCGTACTGGCCCGACCTGGCGCTGGTCGGCCAGCTGCAGATCAGCCGGGCCCAGGGCGCCGAGGAGCCGCCGTCGGCCTACGCCTACGACCCGTTCAACAGCACCACCGGCGGCCTGGTGCTGGCGCTGCGCTGGCAGATCGAGCCGTGGACCACGCGGGCCCGGGTCCGGCGCGCCGACGCCGGCGCCGCACGCGCGGCCGAGCTGTCGGCGCTGGCGCGCACCGGCGCCAGCTACGAGGCGCAGGTGGCGCGGGCCGAGGCCGACAGCGCGCGCGCCCGCATCGACGCCGCCACCACCGGCGAGGCCGCCGCCCGCAGCTGGATGGCCGCCGTGCTGCAGGCCGACGCCGTCGGCACCGCCGAGGCCAAGGACCTGGCCGACGCCTACCTGGCCTGGTTCCAGATGCGGGCCCGCCTGCTCACCGCCATCTATCAATGGAACGTCGCCGTCGCCAAAGTCGCCCGCGCCGCCGGCCAGCTGCCCACCGCCACCCGCTGACCCACGAACCCTGCGATCGCGTCGTCATGACGTGATCAGAGGCGGCAAGCGGTGGAGATGATTGGGGATGGGGGGTGGAGCTGGCCGGGGAGTGGACGGAGAGGGGCGCAAGGTGGCGAAAAGAGGCGAAAGGTTGGCGGTGGAGTGCGGGGTGCGTGGGCCATGTTATTGAGACGACTCGGTCGGTGGCCCGCCGCGGGAGGCGCCGACGTGAATACCCCGCGCGACCGCCTCGTCCCAGGAGTGCCCATGGCCAGCCTCATCCACTCGAGTCGTTCCTTCTCGACCGCGCCGCGCCACTGGGCCGTCGCCCTGCTGCTCGCCGTGCTCGCGATGCTGGTGCCCGGCCAGGCCCGCGCCGCCGACGGCCCCGGCACCAAGGTGGTGCGCGCCGCCAACGTCACCATCGCCACCCTGCTCAAGCAGCAGGTCATCCCGGGCAGCCCCGAGGAGAAGAAGCTGGCCGACAAGGTCACCGAGAGCGTGCGCGGCTTCCTCGACCTCGACGAGCTCGGCATGCGGGCCCTGGGCGACGAATGGAAGCAGCGGACGCCGGCCGAGCAGGCCGAGTACCTGGCCACGCTGCGCGCGCTCATCGAGGACAACTACGTCAAGGGCCTGCGCGCCAACCTCGACTACGAAGTGGTCTACCTGGCCGAGGCCGCGGCGCCCGCCGGCAACCTCAAGGTCTCCACCGAGATCAAGACCAAGCGCAAGGGCCGCGCGGTGAGCATCAAGGTCGACTACGTGCTGCGCAAGGACGCCGCCGGCAAGCTGCGCTGCTTCGACGTCGTCACCGACAAGGTGAGCCTGGTCAGCAACTACCGCGCCCAGTTCACCAAGATCATCAAGAAGGACGGCTTCCCGGCCCTCATCGCCAAGATGAAGAAGAAGCTGGGCAAGTAGCGACCGCGCCGCGCCGCGCCACTCGCCCGCGGCCCCGCGCTTGCACTATGGTCGGCGCCATGTGCCGCAACATCCGCCCGCTGTTCAACTTCGAACCGCCCGCGACCGATGACGAGGTCCTCGCCGCCGCCTTGCAGTACGTGCGTAAGGTCAGCGGCACCCGCACCCCACGCGGCGGCAACGCCGAGGTGTTCACCGTGGCGGTCGAGGAGATCGCGGCGGTGACCCGGCGCCTGGTCGACTCGCTCACCACCAGCGCCGCGCCCAAGAACCGCGAGGTCGAGGCGACCCGGGCCCGGGCCCGGGCCCACAAGCGCTACGGCACGCCGACCCGGTGACCGATCCTCGTGATCTCGCGGCCCTGCGTCGATCGATCACGCCGCCGAGGTGGTCCGGTCGATTTCCTGTCACCTCCGGCCGCGTCGTGACGGCTGGGGGTTGAACATGGCGGCCACCGACGACACCGCGGACGACGCCACCCTGCTGGCGCAGGTGACGCGCGGCGACCAGGCCGCCTTCGCCCGGCTGGTCGCGCGCCACCAGCGCACCGTCGTCGCCGTCGCCTACGCGATCGTCGCCGACCGGGCGCTGGCCCACGACCTGGCCCAGGAGGCCTTCATGAAGGCATGGCGCAGCGCCGGCGAGGTGCGCGATCCGACGCGGACGGCGGCCTGGTTGTGCGGCATCGTCCGCTTCCTGGCGCGCGACCACCGCCGCCTCGAGCGGCGGCGCCAGGCCCTGCTCGACCAGGCCGGCGCCAGCGCGACCGCGCCGGCGCCGCTGGCGCCGAGCCCCGACGACGCGCTGGCGGCGCGGCAAGACGAGGCGCTGCTGGCCCACGTCGTCGCCCAGCTCCCGGCCAGCTACCGCGAGCCCATCCTCCTCCACTACGTGGCCGGCAGCCCGGTCGCGCACATCGCCGCCGCCCTGGCCGTGAGCGAGGACGTCATCAAGCAACGCCTGGCGCGCGGCCGCCGCGCGCTCGACGACCTCCTGGCCGCCGCCGGGGTCGACCAGGCCCGGTTCGCCAGCGCCGCGGTGGTGCTGGTGCCGACCGAGGCCTTCACCGAGGCGACCGTCCGCGTCGCCACCACCGCCGCGCCCACCGGCGCGGCCACGGAGTCGTTCATGCGTAGTCATCCCATGCTCACCGCCGCCGTCGCCGCCGTCCTCGTCGCCGGGGGTGGCGTCGCCATCGCCACCGCGGTCGGCGCCGACGATCGCGCGCCCACCACCGCGCCCACCGCCGCGCCCACCACCGCGGCCGCACCCGCGCGCGCCGCCGTCGGCCCCGCCGCTGCCCACGCCGCGGCGATTGCGGCGAACGCGGCGGCCCGCCCGACCGATGCCGCCGCGGTGCGCGCCGCCATCGCCGCCGCCCGCGCCCGCGCCTCCGCCACCGGCGAGCCCTCGCCGGCCGCGCCCGCCGGCGCCGCGGCCGCCGGCCCGGCGCCGATCACCTACGACTTCGCCGGCGAGGCGATCGCCGCCAGCGGGCTGGCGCCGGCGCTCACGCCCAGCCCCAACCCCATCCCCGGCCTCAACAAGGCCAGCATCCGCCGCGGCCTGGTCGCGCGCCGGCCGGCGGTGCGCGCCTGCTACCTGGCGCTGCGCGAGCGCGAGCCCGACGCCGAGGGCGTGGTCGCCACCCGCCTCGTCGTCGACGGCGAGCCGGGCATCGGCGGGGTGGTGCGCGAGGTCGAGGTCGTGGCCGACGGCACCTCGCTCGACGACGGCGCGCTGCACGACTGCCTCATCGCCGCCCTGCTCGACCTCACCCTGCCCGCACCCGCGGCCGGCGCCACCGTCGAGATTCACGTGCCGTACACGTTCGCGCCGTGACCCCTACCGGCGCAGCAGCGCCTGGTGCTCGTCGCGCAGGGCCGCCAGCGCCGCCGCGCCACGCGTGCGCGCCGCGCCGATCGTCTCGCCGTCGCCGAGCGTGACCCGGACCTCGTAGTAGCACTTGAGCTTGGGCTCGGTCCCCGACGGCCGCATGATCACCCGCTGGCCGCCGTCGACCTTGAACACCAGCACGTCCGACGGCGGCAACCCGCCGGCGCCGCGCGCCAGGTCGACCACCTCGGCCACCGCGGCGCCGGCCAGCGTCGCCGGCGGCCCGGCCCGGAACCGCGCCATCGCCGCCCGGATCGTCGCCAGCCCGTCGGCGCCCGGCAGGTTCCACGACACCTGCTCGGTCAGGAACAGGCCGACGCGTCGGTACAGGTCGTCGAGGTGGCCGAGCACGGTGCGGCCCTGGGCCCGGTTCCACGCCGCCAGGTCGGCCATCGCCAGCGCCGCCGACACGCCGTCCTTGTCGCGCACCAGGTCGCCCACCGTGTAGCCGAGCGCCTCCTCGTAGCCCATGACGAAGCGGCCGCCGCTGCTCGGCTCCCACCCGAGCGCGGCGTTGGCGATCCACTTGAAGCCGGTCAGCGTCTCGCGGTAGGTCGCGCCCGCCGCCGCCGCCAGGTAGCCCAGCATCTGCGACGACACGATCGTCGTCGCCACCATGCGCGGGCCGGCCGGCGCATGGGCCAGCAGGTAGTCGGCCAGCAGCACGCCGACCTGATCGCCGGTCAGCACGCGCCAGCCGCCGGCGCGCTCGCCGTCGGGCACGGCCACGCACAGCCGATCGGCGTCGGGGTCGTTGGCCAGCACCAGCTCGGCCTGCTCGGCCCGGGCCAGCGCCAGCACCCGGTCCATCGCCCCCGGCTCCTCGGGGTTGGGGAACGCCACCGTCGGGAAGGCGGCGTCGGGCTCACGCTGGCTCGGCTCGGTCACGACCGGCACGCCGGCCCGGGCCAGCAGCGGCTCGACCGAGGCGGTGCCGACCCCGTGCATCGGCGTGTACGCCACCCGCACCGGCGGCGCCGACGCCGCGCCGACGCGCCGGGCCAGCACCTCGGCCAGGTAACGCTCGTGATCGGCCTCGGTCAGGTCGATGACCACGCCACGCCCACGCCCCGCCGCCAGCGCGGCCGCGGCGACGCCGAGGTCGACCCGATCGATGGCGGCGGCGATGCCGTCGTCGTGCGGCGGGATGATCTGCGCGCCGTTGCCCCAGTAGACCTTGTAGCCGTTGTACGCGGGCGGGTTGTGGCTGGCGGTGACCATGACCCCGGCGCACGCGCCGTGTGCGGTCACCAGGTACGCGGTCACCGGCGTCGGCCACGGCCGCGGCGCCAGCAGCACACGCACGCCGCGCCCGGCCAGGATCGCCGCGGTGTCCTCGGCGAACACCCGCGAGTTGGTACGGGCGTCGTGGCCGATGACCACGCCGCGCCGGGCGGCGTCGGGCACCTGGGCCAGCAGGTAGTCGGCCAGGCCGACGCTGACCTGGGCCACCAGCAGCCGGTTCATGCGGGCCGGCCCGGGGCCGAGCACGCCGCGCAGGCCGGCGGTGCCGAAGGCTAGGCGCGGGCCGAAGCAGTCGGCCAGCTCGGCGCCGGCCAGCGTGTCGCCGGCGCCGGCCCGGGCCAGGAGGCCAGTCAGCTCGGTGCGGGTGACGGGATCGGGATCGAGCGCCAGCCAGGACCGGGCGGCGGCGTGTTGGGCGTCGTGCGAGCTCACCGCGCCAGCATAACGAATGCCGGGGCGCCGCGCGCCCGCACCCGCGTGCTACCGCGCCGCCGGCGCCACCACCAGGTGCGCGCTCAGCCAGCTGGCGATCGCCCCGACCTCGGCCCGACCGACGATGACCTCGTCGACGAGGAAGCGCTCGACCGCGTCAGCGCTGGCGACGACGACGTAGCCGTTCATGCGCAGCAACACCAGCGTGAGCGCCAGCGCGACCCGCTTGTTGCCATCGACGAACGGGTGGTTGCCGGCCAGGCTCTGCAGCAGCGCCGCCGCCTGCAGGGCCAGCGTCGGGTAGTAGCCGCTGCGCGGCCGACCGAGCGCGGCCTCGAGCAGTCCGAGGTCGCGCACGCCGCCCTGGCCGCCGAAGCGCTCGAGCAGCAGGCGGTGCAGCGTCAGCGCCTCCTCGAGCGTGGGGAACTGGGTGACCGTCATCGCGCCAGCCGGGCCAGCACCTCGGCGTGGTCGGTCACGACCTCGTCCATCGCGGACTGGAACGCGGGCCGGACCCGGTAGCGCTGCAGGTACTCGGCCAGGGCCTCGTTGACCACGCTGGCGATGCTGCGATCGCTCGCGCTGGCGTAGGCGCGCAGGTCGCGCGCGACGTCGGACTCGATCATGGTCGCGAACTTCTCGGTCGATCGGGCCATGGCCACAACGTTCCAGATGGTTCATGAAACGTCAAGAACGGCCACCCGAGGACCCATCCAGTCGCCGCATGCAATTGCAATTGCTATTCTTTTTGCTCCGCGGACAGCTCGAAGAACCGGGCCAGCTGGGCCCGCTGGCGGTCGGGCATGTACTCGAAGTTGCGGCCGCGATCGATGATCTCCCAGAACTCCTTGGCCTCGACCTTCTCGAGCTGGGCCCGGATGGCGGCCATCCGTTCCGGCTCCTCGCCGGCCATGTCGTCGGCGATGCGCTGGGCCCGCGGCGCGTCGCCGACGGCCAGGTAGAAGCAGGCCAGCTTGAGCTGGGCCTTGCGGATGCCCTGCAGCGCCGACTCCTGGCGCCGGGTCCGCAGCGGCTGGTCGAGCTCGAGGAACATGGTCAGCATGCGCTCGTCGAGATCACGCGCGGCCACGGTGTGCGCGAACTCGCACAAGCTCGACACGTCGTACGCCACCGTCTCGGTCACGAAGCCGAGCTGCATGTCGAAGCTGGTGCGCCCGTAGTAGATCATGTGGCGCACGCCCTCGACCGCCTGCTCGCGCTGGCCGGCCCGGATCATGGCCTCGACCAGCAGGCGGTACTGGTTGAGCACGTTGTAGGCGGTGCGCACCGCGCGCGCGTTGAGGGCGGCGCGCAGGTACGAGTTCATGTAGCGGTAACACACGTCGATCACCGCCTGGTCGCCGTGTTTGGCGGCGGCCTCGGCGATGTAGCGGGTGTCGATGGCGATGAGGTAGTTGATGTCGGGCATGGCGCCCTGGGCCTCGGCGTAGATGCCGAGGTACTGCCGCAGCGCCTTCCACTCCAGCCAGGTCCGGTTGCGCTCGAGATCGGCCAGCGACTCCGGGTCCATCGCCACGAAGTCGGGGTTGTCGCGAATGTCGGCGCCCAGCTTGAACCACTCGGCGTGGAAGCGCGGCTTGGCGTCCATGTACTGCAGGACGAAGTCGCAGATGGAGTCGACCGCACGCGAGGCGATGATCTTGTCCTTGCCGGAGATCGAGTTGGAGGTGAGGTCGGTCAGCTCCTCCATCGCCGCCAGCGCCGGCGCCTGCGCCGCCTGGGCCCGCTCGGCCTCGCGCGAGGCGGCGCCACGGGTCAGCCCGTCCACCGCCTGGGCCCGGATGCGGTCGATCAGGTTGGTCGGCTCGAGGAAGCGGAACACGTAGGCGAAGTACGGCAGCATCATGACCAGGCCGACCGCGGTCGCCACCATCATGACCGCGACCGCCGCGCGCGGGACCCAGTCGTGCTTGACCGACAGCGACAGGAACACGCCACACACGCACACCACGACGAAGTAGGCCATGACCGCGACGTTGACGCGGTCGCGCAGGAACATCTGCGCCACCCCGGTGTACCGCTCCGACGACAGCTGGACGATGATGCTGACCACGGTGATGACGATGCCGAGCACGGCCGCGGTCATGCCGGCCAGCGCCGGCAGCGCGTCGGTGATCATGTCGGGGTCGAAGCTGAAGAAGCGCCCGAGGCCGCCGCCGCCGCCGCCGGCGCCGCCGGTCACGAACACGTCGAGCAGGTAGACGGCGACGAAGCCGACCAGGGCGATGCTGGCCAGCACCAGCACCGGGACCAGCCACAGGCGATGGCTGGTGCGTACGCGGGTGCGCTGGTGGCGAGGGAGCCCGGAAGCGGCCATGGCGCACCTTAGGGCCCGCGACGGGGCAACTCAATCGTTCTCGCGATCGATCCAACCTCGGCAGCGGCGCTGCTCCTCGGTCACGTACGGCCGGGCCATGGGCCGCGGCAACGCCACGCCGGCTCAGGGCATGAGCGCGGCCGGGACCACGCCAGGCGTCGGCGCGGTGAACGTCGCGTCCCAGGTCGTCGTGGTGGTCTCGGCGGTCTCGTCGTCGCCACCCACGCCGTTGCTGCCGCCGCCCTGGGGCTCGTGGCCGGTCTCGGGCAACAGGCGCTTGGTCGACAGGCCGTTGCCGGGGGCCGCGGTCTGCAGCGGCATCGACGTCGCCTCCGACAGGTACGGGCTGGCGGTGCCGTCGGCGTCGGGGCCGTCGATGGCGATGAGGCTCTTGTTGACGATGTCGTTGGCGGCGGTCGGCACGCCGACGACCATGACGTCGACGTCGACGACCCGGTCGCTGCTGCCGTCCCAGTAGAACAGCGCGACCATCTCGCCGGCGTTGGTCAGCGACGGGGTGCCGCTGCTGGCCACCAGCGGCATGGTGCCACCGGCGATGGAGAAGGTCGGCGCCACCCCGGCCGCGGTGGTGAAGCTGGCCGCGGTGTCGAGCGCGATCGTGATGACCCCGCGGGCCGGGATGCTGGAGCCAGCCGGGAAGCGGGCCACGAAGTCGGCGCTGTCGACCGTCTGGGTGCTGGCCGGGATGCGGAAGTAGGTCGGCACGTCGCTGAGGTAGTAGCGGTCGAGCATGACGGCGCTGGCCGTCGGGTTGGCGATCTCGACGAACTCGCCGCCGGTCGGGCCGAGCGACACCTCGGTCAGGACCAGGCGGATCGCGCCGTTGACGGTCATCGGCGCGGCGTCGGGGTTGCTCGGTGCGGCGTCCGGCCGCGGCGTGGCGGCGTCGACGTCGCCGCCGGTGCCGACCGGCCCGTCGACCCCGGCGCGGGCGTCGGCCCGCCCAGCGGCGTCGGCGCCGTCGTCGTCGCCGGACCCGGCGGTGGCGGAGGCGCAGGCGGCCAGCCCGGCGCTGGCGGCGGCGATCAGGACCCACGAGGTGACGGACCGCATGGCGACCCTCGTAGCAACGATCGCGCCTCGTCGGCAACGACAAACATGGTGACGATCCAGTGACGCCGATCCGCCACTGCTTTCGCCGGGTTGCTCGTTGCGGCCGGGGCGGGATCGGTGGCCGACGAGGTGGCGACTGCAGTAGCCACCCGACGACGGTGCGGCCGGTGCGGCCGCCATGTTGCGGCCGCGGGCCGTTCCGGGGTACGGGACGGGGCATGAGGTCCCTCGCCTGCCTGTCCATCCTCGCCGCGACCTGCATCCTCCCCGCCGCCGGCTGCGGCGAGGACGACCCCTACGCCGACGCCGATCCTCGCTGCGCCTCGATCTGCGCCATCGAGGAGCCAGCCATCGAGGGCGCCGGTGACGTGTGCGACCTCGCCAGCGCACGCCTGTGTCTGGACAACTGCGCCACGCGGCTGGTCGACGTCAGCACCGTGTGTGGGACCTGCTTGCTCGAGCAGGCGGACTTTGGTCTTGACCAGGAGGTCGGGGATACCGACTTCTGCACCGAGACCACCTGCGAGATGAGCGGGCGCGAGGGAACGTGTTCGTATCCGACCGGCGACGACGCGGCCCGCGAGGCTTGTGAGCGCCAGGTCAACCCACGGCGGGAGGTCGCGTGCCAGGCCGAGTTCCGCCCGGTGTCAGAGTGCGCCGCCCCGTGCGGACAATAGGCGCCGGGCGCGCATGTCCCCTGGAAAAATCCGGCGACGCAAGGCGCGCCCCTTCGACCTTGCGGTAAGGTCGCGGCCATGAGCGACACCCACAAAGGTCTCGAAGAGCGCGGACGGGCCCTCGAGGACGAGTTCTTCCACAAGGAGAACCAGAAGAAGCTCGCGGCCATGCAGGAGCAGCTGTCCAAGCAGGAGACGGCGGCCGAGCTGAAGAAGGCGTCGGGCATGGACGACGACACGGTCATCGCCGCCCTGGTCGACCTCGGCATGCGCGCCAACACCATCGCCGCCCTGTCGCTGGTGCCGCTCATCGCCGTGGCCTGGGCCGACGGCTCGATCCAGGACAACGAGCGCGACGCCATCCTCAAGGGCGCGCACGGCAAGGGCATCGAGCGCGGCAGCGCCGGCTACGAGCTGCTCGACGGCTGGCTGCGCAAGAAGCCGGCCGACAGCCTGTTCGCCGCCTGGGAGGACTACATCAAGGCGCTGGCCAGCAAGCTGAGCGCCGAGCAGAAGGCGCAGCTGCGCGGGCAGATCGTCGGCTTCGCCAAGGTCATCGCCGAGGCTGCCGGCGGCTTCCTCGGCATCGGCAAGGTCTCGGGCACCGAGCACAAGGTGCTCGGTCGCATCGAGGCGGCGTTCGCCTGACGGTGAGCGCCCCTGGCATCGAGCACGCGCTGCTCGGCCGCACCGGCGTCCGGGTGTCGCGCCTGGCGCTCGGCACCATGTCGTTCGGCGGCGACGCCGACGCCGCCACCTCGGCGGCGTTGTTCGCGGCCGCGCGCGACGCCGGCGTCAACTTCATCGACACCGCCGACGTCTACAACCAGGGACGGTCGGAGGAGCTGCTGGCCGAGCTGATCGCGCCGTGCCGCGACCAGCTGGTGCTGGCCAGCAAGGCCTACTTCCCGACCGGGCCCGACGGCAACGCCCGCGGCACCTCGCGCTACCACCTGGTGCGCGCGGTGGAGGGCTCGCTGCGCCGCCTGCGGACCGACCGCCTCGATGTCTTCTACCTGCACCGGTGGGACGACCTGACGGCGATCGACGAGACGCTGCGTGCGGTCGAGGACCTCATCCGCGCCGGCAAGATCCTGTACCCGGCGTGCTCCAACTTCGCGGCCTGGCAGGTCGCGCACGCCCTCGGCGTGGCCGACCGGCTCGGCCTGTCGCGGCTGTGCGCGATCCAGCCGATGTACAACCTGGGCAAGCGCCAGGTCGAGAGCGAGATCCTGCCGATGGCGCAGGCGCTCGGCGTCGGCGTGGTGACCTACTCGCCGACCGGCGGCGGGCTGTTCACCGGCAAGTACGGCGTCGGCCGCGCCCCCGCCAGCGGGCGCCTGCTCAGCAACAAGATGTACCAGACCCGCTACGCCGACCCGGCGCTGTACGCCGCGGCCGACCGGTTCACCACCCGCGCCACCGAGCTGGGCGTGCCGCCAGCGCAGCTGGCGGTGGCCTGGGTGCTGGCCAACCCGGCGGTGACGTCGGTGCTCCTCGGCGCGCGCGACGTGACCCAGCTGCGCCAGCTCCTGGCCGCCGGCGCGCCCACGGCCCGCCTCGACCCGGCGCTGTACGCCGAGCTGTCGGCGCTGACGCCGACGCCGCCGCCGGCGACCGATCGCAACGAGGAGCGGTCGAGCCACAACTTCGGCGCGCGCTGAGGCGAGCGCCCAACGACGAAGGCGCCGTCGAGGGCGCGCGCAGCACGGGCACGGCAGCAGGGCGCGAGAAACGCCGCTGCGAGGCGTTCCTCAGCACCTGCTAGTAGTCCGACTCCGTATTCTGGGCGCCGCGAAAGCCGGACTCGCTCAGGCCTCTCGAGGCGGGGCACCGTCATCGCGCGCGTGGAGGCCGTGGAGGCCGTCGGTCCAGGAGCTCGGCCGGGTCGATCGGCCCGCCGGCGCGGAGCCAGCCCTCGCGGGCGAGCCAGGTCTTCGGAGCGCTCAACGGGGAGCCCGCGGGAGGAGGCGACCCGTCGATGACCCAGACACCCGACTTCGTC
>JAGPCO010000034.1 GCA_018058095.1 Kofleriaceae bacterium
AGTCGAACCACCACCACACGGTCATCTTCGACCGGCACGGCAACGTGTCGCTCTTCATGCATCACTTCCACCGCCTGCTCGCGCGCTGCCAGAACGTCCTGCGCGGCCGGTGCGAGAACCTGTGGGCCGCCGAGGAGCCGTGTGTCACCCGCCTGCTCGAACCGGAGACCGTCGTGGCCAAGCTGGTCTACGCGGCCGCCAACCCGGTCAAAGACCACCTCGTCTCGCGTGCCGTGCAGTGGCCTGGCGTCAACACCTACAAGCAACTCAAGGCCGGCAAGCCGCTGCGCGCGCGGCGGCCTCGCTTCTACTTCGCCGCTGACGGTGACATGCCGGCCGAGGTCACCCGCCCGCTCACCATTCCACCCGAGCTCGGTCCACGCGATCAGGTGATCGCCGCGGTCGTCGCCGGGGTCGAAGAGGTCGAGCGCGCCGCGCGCGCTGGCCTGAGCAAGTCGGGCGAGCGGGTGGTCGGGCGACGCGGCATCCTGCGTCAGTCATGGAGGGCTCGACCGTCGTCGCCGCGTCCGGTCCGTCACCTGCGTCCGCGCTTTGCCGGCAAGGAATCGGTGCGCCGGCTCGCGCTGGCGGGATATCGCGACTTTCTGTCTGCCTACCGTGCTGCACGCCGCGCATGGTTGGCCGGCATCGACGTGATCTTCCCGGCCGGCACGTACCAGCTCGCGCGGTTCGCGCCGATCAGGGTCGCGCCACTCATCTCCACCGGCTAGCGCCACGACCGTTGCGCTGTGAAAGTTGGCTCCTTTCGGCCAGATTCCGCCTCACGGTTCGGAAGGGTGCGGCGGGGAAGCACCTCCGGTGCGCACGCCGTGGCCGCCGTGTGATCCGCGCTCCTGTCGATTAGGACCTCTGATTCGACACTCTCTCCGAGCGCGCGCTGGCGCAGCTCGGTGCCGCGCATTCCGGACGTTGGTCGCTACCGATCTGCGCGTCCACCTGGTCGATCCTCCTTCGTTTCGAGATCGGCGGTGGCTGAGCTGGCCAGCGTGGGTGTCCTGTAGGGGCGCAACCCCGTTGGGGACGGGGCGCCTTGCCGGGCCGCCTTGCGCCGGGGCCTGCCCCAGCGTCGGCGGGAGGCCTGTTGGGGGCGGGTAGGTGGTGTGGGCGAGGGGGACGCCTGTCGGCGCGGGCGGCGCACGGGTCATGCGGCTGAGGTGACCAGTTCGCGGACGAGGCGCTCGAGGACGAGGCGCTCGGCCAGGGTGCGCCCGAGTGTCTTGACTTGAGCCGCGGTCACGGCCCCGGTGATGGACGGGTCCCCCTTGAGGGCGCGGTCGGCGGCAGCGAGCCGGCTGGTCGTGCGCGCCAACGCCGGTGCGCTGTAGCGTCGGGCCTGGGCCGCCAGCTTGTCGACGACGAACGGCGGTACTCCCAGCGCCGAGGGGTACTCCGTCCGGCTGGCGCCGCTCTCGCGCAGCTGGTGCACCATCCCAAGCTGACGCACGTAGCGGGCCAGCATGACGATCACACCAAGCGCGCTGTCGCGCTGATCGCACAGCGAGTCGACCGCCCGCAGGGCACCTCCCAGGTCCCCGGCACCGATGGCATCGGTCAGCTCGAACACCGACCGCTCGCGGGTCTCCGCTACCAGCTCGTCCACATCGTCGACGCTGATGGCCCGCTGCCCGGCATACAGGCCGAGCTGCTCGACTACCAGGCTAAGTCGAGACAGGTCGTTGCCCACTGCATCGGCCAGGCGCTCCCCCGCCCCTGCACCCAACTGGACCCCGGCCCGTTCGGCCTCTGTCCGGATCCACGCCATCGGATTCCGCGGCGCTTCGAGCACGTGCAGGAAGCCCTTCTTGTTGGCCGCCGCGTACAGTTTGAGCCGCTTGTCGAGCTTGCTGGTGTAGGCGAACAGCACCGTGCTCGGGCACGGATCGTCAAAGTATGCGATCAGCGCCGGCGCCTCGTCAGCGGGGAGCGGCCCCAGGTCACGAACGTAGATCATGCGCCGGGTCGCCATCATCGGAAGCGTTTGCGCGTAGGCAAGGATGCGCTGCGCGCTCGGCTTGCCCTCGATCACGTCGTAGTTGAACCCACGCGCCGAAGGCGGCACGGCTCCATCTCGGACCGCCGCCAGCAGGCGGTCGACCAGCACGGGCTGGTCAGATGAAACGATGTAAACCGGCGCGAGCTTGCCTGCGCGCGCCTGGGTCAGCAGGTCCTCCGCCATGGCCGCGACGTTAGCAGACCCCGCGCAGGACGGCGCTCCGGCCGGTTCGTGCAGCGTCCACGCAGGGACGGCCACTGAAGAACCTCGGGCGGGCGGGACTCCGGGGGCAGGTTCCTGGCCGTGGGGCTCCGGGGTTAGGCTCGGAGCCGTGTGGCTCCGGGGTTAGGCTCGGGGCCGTGGGACTCCGGGGGCAGGTTCCTGGCCGTGGGGCTCCGGGGTTAGGCTCGGGGCCGTGGGGCTCCGGGGTTAGGCTCGGGGCCGTGTGGCTCCGGGGTTAGGCTCGGGGCCGTGGGGCTCCGGGGTTAGGCTCGGGGCCGTGGGGCTCCGGGGTTAGGCTTGGGGCCTGGGTTGGAGTCGTGGGACTCCAGTGCCCGTGTCGTCCCCCGCTCGGGTTGCCTCTCGGCCTGGCGTTCGGGCTGCCTATCGGGTCGGCAGGCACGCCGTCGTGGGCCCCGCCGTGGCGCTCGACCAACTTGCCGCCTGCGGGCGACCGGATCAGCCGACCGAAGCCTGACTCCCGAGCAGACCGCGCACGTGCGGCTCATCGATCACGAGCTCGCAGCAGGCCGCGCGGTGACCGTCGAGGCTAGCAGGCGTCGGTCGTGCCTCGGTCCGGCCTCGCCCCCGCCGGGTCCCGGCAACGCGCCCATGCCCGGCCACATGACGTGGCCCCCCTCCGGCAGATCGACGTAGGCGTAGTCGATCGGACTGCCGCGCCGGCGCAGCAGGTCGGACCGCGGTGGTGTCGCCCGGGCGCGCCGCCACCACCATCTGCCGGATATGCTCGCGCAGCGGGATGAGGCGGTGGATCCACGGCAGGAGCGCCGCCGCGCCGTCGCGACGGTCGGGTCACGCCCGCCGGTAGATCGTCCCGGTCACTGGCGCCAGGGGCACGGGGAGGCCGGTCAGCGCCTCGGCGTGGCCGACCACGAGGATCCCCTCCGCGTCGAGCAGGCGCGCCAGCGCGGTCAGGACCCGGACCCGCGTCTCCCGGTTGAAGTAGATGAGGACGTTGCGGCAGAAGATGACGTCGAACGGCCCTCGCACCGGGTACGGCGGCGCCACCAGGTTGAGCGACTCGAACGTCACGAGCCCTCGCACCGGCCCGACCTCGTACGTGCGATCGCGGGCGTCCCCGCAGCGCCGCAGGTGGGCGTGGCGCAGCGCCAGCGGCACCGGCGCCACGTCACGCTCCTCGTAGCGGCCGGCCCGCGCTTCGGCCAGGGCCTTGCTGGAGATGTCGGTCGCCAGCACCGCGACATCGACCGGCTGGCCGCTGGCGGCGTCGGCCGCCACCATCGCCATCGAGTACGGCTCCTGCCCGGTCGAACACGCGGCCGACCACAGGCGCAGGCGCCGCGCACCGCGCTGGACCCGGGCCCGCAGCACCCAGTACAGGTGCTCGAAGTGGTCGGGCTCGCGGAAGAAGCCGGTGACGTTGGTGGCGATGGCGTCGATGAAGTGCTGCCGCTCCTGGCCGTCCGGGTCGGCCAGCACGACCTTGAGGTAGTCGCGTGGCGTCGCCATGCCCAGGGCTCGCATGCGCGGCCGGATGCGCGCCTCGATGAGCGACCGCTTGTCGCTGGCGACGTCGATCCCGGCGTGGTTACGCGCCAGCGCCTCGAACTCGGCCAGCGTGGCGGAGCCGAGCGCGCGGGTCATCAGAAGTCGCCGAGCGGCTTGGCGCGGGCGTGGCCCTTGCCGGCGCTGCCGCCGCTGCTGCTCGGCGCGCCCGACACCGCGTCGAACGCGGCCAGGTCCTGCGTGCCCTTGCGGGCGTAGCGAGTCGGGCGAACCTCGCCGCCGGTCACCGCCGGCAGCACCGGCGACGACCCACGGGCGATGGTGTGGCCCTGGCCGTGGCTCGGGCCGTGGCCATCACGCTCGATGCGGTAGGTCGAGACCAGGCTCGCCATCTCGCGCGCCTGCGCCGACAGCTCCTCGCTGGCGCCGGCGCTCTCCTCGGCGTTGGCCACGTTGCGCTGCATCACCATCTCGATCTGCGACACCGCCTTGTTGAGGTGCTCGATGCCGCGCGCCTGCTCGTCGGAGGCGTTGGAGATGTCGCCGACGATGCCGGTCAGGCGGCCGACCTGGCCGTCGATCTCGCCCAGCGAGGACGCGACCTGGCGGGCGATGTCCTGGCCGTGGTCCGACAGCTGCATCGACTCGCGGATGAGGCTCTCGGTGTTGCGCGCGGCCTCCTTCGACCGCAGCGCCAGGTTGCGGACCTCCTCGGCGACGACCGCGAAGCCGCGGCCGGCCTCGCCGGCGCGGGCGCCCTCGACCGCGGCGTTGAGGGCCAAGAGGTTGGTCTGGAACGCGATCTCGTTGATGTCCGAGATGATGGCCGCGGTGGCCTGAGCGGCGGTCCGGATCTTCTCCATCGCCTCGGTCATCTGCATCATCGCGCTCGACGCCTGCTGCGAGCTGTCGCGCGCCGACTGCACCAGCGAGTTGGCCTCGCGGGCGTTGCCGGCGTTCTGCTTGGTCATGACCGACATCTCCTCGATGCTGGCCGCGGTCTCCTCGAGCGAGGCGGCCTGCTGCGACGACCCGGCCGCGACCGACTGGTTGGAGTTGGCGATGTTGGTCACGGCGGCGGCGACCTCGTCGGCCGCGCCGGCGACCTGGGCCAGGCCGTCGTGGATGGTCTGGGCCGCGGTGTTGACCGCGCCGCGCATCGTGCCGAACTCGCCGACGTAGTCGCCGGTCATGCGCGCCACCAGGTCCCGGCTGGCGATGCGCTGCAGCACGTCGGACGCCTCCTCGATCGGCGTCTGCACGGCCGTGACCATGGCGTTGAGGCCGGTCACCACCTCGCCGTACGCGCCGGTCGCGGACCAGCCACAGCGGCTGGAGAGCTCACCCTTCTCGAGCGCCGCGGCCAGCCGCTTGCACTCGGCGACCAGCCGGCCGACGGCCTCGCTGGCCTGGTTGACGCCGAGCGACAGCTGGTCACGCGACGAGCGCGGGGTGGCGCGGGCGGTGATGTCACCGGCCGCCAGCGCGTTGGCGGCCCGGGTCACGCCCTGCATGTAGTCGAGCGTGCCGCGGATGGCCTCGATCATCTCGCCGATCTCGTCCTTGCGGTCGTAGTCGATGCGCTGCTCGGTGTCGCCCTCGGCGGCGCGCAGGGCGGCGTCGCGCACCGCCTGCATCGGCCGCAGCACGCTGCGGGCCATGAGGTAGGACGCGCCGGCGGCGAGGAGCAGGGCGATCGCGAAGACCGCGATCATGATCCACGGCCGCGTCGAGGCCAAGCCGGCGACGGTCTCGCCGTGGCTCTTGATCCGCATCTCGGTCGCGGCCACCAGGGCGGCGATGGCGGCTTCCTCCGCGTGGTAGGCCGGCTCGACCTTGGCCTCGAACACCTCGACCGCCTTGGCCGGGCCCTCGGTCACGGCCGGGATCAGGTCGCGGAACACCGCGTCGAAGAAGACGCGCCCGGCCGCGAGCGCCGTATCGAGCTCCCGGCTCGGCTGGGTCCGCTGCCAGTGGGCGGCGCGGGCGTCGTAGGCGCTGCGCAGCTCGCCCAGCTTCTTCTCGATGGCGACCCGGTTGCCCGGGTCGCTCATCAGGTGGAGCGCCTGCGCGAACGCCTCGAGGCCCGACATCGGCGGTGGGACGATGTCGGCGAACAGCTCGTTGTCGAGGCGCAGCTCGACCACGGACGGGCCGTCGGGTCCGATCGCGCGCACCGTGGTGACCGCGGTGATCGCCGCCACCACCAGGGCGACGGCGATGATGCCGGCGGTCAGGATGAACTTGGTCTTGATGGTCATGGCCTCTCCTCGTGTTCCACGGGCTGGGCGGCGCTGGCCGCGGTGGGGTTGATGTCGACCAGGCCCGCGATGTGGGTCAGGCACCGATCGAGATCGACCATGAACAGCAGACGTTCACCCTGCGCCGCCATGCTGAGGACGAAGTCCTGGCCGATCGCCATGCCCAGCGTGGGGCGCGGCCGCAGCATGCCGGTCGTGATGTCGAGCACCTCGAGCACCTCGTGGACGATGAGCCCGACCGAGCCGCTCGAGCCGGCGTGGACGATCAGGATCACCGTCTGCTCGGTGTCGGGGGTGGGGCCCAGGCCGAGCGCGTCGGCCAGGTCGATCGCCGGCATGACCTTGCCGCGCAGGCTGATGACGCCGCGGATGCAGCGCGGCTTGCGCGGCAGGCGGGTCACCGGCAGCAGCCGGACGATCTCGCGGATGGCCAGCACCGGGATGGCGTACAGCTCGGTGGCCAGCCGGAACGACATGTACTTGCCGGCCAGCTCGGGGGGGGGTGGGGCGCTCATGCGGCTCCTGTGCGGACGCGATCGGAGGTGGGGAGGTCGGGGGCGGGTCAGGCGGCCATGGGGGACGCGGTGCACGCGGCCACCAGGTTGTCGAGGTGCAGGATGAGGCCGATGCGGCCGGACGCCAGGATGGCGGCGCCGGCCAGGAACTTGCTGCGGGCGTAGACGTCGTCGAGCGGCTTGATCACCACCTGCTGGTGCGCCACCACCTCGTCGACCAGGATGCCGACCTTGCGGCTGTCGACCTCGGCGACGACGACGATGTGGTCGCGCGGGGCGCTGGCATCGACCACCACCTCGGATGGCGGGCCGCCGAGGCCACCGAGCAAGCCGCCGAGCCGGATGATGGGCAGGACCTCGCCACGCAGCTGAAGCACCTCGTCGGAGCCGCGCACGCTCTGGATGGCGCCGGGCGCCGGCCGCAGCGTGCCGAGCACCGACACCGTCGGCACCACGTACGAGGCGCCGCGGCTGGCCACGACCAGGCCGTCGATCACCGCCAGGGTCAGCGGCAGGCGCAGCTTGAACTCGGTGCCGCGACCAGGGGTCGAGCTCAGATCGACCCGGCCGCGCATCTGCTCGATGGCGCGCTTGACCACGTCCATGCCGACGCCGCGCCCCGACAGCTCGCTCACGGTGGCGGCGGTCGAGAACCCGGGCGCGAAGATGAGCTGATCGATCTGCTCCGGGCTCATCGTCGAGCTGGTGGGGAGCAGGCCCTTCTCCACCGCCTTGCGGCGGATGCGGTCGCGATCGAGGCCCTTGCCGTCGTCGCTGAGCTCGATGACGATCGAGCCGCCCTGCTGCGAGGCGGCGATGCGGATCGTCGCCTGCTCTGGCTTGCCGGCGGCGGCTCGGTCGGCCGCCGACTCGATGCCGTGGTCGACCGCGTTGCGCAGCATGTGGACCAGCGGGTCGTGCAGCTGCTCGACCATGCTGCGATCCATCTCGATGCCGTCGCCGATGGTGACCAGGGCGACGTTCTTGCCGGTCTGGCGCGACAGCTCGCGCACCATGCGGGCCAGCTTCTGGAAGATGCCCTGGAGCGGCACCATGCGCAGGCGCAGGGCCTGGTCCTGCAAGGTCCGGGTCAGGCGGCTGAGCTGGGCCAGCTGGCCGGCGACCCGGGCCGCGCCGAGGGCGGCGATCTCCGGGGCGTGCGCCACCATGGCCTGCAGCGTGATCAGCTCGCCGATCAGCTCGACGAAGGTGTCGATGCGCTCGACGTCGACCTTGAGCGTCTCGCGCAGCCCGGCCGGGGCGCGTGCCCCTGGGGCCGGCCCCTTGCTGGCCCCGGCCAGGCCGGCCAGGCCGGCCGCGGCTGGCGCGGCCGAGGTGCCGACCGGCGCGGCGGCGGCGACGACCGGCGCGGCGTCGGTGGCGCCTGGCGCGCCGGCGGTTGCGGCGACGGGCGTGGGCGTTGACCCCGTCGGCGCTTGCTCGGCGGCACGGGCCGCCGCCGGCGCGGGTGCCTCGGCCGGCTCCTCATCGAACAGGACCACCCCGGCGGCTGGCGGCGCGGTCGGCGCGCCGACGGCCTTCGGCTTGCCCGACAGGGCCTGCGCCAGCCGGGCCACCAGCGCCTGGACCCCGCTGGTCACGGCCAGGGGCTGACCGGTCGAGGCCGCGGTCTGCAGCGCCTCGCACGAGGCCCGCATGGCCGTGCTGGCGTCGAACAGCAGCTCGATGGCCGAGCGGTCGAGCGCGCGGGCGCCGTCGCGGATGGCGTCCAGGAGCGACTCGGTGTGGTGGGCGATGTCCGTGATCTCGCGCAGGCCGATGAAGCCGGCCACCCCCTTGATGGTGTGGAAGGCCCGGAACAGCTGGTGCACGTCGTCGCGCTCGATCGCCGCGCCTTGCTCGGCCCGTAGCAAGATGCCATCGACCCCGGACAGCGCGGCGCCTGACTCCCCGAGGAACTCGCCGACGAGCATCATCGTGTTCTCGTCACGCTCGAAGTCGGTCGGCGCCGGCTCCTTGGCCACCACCGGCGCCGCCGTCGCCGCGGCCGCGACCTTGCCGCTGGCCAGCGCGGCCAGCAGCGGCGCGACCGCCTGGCTGTGCGCCAGCGGCTCGGCCCGGTCGACCGCGGTCCCGACCAGGGTCAGCAGCTCGCGCAGCACGTCGGCGGCGTGGATGATCAGCGTCTGCTCGTCGGCGGTCAGCTCGCGCGTGTCTCGCCGCGCCTGGTCGAGCAGGCTCGACGAGGCCAGCGCCACGTCGGTCACCTGGACCAGGCCGATGTACGCGGCGACGCCCTTGATGCCGTGCAGGGCCTTGTACATGGCCGTCGTGTCGCTGGCCTCGGCCTGGCCGGCGTCGGCTCGGAGCAGCGCGCTCTCGACCTCGCCGAGGCTGGCCGTGGCCTGGGTCAGGAACTCCTTGACCAGGGCCAGGGTCGTGCTGTCGCGGCGAAAGTCGGCGCTCACCGGGGCCTCACTTGCTGTGGATGACGGTCACGGCGACCGGCGTGCCGGCCAGGTCGACCTGGATCGACTGGATGCTGGTGGCGTCGGTGGTATTGACGACCCCCTCGAACAGGATGGGCAGGCCCAGGGCCAGGTCGCGGTTCTTGTCGGGGCGGGACGCCTTGCTCATCCCTGCGACCATGTTGGCGATCTCGCCGAGGGCGTCACGAATCTCGTGGTCGGACGGGACCTCATGGTCCTCCATCTGGAGCATGCGCCGTGCCAGCACGACGCAGGTCGGCCGGTCGGCGGTGACGCCGATCTGGACCGAGTCGTTGGTGCCGACCAGCGGCACGAACGCCCCCTGCAGGCCGGTCGGGCAGCGCGCCTCCACCTTGCCCGCCATGGACAGCGAGGTCGCCGCGACCTTGCAGAAGCTGACCGCCGCCACGTTGAGCCACTGATCCGCAGAAAGTTCAGACATAGTTCGCTCCGAGGTTGGGCTGGGGGCCACGGGTTGAGGTGCTCCGCCAGGCCACCGTCCGGCCCAGGGTCACGCGTTCGTAGCGGTCGTCGACGCCCTGCAGCGACTCACCGCTACCCACGAACAACACGCCATCGCTGCGCAGGACCCGGCGCACGCCGGCCAGGATCGAGCGCTTGGTCTCGAGGTCGAAGTAGATGAGCACGTTGCGCAGGAACACCACGTCGACCTGGGCCGGCACCGCGGTCCAGGTGCTGATGAGGTTCATCTCGGTGAAGGTCACCATGCGGCGAACGTGGGGCTTGAGCACCCAGTCGCCGCCCTGCTGCTCGAAGTGCTTGACCAGCATCACCGCCGGCAGGCCGCGGTTGACCTCGAACTGGGTGTAGCGCCCGGCCTTGGCCTTGCTGATGGCCTCGCGCGACAGGTCGGTGCCGACGATGCGCACCAGGGGCGCCAGCGCCGGGTGGTGCTCGAGGATGGTCATGGCCATGGAGTAGGCCTCTTGCCCGGTCGAGGCAGCGGCGCTCCAGATCGTGATCTGGCCGCCGCGCTTGGCCAGGGCCGGCAGGACGTGCTGGCGCAGCGCGTCGAACGGCTGGACGTCGCGCAGCCAGCTGGTCTCGTTGGTGGTCATGCTGTCGACCACGGCGCGCAGGAGCTCGCCGGCCGGCTGCTTGCGCAGGCGGGCCAGCAGCTCGGCCATGGAGGGCAGCTCGAGCTCGCGCGCGAGCCGGGTCAGCCGGGTCTCGCACAGGAACTCCTTGCCGGGCTCGAGCACGATCGCCGACTCGCGCCGGACCAGGGTGGACAGGAACTGGAAGTCGTCACTCGTGAGGGACATGGGAGGCTTCCACCTGGGGGCGAAGGGTGGCGAGGAGGCGATGGCTGATGGCGGAGGCGAGGGCCTCGGGCGGGCCGACCAGGTCGGCCAGGCCGTTGCGGGCCACGGCGCCCGGCATGCCCCAGACGGTCGAGCTGTCCTGGTCCTGCACCATGATGGTGGCGCCGGCGGTCGCCAGGAGCCGACAGCCATCGAGGCCGTCGACGCCCATGCCGGTCAGGACCACGGCGAGCGCGCGCCCGCCCCAGACCTCGGCGGCCGACTTGAAGAGCACGTCGACCGCCGGCTTGACCGAGTGGACGAGCGGTCCGTCGTCGAGCACCAGCTCGACCGCGTCGCCGCGCCGGACCACCCGGAGGTGGACGCCGCCGCGGGCGATGTAGACCACCCCAGGCCGGACCCGCTCGGCGCTGGCCTCGACACGCGCTGCAGAAGCCGTTCGACGCCTCGGCCATCGACGACTTCCTCGGTCGCTACTTCGACGCCAAGGACGTCCTGACCCTCGAGGGCAACCTCATCACCGCTTGCAAGGTGAAGACCAAGGACGACAAGGTCGATCGCTACTTCTCGCGGGCTCGTTCGGTCGCCAAGGAGTTCCTCGAGAAGCTGGCCTCGGCTTGCTACGAGGAGGCCATCGTCGACATGACCGAGATTCCGCTCAAGTCCGACAAGCTGGTCCGCATGCTGGTCGACTTCGACAAGGACGCCAAGGGGCTCGGCATCGAGCTGCGCCTGGTCGGGACCCCGGCCCTCAAGCAGGTGCTCGGCTCCGTCGTCGAGACCGCGTCCATCCCCTTCTTCCCCTCCGTCAACGAGGCGCGCGCCCTCGCGGCGTGAGCCCGAGGTCAGTCGATGCCGCACCCGGTCGCCTCCGAACTCGAGCGCATCATCCTCGACCGCATCGCGGCCGACCGGCTGGTGCTGCCGGCGCTGCCGGACATCGCGCAGCGGAGCCTGGGGGTGATGCGCGACAGCAACTTCCAGCTCGGCGCCCTCAAGACGGTGCTGGCCGGCGATCCGCTGATGGTGGCGTGGATCATGCGCGCGGCCTCGGGCGCGGCCTACGGCGGCAGCGCGCCCAGCCTCGACCAGGCGCTCAGTCGCCTCGGTGCCCAGAAGCTGCGCGGGGTGATCGTCGAGTTCGCGGCCCGGCAGCTGTTCCGGTCGCCCGACCGCGACGTCAACGCCGCCACCGCGCGCCTGTGGGAACACTCGGTCGCGGTGGCCCAGCTGGCGCGTGACCTCGGCGCGATGGTCGGCTGCCCGGACGCGGAGGGCTGTTACCTGGCCGGCCTCCTGCACGACATCGGCAAGCCGCTGGTGGCGTCGATGCTGCTCGAGGCCGAGCGCAAGCTCGGCAAGGGCAAGCGGTTCATGCCGCTCGACGACTGGCGCGAGTCGATCGAGGTCACCCACCGCAGCGTCGGGGTGGCGCTGGCCACCAAGTGGGGCCTGCCCGAGCAGGTGGTGGCCGCGATCCGCGAGATCTCCGACTACGACGGGGGTGAGCGCACCAGCGTCGCCAACGTGGTCCGGCTGGCCAACGCGCTCATCAAGCGCGAGGGCCTGCCGACCTGGAAGACCGATGAGGCCGACGTCGACGCCATGGTCATGGTCGGCCTGTCGATGCTGGGGGCCGAAGACGAGGTGGCCCGACGGCTGACGACGAACGTCCGTGCTCGGCTGGCGTAGCCGAGGGAGAAGGTGGCGCGTGGAGGGAAAGGTGCACGGTGGGAGCCATGAGTGACGACGGCCTCGATCTGGAGATGATTCCGGAGTTCCTGCAGGAGAGTCGAGAGCACCTCGACCGGATGGAGCAGGACCTGCTGGTCCTCGAGCGTGATCCGACGGCGTCGGCGCCGATCCACTCGATCTTTCGCGCCATCCACACCATCAAGGGCACCGCCGGCTTCCTCGGGCTGGCCCGGCTGCAGCGCCTGGCCCACAACGGCGAGCACCTGCTGTCCCGCCTGCGAGACGGCCGGGTCACGCTGACCGCGGTGACCACGTCGCTCCTGCTCGAGCTGTGTGACCTGACCCGGGCCGCGCTCACGCACATCGAGGAGCACCACGCCGAGAGCACGGCCGACCACGATGGCCTCATCCACCGGCTGGCCGCGGCGGCCGAGCCGGCCCCGGCCCCAGCCCCGGCCCCGGTCGCCGGGCCGGACGCCGCCGTGGCGGCGCCTCGGACGGTCGCGGTCGCCGCGTCGGCGCCGAGCGAGCCCGCGCCACCGCCGGCGCCGGGCCCGGCGGCGGTCACCGCGCCGGCCGGCGACGCCGCGCCGCCCAGCCCGCCGGCCCCGGTCGCGAAGACCGCCACGTCGCCGGACCGCGGGCCTGGTCACGCCGGCGGTCACGCCGCCGACGCCAGCGTGCGGGTCGACACCACGCTGCTCGACGACCTGGTCGACCTGGCCGGCGAGCTGGTGCTGGCGCGAAGCCGGCTGGGCCAGTTCGCCCGGTCGTGGGCCGATCCGGTCCACGTCGCCACCTGGCAGCGGCTGTGCGCGATCTCGACCCGGCTGCAGGAGCAGGTGATGAAGACCCGGATGCAGCCGATCGGCACGGGCTGGTCGAAGCTGCCCCGGACCGTGCGCGACCTGGCCGGCGCGTGTGGCAAGCAGGTCCGCATCGAGCTCGAGGGCCAGGACACCGAGCTCGACCGCGGCCTGATCGAGGCGATCCGCGACCCGCTGACCCACGTCCTGCGCAACGCGGTCGACCACGGCATCGAGCCGCCGGCGACGCGGGTCGCCGCCGGTAAGGCGGCCGAGGGGGTGATCACGCTGCGCGCCTTGCACGACAGCGGCAACGTGGTGATCGAGATCCGTGACGACGGCGGCGGGGTGCGAGCCGACCGGGTCCGGGCCAAGGCGATCGAGCGTGGGCTGATCGACGAGGTCGGCGCCGCGGCGATGACCACCGCCGAGCTGCAGCAGCTGGTCTTCCTGCCCGGCTTCTCGACCGCCGAGGCGGTCACCGCGGTGTCCGGGCGCGGCGTCGGCATGGACGTGGTGCGCTCCAACATCGAGAAGATCGGTGGTGTGGTCGCCTTGACCTCGCGCGAGGGGGCCGGCACCGACATCCGCATCACGATCCCGCTGACCCTGGCCATCCTCCCGGCCCTCGTCGTCGAGGCCGGGGCGCAGCGCTACGCGATCCCGCAGGCGGCGCTGCGGGAGCTGGTCAAGATCGGTGGCGACCGCCCCCTCGAGCGGGTGCACGACGCGCTGGTGTTCCGGCTGCGCGAGCGGCTGATCCCGGTGGTCGAGCTGGCGCCGGCGCTGGGCGGCCCGGCGGCCAGCGCGCCCGGCCTGCTGCTCATCGTCGAGTCCGACGGCGTGCTGTTCGGGCTCGCGGTCGATGGCTATCACAACACCGAGGAGATCGTCGTCAAGCCGCTCGATCGCCACGCCCGAACCCTCGGCAGCTATGGCGGGGCCACCATCCTGGGCGATGGCAAGGTCGCGCTCATCCTCGACGTGCGCGCGCTGGCCCGGGCCAACCGCATCGCCGCGCGCACCGGGTCGGTCGCGCCCGCGGCGGCGGCGTTGGCCGGGCTGGTGCCCGAGGCCGAGGCCGGGGCAGGGCCGGAGTCGCTCATCCTCATCCGTCAGGGCGACGGCGGGCGGTACGCCGTCCCGCTCGCCTCGATCGAGCGCATCGCCGACGTGGCGGCCGAACAGATCGACCGCAGCGGCGGTGGCGAGGTGGTCCTCCTGGGCGGCGAGGTGGTGCCGCTGGTCCGGCTCGGAGACCTCCTGCACGTCGGCAGCGTGGCCGGCGACGGGCCGATCAAGCTCCTGGTCTGCGCGGGCGCGCACCGGGTCGGGGTGGTGGTCGACGCGGTCGAGGACGTGGTGCAGGAGTGCGCCTCCGTCGCGGGTGGTCCGGACGGGCGCACCCCGGCCATCCTGTGCGGCGACCGCGTCATCGACGTGCTCGACCCCCGGGTGCTGCTGGCCGCGCGGGCCGGCCAGGAGGCGTGGTCGTGAGCCGCTACTGCACGTTCTTCGTCGCCGGCCACCTGCTCGGGCTGGAGGCGACCCGGGTGGTCGAGGTGGTCCCCCTGCGCGAGGTCACGCCCGTGGTCGGGGCCGGGGCGCACGTGCGTGGGCTCATCAACCTGCGCGGGCGCATCGTCACCTGCCTCGATCTGGCCGAGCTGCTCCGGTTCCCGGCGCGAGGGACTCCCGCGATCGCCATGGTGGTCGAAGATCATGGCAGCGTCACCGCCCTGGCCGTCGATGCCATGGATGACGTGCTCGAGATCGCAGACGAGACCCTCGAGCCAGCCCCCAGCAACGTCGACCCGGCCCGCGCCCGCCAGCTGGTCGGGACCGCGCGCCTGCCGACCCGCCTGCTCCTGATCCTCGACGTCCAGCGCGTGCTGGACGACTCCACCCCGGTCCAAGAGGTCTAAGCCAAGATGCGAGCACTGGTGATCGACGACTCCCTGGTCATGCGCAAGATGATCGGCAAGATCCTCAAGCAGGTCGGCTACGAGCCGACTGACGCCAAGAACGGGGAGGATGGCCTGGCCGTGCTCGCAGCCGGTGGTGTCGACCTGTGTATGGTCGACTGGAACATGCCGGTCATGGACGGCCTGGCCTTCATCAAGGCGGTCCGGGCCGACCCGCGCCACGCCGGTCTGCCGGTCGTGATGGTGACGTCCGAGGCCGAGGCCGAACGGGCGGCCGAGGCGATGGCGGCCGGCGCGACGGCGTACATCGTCAAGCCGTTCGACGCCGACACCGTGCGCGGCACGCTGCAGGGCCTGGGCGTCGCGGCCTGACGGTGTGAGCGCGACGAGTGGCTGGCCAGGGGACGAGGGACGAGGGACGAGGGACCATGACCATCACCGACGACGATCGCCAGTTCCTGCTCGGGTTCGTGCGCCGGCACGCGGCGCTGGCGATCGAGCCGGCGCAGGAGTACCTGCTGGCGACCCGGCTGGCCCCGGTCCTGGCGCAGCATCAGCTGCGCGGCCTTCCGCAGCTGGTGGCGCGGCTCCGGGTGGTCACCTCGACCGATCCGCTGGTTCGTGACCTGACCGACGCCCTCACCACCAACGAGACAAGCTTCTTCCGCGAACCGCACGTGTTCGACGCCCTCACCTCGGACGTGCTGCCGAGGTTGGCCCGGGCTCGCCCCGGGCGCAGCCTCACGTTGTGGAGCGCGGCCTGCTCGAGTGGACAGGAGGCGGTCAGCCTGGCCATCGCCATTCGCGAGCGGGTGCCGGACCTGACCGGCTGGCGGGTCCGGATCGTCGGCTCCGACCTGTCCTCGCGGATGGTGGCGCGGGCCAAGGCCGGCCGCTTCACCGCGGCCGAGGTCCGCCGCGGCCTGCCACCCGACCTGCTGGCCCGCTACTTCGTGCCGATCCCGGCCGGCGCGGCGTCCGGTCCCGGTGAGTACCAGGTCCGGCGCGAGCTGCTGGGGGAGCTCGAGTTCCACCCGGGGAACCTGCTGACCGACCCCGGCCCGGCTGGCGGCTACGATCTCGTGCTGCTGCGCAACGTGCTCATCTACTTCGATGACGGGGCGCGCCGGCGCGTGCTCGACAACGTGCTGCGCGGCCTGGCCGCCGACGGGGCGGTGGTGCTGGGCGCCTCGGAGCTCACCACCCACTCCGAGCTTGAATTTGTCCGAAGTGGCCGAATCGGCCTGTACCAGCCACGACGAAGGTTGCCGCGGAGCGCGGAAGGAAGGTGAGTCATGAGGTCCATCAAGTCGCTGTTGCAGGTGTTGACGTTGGCGACCGGCCTGGTCATCGCCGGGGTGGTCGCCCTGGCCGTGTGGCGGCTCGAGGTGATGAGCGGCGAGGTGGAGGCCGCGCACCAGCGCGAGGTCGCCGCCGACGCCTTCGCGCAGCTCGACATGATGCATGACGCCCTGCGCGGCGACGCGCTGGCGGCGATGCTGGCCCCGGACGCCGTCGCGGTGGGCGAGGCCAAGGCCTCGGCCGAGAGCCACGGCGCTTGGATGGAGCGGGCCGCGAGCAGCTTGGCCGCCGCCAGGTTGCCGGCGGCGGCCCGGCGCGCCCTCGACGAGGTGCGCCCGCGCCTGACCGGCTACATCCAGGCCGTCAGCGCCACCATCGCCGCCGCCGGGACCGATCGCACCGCGGCCATCGCCCGGCGGCCGGCCCTGGAGTCCGAATACGCCGCCCTGGAGGGACCCAACCGGGCCATCGGCGAGCTGCTGGTCCCGCCCGACGCCGAGCTCGCCGGCGCGGTCGCGTCGGCAGGGCGGACGCGCAACCTCCTCCTGGTGATCGGCGTGGTCGCGGTGCTGGCCCTGGTCATCGGTGGCGCCATCGTCGGCCGACGCCTGGTCCGCGGCGTCGGACGCACGGCGGCCATGCTCGACCTGCTCGCCCGCGGCGAGGTCGGCAAGCGGCTCGAGGTCGACGACGACAGCGAGGTCGGGCAGATGATGCGCTCGCTCAACGCGACCCTCGACCAGCTCGAGGGGGTGCTGACCGAGATCGACGCCGCCGCCGGCAAGCTCAACTCGACGTCGGCGCAGATGCAGGGCTTCGCTGGCGAGCTGACCGACAACAGCGAGCGCACCCTGCAGAAGAGCGGCAGCGCCTCGGCCGCGACGTCCCAGGTGTCCGCGTCGGTCCAGACCGTGGCGGCCGCGACCGAGGAGATGGCCGCCACCATCCGCGACGTGGCGCGCAACGCCCGCGAGGCGGCCCGGGTCGCGACCTCCGCGGTGGGGATCGCCGAGAGCTCGAACGCCAGCATCGGCCGCCTGGGCGCGTCGTCGGTCGAGATCGGCGCCGTGGTCGACGTCATCACCAAGATCGCCGAGCAGACCAACCTGCTCGCGCTCAACGCCACCATCGAGGCCGCGCGCGCGGGTGCGGCCGGTCGCGGCTTCGCCGTGGTGGCGACCGAGATCAAGGAGCTGGCCAAGCAGACCGCGATCGCGACCGAGGAGATCCGGGCCAAGATCACCAGCATCCAGCGCGAGACCACGGCGGCGGTGGGTGACATCGAGCAGATCGGGCAGGTCATCCGGCAGATCGACGGCATCCAGCAGTCGATCGCCACCGCGGTCGACGAGCAGGCCACCGTGACCGGAGAGATCGGCCGATCGATCGCCGAGATCGCGGTCTCGGCCAACAGCATCGCCAGCGAGGTCTCGACCGCGACCGAGGCGGCGCGGGACAGCGCGCGGCTGGCCGGGCGGGCCGGAGGGGCCGCGGGCGAGCTCGACGGTGTGTCCGGGCGGTTGACCCGCGCCATCGGCCGCTTCCGCCTGCGCACGCGCGACCACACCGGGGCGATGCCGATCAGCGCCGGCGAGGAGCCGGTGGTCGAGGGCGTCAGCGGGCCGATCGAGGTCGTGTACGGGGAGCGGCGCAAGGTGCGTCGTCCGGCCCCGGGCCGCGGCCGCCCGCACGCGTGACGCCAACGTCCAGCCGCCACGAGGTCCGCCATGACACGCATCCTCATCGTCGACGACTCGTCCAGCATCCGCATGCACCTGTCGCAGGTGCTCGGCAAGGCCGGCTACGCCGTGGTCCAGGCCATCGATGGCGTCGACGCCTTGACCAAGCTGGAGCCCTGCCCGGACGTGGTCCTGTGCGACGTCAACATGCCGAGGATGGACGGGCTCGAGTTCCTCGAGCACCTCCGCCGCGACCCGCGCTGGCGGCGCCTGCGGGTGCTGATGTTGACGACCGAGGGTGACCCGGCCCTCATCGCCCGGGCCCGGCAGCACGGCGCGTCCGGCTGGATCGTCAAGCCGTTCGAGTCCACCGCCTTGCTCGGCGCGTTGAGCAAGCTGGTCGGGCCGGCCGGGGCCGACGCGGTCCGGTGAGGAAGAGCGGGATGCGCTGGTGGCGTCGCCCACCGCCCCCCGCGCCGGCCAGCCCCGCGCCGGCGGCCACCGAGGGCGTCTTCGAGGTGCTGGCGACGCTGCGGGCCCGGGTGGTCGAGCGGATCCGCTCGGTCAACGCCCGGACCGAGCAGCGGGCGCTCGCGGCGGGCCGCGCGCTCGACCGTGTCGTCGACGCCGGGCGAGCCCACCTCGACACGGTCGAGCGCGCGCTCGGCCGTCACCGCGGTGGCGCCGACGCGGACCTGGCCGCGGCGATGACCCGGCACGCGAGCCTGCTGCGGACCGAGCTGGGCGACGTCGGGGTCCGCTTCCAGCGCCACTGTCAGGAGGTCGAGGGCGCGGCCACCGGCGCGGCCCAGATCACCACCGCCGCCAACGCGATCGGTCGGCTCGCCGGCGAGGCCCGCTCGCTCGCGCTCAACGCCCGGATCGAGGCCGCGCGGGGTGGTGACAGCGCCCGCGGCTTCGCGGTCATCGCCGACGAGATGCGGCGGCTGTCCGACGCCATCGCCGCCGCCAACGCGACGATCGGGGCGCTGGCCACGACGATGGGAGGAAGCCTGCCCGCGCTCCTGCAGGAGAGCCGGGAGCTCGGGCAGGTCGTCGCTACGCTGGCGGCTGACATGCCGGCCAGCCTGGCCTCGCTCGAGGGGCAGGTGCGCGAGCTGCAGCGGTCGGTCGCCGGGGTCCTGCGCGACAGCGGTCACACCGTGCAGGAGATGGTCGCGGTGACCCACCAGGTGCTGTCGCAGCTGCAGGTCCAGGACGTGTGCGCGCAGGAGCTGCTCGGCATGGATCAGTGGCTGCATGACGCCCAGCGTGCGCTGGTGAGCCAGGCCGAGGTGGCCGCGGTGGAGGCGCCGGCCCAGCCCACGCCGGGCCCGGCCCGCGGCCCGACGCCGGTGAGCGCGCCCGGGGCGGATCAGGCACGACCGGGGGCTGGCGAGGTCGTCCTGTTCTGATCGCGGGGCTACCGCGCCGCCGGCAGGCCGCTGCCGGCCGCATCGGCCAGGCACTCGCCTGGACGCGCGGCCTCACACTGCGCCAGCACCTGGACCGCGGCGCCGGTCGCGAGGTCGACCACCGCCGCCAGGTCGGGTACGCCGTCGCCATCGAGGTCGCCGATGTGGAGCTGGGTCGGCGGCCCGGCCAGCGTGCCGAGGGTCCGGGTGGCCCAGCCGGTGGCCGCGTCGGGGCGGACGGCGTAGACCCGGGCCGACGGACGGGCGTCGTCGGTCAGGCAGCTGATCGCCAGCGGCTCGGCGCCCCGTCCGAGCGCGGCGGCGGCGGTGCAGCGCAGGGCGACGCCGGAGTCCGGATCGCGCAGCGTGCGGGTGTCGAGGATGGGCGGCCCCAGGCCACAGCCGGGGTCACCGGCCGCGGCGATGCTGCCGCCGCCGACGGGGTAGATGACGATCCGTGGCGCCGCCGGGTCGAGCGTGACCGCCAGCTCGTCGAGGCCATCGCCGCCGAGGTCGATCACCGTGGCGGCGAGCAGCGTGGCGTCGGCCTCGAGCACGCTCCAGGCCAGGGTCGCGCACGCGACCGGGGCGGCCGGGCCGCCGCCGCCGCGGTAGCTGGCGACGAGGGTGTCGGGCAGGTCGCCGCGCGTGGCCTCGGGCTCGGAGGAGAGGAGGAAGACGTGGCTGGCGGTCGGGCCGCGGCCCGCCAGCGCGGTCGGGCGTGAGCCCGCGGTCCGGGTCACGCCGTCGACGGTGGCGTTCCACGCCGTCGAGCCGACCCGGGCGTCGGCGCCGTCCCACAGCCACAGGTCCGCGCCGCCGGTGACGCTGGCCGGCGCCAGGTCGAGCTGGCCACCGGGGATGAGGTCGGCCGCGGTGACGACGTTGGGCATCGGCGGCTTGCCGGCCGACGCCAGGCCGGGCCAGTGGATGGTGAACAGCAGGCGCGACACGCTGCCGAACAGGACGGCGAGCTCGCGGGCGCCACCGGCGGTGAACCGGACCACCGCCAGGTCGTCGATGCCGTCGCTGGTGCTGGGGGTGGGCCCCAGGCGCCGGCCGAGGTAGCCGATGGCCAGGGTGGTGCCTGGGCGCGGCGCCACCACCTCGGCCGCACGCGCCAGCGGGCCGGCCCGGCTGCCGAACCACACCATGGCGCGGTCGCCGGCGGCGCCGAGGCGCTCGATCTGGGCCACGTCGCCGACGCCGTCGCCGTCGAGGTCGGCGCCGACGAGCTGGGCGCTCGGGCGCGCGGTCGCGACCCGGTACGGGGCGAACGCCAGGTCGCGCGCGCCGCGCAGCACGGTGAGGTCGTCGCGCTGGCCCGCCGCGGCCACCACGTCGTCGAGCCCGTCGCCGTCGACATCGGCGACGGTGGCCAGGCCCCAGGCCGGCGCGGGCAGGAAGACGGAGCTCCAGCCCAGGCCGGGCCTGTCGGCCAGCACGACCGTGTCGGCGATCAGCTCGTCGGCGCCGTCGCCGTCGAGATCGGCCGCGGCCAGCAGCGTGGTGAGCGCGGCGCCGCCGAAGTTGACCCCGAGCAGCCCCGGCGGCTCGGTCAGCGCGCAGCCAGGGCCGGCGTCGACCCTCGCCACCCCTCCGTTGCTGCTGGCGTAGGCGAGCTCCAGGCACGGGTCGGGGTCGAGGTTGGCCATCACCGCGGGCCGGTGGGAGGCGGCGACGAGCTCGCCGGCGCTGGCGAGGGTGGTGCGAGTCAGGCGCCACGGGGTCGCGGGGGGCCCGGGCTGGTAGTGACACACGACGACGCTTTCGGCCGCCAGCGGCACGAGCAGGGCGAACTGGCGCCGGTCACGGGCGACCACCGGCGGCAGCATCGGCAGCCCGCCGGCGAGAGCACACGGCGGGAGGGCGGGGAGCTCGGTCCCGTCGGGGTCGAACCATCGCACCGTGATCCCGCCCGGGCCCTGACGCGCGTAGAACAGGCCGTCGCCGGAGTCGCCACCCAGGTGAGGCGGCGGGGTGACGACGAACGGGAACACGTCGCCGACCTCGGCCGGCAGCGGGGTGAAGTCGAGCACCGGGCGGAAGCCGACGCCGTCGCCGCGCAGGAGCGCCAGGCCACCCTCGACCGGGGCGGCGAGGTCCGGCAGGCCGTCGCCGTCGAGATCGGCGATGACTCCGGGCCCGCTCGCCGGCGGCGTCGCCAGGTCGAGCACGACCCCGAGGTCGGGCCCCGACAGGATCTGGATCCCGGTCTGGCTCAGCCCGACCAGCTCGCTCCGTTGATCCTGCTCGACGTCAGCCACGGCCACGGTGCCGCCGGCGAAGGACACCGGCGTGGTCGCGGCCCGGAACCCGCCCGACGGGGCGCGGCAGATCGCGTCGACGCCGCAGGTGTGGCCGGCCGGGCAGTACGCCACGGTGCCAGCGCTGTCGGTGCCGGCGACCACGTAGTCGGGTGGGGGGGCCTCGTCGCCGTCGACGCACACCAGCCGGCACTGGTCGTCGCACAGGCTGGAGACGCCGTCGCAGGCCTCGCCCCGGCTGGCCTCGACCACGCCGTTGCCGCAGCGGCCGAGCTCGGGCAGCTCGGCGCAGCCGGCGGCGAACAGGCCGAGGGCGAGCGTGGCCAGGGCGGGCGCGACCACGTAGGCGCGGATGGACGGCCGGGGCGCGTGGGGCATGGCCCCAGGCTACCGCCCCGGCCCGGGCCCCGTCTCAGAACAGCATCACTTCGGACTCGGCGCCGACGATCGGCAGCGGCTCGCCGTCGAGGGTCAGGCCAGGCGCCCAGTCGGCCTCGACCCACACGCACACCGCGTCGGCGCCGGCCACCGCGCAGCTCGGCTCCGGGGCCACGCTCGGCAGCCGCGGGACCGGCGCCAGGTGGTTGCCGCGCATGACGATCGGGGTCGACAGCCAGACCTCGATGCCGCGCCCGAGCAGGCGCCGCTTGAAGCGCCCGCCCAGCTGGTTGGTCAGCTCCGCGATCCACGGTCGGGGTGAGCCCGGGCCGAGCGGGTTGGAGCGCTCGATCGTCGCCTGGCTGGCGGCGAGGACGAGGGCCCCGGCCAGGCGCTCGCTGGTGAAGCCGATGATCCCGCACAGGTAGAACGCGGCGTTGGTCTCGAGCGGGCTGATCGGGGTGATCGGCGTGTCGTACGCCGCGAACAGCTCGAGGCACGCGTCGCAGGCCAGCTGGTGCAGCGTCCCTTCCAGCATCGCATCGCTCCCTGCTCCCACCGGCCGGGCTCAGCCTGCGCGCTGGTAGGTGCGGGCCCGCCGCACGCCGCCGAGCTGGGCCCCGACCTGGCGGTGTGCCTCGTCGAGCGCGCTCAACCAGGCCCGCTCGCGCGCGCGCAGCTCGGCCAGCAGCGCGGTCGCGTCGGCCGAGCGCGGCGCGGGTGGCGCGGCCGACAGGGAGGCGACGATCGGGCCACGCGCGGCCATCACCGCGGCGAAGCCGTCGAGTACGGCCTCGGGCTCGAGCGCTGCCGGTGGCAGCGGGGTGGCCGCCAGCAGCGCGGTCAGCACCGGGACCCGGGGGTCGGGGTCGCGCGGCCCGGCCGCGGCGTCGGCGTCGGCGATGTCCTCGACGTCGATCGATCCGGTCATGGTGCCACCGCGCCGTGGGTCTGGGCGAAGGCCTCGCGCAGCTGGGCCATGACCCCTTGGGCCGAGGCCAGCGGCGCCGGGTCGAGCCGGAGGTTGGCGTCGGTCAGGCGGTCGACGACGTAGTCGTACAGCGCGGCCAGGTTGGCGCACAGCTCCGGGGCGGCGCCGTGGTCGAGCGCGGCGCGCAGCTCGATCACGATCTGCAGCGCGTGGTCGAGCGCCGCCGCCTTGGCCTGGATGTCGCGCGCCGCCAGCGCCTCGCCGGCCCGAACCAGGTCGAGGTCGAAGCGGGCGAACAGGCGGTCGAGGATCTGCGTCTTGGGGGCCGACTCGAGGTCGACCTTCTTGTACATGCGTGCTGCGTAGGCCGACATGGTGGAGCTCCTAGAGGATCGCGCTGAGGTAGCTGCTCTGGCTCTGCAGCTGGGCCATGGCCTGCTCGAGCGCCGAGAACTGCCGCTCGAGGCGGGCGCCGAGGTCGGTCGCCGCCTTGTCGATGCTGGCGATCTGGTTGTCGTACAGCTTGATGCGGGCGTCGATGCCGGAGGTCTTGCTGGCGAGGATGCCGTCGCCGCTCCGGGTGTACTGCTCGGTCAGCTCGGTCAGCTTGGTGGCCAGCCCGCCGGTCACCATCAGCTTCTCGACCGCGTCGCCGTCGGCCTCGAGCGCCTTGTCGAAGGCGGTGGTGTCGATGGTCAGCTTGCCGGTGTTGTCGCGCTTGACGCCGAGCCCGGACAGGGTGGCGCCGCCGTGGGAGGACGTGGTCACGTTGCCGAGCGCCAGCTGCAGGCCGCGCAGCATGGAGTCGCCGAACAGGGTGGCGGTGGTCTTGGTCGTGCCGCTGTAGCTGAGCTGGCCCTGGATCTGGCTGTTGATGGCGTTGTGGGCGTCGACCAGCTTCTGCAGCTTGCCGCGCGCGCCCTCCTTGTCGAGGACGATCGGCAGCACGCTGTCGGCGTCGCCGACCTCGTGCTCGTCCTTGAGGGTGAAGGTCACGCCGGTCAGGGCATCGGACACCACGTTGCTGCCGCGGGTCATGGGGATGCCGTCGAGCGTGAACGCGGCGTTGCGGCCGGGGGTCATGACCCCGGCCGGGTTGGCCAGGTCGAGGCCATCACCGCTGTCGACGAAGGTCGGGGCGGCGGCCGTGCCGGTGTCGCGGGCGCTGACGACGAGCCGGTAGCTGGAACCGTCGTAGAGCACCGAGGCGTCGACGCCTGCCCCGGAGCCGCGGATACGGTTTGCCACGTCAGCCAGCGAGTCGCTGCTGCCCCACGACACCGACACTGGGTCCCGCCCCGCGCTCGAGATCGTCACGCCGCCAGCCGAGAGCACGCCTGCATCCTGGCTGGCGAACGTCTTCGACGACACGACCTGAGCGCGAGCCGTGGTGGTCACCCGCATGGTGTGGGTGGCCGTCGCCGCGGTGCCGGAGGCGGCGACCGCGACGTGAGGATCATCGGTGACCTGGGCCTTGACCGAGCGGACCTCGGACGCGGTGTCGATCGCCTTGACCGCATCCGCCAGGGCGCGCAGGTTGCTGCCCAGGTCGGTCACGATTGACTTCTGGCGGCCGAGGTTGGTCTTCTGCGTCTCGAGCGGGGTCGCCGCCGCCCGTTGCGCCGCCACCAGCTGATCGATCAGGCTGCCGGTGTCGAGGCCGCTGATGAGTCCGGTGAAGTTGATGGCCATCGGGGAGGTGCCTCGGGTCGTCAGAGGGAGTGCGCTGAGTGGGCGGCTGCGCGGGGCAGCCGCCGGGTCAGAGCACTAGGGTCCCGCGCGAGGGCCCCGGAGGCGGTGTCCACGCGCGGGCGAGTAGGCCCGGACCGACGGCGGAGGCCGCGGCCGGGCCGGGGCGCCGAGCAGCTAGCCGAGCAGCGACAGCGCGGCCGACGGCAGCTGGTTGGCCTGGGCCAACACCGCCAGGCCGGCCTGGCTGAGGATCTGCGACTTGGTCAGGTTCGCGGTCTCCGAGGCGACGTCGACGTCGCGGATGCGCGAGTTGGCGGCCGACAGGTTCTCGTGCGCGGTGCTCAGGTTCGAGATCGTCACCTGCATGCGGTTCTGCACGGCGCCGACCTTGGAGCGGGCGGTCGACAGCTGCTCGATGGCCTTGTCGAACACGCCGAGGGCGTTGCGGGCGCCGGTCACGGTCGACAGCGTGGCCGAGGCCACGTGGAGCGAGGTCGAGCCGAGCGTCGACGCCGTCAGCTTGGTCACGCTCATCGACAGGCGGTCGTTGGCGGTGTTCTGCATGCCGACCTGGAACGACAGGCCGGCCGAGGCCGAGCCGTCGAGCAGCTTCTGGCCGTTGAACTCGGTCACCGCCGAGATGCGGTTGACTTCGTTCCGGAGCTGGCCGAACTCGGTCTGGATGTAGCCGCGCTCGGTCGAGCCGAGGGTCTGGTTGGCCGACTGCACCGCGAGCTCACGCATGCGGGTGACCAGGCCCTGCATCTCGTTCATGCCGCCTTCGGCCACCTGCGTGAGCGAGATGCCGTCGTTGGCGTTGCGCTGGGCCTGGGCCAGGCTGCGGATGTCGGACTTGAGGTTCTCCGAGATGCCGAGGCCGGCGGCGTCGTCGGCCGCGTTGTTGATACGCAGACCCGACGACAGCTTGCCGATCGAGCTCTGCAGCGAGCTCTGGGTCTTGGCGAGGTTCTTCTGGGCAAAGAGGGACGGGACGTTGGTGAGGACTGAGATGGCCATTTTCTTCTCCGGGGGTTGGGTGCGTGCTCTTGGTTTCCTGACTCGGCTGGGTCCGGGAGTTGTGTAGCCCTCGGGCGCTCGTGGTTGGCACGGCCCTGCCTGGAGGGCGGTGGCCCGGGCCGGGGCGTTGGCCTGGCCCGGCGCCAGCACCGGCGCGGCGACCCGGGCACGACGACGTCGCGGCTGAGGCCTTGCGGCGACCTCGCGATTCGCCGTCCTCGCGACGGCGTGGCCAACGCGCCAGCGACAACGCCAGCGCCCGGAGTTCAGCCGGCCGCGAACAGCGAGATGACCTTGGCGGTCACCTGGCGCGAGGCCTCGAGCGCGGCGCTGCGCTGGGCCATGTCGCTGGCGGCGTCGACGAAGTCGGACTCGACCGAACGCGCGATGATGCGGTCGAGCGAGATCTCGAGCGAGTCGCGCGCGTCGTTGACCTGATTCAGGCTGCCTGCGGCCGAGCCGGCGAACGAGCGCGCCCGCGACACCTGACCGACCGCCTGCTGCATCACGCCGAGGCCGGCCTGGATGCCGGGCACGTCGTTGGTGTCGAGCGCGACGGCCAGGGCCTCGAGCGCGGGCAGGATGTCGACGCCGGACGCCGCGGTCAGGACCTGGCCCGACACCGAGACCTGCTGGGTCGCGCGTTCGCTGGTCTCGATGAAGCGGACCGCCCCGTCGCCGGCGTAGGCGCCGGTGGCGTCGAACGGGGCCGTGTCGCTCTGGGCGCCGGCGAAGACGTACTCGCCCTCGCTGGTCTGGGTGTTGGCCGCGGCCAGCGCCTCGCCGAACAGCGAGCGGACCTCGAGGGCCAGGGCGGCGCGCTGGTCGGGGCCCTGGATGGCGTTGGCGGCCGAGATCGCGATCTCGCGGGCTCGGCTGACCACCCCACCGACGACGTCGAGCGCGCGATCGGTCTCGACCAGGCGCTCCTTGGAGCGGGCGATGGCGTCGCCGCGGCCCTCCGACAGGGCCTGGCGGATGCTGGCCCGGCGCCCCTCGATCCACGCCGCCGGGTCGTCCGATGGCACCACCACGCGCATGCCCGACGACAGCTCCTCGGCCTTGTCGCCGACCTCGCCCTGGATGCGTTGGTTGGCGGCGGCGGCGAGCTCGATGATGCGGTTGCCGGTGATGCGCATGGGGTCGTCTTTCGGCGGAGCAGGCTACAGGCGCGCGATCATGTCGCCCAGGAGCTGGTCGACCGTCGACACCACCCGGGTCATGGCCTCGGCGGCGTGCTGGAACCGGGCCAGCTGGGTCATCTCCTCGTCGAGGTCGACCCCGGCGAAGGCATCGCGCAGGCCGGCCAGGTGGGTGCCGACGGTGCGGTCACGCTCGTAGGCCGCGGTGGCGTCGGCGGCGATCCGGCCGACGCCGGCCGACAGGTCGATGGCCGCGTCGGTCAAGGTCCGGGTGCCGCCGGTGGCGACGCGCTGGCCGGCCACCTGGTTGAGCGCCAGCGCCCCGCTGTTGTCACCGACGCCGGCGCCGACGGCGGCCGAGGCCAGGAGGTCGCTGTCGGCGGCCACGGTCGGGTCGACCTCGAACGCCAGGGCCGCGCCGGTCGGGCCGGCCGCGGGCACGAACAGGTCGCGCCCGGTGCCGCCGTCCAGGCCGGCCCCGGTGCGGTGCACGTTGTTGTAGGCGGTGCTGACGTCGAACGCCAGCGCGTCGAGGCTGGCCGCCGCCGCGGTGGAGGCGTCATCGCGGAAGGCCAGGTCGCCGCCGACCTGGCCGGCCCGCAGCTCGCGGGTGACGTCGCGCCGCTGGTTGCCCGACACCACCTCGACCTGGGCGAACCCGGTCACCGGGTCGGCGCTGGTGCTCAGGCTGGCGGCGTGGACGCCGTCGACCAGCACCGCGCCACCATCGAGGACGAAGCGCATGTGGCCGTCCGGGTCGATCCGGGCCCGGCCGCCGACGAGGTCGGCCAGCTGGGTCGCCAGCTGGTCGCGCCGGTCGCGCAGCGTCGGGTCATCGGTCATGGCCAGGCTGCGGTTGGCCTCGGCCAGCTGACCGGTCAGGGTGTTGGCGACCGAGGTGTTGGCGATGATCCGCGCGTCGGCGTCGTCCTGGCTGGCATCGATCGACTCGGCCCGACGCCGGATGTTGGCGGCCAGGTCGCCGGCGGCGGCGACCGCGGCGTCGCGCAGGTTGCGGTCGAGCGGCGCGGCCGCGACCTCGCCCAGCTTGGAGGACAGGGCCGCGAGCGACTGCTCGATGCCCGGCCCGGCCGACGCGACCAGGTGCTCGAGGTCGAGCATGGCGCGGTGGAACGCCGAGGACATGCCGAGCGCGCCCGAGGCGGTCCGCATGCGGCCCGACAGCATCTCGTTGGCGTAGCGCTGGGTCGCCTCGGCCCGGACGCCCCCTGGCAGGACGCGGTTGGTCATCGGCTCGGCCCGGAGGTCGACCCGCTCGCGCGAATAACCCTCGGTGTTGACGTTGGCGACGTTGTTGGCGGCGACGCTGACCCCCGCGTTCTGAGCGGCGATGCCGCTGGCGCCGAGGCCGAGCAGGGACAGCAGGTTGCTCATGGTGGATCGGGGGGTGGGGTGGGTGGCGTCGGGGCGGGTGTCGTCAGATGGTGGCGATGATGCGGAGCGGGCGGGTCTGCGCCGTGCGCTTGGCGTGCTTGTCGTAGCCGTCCTCGACCTCGCCCAGGGCGGCGGCGATGGCCTCGCGCGCGGCGGCGATGAGGAGGCCATTGGCCTGGCCCTCGGCGCGGACCAGGCGGACCAGGGTCGCGACCTGGTGCCGGCGCTCGGGGCTGGCCGGGTGGGCGACCCGGGTGCGGCCGGCGCGTTCGGTCAGCGACTCCAGGCCGGCGATGACCCGTCGCTTGTCGTCGTCGACCAGGCGCATGAGGTCGGGGTCGAGCGCGGCGATGGCCTGGCGCTCGCGCCCGAGCGCGGCGCGCATCTGCTCGGCCAGGTCGGCCAGCTCGTCGAGGTGGGCCGGGTCCTCGATCAGGTCCCACAGCGGGGTGGCCGGATCGGCCCCGGTCGGCGACGCGTCACCGTCCGCGGTCGCGCGCTCGCCGGCGGGCGAGGCGGGACCACGCGATGGGGCCGAGCGGCGCAACGCGGGCGGGAGCTTGTAGGCGTGGGCTGAGGACATGCGGGGGCGCCTCCTTGGCGGCGGTGCACCCTCGACGGGACCTAACGACTACGCGTCAGGTCGTCATCGACGATGCGCTCGGCCAGCTTGTCGAGGTCGACAGCGTACTGGCCGGTGGAGATGAGCTCGCGGACCCGCGCGATCCGCTCGGCGATGCCGGATTCGATCGCCGACCCGCCGTCGCTGGACGCGGTCAGCTCGACCACGCTCGACGGCGTGGACCGATCGCGCTCGGCGGCTCGGGGGTCGCGGGGCTTGGGCTCGGTGATCGGGGCTAGCTTGCTTGGGTCGATGCGCATGGGCGCCTCCAACCGTGTGTATCGGCCGGGGCCGCTCATCCTTTAGGGGTGATCGTGCGGGTCCGGGGCGGCGCCCGAGGGCGCGGCGCCGGTGAGGTAAGGCCTTGGATCGACGGCGGTTCCGTCCTGGCGCACCTCGAAGTGCAGGTGTGGCCCGGTCGACCGGCCGGTCGAGCCAACCTTGCCGATGGCGACCCCAGCCTCGACCTTGGCACCCACCTCGACGGAGATCTCCGACAGGTGGGCGTAGCGGGTCGTCATGCCATCGCCGTGGTCGACCACGATCAGGTTGCCATAGGTCCCTGCTGCCTCGGCCCGCACCACCGTCCCCGCCGCCGCCGCGACCACCGGGGCGCCGGTCGGCGCCGCGATGTCCTGGCCGAGGTGTCGACTGACGTCACCCGTCAGCGGATCATGACGGGTGCCGAACACCGAGCTGAGTCGCCCGACTGCTGGGACGGTGAGTCGGCCATTCTCTGAGCCGATGAAGCCGGCCGGGACCGGCGCCGGCGCGGGCCGCTCGCCCCGGTGCAGCACGGCGGTGGCCGGCGCCGGGGCCGGGCCGACCACCTCGGCGCTCGGGTCGAGCTGGGCGATGAAGGTCTGGGCCAGGCCGACGCCACCGGCGCGGCTCATCGACTCGGTCAGGGAGTCGTCGAGCATGTTGCGGAAGGTGTCGCCGGCGAAGCCGCCCGACAGCAGGGCGTCTCCGCCGCTGGCCCGGGCCTCGCGCAGGAGCTGGCGCAGGAAGAAGCCCTCGAGGTGGCCGGCCGCGGTGGCGGCGTCGTCGCGCACCTCGGGCGCGTCGGCCCGGGCGCCGCGTTCGCTCGGGCCGGCCAGCCGGACCGGACCGAGCGCGGTGGCAGCCGCGGCGGTGCTGCCGATCGGCGCCGCGGTCACAGCACCTCCAGGTCGGCGCGCAGGGCCCCGGCCGCCTTGAGGGCGCCCAGGATCGACACCAGGTCGCGCGGCTTGACCCCGAGCGCGTTGAGGGCGGCGGCGACGTCGCCGACGCTGGCCGCGCCCTCGATCACGGTGAGCTGGCCGCCCTGCTCGTCGACCTTGACGTCGGTGGCGGGGGTGACGGCGGTCTTGCCGCCGCTGAGCGGGCCCGGCTGCGACACCGCGCTGGCCTCGTTGATCTGGATCGTGATGCCGCCGTAGGCGATGGCCGCCTTGCCGAGCCGGACGTGCTCGCCGACCACGACGGTGCCGGTGCGCTCGTCGACGATGATCTTGGCGCCGGCGTCGGGCGCGACCTCGAGCGCCTCGAGCTGGGCGATGAGCGCGGGCACCTTGCCGCGCTGGCCGGCCCCGAGCGGCACGACCACGGCGCCGGCGTCGCGGGCGCGCGCGCTGCCCGGGCCGAGCGCGGCCTCGATGGCGGTGGCGATGCGGGTGGCGGTGGTGAAGTCGGGGCTGGCCAGCACCAGCACCAGCTCGCGGCTGGGCAGGGTGGTGGGGGCGCCGGCCTCGACGGTGGCGCCGCCGGGCAGCCGGGCCACGGTGACGTGGTTCTTCTTGCTCGACGAGCCGGACCCACCCTCGGCCGCGAAGCCGCCGACGGTCAGCGCGCCCTGGGCCAGGGCCCAGGTCTGGCCGTCGGCGCCCTTGAGCGGGGTGGCGATGAGCATGCCGCCGCCCAGGCTCTTGGCCGACCCCATCGACGCCACCGTGACGTCGAGGGCCTGGCCGGGGCGGGCGAACGGCGGCAGCTCGGCGGTGATCACCACCGCCGCCACGTTCTTGGCCTTGATCTCGCCGGCGTCGATGGTGACGCCGAGCCGCTTGAGCATCTTGGCCAGGCTGCGCCGGACCACCGGCGAGCGGGCGTCGTCGCCGGTGCCATCGAGGCCAACGACGATGCCGAAGCCGGTCAGCTGGTTGGCGCGGACGCCTTCGATCGTGACCAGCTCCTTGAGCCGGTCGGCCCGGGCCGGCGCGCCGGCGCTGGCCAGCACGGCCAGGGTCAGGGCCAGGGCGTGGGCGAGGACGCGGCCGAGGCGAGGGGGAGCGCGGTGGCGGGACATGGGACCTCCGGGGCTTGGGGGCATCGGCGTCGGCGCGAGCGTGGTCACAGCGGCCACAGCCGGGCCATGAGGCGCGATAGCCAGCCGCGCCGCTGCTGGTCGGTCACGTCGCCGCGCCCGGTGTATTCGATCTCGGCGTCGGCCAGGCGCGAGCTGGGCACGCTGTTGTCCTCGCCGATGTCGCGCCGCCGGACCAGGCCGCTGACGTAGATGTGGTGCTCCTCGTTGCCGACCAGCACGACCTTGGTGCCCTCGACGAACAGGTCGCCGTTGCCGAGCACCTCGCGGACCCGGACCGGCAGCGTGGCCGACAGCTGGCCCTCGCGCTGGTGCGAGCCGGCGCCGGTGAACTTCATCTCCGACTCGCTGGCGAACAGCTTGGAGGGGTCGAGGTCGGGGTATTGCCGCTGCAGCGCGGCGAGCAGGCCGACCGCGGCCGGCATGCCGTAGCTGGCCTCGTCCTTCTTGCCGAGCTTGGTCGAGGCGTCGCGGCTGGCCGAGTCGCGCTCGTCGATGCGGATGACCAGGATGTCACCCAGGCGGCTGGCGACGTCGTCCTCGAACATGCCGGCGCCGGCGGCGTACAGGCTGCCGTCGCGCGCGCGGGCCGGGCCGGCCACGTCGCCGTGGGCGAAGTGGCGCCGCTTGGCCTGGTACGGAGTGATGTGGGTGGCACAGCCGGCCAGGGCCAGGCCGACGGCGAGCGCCAGGGTGGTGACGGGACGGCGGCGGCGGTTCATGGCAGCTCCACGGCGAGAGTGGTGCGGTCGATCAGGGTCCCGCGCACGGAGGCGCCGCTGGCCAGGCGCGCGGTGGCGGTGGTGCCAGGCCGGGCCGCCGCCACCAGCTCGCCGCTGGTCGACACGGTGAGCCGGCCGCGCGCGACCAGGATCCGCAGCGCGGCGCCGCGGGCGACCGGCGCCGGCAGCGTCACCGCGGCGCGCGCCACGTCGGCGCCGGCGGCGAGGTCGCGCGCGGCCACGCTGCCGACCAGCTCGGTCGGGCTGCTGGCCAGGCGCGCCCGCTCGCGCGCGCCGCCGACGCGGTGGTCGACCCGCAGGTCGGCCGGGCCCAGCACCTCGCCGGCGGCGACGGCCCGGGTGGTGACGACGACGTCGACCGGCTGGCCCAGCGTCAGGGTGGCCCAGCCGCGCCGGGTCGGCGCGCGCCCGGTCGGCGCGACCTCGACGCGGACGCTGACCCGGCCGGCGCGCGGGGCGCGCAGCCAGCGCAGCGAGACGGCCTCGGCCGGGACGTCGAGCGCGGCCCAGCCCCTCGGCAGCTCGAGCGCGCCGATGGCCAGCGCGGGCGGCAGCTCCTCGCTGGCGAGGGCCGACACCAGGTCGGGCAGGGGCTCGGCCGCGACCGGGCCGGCCAGCAGCAGGGCCGCGGCGGCGGCCAGGGACGCGGTCGAGACGGGGCGGGAGGGCGTCATGGCAGGCCTCAGCGGAGGTTGGCGGTGGCGGCCAGCATCTCGTCGCCGGCCTTGATGACCCGGGTGTTGACCTCGTACGCGCGCTGGCCGGAGATGAGGTCGATCATCTCCTCGACGACGTTGACGTTGGACAGCTCGAGCGTGCCCTGCATCAGCCCGCCGGCGCCGTTCTCGCCCGGCGCGCCCAGCACCGCGGTGCCCGAGGCCTGGGTCTCCATGAACAGGGTCTTGCCCATGGCGGCCAGCCCGGCCGGGTTGACGAAGGTCGCGACCTGGAGCTGGCCGATCTCGACCGGCTGCGGATCGCCGGGGACGATGGCGCTGACCGTGCCGTCGGCGGCGATGTTGATGGACGTCGCCTCGGGCGGCACGGTCAGCTCGTCGCCGATGGCGTAGCCCTCGGAGGTGACGATGCGGCCCTCGCTGTCGAGCTGGAGCGCGCCGTTGCGGGTGTACGCGGTCTCGCCCGACGGCATGGTCACCGGGAAGAAGCCGTCACCCTCGATGGCGACGTCGAGGGGGTTGCCGGTCTGGCGCAGCTCGCCCTGGCTGTAGGTGCGCTGGGTGGTGGTGACCCGGGTGCCGAGCCCGACCTCGAGGCCGGACGGCGCGGCGGTGCCGGCGCCGGTGGCCGCGCCCGGGGCGCGCAGCGTCTGGTACATGAGGTCGGCGAACTCGGCCCGGCCCTTCTTGAAGCCGGCGGTCGACACGTTGGCGATGTTGTTGGCGGTGACGTCCAGCTTGGTCTGCTGGGCTTCCATTCCCGAGGCGGCGGTCGATAGTGCTCTGAGCATGTCGTCTCCTGGGCAGCAGTGGGTGGTGGGGGGACAGGCCGCCGTCAGCGGCCGCGGCCGAGGTCGCGCGCGGCGCGCTGTTCGATCTGGGAGAAGCCCTCGATGACGCGCATGAGGGACTCGTACGTGCGCGAGACCTTGACCAGGTCGACCACGCCGCGCACGACGTTGACGTTGCTGGCCTCGAGCAGGCCCGACACCACCTTGGGCGGGTCGCCGGCCTGGGGCTGGCCGCGGGCGATGAGCAGGTTGCCACCGTCGTGGCCGAGCTGGTTCGGGGCGAACCGGGCCAGCGCCAGCTTGCCGACCACCGCGCCGTCGGCGCTGATCGTGCCGTCGTCGCCGACGGCGATGGCGCTGGCATCGGGCGGGATGATGAGCTCGCCGTCCTCGCCGCGCACGGCCAGGCCGTCGCCGTTGACCAGGCGCCCGCCGTCGTCGAGCGTGAAGTTGCCGGCCCGGGTGTAGCGCAGCCCCTGTGGGGTCTCGATCGTGAAGTAGCCCTCGCCGTCGAGCGCGAGGTCGAGCGGGTTGCCGGTCGCGGCCAGGGCCCCGGACGAGGCGTCGATCGCGCTCGGCGACGCGCCGACCAGCTGGGTGTCGGGCGACCGGGCCTGGGCCAGGGCCTCGCTGAAGACCATGCGGCCGCCGCGGAAGGCCGGGGTGGCCGCGTTGGCGACGTTGTTGGCGGTGACGTCGAGCGCCTGCGACTGCGCGACGGCGCCGGCGGTGGCGATGTAGATGCCGCTGCCCATGGTCAGCTCTCCTCGTCGGTCATGTCGGGATCGCCCACGTGGGTGGGCGGGTCGTCGAGGACGAGCCCGTGCGGATTCGCCATGGTCAGCTCTCCTCGTCGGTCATGTCGGGATCGCCGACGTGGGTGGGCGGGTCGTCGAGGACGAGCCCGTGCGGATTCGTCATGGTCAGCTCTCCTCGTCGGTCATGTCGGGATCGCCCACGTGGGTGGGCGGGTCGTCGAGGACGAGCCCGTGCGGATTCGCCATGGTCAGCTCTCCTCGTCGGTCATGTCGGGATCGCCGTGGTGCGGGTCGATCTCCGTCCGCAACCGGGCGATGGCCCGGCCGTGCAGCTGGCACACCCGCGAGGTGGTCACGCCCAGGACCTGGGCGATCTCGCCGTAGGTGAGCTCCTCGTTGTAGTACAGCGACAGCACCAGCACGTCGCGCTGCGGCAGGCGGCCGAGCGCGGCCCGCACCTTGCGCATGGCCTCGCGCCGCTCGGCCTCGTGTGCCGGCGAGGCGTCGCCGGAGGTGATCGACGAGGCGTACGGGCGCTCGTCGGTGGTGTCGAGCACGCCGATGGTGACGTGGACCAGCTGCTCGAGGCGCTCGCGGTAGACCTCGACGGTGACCCCGAGCGCAGCCGCGACCTGCTCGTCGTCGGGCGTGCCGCCCAGGCGCTTCTCGAGGTCGGCGATGGTGGCGCCGACCTTGCGCGCCATCTGCCGCACCCGGCGCGGCATGATGTCGCCGCGGCGCAGCTCGTCGAGCACCGCGCCGCGGATGCGCTTCTCGGCGAAGACCAGGAACGGCTCCTGCCGGGTGTCGTCGTAGCGGTCGGCCGCCTCGGCCAGGCCGAGCATGCCGGCGGCCACCAGGTCCTCGCGCGCGATCCAGTCGGGGCAGCGGCGCGCCATACGCAGCGAGATGCGGCGGGCGATCTCGATGTGATCGGCGATCAGGCGGTCGCGCTCGGCGGACGGGCGGCGGGCGGTCTGGGCGTAGGCCTTCATCGAACGTCTCCTTGCGACTCGGACAGGAAGCTGTTCCGCCAGAAGCGGCGGGGGGCATCGTCGGACGTGGCGGAGGCGCGGGCGTCGAGCGCACGCGCGACCTGGCGGATGGCCCGGGCGGCCGGGCTGTCAGGGCGATGGGCCAGGAGCGGGACCCCGGCGTGAGCCGCCTCCGGCACCGCCGGATCGTGCGGCACGGCCGGCAGCGGGATGAGCTCGAGGTCGAGGAAGCGGCTGACCAGGGCGGCCAGGCGGCCGACGATCTCGTCGGCCTGGGCCCGCGACGTGACCCGGTTGGGTACGACGTAGGCGGTGGTGACGCCGTACTCGACGGCCAGCACCTTGAGGCAGGCGTAGGCGTCCGCCAGCGACAGCGGCTCGGGGTCGACCACCACCACGCGGTCGGACGCGGCCGCGGTGAAGGTCGACTGGTTGGCGGCGATGCCGGCGGCGATGTCGAGCACCACGGTGTCGAACCGATCACTCAGGCTGTCGACCAGCTCGAGCGTGCGCTGCCGGGTCGGCCCGGCCATGTTGGCCAGGACGTAGCTGCCGTTGAGCGCCGGCAGCAGGGTCACGCCGTGGGCGCTGACCAGGACCTCGTCGATGCTGGCGCCGTGGATGGCGTCGAGCAGCGAGCGCTCCGGGGCGACGCCGAGCAGCAGGTTGAGGTCGGCCATGCCGAGGTCGGTGTCGACCAGGAGGGTGCGTGCTCCGCCGCGGGCGTAGGCCAGGGCCAGGCCGAGCGAGAGCGTGCTCTTGCCGATGCCGCCCTTGCCGCCGCTGACGGCGAGGGCGCGGTGTCGGCGCGCGCGCAAGGCGGTGACGCCTTGGTCGCGCAGGGCACGGAGGGTGGCGGCTTGATCACTCATCGCGGGGGCTCAGGCGGCGATCCGCAGGGCGGACGAGCGGGGCGCGGGACCGGGGGCGGGCGCCGGGCGCGGGGCCAGGCCGCGCTCGGCCAGCTCGAGCAGGCGGGTCGGCGACACCTCCTCGATGTCCTCGGGGACGGCCTGCCCCGTGGTGACCCAGGTCACCGGGAGCTCGAGGCGGTGGCCGGCGCGGATCAGCTCGGGCGCGGCCGACACCTCGTCGATCTTGGTCCACAGCAGGCGGCGCAGGCCGAGGCCGGCGTAGCGGCGGTGCAGCTCATCGACCATCGCCGGCGCGGTGCCGGCGGCGATGGCCAGGTGGACCTCGACGTGGCGCAGCGGGCGAACGGCGCGCTCGAGCTCGTCGAGCGCGGGCTGGTCGAGCGGGCTACGGCCGGCGGTGTCGATCAGCACCAGGTCGTAGTCGGCCAGGCCCTCGAGGGTGGCGGCCAGCGTGCGCGGGTCGTCGACCACCGACAGCGGCACGCCGATGAGGTCGGCGAAGGTGCGGATCTGGTCGACCCCGCCGACCCGGTACGAGTCGAGGGTGACGATGGCGACCCGGCGGTCCTCGACCAGGGCGGCGCGGGCCGCGATCTTGGCGATGGCGGTGGTCTTGCCGACCCCGGTCGGGCCGACCAGCATGACGACCGCGCCGTCGCTGCTGGCGGTGAGCCGCGCGTCCCGCGCCAGCTCGGCCAGCGGTGGGGGCGGGACCCCGGGGCCGCCGCCGCTGCTGTCACGCGCGCTCAGCTCCTCGATGGAGCGGCGCAGCGCGGCCAGCTCGGTCCGGAGCTCGCCCGGCATGCGCTGGTCGCCGGCGGCCCGCACCAGGGCGCGCAGGGTGCGCAGCTCGGCCCGCACCGGCGCGACCAGGCGCTCGACGTCGGCCTCGCTCAGGCTGCTGGTCGGCGCCGCGCTGGCGCCACCCAGGGCCGACTGCCGCAGCGCGGCCGGGACCGGGGCCGGGGTGGTCGGGCCGACCGGGCCGCCGCCGTGGCGCGGGCGCGGGCCGTCGTCGAGGTCGTCGTCGTCGTCGATGGCGGCGGCGATCTCGTACGCGGTGCCGAGCAGGCCGCGCCGGATCTGTCGGGTCGACACCACCACCGCCTGGTCGCCCAGCTCGGCCTTCACCTTGGACAGGGCCTCGCGCATGGTCGCGCCTTCGAACTTCGTGATCTTCATGGGGCCTCCGTGGCGGTGATGGCGGTGGCGGGGTCGGGGTCGGGCGCGCGCGGCGCCGGAGCGAGGGTGGGCACGCGGCTCATGCGGCCTCCTGGGCGGTGATCACGCCGCGGGTGATGAACGGCACCGCCGAGTCGACCTCGCGGTAGCTCATGACCACCAGGCCAGGCACGTGGCGGCCACACACTGCGGCCACGGTGCGGCGGATGTCGGGCGCCACCACCAGCAGCGGCGGCTCGTCGCGCGCGGTCAGGTCGCGGGCGCGGGCGCCGATGTCCTCGGTCAGCTTGGCCAGGGCCCGGCCGCTGCGGCCGCTGCCGTCGCGGAACAGCGCCTCGGCGCGCGGGTCGAGCACGAGCGGCTTGAGCGCGCCGCCCTCGGCCAGGTTGGCGCGGGTGATGCGGCGGGCCAGGCGCTGCCGCACCAGCTCGCACAGGTCGTCGGGGTTCTTGACCGCGCCGGCGTGGTCGGCCAGCGCCTCGAGGATCGTGCGCAGGTCGCGGATCGAGACCTGCTCGCGCACCAGCCTGCGCAGGACCTTGATGAGGTCGCCCATCGATAGCAGGTGGGGGATGAGCTCCTCGACCACCTTGCCGTGCTGCTTGCCGGCGATGTCGAGCAGCTCGCCGACCTCGCGCCGGCCGAGCAGCTCGTGGGCGTTGCGGCGGATGACCTCGGTGACGTGGGTGGCGATGACCGCCGAGGCGTCGACCACGGTGCAGCCGGCGGCTTCGGCCCGGCCGCGCTCCGACGGCGAGACCCACTTGGCGGGCAGGCCGAAGGTCGGCTCGGTCGTCGGGTCGCCCGGCAGACCGCGGCTGGCGGTGCCGGTCGGGTCGATCGCCAGCAGGCGGTGCGCCATGACCTCGCCCTCGGCGATGGCCACCCCGTTGAGCAGGACCCGGTACGCGCCGGGGCGCAGGCGCAGCTCGTCGCGGATGTGGATGGGCGGGACGATGACGCCGAGGTCGGTCGCCATCTGCTTGCGCAGGCCGGCGATGCGGCGCAGCAGCTCGCCGCCGCGGGCGGCGTCGACCATGCCGAGCAGGTCGAGGCCGACCTCCATCGACAGCAGCTCGATGGGCAGGACCGACTCGATCTCGCTGTTGCCGCTCTTGCCCTTGTCGGCCGGCTTGTTCGGCTCGGTCCGGTCGGCGGCGGCGGCGGCGGCGGCGGCCCGCTCCGGCCCACCAGCCGCACCGACGCGGGGCTCGGCCCCGAGCGCCGCCGCCCGCTTGAGCGCGAACCAGGCGACGCCGGCGGCCAGGCCCAGGAACAGCACGTGCGGCATGCCGGGCAGGAGGCCGATCGCCGCCAGCAGCATGGCGCTGATCATGAGCGGGCGCTGGCGGCCGAGCAGCTGGGTGGTGAGGGCGCCACCGAGCGCGGCGTCGTCGCCGCGGGTGGTGAGCAGGGCGGCGCCGGTCGAGACCAGCAGGGCCGGGATCTGCGAGACCAGGCCGTCGCCGATCGACAGCATCGTGAAGGTCGAGGCGGCGTCGCCGAAGGACATGTCCTTCTGGGCCACGCCGATGATGATGCCGCCGACGACGTTGATGGCCAGGATGAGCAGGCCGGCGACGGCATCGCCGCGCACGAACTTGGACGCGCCGTCCATGGCGCCGTGGAAGTCGGCCTCGCGCTGGATGGTGCGGCGGCGCTCGCGCGCGTCCTTCTCGGTGATGAGCCCGGCACCGAGGTCGGCGTCGATGGCCATCTGCTTGCCCGGCATCGAGTCGAGGGTGAAGCGGGCCGACACCTCGGAGATGCGCTCGGCACCCTTGGTGATGACCACGAAGTTCACCACCACCAGGATCAGGAAGATGATGGCGCCGACCACGAAGTTGCCGCCGATGGCGAACTCGCCGAACGCGGCGATGACCGCGCCGGCCGCGTGTTCGCTGTCGCCGCCGTGGGTCAGGATGAGGCGGGTCGACGCCACGTTGAGCGACAGCCGGAACAGGGTCACGAACAGCAGCAGGGCCGGGAAGGCCGAGAAGTCGGTGGTGCGCTCGACGTAGAACGCGACCAGGAACGTCAGCGCGGCCATGGCCAGGCTGACGCCGATGAGCAGGTCGAACATCACCGGCGGCAGCGGGGCGATGGCGATGGCGAGGATGCCGACCAGGGCGATCGCCATGGTCACCTCGCCGCGGGCGGCGGTGCGGGCCAGCACGCTCACGGGCGCGGCCTCCGGTCAGGCGTGGTCGCCCCGGCCGCCGCGGTGGCGGCGCGGGCCAGCCCCGGGCGCAGCCGGTACACGTAGGCCAGGACCTCGGCCACCGCCTTGTACAGCGGCGCCGGGACCTGGCCGCCCTCGGCGACCTTGAACAGGGCGCGCGCCAGCGGCGGGCGCGACAGGATCGGCACGCCGGCCTGGCGGGCCAGGGCCCGGATGTGCTCGGCCACCTCGTCGGCGCCCTTGGCCACCACCCGGGGCGCGGCGTCGCTGTCGGCGCGGTAGCGCAGGGCCACCGCGTAGTGGGTCGGGTTGACCACGACCACGTCGGCCGCCTTGACCTCGCTCGCCATGCGCCGCTTGGCCAGCTGGCGCATGCGGGCGCGTCGCTTGCCCTTGACCATCGGGTCGCCCTCCGACTCCTTGTGCTCGCGCTTGATCTCGTCGGGCGTCATCTTCATCTTCGCGCTCATGCGGCGCTTGGCCAGCACGAAGTCGATGGCGGCGAGGGCGCCGAGCGCCATCACCGCGGCGATGCCGATCCGCACCGCGGCGGTGAACAGGCGCTGACCGAGCTGGCTGGCGTCGACCACGGTCAGGCCGCGGTCGAGCTCGGCCACCAGCACCGCGGTCACCACCGCCCCGACCGCGGCCAGCTTGCCGACCGCGGTGAACAGGCGGCGCCCGGCCGCCTTGAGCGACAGCGCCTCGGCCAGCGCGCCACCCGGCAGGAGCCGGGACAGGTCGAAGCTCGGCTTGCGCAGGGCCGGCGGCCAGCCGATCTGGGCCAGGCCGGCCAGCACGCAGCCGGCCAGCGCGCCGATCAGGGCCGGGCTGACCGCGCGCACGAAGCTCCAGGCCGCGGCCGGGGCCAGCTCGGCGCCGACCGCGCCATCGGCGCTGCGGGCGGCGCGTTCGGTCAGGCTGGTCAGGGCCGCGCCGCTGACGCCGGCCAGGGCGACCATCGCGACCGCGCCCGCGCCGAAGGTGGCGATGGCGACGAGGTCGCGCGAGGTCGCGATCTCGCCGCGCTGGCGGAACTCGCGGATCCGCTTGGGTGACGCCGGCTGGGTGCGCTGGCCGCTGCTGCCGTCGCTCACGGCGCACCTCCCTGCAGCACCGCGGCGGCGGTGCGGCCGGCCTCACCGACCCGGCCGGCCAGGTCGTGCGCGGTCGACCACAACACCAGCGCGCCGACCAGCAGCACGACGGTGAAGTTGATCGCGAACACGTGCAGGGCCGGGGCCGCGCGCTGGGCCAGGGCCATGCCGAGGTTGATCACGAGGGCGGCGAACAGGGCCGGGGCGGCCAGGGCGACGCCGTCGGCCAGGACCGCGGCGGCGCGATCGATGAGGACTGGGCCCAGGCTGGCCAGGTCGAGGCCGGTCACCGGCGGCGCCGCGACCGCGCGGACCAGGGCCTCGAGCCCGCCGGCGGCGAGGAAGCCGAGGCCGGCCAGGGCGGCGATGAGCTGGCGCACCACGCTGGCCGACTCGCCCGCGCTCGGGTCGTACTCGGAGGCGAAGCCGAGGCCGACGGCCAGGCCGACCAGCTGGCCGCCAGCGGCGACGGCGTGGATGGCCAGGCGGGCGATCCAGCCGATCACCAGGCCGGCCGCCAGCTCGAGCAGGCCGATCGCGGCGACGTCGGCCAGCGGCGTGGCGGGGATGACCGGCGCGACCGCGGCCGCCGTCGCCAGCACGAACACCAGCCGGGCCCGGACCGGCGTGGTCCCATCGCCGATCACCGGCGCGGTCAGGGCCAGGCCGGTGGCGCGCGCCGCCGCGAGCAGGAACGCGCCGAGCGTGCTGGTGTCGATCAGGGCGCTACCGGCGGTCACGGCGTGCCTCCGTCCGCGCCCGGGGCGACGGTCGGGCTAGCCTGGGCGGTCTGGGCGGGCGGAGCCGGCGGCCCGGGCCGGGTCGCGCCTCGCGTGGTGACCAGATCGGGGCCGGGGTCGGCGGCGGCGGTGATGGCCGCGGTGGTGAAGCGGCCGAGGCGGTCGAGCAGGAAGTGCCCGCCCAGGGCCAGCACGACCAGGGCGGCGACCAGCTTGGGCACGAAGACCAGGACCTGCTCCTGGATCTGGGTCGCGGTCTGGATCAGCGCGACGCCGACGCCGACGACCAGGGCGGCGATGAGGAACGGCGCCGACACCACGGCGACGTGGATGAGGCACTGCCGCCACAGGTCGAGCACCGACATGCCGTTCACAGCGCCCCCCGCAGCAGCGACTCGACCACCAGGTGCCAGCCGTCGATGACGACGAACACCAGCAGCTTGATCGGCAGGGCCACGACCTGGGGTGGCAGCATGACCATGCCGAGCGAGGTCAGGACGGTGGCGGCGACGAGGTCGATGACCAGGAAGGGCAGGAGGATGGCCAGGCCGATGCGGAACGCGGTGCGCAGCTCCGACAGGATGAAGGCCGGGACCGCGATCCGCAGCGGGACGTCGTCGGCGCTTGCCGGGCGCGGCGCCGAGCCGAGCTCGTAGAACAGCTGCAGGTCGGTCTCGGCGGTGCGCTCGAGCAGGAACCGGCGCAGCGGCGGCGACGCGGCGTCGAGAGCCTGACCCTCGGTCATGGCGCCGGCCAGGTACGGGCGGCCGCCCAGCTCGTACATCTCGTTCGCGACCGGGGCCGACACGAAGACGGTCATGAACAGGGCCAGCCCGACCAGGACCTGGTTGGGCGGCGCGGCCGGCGTCGACAGGCCGGTCCGCACGAAGCCGAGCACGACGATGAAGCGGACGAACGAGGTGCAGGCCAGGACGAAGGCCGGGATGAGGGTCGCCAGCGTCAACAGCGCGACCATGCCGAGCGCCGTGCTCGGCGTGGCCGAGGCCGGCGCCGGCGCCGGGCCGACGGCGGCCGGCACGACCGGCGCCGCGGCCTGGGCCAGGGCGTCGCCGCAGGCGGCGAGCACGGCCAGGCCGAGCAGGGTCGCCAGCGCGGGGCGAAGCCCGCGGCGGCGGCCGATGGCGCGGAGCAGGTTCAACGCCGGCCCCCGGTGGCGGCCAGGATCTCCTTGGCCCACTGCTCGTCGGCCTCGGGGTCGCCGCTCGGCTCGCGATCGGCCGCGGTCAGCTGGCCCAGGCGCTCGCGCAGGCGGAGGATGCCCGACACCGCCGGGCTGCTGGCCGCGCTGGCCCGGCCCGGACCGACCAGGCTCAGGTGCGGGCGGCCGCCCAGCTCGTCGCGCCCGGCCGCGGCGGCGCTGCCCGCCGGCGCCTCGTCGTCGACCAGCGGCAGGTCGCGCGTGCCGCGCGCGGTCGGGCCAAGCGCGGCGCCCGCACCGGCGCGCCACTGGCCGAGGATCTGCACGTTCTGCCCGGTGACCGCGACCACCATCTCGCGCTCGCCCGCGGCCAGCCACACGACACGCGCCTTGCCGCCGAGCGAGCGGCTGGCCAGGACGTCGAGGCTGGTGGTGGCGAGCGGGCTGGTGCGGCGGCGCCGGAGCACGGCCACGGCGCCGATGGCGAGCGCGGCCAGGACGACGACCAGGGTGGTGGTCGGCACGCCGCCGCTGCCGCCGCGCGGGCTGGCCAGCGCGCTGGCGGCCGGCGCGCCGGGCGCGCTGGCGGGTGCGGCGGCCGTGGTTGCTGCCGCGGCGAGGGCGGTCGGCGGCGCCGCCGCCATGACGGTCGCGCCGGGGCGCTCGGTCGTCGACGCCGGCGCGAGCGGCGCGGTCGGCGCGACCGGCGGGGTGATCGACGCGACCGCGGTCGGGGTGGTGGCGGTCGGCGTCGGCGTCGGCGCCGGAGCCGGCGCCGGCGGCGGCGGCGGGCTGCGCGGGATGGTGACACGCAGCGCGTCTCCTTCCTGCTGCAGCCGGACCCGCGGCGCCAGCGCCACCACCGCGTCGTGGTCGACGAACAGCTTGATGCTGAGGATCCGCTGCGACCGGCCGCGGATCTCGATCGACTTCACGGTCGGGTCGCCCGGGCGCACCTCGCGCCCCTCGGGGCGGCCGCGCAGCGGCACCTCGAGGCGCTGACGCACGACCTCGGCCGTGAGCGTGGCCGCGGTCGCGCCGGGGATGACGACGTCGACCGCGTCACCGCGGTCGGTCACCAGGAAGCGGCTGGCGCTCGGGCCCGCGCTGGCGCGGGACGGCGCCAGGCCGAGCGCGGCCAGCACCAGGGCGAGGACGGTCAGGCGACGGGGCGTCATGGTCAGGGCTCCTTGCCGATGATCTCGAGGATGCGGATGCCGCAGCGCTCGCCGACCGCGACCGCCTCGGCCCGCGCGACCAGGCGCGAGTTGACGCGGACGTCGAGCGGCGCGCCGGTCGGCTTGTCGAGCGTGATGAGCGAGCCCGCGCCGAGCCGGCCGGCCAGCTCCGACAGGTTCATCGTGATCCGGCCCAGCTCGACGGTGAGGTCGAGTGGGACATCGGACAGGAGATCCTCGAGCGCACGCGGATCGAGGACGTCGGCGGGGTCGTCGCTCATGGCTTACCTCGGCGGGCAGGGGGGACGCTGGACACCTCGACCGCGAGCACGCCGCGGCTGACCACCGGCTTGCCCCAGGCCTTGATCACGTTGCCGCAGTAGACCGGGACCGGCGTGTCGACGAAGGTCGGCAGCGTCAGCGTGGTGCCCACGGCCAGGCGGCGCAGCTGCGACAGGCGGATGCGGATGGCGCCGAGCTCGACCCGCAGCTCGATCGGCACGGTGCCGAGCGCGGTCGCCACGGTGGCGGCGTCGGGCCGGTTCGCGGCCAGCGCGACCACCGGCGGCAGCAGGGTCTCGGGGCGGGCGAACAGGCGGATCTGGCCGCTGACGTTGCCCGACAGCATGATCGTCGCGCCCAGCAGCAGGCCGTCCTCGAACATGGGGTGCGGCGTGTCGAGCCCGAGCGTCTCGGCGGCGAGGACCTCGTCGTGCCGCTCGCGCCACGACCGCGCGACCAGCTCGACCAGGGCGGTGCCGGTGGTGCGGAACAGGCGCAGCGCCAGCGCCGACGGGTTGCGACCGGTCGGCGGCTCGTCCTTGGAGCCGCAGCGGCGGGTCGAGGCGGCCTCGATGACCGAGCCGGTCACCGCCACCAGCAGCTGCCCGGCGCGGCCGGCCGGCTGGGTCGACGCGATCCACATCGTGCGCTGCTCGTCCTTGAGCGCGGCACCATCGACCACCTCGGCGTCGACCGCGTCGGCCGAGAACTCGGCCGGGATGAACGAGCGGATCACCCGCTCGACGCCGCGCGCCACCGTCTGCGCCAGCTGCATCAGGATGGGGCGGGCGGTCTGGGCGTCACGATCGGCGGCGATGAGCGCCAGCGGCGAGGTCTCGACGTCGTCCTGCTGGCTCGGCGCGGTGCGGACCGGCCCTGACTGCCGGATGGCCGCTTGCAGCGCCGCAAGCTCGGCAGGATCCAGCGGGGAGTCACTCACGGCGGTCGGTAGAGCAACCCGCGGGCCAGGGGCAAGTGGTCAACATCGTTCGACTTGGCCCGCGCGGACCACCCGGCTGTCGGCGGCGCTGACGGGCCGGCGCGGGCTTCGGTGGCAGGCCTACATGAAGGCGCGGGCGTGCTCCGAGCCGGCTGCCCCGGCTCGATCCGGCGCACCTGCGCCCGGGCGGGCGAGCAGGGGGACGGCGATGTGGCCAGGCGGCACGCACCGGCGGCGACGGGGCGCGGTCGAACCGGCCGGTCGGCCGATGGTCCGGCGCCGCGCGGGCCAGGTCGTGGCCGCGACGCGCGGCCGGCGGCGCTCGGGCCCGACCGCCCACGCGTGGTGAGCGTGGCCCGGCGACGAAGCAGGCAGGTGGGCCGGCGTGGGCCGGCGCGGGCCGGCCGGCGATCAGCGCTTGATGTTCGCGACCTCGGCCAGCATCTCGTCGGCGGTGGTCACCGTGCGGGTGTTGGCCGAGAACGCGCGCTGGTAGGCGATGAGCGTGACCAGTTCCTCGCTGAGGTCGACGTTGGAGGCCTCGAGCGCGCCGCCGGAGATGGCGCCGCGCCCGCCGCTGCCGGCGACGTCGACCAGCGGCTGGCCCGAGGTCGAGCTCTCCGCGTACAGGCCGTCGCCGGCCCGGGTCAGGCCGGAGTCGGCCGCGAACGTGGCCAGCGCGACCTGGGCCAGCTCCCGGGTGTCGCCGTTGTCGAACACGCCGGTGATGGTGCCGTCGTCGGCGATGGTCAGGTCGACCAGGGCGCCGGTGGCCCGGCCGTCGATGTCCAGCCCGATCACGGACGGCTCACCGGCGGTCTGGGTGGTGCCGACCCGGCCGGTCCCGCCATCCGTGGTGATGGCGTCGCCGAAGTCGAAGGTGATGGCCTGGGGCCCGTTGGCGCCGATGAAGTTGGCCGCCGAGACGGTCTGCACCTCGGTGTCGAGCGCGCCGGCGCCGTCGAAGCCCAACGTGCCGGTGGCGATCTCCGTGAGCGTGCCCGGGGTACCGCCGGTGACCTCGCCACCGTCGACCATCGCGTGCCACTCCCAGGCCCCGCCGCCGTTGTTGCGGAAGAACATCTGCACGTCGTGGGCAGCGCCGAGCGAGTCATACACGGTCGCCTGGGTCTGGTAGCTGAACGTGTTTCTGTCGGTCGGGTCGAACGCCGTTGCCGCCGGCACTGCCGCGGCTCCGGAGTCGAGGTGGACGCTCATCGCCGCCGAGGTCGTCGCCACCGGCGGCGCCGACAGCCCAGCCAGCTGCAGGTCGCTCGGCGCGGTGGCGCGGACGCCGGCCGGATCGATCAGGTAGCCCTGCAGGCGCAGCCCGCCGGGGTTGACCACGTAGCCGCTCTGGTCGAGCGCGAAGCGGCCATCGCGGCTGTAGTAGTTGGCGGCCTGGCCGTTGTGGTTGCCGCTCACGACGAAGTAGCCGTCGCCGCGCACCGCCATGTCGAGCATGCCGCCGGTCTGCTGGACCGAGCCCTGCTCGAACTGGGTCTGCAGCACGCCCGAGCGCACCCCGGCGCCGAGGCGCTGGCTGCCGAGGTTGCCGCCGAGGACGTCGGCGAAGCCGGCCCGGGTGCGCTTGAAGCCGGTGGTGGAGACGTTGGCGATGTTGTCGCCGACGACGCCGATGGCGTTGCCGTGGGCGGTCATGCCGCTGGCGCCGGTGAACAGGCTGGTGAGCAGGCTCATGGTCCTCCTGGGGGAAACGGGTGGCGAACGAGGGAGCGGAACGAAGGGTGGTGGTCGGTGCGTTCAGCTCGCGGTCGGCAGCGCGAGCGGATCGGTCGGCGTGGTCGGGCTGGTCTGGGTCGGGCGCGGTGGGATGATCGGCGGCAGCGACGGCGACGCCTGGGCGATGGTCGACACCGCCGCCGGCGACACCCGGGCCCCGCCGATGCCCAGGCGTGGCCCGGCGGCGGTCAGCTCGATGCGATCGATCACGCCGGTCAGTTGCGGGCTGCCGGCCACCGCGGCGCCGTCGCGACCGGTCAGCGTCACCTCGACGGTGTAGGTGCCGGGGGCGAGCTCGCGGCCGGCGGCGTCCTTGCCGTCCCAGCCCAGGCTGGCGCCGTCCTGGCCCGGCCCGAGCGTGAGGGTGCGGACGGGCTCGCCGTTGCCGTCGCGGACGACGACCTCGCCGCTGGCGTACGGGCCGCCGCAGTGGATGGTCAGCGGCGGCGGCGGCCCGTCGAGATCGAGGCTGGACGCGTCGGCGGTGCCGACCCGGCCGACCACCGCGGCCAGCCCGGCGGTGGCCGCGGCCGCCTGCTCGCCGGCCAGCGCGGCCAGCTGCTTGTTGGTCTCGACCGACTGCTCGAGGTCCGAGAAGGTGGCGAGCTGCGCGACCATGTCGGCTCCGCTCATCGGATCGAGCGGGTTCTGGTACTGCAGCTGGGCCACGAACAGCTTGAGGAACTCGCCGCGGCTCCCGTTCATGCCGCCGCTCGCGCCGGTGGTCGTCGGCAGCGACGGGGTCGTGGTGGGGGAGGGGGCGCTGAGGGGGTCGATGGCCATGGCTGCTCCGGTCGAAGAGGTGAGGGAGATGCGGCGTGGGGTGGCTCAGGCCAGCGCGATGACGCGCGGATCGGTCGGGGCGGGGCCGGGCGAGGCCGCGGCCTCCCCATGCGACGGCCGGCCCGGCCCGGCGGGCGGGCGCTCGGGATGCGGCGGTGCGTCGCGCCCGCCGGCGCCGGCATCGCGGCTGCTGGTGGTGACGTTGGCCAGGGTCAGGCCGTGCCCGCGCAGCGCGGCGTCGAGCTGGTCGAGCGAGCGGCCGAGCGCGCCGGCCAGGCCGTCGCTGCCGGCGCGCATCGTCACGTCGACGTCGTGGCCGCGGACCTGGATCGACACGACCACCCGGCTGTCGTCATCACCGACGACGACGTGGGCGCGCCCGCCGCGCGTGCTGGCGCCGGCCTCGGCCACCTCGGCGCGGGCAGCGGCGCGATCGGCCGCGTCGGCGGCGGCGAGGCCGGGGTCGGGCCGTGGCGCTGCCGCCGCGGCGGCGCGGTCGCTGGCCCGTTCGGGCCCGGCGGCGACCGGCCCAGGGCGATCGGCCGCGGTCGCCTCGGCGCGGTCGCCGCCCAGCAGGCCGGCACCGACGTCGGCGCCGTGCTCCCCTTCGCTGCCGCGGTCGTCGTCGTCGCTGGCCTCGGTCGTCGCCGTGGTGGCGGCGGCAGCGGCGCCGGCGGGCGCGACGCCGGGGCCGCCCGGCGCGGGCTCGGTCGCGCTCGTCGCGGCGGCGCTGCCTCGGCCGTCGGTCTGGGCCTCGGCCATGGCCTGGCTGATCACGTCGACCAGGCCGGCGTCGGTCTGGGTCGAGGTGGCGGCGTCGGCGCCGACCGCACTGGCCGTGCCGTCAGGCTCGAGCTGGACCACGACCCCGGCCACGCCGGGTGGTGCAGCCGCGTCGGCGCTACGGCCAGGCCCGGGTGTTGGCGCGTCGACGGTGGCGTCGCCCTGCGGTGCGCCCTCGGCGGGTCGTGCCGGGTTCGTGGGCGCCGCCGTCGCGTCGCCGCGGTGGGGGGCCGCCGTGCGGGGCGTCGTCGCCCTGGCCGCCTGGTCGCCCGGGCCGCGCGGCACGTCCGCGGCCGCGTCTGGCCGCTGGCGGGGCGATGCCGGCGTGGCGACCGCCACCGTGCGGGGCGCCGTCGCCCCGGCCGTTGCGTCGCGGTCGTCGCGCTGCGCCTCGCGCCGCGCATCGTCCTCGCGCTGCGCCTCGCGCTGCGCCGCCGCGTCGCGCCACACCGCCGCGTCGCGCGGACCCGCCGCGCTGGCCTGGCCCAGGTCCTGGCGGAAGCTGCGCTCGCGCGCCGGCTCGCTGCGCGGCCCCGGCGCCCGCGCCAGCTCGGTCGCGTCGGCCGCGGCACCGAGGCCGACCAGCCGGGTCACGGCGCCCTCGGGCGCGCCGCCAGCTCGTCGCTGGCGACCTGCTCGGCGCGGGACTCCGCCTCGGTCCGGGCCTCCTGCAGGCGCTCGGCCACCCGGTCGACGGTGCGCAGCGCGCGCTCGCGCGTGCGCAGCTGGTCGGCCGCCTGGCGCGAACGGTCGGCCGCCTGGTCGGCCGAGGTCGCGGCCTCGGCCACGACCCGTCGCTCGAGGTCGACCGCGGCGATGACCCGGATGACCTGGCTCACGCTGGTGGCGCCGGCCAGCTTGTCGGGCGCCGCCGCCAGGTGGGCGTCGAGCACGTCGGTGGCCGAGACCAGGTCGCGGCTGGCCAGGTCGGCCTCGGCGCGCCGGTGCGCGTGTTCGGCGGCGGCGACGTCGCGCAGGTGGGCGCGGGCGGCGCGCACCGCGCGCACGACGCGAGGACGGATGGTCATGACGAGGCCTCCTCGCCCAGCGCGGCGCCGAGGCCGGCCAGGGTTTCGGGGTAGGTGGTGATCGCGGTCGGTGGCTGCCGGGCCCAGGCGTCGAGCTTCTCGCCGACGGCCAGGGCCTGGTCGAGCGTGGGGTTGGCGCCCGGGTGGTAGGCGCCGAGGGACTGCAGCTCGAGCGCCTGGCGGCGCCGGGCCAGCTGCTCGCGCGCGCCCTGGGCCAGGCGATGTGCGCCGACCGCGGTGACCTTGCCGGCGACGCGCGAGGCCGAGGCCAGCACGTCGACCGCCGGGAAGTGGCCGCGCCCGGCCAGGTCGCGCGACAGCACGACGTGGGCGTCGAGCAGCGAGCGGGCCGAGTCGGCGATCGGATCGGCCAGGTCGTCACCCTCGACCAGCACGGTATAGAAGCCGGTGATCGATCCGCCGCCGGCGCGCGGCGCGACCCGCTCGAGCAGGCGGGGCAGTGTGGCGAACACGCTGGGCGGGTAGCCCTTGGTCGCCGGCGGCTCACCGAGCGACAGCCCGACCTCGCGCAGGGCCATGGCGTAGCGGGTCAGCGAGTCGAGCACGAGCAGGACGTGGCCGCCGCGGTCGCGGAAGTACTCGGCGATGGCGGTGGCGGCCAGGGCGCCGCGCACGCGCTCGAGCGGGGAGCGGTCGGCGGTGGCGGCGACCGCGACCAGGCGGGCGCCGTGGGTGCGGGCCAGCAGGTCGCGTACCTCGCGGCCGCGCTCGCCGATGAGGCCGATGACCACGACGTCGGCCGCGCTGTGGCTGGCGATCTGCTCGACCAGGACGCTCTTGCCGCAGCCGGCGCCGGCGAACACGCCGATGCGCTGACCGCGCCCGCACGTGAGCAGGCCGTCGATGACGCGGATGCCGGTGTCGAACCGCTGGGTGACCTCGGCTCGCAGGTGGACCGGCAGCGCGGGCTGGTCGAGCTCGACGCGGTCGCGGCAGCGCGGCGGCGGCAGGCCGTCGAGGGGCGCGCCGAACGGATCGACCAGGCGACCGAGCAGCTCGTCGCCGACGGCGAGCTGGCCGATCGCGGGCTGGCGCAGCGCCGACGCGCCCGGGCCGATGGCGCGCGACGCACCGAGCGGGACCAAGAGCACGTCGTCGTCGCGGAAGCCGACCACCTCGCACCGGATCGGGCCGTCACCGCCGGCGACGACGACGACGTCGCCGATCCGCGCGCCCGGGGTCGAGGCCGAGATGACCAGGCCGGTCATGCCCTGGACCCGGCCGGCCACCTGCGGCCGGGCCAGGCGGCGGGTCAGGGCGGCGGCGGCGGCGCGCACGGAGGCGGTCACGACGCCGGCTCCTCGTCGACGCTGGCCAGCAGCAGCTCGTCGACCCGGGCGTCGCCGCTGACCGCGTCGGTGTCGTCGGTCCGCGCCGCCTCGGCCAGCGCGGCGCTGGCCAGGGCGTCCGACTCGGCGTCGCCCTCCGTGGCGGCGGCCTCGGGCGGCGGCGCCGGCTGCAGGTCGGCAGGCGGCGTCGGTGCTGGCTCGGCCGCGCTGGCGGCCGCGGCCGCGGCCTCGGCGGCGGCCCGGGCCTGATCGACCAGGGCCAGCAGCGGCGCACGCAGGGCCGCGACCCGGGCGGTCAGGCTGGCGTCGACGATGCGCCGGCGCGTCTCGGCCCGGCACTCGCCCGGCGCCAGCAGCGGATCGCCCTCGACGGGGATGCCGCCCGGCAGCTCGGCGCTGACCAGCTCGACCTGGCTCGGGTGCACCCACAGGTGGGCGCCGGCGCTGGCATCGGCGGTGGTGAGCGCCGCCCGCGCCGCGGCCACGGCGGCGGCCGGGTCGAGCGCGAGGGCGGCGCCGGCCAGCCCGGTCGCCACGCCGAGCGCCAGCTCGACGATGAGCTCGGCATCGGCGTGGTGGACCGCGTGGATGGCGGCCTCGGCGGCGGCGCGCAGCGTCGCCGCCTGCTTGCGCGCGGCGGCGGTCTCGGCCAGGCCGGCGGCCCGGCCCTCGGCCCGGCCCTGCTCGCGCAGCGCGTCGAGCTCGGCCGGATCGAGGCGGGCCGGGGCCGGCGCTGGGGCCGGCGTGGCGCTGGCGTCGACCGGTGGATCGCCGGCGGCGCTGCGGGCCGTCGGCGGTGGCGGCGGCGGGGCCAGCCAGCTGGCGGCCGCGGCCGGGCCCAGCCGGGGCAAGGCCTGCCCGAGCGGCACCGGCCGGTCGTCACCCGGGCCGCTCGGCCAGGGCTGGCTGCCCGGGCGGGTCACTCCTCACCCCCGCGCGGCGGCAGCTGCAGCTTGCCCTCGTCGGCGAGCCGCATGGCGAGGTCGACGATCTCGCGCTGGGCCTGCTCGACCTCCGACACCCGCTTCGGCGCCATCGCGCTCAGGTCGTCGCGGATGGTGGCGGCGGCACGCTGCGACAGCGCCGACAGGAAGTGGTCGCGCAGCTCCGGGCTGGCCGTCGACAGGGCCACGACCAGGGTCTCGCTCTGCACCGCCGACATGAGCGGGCCGAGCTGACGCGCCTCGACCCGGAGCAGGTCCTCGAAGGTGAACATCGCCTCCTTGATGCGCCCGGCCGCGGCCTGGTCGGTCTCGCCGATCTTCTCGAGCAGCGAGTCGCCGGTGGCCTGGGGCAGCTCGTTGATGATCGACGCCGAGAACTGCAGGCCGTCGAACTCGGCGCGGACGTCGGCGTCGCCCAGGCCGCCGGTCGCGGCCAGGGCCCGGACCAGGATCTCGGTCGCCTCGGCGATGGCGTGGGCGGGGATGTCGTCGAGCGACGACAACCGGGACAGCAGCTGGGCGGCCAGGGCGGGCTCGAGGTTACGCAGCACCTTGGCCGCGGTCCGGCTCGGGAGCTGGGTCAGGATGACGGCGGCGATCTGCGGGTGCTCCTCGGCCAGCAGGGTCGACAGCGTCTCGACCCGGGCGCTCTTGAGGAGCTCGAGCGGCGGCGGGCCGTCGACCCGGGGCGGCGCGAACAGCCGGTTGGCGCGCTCCTCGCCGAGCGCGGCGCCGGCCAGGCGGCGGACGTAGGCGCCGCCTCCGCCGCGGCCGACCGCGACCGGCCGCTGCAGCGCGCGCTCGAGCTCCTCGAGCACCGAGAACAGCAGCTCGTCGGGCACCACGTCGAGCTCGTCGACCGCGGCCGACAGCTTCTTCAGCTCGGCCTCGTCGAGGGAGCCCAGCACCGCGGTGGCGGTGGCCTCGTCGAGCGCGAGCACGGCGATGGCCGCCTTGTGGCGCTGCTGCAGCGACGAGGCGGGGGCGCGGGCGGGGGACGGAGTGCTCATGGGCGGGCCGCCGGGGGTTGTTCGGTGAGCCAGGTCGACAGGACGCGGGCGGCCTTGGGCACGTCAGCCCGGACCGCCTCGAGCACGCGGTCGTGCAGGGGGCGTGGCGGCGGCAGCGCGCCGGCGGTGTCCCCACCGAGCTCGGCCGGGTGGTCGAGCACGCGCTCGACCTCACCGATGGGGGCAGGCAGGGCCAGGCTGGGTTCGTGCGCGGTGGCGCGCTTGCGCCGCCGCAGCACCACCAGCAGCGCGGCGATGGCGGCCAGGGCGGCGCCGGCGCCGCCGACGAGGGGCACCAGGTTGCGCGCCGCCGGCTTGGCGACGATGGCCGGCGGATCGTCGGCCACGAACGGGAACGACTTGATCTCGATCCGGTCGCCGCGGGCGGCGTCGAAGCCGGCCGCCTCCTTGGCGATGGCCGCGAGCTGGTCGAGCTCGGCCTGGTCGCGCGCGGTCGGCTCCTCGCCGTCGACGCCCGGCTTGTAGTCGACCATGATCGCCAGCTGCAGGCGAGTCAGCTTGCGCTCTGGCTCGATCGTGCGCCGCACCACCCGCGACAGCTCGTAGTTCTTGGTCTCCTGCAGCCGGCCGTCGGTGCCGGTCGCGCCGCCGCCGCCAGCCGCGGCGCCAGGCAGGTTGCCCTGCACGCCGGCCACGCCACCGGCGTTGGTGCCGGCCGCGGCCGGCGCCTGGGCGCCCTCGACGGTGCGGGCCTCGCTGCGCAGCACGGCGCCGTCCTTGTCGTACAGCTCCTCGGTCTGGTCGACCTTGCGCTCGTCGAGCAGCGTCGACGCCACCACCGCGACGCGGCCGGGGCCGACCACCCGCTCGAGCATGGCCCGGACCCGCGCGGCGATGGTCTGCTCGAGGTCGACCTGGCCACCCTTGCCCTGGGCCCCGGTGCCGAGCACCTCGCCGTGCTGGTCGATCACCACCACCGCGTCCTGGCGCAGGCCGTCGACGCTGGCCGCGACCAGCTGCTGGATGCCCCGCACGGCCTCGTCCGACAGCACCTGCCCCGGGCCGACCCGCAGGGCGACCGAGGCCGACGGTGGCTCGTCGGCGTCCTTGAAGACCGAGCGCTTGCCCATGGCGATGTGGACCCGCGCGCTCTCGACCTGGGCCAGCGCCGCGATCGATCGGGCCAGCTCGCCCTGCAGGGCGCGCCGGTAGTTGATCTGCTCGGTGAAGCTCGACTGGCCCAGGCTCTGCCCGTCGAACAGCTCGAAGCCGGTCCCGCCGCGCGGCAGACCGGCGGCGGCGGCGGTGACCCGGGCCGTCGCCGCCTGGGCGTCTGGCACCTGCACGGTGCGGCCGCCGTCGCGCAGCCGGACGGGGATGCCGCGCGCGTCGAGCACGCCGATCAGCTCGGCCGCGTCCTCGCGCGAGGTGCCCTCGACCAGCGTGGTCCAGCGCTCGCCGCCGCGGCCGACCGCGATCCACGCCACGCCGGCCAGGACCACCGCGGCCACGGCCAGGGCGGCGACGCGGCCGGCGCGTGGGGCCCGGCGCCACAGGGCGCCGAGCTGTGCCAGCGCCTGCGCCGCGCCGGCGCTGGCGCCGGGCGGTGGGGTGGGGGGATCGACGGGAGGGGCCATCGGGGTTCAGCTCAGACCTGGGTCGCCATCAGCTCGCGGTAGGCCTCGACCACCTTGTTCTTCAAGGTCGTCGCGTAGCGCAGGGCGATGCCGGCCTTCTCGCTGGCCAGCACCACCTCGTGGATCCCGATCTCGGGGTCGCCGGCGGCGAACCGGACCGAGGCGTCGGTCGACGCGCCCTCGAGGGCCCGGGCCTGATCGATGGCGTCGACCAGGGTGTCGGCGAACCCGGGCTGGCCCGGGCCGGCGGCGCTGGCGGTGGGCGCCGCGCGCGCGCGCTCGACCCCGAGCGCGCCCTCGGCGGCGGCGAGGCCCAGATCGGTCGGGGCGATCGGCATGGCCATGGCGGTCAGCGCCCGATCCCGAGCGCGCTCTCGGCCATCGACACCGCGGTCGACAGGGCGGTGACGCCGGCTTCGTAGGCTCGCGAGGCGGTGATCATGTCGACCATCTCCTCGACCGGGTTGACGTTGGGGTAGGCGACGTAGCCGTCGACGTTGGCGTCGGGGTGGCCGGGGTCGTAGTCGAGGCGTGGTGGCGTGCCGTCGCTGGCGATCTGCCGCACGGTCACCCCACGGACCGCCTCGGCGAAGCCGCCGGCCTGGGCGCCGACCAGGCCGGGCGTGGTCGGCACGGACTCGAGGACGACGTCGCGCCGCTGGTACGGGCCGCCGCCGGCGGTGCGGGTGGTCGAGGCGTTGGCGAGGTTCGACGCCGACACGTTCATGCGCACGCGCTCGGCCGACAGGCCGGTGGCCGACACTTCCATCGCGGTGAAGAAGTCCATCGCTGCCTCCGTGAAGGGTGCGGGGGGTCAGGAGCCGATCAGCCGCCGTCGCCGGCCGCGTACTTGAGCAGGGCGGCCTTGCGCGACACCAGCTCGGTCGAGGTCGCGTAGCGGACCCGGTTGGCGTCGACCTTGGCCAGCTCGCGCTCGAGCGAGACCGCGTTGCCGTCGGGACCGGACAACGCGCCGCCGTCGTCGAAGGTGACGACCCGGGCGGCGTCGCCGCCGGGCAGGGCCAGGTGGCCGGGCCGGGTCTGGTCGAGGGTCACCGCGCCGGCCGGGGTCGGCGCGCGCTCGAGGTCGGCCGGGCGGTAGCCCGGGGTGTCGAGGTTGGCGACGTTGCCGGCCAGCACCGCGTGGCGCTCGCGGTGAAACGTCATCGCCCCCTCGAGGCGGTTCATGACATCGAAGAGCTCGGCCACGGCCAGGCCAGCTGCAAGCAGCGGGCCGCCGCTATCGCCGCAGAATCGCGGGCGGGCCGGCTCGGTCCGGCACCGGTCGTCGGCAGGCTTGACGATGGCTCGGTGCTTCGACCGCGGCCGATCACCCAGCCGACACCCACATCGGTCCACCTGTGCTGGCGCCCAGAGCGGTCGACCTAGCGGGCTGATGCTCGCCGAGCAAGCGGTCGCCGATACCGTGTTTGGGTTGCTGTTCGAGAGCGGCGCCGAGGCCGCGTTCGTGGTCAACCGCTCGAGCCAGGCCCTGGTGTCGTGCAACCAGCGCCTGCGCGAGATGCTGGGCTACCCCGACGACGCCGGCTGCCCACGCGGGGTGGTGTTCGCCCCCGACGATGGTGGCCGCGGCGACCGCGAGATCCTCGAGCACGCCGGCACCTACGAGGACGTCGCCCTCATCCGCAGCGATGGCTACCCGCTGTACGTCCAGCTGACCGTGGCCCACGTCCACCACGCCGAGCTGGGCCCGCTCGCGGCCTGCCTGGCCCGGGACACGACCGAGCGGCGCAACCTCGAGCGCGAGCTGGTGCTCAAGCACAGCGCCCTCATCGCCGCCCACGCCGAGCTCGAGCGGGTCGTCAACCAGCTGCGCGAGGCGCAGGTGCAGCTCGAGCAGCAGCACCGCGAGATCTCGCTGCTGGCCGGCGAGGTGTCGCGCTTCGGCTGGCGCGCCGCCGTCGGCGAGCTGTGCGCCGGCATCGCCCACCACCTCAACAACCCGGTCGGCGCGATGATCAGCACGCTGCGCACGCTCAACCTGCGCGTGGCCGAGCTGGCGCCCGAACAGCGCATCGAGCTCGAGCCGCTGATCAAGCGCGCCCGCGACGTGGCGGTGCGGATCGAGACCAACGTCAACGCGGTGGTGCGCACCCACAAGGCCGGGTCGATCGACAACCAGCCACGTCCGCTCGACCTGGCCGGCGAGCTCGACACCGCGCTGACGCTCCTGGCCGGTCGCCTGAGCGGGGTCGCCGTCGTTCGCGCCTACCGCGGGCCCATCCCGTGTGTGTTGCCGCAGGAGCCGCTCCACCACGTGCTGGGCCACCTGGTCGACAACGCGGTGCAGGCCATGGCCGGCGCCGGGACCCTGCGGCTCGAGGTCGTGGTCGAGCCGACGCTGTTGCGCCTGTCGGTGGCCGACAGCGGGACCGGCATCGACGACGAGATGCGGTCCCGCCTGTTCGACCCGATCCTGTCGGCCCGGCCTGGCCACGCCGGCCTCGGGCTGTCGACCGCGCAGCGCCTGGCCCGCCTGTGGGGCGGCGACGTGGTGTTCGCGGGCAACCGGCCGGGCGCCGGCGCCTGCTTCGACGTGATCATCCCGGTCGCCGCGCCGGCGATCGCCCCCGGCGCCGCGGCGCCGCCGTCGCCTGGCAAGGAGACCCCATGAGATCCGTCAACATCCTGGTCGTCGACGATGACGACGACGTCCGCGCCGCGCTGGTCGACGAGCTGTCGCGCAGCTACACGGTCGAGGCGGCCTCGTCCGGCAGCGACGCCTTCGAGGCGCTGTCGACCCGACCGTACGACGTGGTCATCTCCGACCTGAAGATGCCCGACCACGACGGGATCGAGGTGCTCGACTTCGCCCGGCGGCACCAGCGCGACATCGTCCGCGTCCTCCTGACCGGTTACCTCGACGAGCGCGCTCACGTCGCGCTGCTGCGCCCCGACGCCCCGTACAAGGTCGGCAAGCCCTGGCACGACGAGATCGAGATCGTGCTGCGACGGGCGCTCGAGCACCGCGACGCCACCCGCCAGCTGTCGGCCTCGGTCGAGGACGCGCTCAGCCTGGCCACCCTCGATGACGAGCTGGCCCGGGCCGACGGCCCGGCCGCGGTGGCCGAGATCCTCATGCAGCGCGCGGCCGCCGTCGAGGGTGTGACCTCGTGCGGCGTGGTCAGCCTCATCCACGGCAGCGAGCAGCAGGTGGTCGGCGCCCACGTCGGCAAGGACGCCCGGGCCGACGGCACCTGGCTGGTCGAGCTGCCGATCGACGACGAAGGCCTGTACCTGCTGCGGGCGCGGGGCACGGGCGACAGCGCGCGCGAGCTCATCGTCTACCTGGCCCACCGGGCCCAGCGCCGGGCCGGCCGGCGCGAGGCGCGCACGTCGGGCCGCGCGCTGCCCGGGCAGCGTGGCACGCGCTTCAACGAGCTGCTGCGCCAGGCCACGGTCGGCGCGCTGGCGTCGTCGCTGCTGCACGACCTGGCTTCGATCATGCAGGCGCTCGAGGGAGCGCTCGAGGAGGTGGCCGAGCTGTCGGCGCTGGCCAACGTGCCCGGGCTGTCCGAGGTGGCGCACGACGCCACCGCGGCCGGGGCCGAGGCGGTGTCGCTGTTCGTGGCGATGCGCAAGTTCATCCGCGCCGGCGAGGTGTCGCCCAAGCCGATGGCCGCCAACCTGCTGGTCCAGCGCGCCGTCCGCCTGGCCGGCGGCTACCTGCGCGAGCGCGCCACCCTCAAGGTCGGCGACATCGCCGCGGTCGAGGTGCCGATGGTGGAGCCGCTGTTCCTGCAGGTGCTGGTCAACCTGCTGCGGAACGCCGCCAACGCCTCCCCCAAGGGCGGCACCATCGACCTCGAGGCGCGGGTCATCGGTGACCAGATTCACTTCAGCGTGACCGACGACGGCCCGGGTGTGGCGGACGAGATCGCCGATCACATGTTCGAGCCGTTCGCCTCGACCGGCAGCGAGGGGACCGGCCTCGGCCTCGCCATCTCCGCTTACGTCATTCACATCCACGGCGGCACCATCAGCTATCGGCGCGCCCGCGGCCGCGGCGCCTGTTTCACCGCGTCTCTTCCCCTGGCTCTGCCGCCGGCCGCCTCGTAGCACCGCTTCGCCGGGCCACCCAGCAAGGCTGCCCTTGAGCCTTGCAGCCGTGCAGCGCCCGCCGCCGCTGCTGCTGCTGCTGCTGCTGCTGCACCGGCGGCTTTGGCTGCTGTGGCTGCACCTGCTGCTGTGGCTGCACCTGCTGCTGTGGCTGCACCTGCTGCTGTGGCTGCACCTGCTGCTGTGGCTGCACCTGCTGCTGTGGCTGCACCTGCTGCTGTGGCTGCACCTGCTGCTGTGGCTGCACGTGCCGCGCCCGCTGTACGGGGGCAGGCCCTCCCAGATCCACGTCGGCCCCCCGTGCAGATCACCACCGCCGCCGGGCGCGGGTCCTGCCGCTTCGGCAAGGGTCCCTCATCCGCTCAGACATCCGCGGGCTGCCTAGAGCGTGGGGCCCAGGTGCGGAGCGAAGCATGACGCAGTCCATGACGCCCGAACGAAGGCCCGCGGAACTCGCGACTGAGGGACCCGTTGCCTCCGCGTCACCCCCGCCCGGCGGCAGCCCACGGACCATGCGTGCCATCGCGGGCCGACGGCGTGGCACGCGTGGCTTTGCGCAGGACTGCGAGCCAAGCGCCGTCCCGACGGGCCCGGATTTCAGGGTGGACCGCGAACCTCGGGCGGCCCGGGCGGCCCGCGGCCGGTGAGGGCGGCGCCGAGGCCCTGGGCCCCGGCGGGCGGGCCCGGCCCGTCAGTGGGTGAGCCTCCAGAGGATGGCGCGCAGCTGGTCGAGGATGCGGTCGACGTCGGCGTACTGCTGCTCGGTGATGAGCCGGCGGGCGAGCGCCTGGCGCAGCGCGACCGTGAGTTCGCCGGCGCTGCCGTGGGCGACGCGGTAGGCGTGGCCGCGGTCGCCGCCGCGGCGGTGCCGGCCCTCGCCGAGGTTGAGCCCGATCGAGTCGCTGCTGCGAGCGATCTCATCGGCGAGCTTCTTGCGGTGCGGGCGGACCGCGTCTTCGATGGGGGCGAGGTTGGCGGTGAGCTGGATGGCGAGTTCGATAGCGATGAAGGCCACAGGAGACTCCTTTCGAGGTGGCCCCGACCGTCGGGGCCTCGCCCCAACGCCTCGCGACGCGCAGGAGGCGTGCTGGGGACCGCCTCCACCCTCCACGCCACGCCACCGCCCGTCTCCGCGGCCACCTCCCACGCGCCCTCACGCGCCCACGGTCCCCGGCGCGCCTCGTGCGCGGGCGAGGCGGGGGCGGGCCCGACGGTCGGGGCCACCGAAAGGACCGGCCCTCATCGCGCCCTCGCCGCCGCCTCGCGCCCTCGGCGACGCGGCCTCCCACCTCCGCAGCCAGCGAGCGCAGCGCCTCATCGGGCACCGCGAGCCGCCGCGACCGCGCCACCCTACCGCTGAGCCCGCCGCTGCCGCTGAGCCCGCCGCTGCCGCTGCGCCTGTCGCTGTCGCTGCCGCTGCGCCTGTCGCCGCCGCTGCCGCTGCGCGTGTCGCTGCCGCTGCGCCTGCCGCTGCCGCTGCCGCTGCGCCTGCCGCTGCGCCTGCCGCTGCGCCTGTTGCTGCTGCTGCCGCTGAACCTGTTGCTGCTGCTGCCGCTGAACCTGTTGCTGCTGCTGCCGCTGAACCTGTTGCTGTTGCTGTTGCTGTTGCTGTTGCTGGCGCTGAGTC
>JAGPCO010000001.1:0-54417 GCA_018058095.1 Kofleriaceae bacterium
GCATCGCCGCGATCGTCCTGATCGTCACCTCCACCAGCCCCCCCGGCCCACCCTCCGGCATCGTCGTCTCCAGCGGCAGATACCGGATCCGCCGCACCGCCTCACCCTTGCCCGTCTCCTTCTGCCGCGCTGTCACCATGCGCCCACCCAGAGCACATCCCGCGCCAGCCAACCTTTCGCCTCATTCCCGCCACTTGCCAACCCGACCGTCCGGCCCACCGGACGCCCTCGTCCGCCCCGTCCGCCCCTCGCCCACTCCCGGACACCGCACCCGAGTCCTCTCGCCGGTTTACATAGCGCCCCACTCCGCGACCCATCCCCCGATCACGTCGTCACGACCTTGTCTCAGGGTCACGACCTTGTCTCAGAGAGAGCGCCCCACTCCTCTACCCATCCCCCGATCACGTCGTCACGACCTTGTCTCAGAGACGGAGCCGGGGCGCGCTCAGCGCGGCGGGCGGACGGGCAGTCCCGCTGCGGCGAGGTGGCGGCGGGCGTCGGTGATGGTGTGCTGGCCGAAGTGGAAGATGGAGGCGGCGAGGACGGCGTCGGCGCCGGCGCGCAGGCCGTCGACGAGGTGGTCGAGGGTGCCGACGCCGCCCGAGGCGACGACGGGGATGGACACGGCGCCGGCGATGGCCGCGACCAGCGCGGTGTCGTAGCCAGCGCCGGTGCCGTCGCGGTCCATGCTGGTGACCAGCACTTCGCCGGCGCCGCGGGCGGCGACCTCGCGGGCCCAGGCCACGGCCTCGCGCGCCTGCAGGGTGCGGCCGCCGTGGCTGTACACGTCCCAGCCGGCGTCGGCCGCGCCGCGATCGTCGACGGCTCCATCGCCGCGGCGGCGGGCGTCGATGGCCACGACCAGGGCCTGGCAGCCGAAGCGAGCGGCGATGGCGTCGACCAGGCCGGGCTCGGCCAGGGCCGCGCTGTTGATGGCGATCTTGTCGGCGCCGGCGTCGAGCAGGCGCTCGGCGTCGTCGACCCGGCGCACGCCGCCGCCGACGGTGAGCGGCGCGAACACCCGGTCGGCGGTGCGGGCGACGACGTCGAGCAAGGTGGCCCGGCCCTCGGGCGCGGCGCCGATGTCGAGGAAACACAGCTCGTCGGCGCCCTGGGCGTCGTAGGCGGCGGCCTGCTCGACCGGGTCGCCGGCGTCGCGCAGCTGCAGGAACTGGATTCCCTTGACGACACGGCCACCGACGACGTCGAGGCACGGGATGATCCGCCGCGCCAGCATCAGGCCCCCGCCGCGCTGCGCCCGGCACCGACGGCGATGGCGGCGGCCAGCGTGAAGGCCTCCTCGTACAGCGCCTTGCCGACCACGACCGAGGCCACGCCGGCGTTGCGCAGCGCGATCAGGTCGGCCAGCGTGCCGACGCCGCCGGAGGCGATGACCTCGCACCGGGTGCTGGCGGTGAGCGCGGCGGTGGCGGCGACGTTGGGCCCCTCGCGCAGGCCATCGCGGGCGACGTCGGTGTACAGCACCGCGGTCGCGCCCCACGCCGCCGCCCGCGTCGCCAGGTCGGCGGCGGCGATGGTGCTGGTCTGGGTCCAGCCGTCGACCGCGACCCAGCCGTCGCGGGCGTCGACGGCGACGACGATGCGGCCGGGGTGGGCCCGGCACACCGCCTCGACCAGCGCCGGCTCGCGGATGGCGGCGGTGCCGAGCACGGCGCGGGCGGCGCCGGCGGCCAGCACCTGCTCGACCGCGGCCCGCGTGCGCAAGCCGCCGCCGACCTGGACCGGCACCGGCGACGACGCGACCAGCGCGGCGATCAGCTCAAGCTGCGCCGGCGCGCCGGCGAAAGCGCCGTCGAGGTCGACCACGTGCAGGCACTCGGCGCCGGCGGCCAGCCAGCGCGCGACCAGGCGGGCCGGCTGGTCGTCGTACACGGTGACCTGGTCGCGCTTGCCCTGGGCCAGGCGCACGACCTTGCCGCCGAGCACGTCGATGGCCGGATAGATGCGCATGGGATCAGGTCCCTTCGACGAAGTTGCCGAGGATACGCAGGCCGACCGCCTGGCTCTTCTCGGGGTGGAACTGGCAGCCGGCCAGGTGCTGGTGCCGGACCATGGCGGTGATCGGCTGGCCGTGGTCGGTGCTGGCGACGACGACCGCGGGGTCGACCGGCCGGGCCGCGAACGAGTGCACGAAGTACACGTGGGCGTCGGCCGCCACCCCGGCCAGCAGGGGGTCGGGCCGGTGCCGGTTGAGCACGTTCCAGCCCATGTGCGGCACCTTGTGGGTGGCGTCGGCCCGGAGCGCCTCGATCCGACCGGCGATGAGCCCGAGCCCGGCCGGCGTGCCAGCAACCGCGCCGTCGGCCCCGGCCAGCTCGTCGCTGCCGTCGAACAGGATCTGCAAGCCGAGGCAGATGCCGAGGTACGGCCGGCCGCGCCCGAGCCAGGCCCGCACCGCCCCGTCGAGCCCGTGCGCCGCCAGCGCGCGCATGAACACCGCGAACGCGCCCTGGCCCGGCACGACCAGGCGCTCGGCCCGGGCGATCACCTCGGGGTCACGGCTGCGCACCGGCCGGGCGCCGACCGCGGCCAGCGCCCGCTCGACCGAGCGCAGGTTGCCGCCGCAGGCGTCGAGGATGACGACCTCCTTCAGGTGAGCGTCCCCTTGGTCGACGGCACCGCGCCGGCCAGGCGCGGGTCGATCTGGGTGGCGGCGTCGACGGCGCGCGCGAACGCCTTGAACACGCACTCGATCACGTGGTGGGCGTTGCCGCCGTAGTGCAGGTTGACGTGCAGGTTACACTCGGCCTTCACGGCGAACGCCGCGAACCACTCCTTGGCCAGCTCGCAGTCGAACCCGCCGATCCACTTGCCGTCGAGGCCGGGCACGTTCCACACGAAGGCCGGCCGGCCCGAGAAGTCGACGGCGACGGTGACCAGGACCTCGTCCATGGGCAGGGTGGCCCAGCCGTACCGGACCAGGCCGGCCCGGTCGCCCAGCGCCTCGCGAAATGCCGCGCCCATGACCAGGCCGACGTCCTCGACGGTGTGGTGGCCGTCGACCTCGATGTCGCCGCTGGCCTCGACGGTGAGGTCGAACACGCCATGCCGGGCCAGCGCGTCGAGCATGTGGCTCAGGAACGGCAGCGGGGTGCGGATGGCGCGCTGGCCCGAGCCGTCGAGCCCGAGCTCGACCACCACCTGCGTCTCCTTGGTGCTGCGTTCGATCCGCGCGCGTCGTGGGGCCACGCTCCCTTGTAGCCGAACCACCCCGGGCGTACAAATCGGGGATGCGCCGTCGTTCCGCCCATGCCCTCGCCCTCGTCCTCGCGACCGCCGGAGTCACCGCCTGCGGTGGCGGCAAGAAGCCGGTCAAGAAGCCCGACCCGAAGCCGGTCGTGACCAAGCCGGTGCCCAAGCCCGAGACCGCGGCCGACCGCGCCGCCAAGCGCCTGGCCGCGGCCCAGGCCATCGTCGCTGATGGCGCCACCTGCGCCCCGGCCACCCTCAAGGGCAGCGGCGAGGTGGTGCTGCAGCTCGGCGCCATCGACAGCAAGCCGGTGCTGTGCGCGACCGACGTCAAGGCCGGGCGCCTGCTCGGGCCCATCGCGTGCTGGACCGTCGACACCAAGGGCGGCGAGCTGGCGTACCGGGCCCCGGCCCCGCTTCCGGGCGTGCCGTTCCAGGTCGGGATCGACGGCCGGTGCGCGCTCGAGCGCTGCCTGCCCGAGGGGGCCGAGACCGGCGACGGCACGGCGTGGATGGCGGTCAACGTGGCGGGCGACAGCATCCTGCTCGTCGGTGACGTGGTCCACGTCTTCGGCGCCGACAACACCGCGAAGGGCCAGATCAAGCTGCGCGACACCACCCACGCCGACAAGGCGCTGGTCGGTGAGGTCACCGCCGCCGCGTTCGTGGGCGACATGGTGTACGTCGCCGGCGGCGGCGAGGGCGGGCACAAGGTCTTCGGGTTCAAGCTCGACGGCACGGCCCAGGGCGCGGTCGAGCGCCTCGGCGGCGCCGACAAGGGTCCGATCAGCATCATCGCCGGCGCGCTGTCACCGTTCGGCGACAAGCACGTCGCCATCGTCGAGGCCGGGCTGACCTCGATGCTCACCGTCGAGGTCGCCACCGGCAAGCGGGCCAAGCTGGTGCGCAAGCCGCCCAAGACCGCGTGTAAGGCCAAGGAGCTGGCCGCGTTCGCCGCGGGCGACAAGGACAAGATCGGCAGCAAGTGCCTCACCGCGCTCGGCAAGCACTTCGAGCCGTACGTCGGCGCCATGTTCGTGCAGGGCGTCAACAACCACCTCGCGCTCCTGCGTGGGGGACGAGACGGGGCCCTGGTCAAGCTCGACGGCAAGACCCTGGTCGAGAACGCCGAGTTCCCCGAGCCGTGGTGCGGGACCGAGGGCGGCGACGCGGCCGCGCCCGCGCCCGCGCCCACGCCCGCGCAGTAGCCCGACGACGGCGCCGGCGCGACGGCGCCGGGTTTCGCAGGTACGATGGCGGCCGATGCAGCGAGGCGCCACGCCGTGACGCGACACCCCGACGGCCCGGCCGCGGATGGTGAGGCGGCCGGCCCCGGCCCGACGCCGCCGCGCATCGACCAGACCGCGCCGACCATCGCCGGCGGCGGCCCCCTGCCGGAGGACGGCCGGCCCACGGTCAGCCCGACCCGCGTGCCCGACGTCGGGGTCGAGGTGTCCGAGGTCCTCGGCGTCGGGGGCATGGGCATCGTCTACCGCGGCCGCCAGGTCGACCTCGATCGCCCGGTCGCCTTCAAGCGGCTGATGGACGAGCCGTCGGCCACGACCCGCGCCCGCTTCGTGCGCGAGGCCCGGCTGACCGCGCGCCTCGACCACCCCAACATCGTGCCGGTCCACCTGCTGTCGCCCGGCCCCGACGGCAGCCCGACCGGCTACGCCATGAAGCTGATCGACGGCAAGACCTTCGAGCAGCTGATCGAGGAGACCGCGGCGATGCTCGGCAAGGGCACGCCGCTCGACGACGACCACACCCTCGAGACCCGGCTCGAGCACTTCCTCAAGGTGTGCGACGCCATCGCCTTCGCCAACGACCGCCAGGTCATCCACCGCGACATCAAGCCGGCCAACGTCATGATCAGCGCGTTCGGCGCGGTCTACGTCATGGACTGGGGCATCGCCCGGCCGATCGGCGCGCCCGACCTGGAAGCCGACGAGGCCGACCCGGCCGACCCGGCCGAGGCCGCCAGCGCGGCCGCCGCCGATCCGGCCGACGTCGCCCTGACCCGCGTCGGCGCGGTCATCGGCAGCCTGGCCTACATGTCGCCCGAGCAGGCGCGCGGCCGCAGCGACCAGCTCGACGCCCGCTCCGACCAGTACTCGCTCGGCCTGCTGCTGCAGGAGCTGGCGTCGCTGCGCTCGCCGACGGCGCGGGCGTCCGACGCCTCGGCGCTGTACGCGGCCGGCCGCGGCCAGCGCCTGCCGTTCGAGGTCCTCGACGACGGCCAGCGCCCGGTGCCGCCCGAGCTGGCGGCCATCGTCGCCCGCGCCACCGCCATCGAGCGCGACGCCCGCTACCCGAGCGCGCAGGCACTGGCCGACGACGTGCGCCGCTTCCTGCGCGGCGAGCCGGTCCACGCCCTGCCCGAGGGGCCGATCGCTCGCCTGCTCCGGTTCATGAGCCGACACCGGCGCGCGACCTTGGTCGCGTTCGTCGCGGTCCTGGCCGCCGCCGCCATCACCGTCGGCTGGAGCCGGTACCGGCAGGCCGCGCGCGCGCTGGCGGCGCGCGAGCGCGGGGCCAAGCTGACCGCCCTGTACACCGAGGTCGCGCGCCAGGCCACGCGGATCGACGCCGAGCTGTTCCGGCTCGAGGAGGGGCTCGAGGGCCTGACCGCGGCGGCGGCGTGGGCCCTGACCGGCCCCGAGCCCAGCCCCGAGGCGGCGCCGATCTACTTCGCGACCGACTACGCCGACCCGGCCCGGCGCCCGCCCGACTTCGGCGCCGGCACCGGCTATCGCTGGCCGGTGTCGCTGACCCAGCTGGTGGTCGGCCTGCCGCCGGGCGCCGACCCGGCGCCGCTCCTGCCGCGGATCCGCCGCCTCATCCCGCTGCGCGAGCACATCCGGCAGATGGTGGTGGCGGCGCGCCTGGGCGACACCACCGCGGTCAGCGCCGACCAGGCCACCGACCTGCTGCGCCGGCGCGGCAGCCCGATCGACTACGCCTACGTCGATCTGCCCGAGGGGGTCCACGTCATGTGGCCGGGCATGGACGCGTTGCCGCCTGGCTACGACGTGCGCACCGCGTCGTTCTACCAGATGAGCGCGAACAAGCGCGGCAAGCGCTGGGGCGCGCCTTACGTCGACGCCACCACCGACGCCGCCGGCGACGACCTGGTGCTGCCGTGTACGCAAGGCATCTGGTCGCCGCGCGGCGAGTTCCTCGGGGTGGCCGGGGTCGAGATGACGGTGACCAAGATGGTCGAGACGGTCATGGTGTTGCCGACGCGCCAGACCGTGCGGGTCAGCCTGGTCGAGGGCCGCGGCGGCAAGGTGGTCGACTCGCGCGACGCCGGCAAGCGCTTCGTCGCCAGCGGCAAGGACGAGGCCATCACCTTCGCGCAGTTCGACCTGCCGGCGGTGGCCGCGGCGGTGCAGGCCGGGCGCGAGGGCATCCTCGAGACCCGGCGCGACGGCCGGGCGGTGGTGGTCGGCCTGGTCCGCCTCGACGCGCTCGGCTGGACCTACGTGGTCGAGGTCGACGCCGCCACGCTCGGCCTGCCGCCGGCAACGTGATCCGCGACCAGCGCCGATGAGACGTGTTGCCATCCCCCTGCTGCTGGCCGGTTGTGGCCGCCTGGCGTTCGATCCGGCCTCGACCGACGGACCCATCGGGGACGGCGGCGCACCGCTCGACGCCGCGCAGGCACCCGACGCGGCCCCGTGTATCGCGTCAGCCTGGTCGACCGGCTTCGACACGGTCCCGCCATGGGGGGCGCTGTGGCTGGCGCCGAGCACGTCGCTGGCGCAGGCCGCGATCTCCGGCGGTGAGCTGCGCCTGACCCCGGTCATGGCGGCGGGCCAGTACGCGGGCTTCGCCGCCAACACGAGCGTCGGGTTCTACGACCGCCGCCTGTCCCTCGACGTGCGGCAGGGCGCGGGTGATGCCGGCGTGTTCCTCGGCCTCGACGCGACCGCGACCCAGGACTACCTCCGCGTGTACCTCGTCGACGACGTGCTCTCGGTCGTGAGCTCGATCGGGACCGACACGATCGTGCTCGGGTCGGAGGTGGTCGATCTCGTGCGCGAGCGCCGCTGGCACCTGCGCGAACGTGCCGGTGTGGTGGAGGTGTCCGTCTCGGCCGACGGGGCGGCCGCGCGGCAGGTGTGGCAAGGACCGACCCCGTCGGTCCTTGCTGACGTCATCGTCGCCATCGGGGTCGGCCTGGGCACCCCCGCGACCCGGCCGAGTGTTGCCCGCATCGACGACCTGGTCGACTGCCAGGAGTAGCCCGCCGCGCCCGATCAGCGCCGCAGCTGCTGCAGCCGGCTGCGCGCGGCCGACACGTCGGCCGGCGACAGCGCGCCGATGACGTCGAGCGAGCAGCTCTGCTCGCGGCCGGTGCGGGCGTCCCGGGCCCGGACCGACAGGATGCCGGACGCGTCGATGGCGAAGGTCACCTCGATCGAGGTGTCGCCGCGCGGGCGTGGCTCGAGCCGGTCGAGCACGAGGTCGCCGAGCAGGACGTTCTCGTGCAGGCGGCGCGACTCGCCCTGGCACACCTGCAGGCGGACCGCGTCCTGCTCGTCGCGCGAGGTGGTGAACATGCGCTTGATCTCGAGCGGGACGCGCGAGTTGCGACCGATCAGCTCCTCGCAGAACCCGGCCACCGTGCCGACGCCAAGCGCGCGCGGGGTGACGTCGAGCACGGTCGGCAGCGGCGCGGTCGGCGCCGGCATGGGCGCGGTCGGCGCGGCCGGCCAGCCGCCGAGCACGCTGGCAGAGACCGCGGGCATCGGGTCGTCGCCACCGTCGCCGAGGTCGCCGCGGGCCCCGGGCGAGCGCGGCACGCCGACGTTGGTGACGCGCGGGTCGGCCGACAGGGTCGACGCGTACGGCGGCTGCGACGCGCCGAACCCGCGCGCGGTCGGCGGCTTGAGCGGCGCCACCTCGGCCGTGGGCGCGCCGAACTCGTCGAGGGTGGGGCTGGTGACCGGGCCGAGCGCGTCGTCGAGCGTGAGGCCGCCGGTCGGGGCGTCGTCGAAGTCGAGCAGGCCCGACCCGCCCGGCGCCGGATCCATCATCAGCGTGCGCTGGTCGGGCCCGGCCACCTGCCGCGGTGGGGTGGGCGGAGGCGCGGCGACCGGGCGCGGCGGGACCGACGGCGCCCGGGCCGGTACCGGTGGGACCGATGGCGCTCGCGCCGGCGCAGGCGGGACCGACGGCGCCCGCGCCGGGGCGACCGGCGCCGGGATGACCGGCGGCGAGGCGACCGCAATCGGCTGCGGCACGCCCGGCGGCGTCGACGGCGGCGGCGGCGAGCGTGGTGGCGGGTCGGCCGGGGCCGGCGGCGGCGCGGCCGGCTTGGTCACGCGGCCGATCGGCACGGCCTTGGTCGGGTCGAACTTGTCGACGTGGGCACCACGCGCGGCCGGGCGCTCGGTCACCCGCATCGGCGGCTTGAGCGGGGCGGCCGACATCGGCGCGGTGTGGCGCGGCTCGGCCGGCGCCTTGGGGATGCCCTCGGTGACCGAGTCCTCGGAACGGAACGCGTCGGCCGCGGCCAGGGTCGGCTCCTCGTTGGCCGAGGCCGCTGGCGCCGCCGGTTCGGCCGCCAGGACCCGGCCGCTGGTGCGGCGCTCGAGGGTGCGGCGGATGGCGTAGGCCTGCAGCGCGGCGCCGACCGCCACCGCCTCCTCCGGGTTGACCTCGGTCCGCGGCGCCTTGCCGAAGTACGCCGCGACCCGGTCGCGCACCAGCGGCATCTTGGTGGTGCCGCCGACCAGGACGATGTCGTCGATGCCGTCCTTACCCAGGCCGGCCATACGCAGCGCCTCGTCGCACACCGGGAAGGTCTGATCGACGACGTCGAGCACCGCCGACACCAGCTCGTCGCGGGTCAGCTCGTGGCGCAGGTCGAGCGCGGCGCCGCCCGGCCCGTACGCGATCTCGTCGATCTTGATGATGGCCCGGGTCCGGCGCGACAGCTCGATCTTGGTCTGCTCGGCGACGGCGCGCAGTCGCATCATCGCGATCTCGTTGCTGCGCAGGTCGACCCGCTGCTCGGCCAGGAAGGCGGCGACCAGGCGATCGACCACGCGCTCGTCGAGGTCGTCACCGCCCAGGAACGAGTCGCCGGCGGTGCCGAGCACCTCGAACCGCTGGTCGTCGAGCTTGAGGACGGTGATGTCGAACGTGCCGCCGCCGAAGTCGTACACGGCGATGGTCTTCTTGAGCGCGCGCAGGTTGCCATAGGCCAGCGCCGCCGCGGTCGGCTCGTTGAGGACCCGGACCACGGTCAAGCCGGCGATGGCGCCCGCGGTGGCGGTGGCCGAGCGCTGGGCGTCGGTGAAGTTGGCCGGCACCGTGACCACGGCCCGCGTCGCGTCGCCGCCGAGCGCGGCCCGGGCGATGCCGCGCATGTGGTCGAGCACGATGGCCGAGATCTCCGGGACGGCGAACTCGCCGCCGCGGGTCTTGATGAGCGGCTGCTGGTTGGGGCCCTCCTTGATGAGGAACGGGGCCCGCCCCCGCGTGGTCTGCACCTCGCGCGCGCCGAAGGTGCGCCCGATCAAGCGCTTGACCGAGTACACGGTGTTCTTGGGGTCGATGACCTTGCGCTGCTTGGCCTCGGCGCCGACGACGACCGAGCCGTTGGGGTGGAAGCTGACCACCGACGGCTGCACCTTGGCGCCGCCCTTGCCGGCCAGGACGTGCGGCACGCCGGCCTCGTCACACGCCGCCACCACCGAGTTGGAGGTGCCGAGGTCTATGCCCAGGATCGGCTCGGTCACGCGCTGGCGGTCAGCCTACCCCCGAACCCGGGTCAGCGTCGAGTTTCGCCAGCACCCGGTCGTACCAGCGGTCGAGCTGGCGCCGGAACGGCCACATCCACCCATACGCGGCCCCGGTGAACTGGCCGAGGATGTGCGCGCGCAGCACCGGCGAGCGCGCCGCCTCGATCCCGTACACCTCGGCGGTGGCGCGCACGCTCTCGGCGTAGGCCTCCTGCTCGAACCGGGCCCGGAAGTAGGCCAGCCCGAGCGGCAGCGGCAGGAGCACGTACAGGACGGCCATGCCCGGCAGGGTCCAGCGCCGGAACTGGCGCAGGTGCACCGCCTCGTGCCGCATCGTGATGTAGCGCTCGTCGGCGTCGCGCTCGTCCCAGTCGGGCGTGACGTAGATGCCCTGGCCGATCGTGGTCTGGAACTGGTCGAGGTACGTCCGCATCTGCCCGAAGGTGACGACGACCAGCGTGTGGTGGATGGCGCGGTGCAGGCGCGAGGTGTGCTTGTGGACGACCCGGAAGCGCGGGAACTCCTGCCGAAGCTCGGCGACGAGCGCCTCGTAACGATCCACCCGGGCATGGTACCGGTTGCGCCTTGCGCCGGCCAGGCGTGGTCGGTAGCGTCGGCCGCCCCGTGGACCTGAGCAAGCTCAACCCGCCACAGCGCCAGGCCGTGGTCCACGCCGGCGGGCCAGCCCTGGTGCTGGCTGGGGCCGGCTCGGGCAAGACGCGGGTCATCACCCACCGCATCGCCCACCTGCTGGCGCAGGGCATCCCGCCGTCGGCGATCTGCGCCGTGACGTTCACCAACAAGGCGGCCGAGGAGATGCGCGAGCGCGTGGCCAGCCTGGTCGGCGGCGGCAAGGCCGCGCGCGAGCTCACCATCGGCACCTTCCACGCGCTCGGCCTGACCATCCTGCGGGCCGAGCGGCGCGCGCTCGGCGTGCCGGGCGGCTTCGTGGTGTACGACGGGTCCGATCAGCTGGGCGTGCTGCGCGAGGCGCAGCGCCACGTCAAGGACATGAACGAGGACGGCGAGCGTCGGTACGACCTCAAGGCGGTCATGGCCCGCATCTCGCTGGCCAAGAACGCGTTCATCGGCCCCGACGAGTTCGACGGCAGCGGCCCGGACGAGTACGACGGCATCACCGCCCAGCTCTACCCGCGCTACCAGGCCGCGCTGCGGGCGTGCGCCGCGTTCGACTTCGACGACCTCATCGTCGAGCCGGTCCGCCTGCTCGACCGCGACCCGGTCGCGCGCGAGCGCTGGGCCAGCCGGTTTCGCTACGTCATGGTCGACGAGTACCAGGACACCAACCGGGCCCAGCTCATGCTGGTGCGCCACCTGGTGGCCCAGCACGGCAACCTGATGGTGGTCGGCGACGACGACCAGTCGATCTACAGCTGGCGCGGCGCCGACCCGACCAACATCCTGCGCTTCGAGCAGATGTTCCCGGGCGCCACCGTGATCAAGCTCGAGCAGAACTACCGCTCGACCCGCACCATCCTGGCCGCCGCCAACGCGGTCATCGCCAACAACAAGGACCGCCACGGCAAGACGCTCTGGTCCAACCTGGGCGACGGCGAGCTCATCGTCCACGCCGTCGCCGCCACGCCTGAGGACGAGGCCAAGTGGGTGGCGCGCGAGATCACCACCGTCCACGCCGACGGCCGGCGCTGGAGCGACGTCGCGGTGATGTACCGCTCCAACATCCAGGCCAAGCTGCTCGAGGAGGAGCTGCGCCTGGCCTCGGTGCCGTACGTGATGTTCGGCGGCCAGCAGTTCTTCGAGCGCAAGGAGGTCAAGGACGTGCTGGCCTACCTGCGCGTCGCCCTCAACCCCAAGGACGACCTGTCGGTGCGCCGGGTCATCAACTACCCGGCGCGTGGCCTGGGCCCGACCAGCGTCGAGAAGCTGGTGGCGCGGGCGGCGGCGCGCCACGCCTCGATCTGGACCATCCTGCGCGAGCTGGCGGCGGCGCCCGAGCTGCCGAGCGAGCTCGAGCCGGCGCCGGCCGAGGACGCCGACCCGTTCGACGACGATGACGACGACGACTGGCAACCCTCGAGCGTCGGCTGGGGCCAGCCGGCCGCGCCGGCCGCGGCCACGCCGGGCGGGGCGCGCCGCAAGGTCGCGGGCGCCGGCGCCAGCGCCGACGGCGACCCCGACTTCCGCCCGGCCGCGCGCAAGGCGATCGCTGACTTCGTCGGCGTGATCTCGCGGCTGGGGGTCGCGCTCGAGACCGGGACCCGCGCGGTCGACGCCACCCGCGCCCTGATCGAGGACCTCCACCTGTACGACGACCTGCGCCACGCCTCGCCGAGCATGACCGCGGCCAAGCGCCGCATCGACAACGTCGAGGGCATCCTCGGCGCCATCGGCCGCCAGCAGGAGAAGAAGCCCGGGCCCAAGGCGCTGGCCGAGTTCCTGCGCCAGCTCACCCTCGACAGCGACGACGAGGAGGAGGACCGCGGCGACAAGGTGGTGCTGACCACCCTGCACGGCAGCAAGGGCCTGGAGTTCCCGGTCTGCTTCCTGGTCGGCATGGAGGAGGAGCTGCTGCCACACGCGCGCACGCTGCAGCCGCCCAGCAACGCCGCCGGCAAGGCCCGGCGCAAGCGCGGCGACGACGACGACGACGAGCCCGCGCCGGCACCCGAGCTGGACGAACACGGTGAGCCCATCGCCACCACCACCGCCGAGGGTGACCACGTCAGCGACATCAGCGAGGAGCGCCGGCTGGCCTACGTCGGCATCACCCGGGCCCAGCGCAAGCTGTACCTGACCCGAGCCTGCACCCGGGTCTCGCGCGGCCGGGTCATCCCGCGCACGCCGTCGCGTTTCCTGCTCGAGCTGCCCGAGGACCTGTTCGAGGTGCGCGACATCGCCGAGGAGGCCCGGGCCAAGGTCCCGGCCGACGAGGTGAAGAACTTCTTCTCGAACTTCGCGCTCGACGAGTAGCCGGCGGCCCGGCGGCAGTCCGGCCCCAGCGCGGTCCCGACCGCGGCGTGGTCGGATTCTCGTGCGAGGTCGCGCGGTTTTGATTTTGGTTTTCATTTTCCTTGAAAACCACTTTCAACTCTGGCCAGGTAGCGAAGTGTTTCCCAGCCGCCCGCGCATCCCTGCTTACCTGTATCTGGCCTGGGCCCTCGTGCTGCTGCCGACATTGCCTGCGACCGCGGCCCGGGCCGACGGCGTGGTGTCGAGCGGCGCGTTCGACCTGGCCTTCGGCGGCTACGGCGAGCTGGGCGCCGCCTTCCACGACTTCGGCGCCGACCAGAACCGGGCCGGAGGCGCGCTCGACGACCGCCGGCTCGAGCTGGACACCACCCGCTTCGTCGCGGTGATGGAGGCGACCATGCCGATCGGCCTCGAGGTCGAGGCCGAGGTCGAGTTCGAGCACGGCGGCACCGGCGGGGCGCGAGAGATCGAGTACGAGGAGTTCGGCGAGTTCGAGACCGAGGTCGAAAAAGGCGGCGAGGTGATCGTCGAGGAGCTGTACGTCAAGCGCACCCTCGCCGCCGGTCGCCTGCAGCTGGCGGCCGGGCGCTTCTACGTCGCCCTGGGCCACCTCGGCACCTACTACCGGCCGACCGACTACCTCGGCGCGGTCCGGTCCGAAGCCGAGACGACGATCTTCCCGGGCCAGTGGGACGAGATGGGCCTGGCGCTCACCGCCCAGCTTGGTCGCGCCCCGGGCACGCTCGGCGGCCGGGTTCGCCTGACCGCGCAGCTGGTGAACGGCCTCGACTCGGCCGGCTTCTCGTCGCGGGCCTGGGTCGCGTCGGGCCACCAGGGCGCGTACGAGACGGTGCGGGCGTCGAGCCTGGCCGGGGTGGCCCGGGTCGACGTGGTGCTGGCGCCTGGGACCGAGGTCGGCGCCGCTGGCTACGTCGGTGGCTCGTCGCGCAACCGGCCCAAGGCTGACCTGGTGCGTGAGTGCACCGAGGCCGAGCGCGACGGCGACGACGTCGCCCCGTGCGGCTACGTCGCCGGCACGGTGGCCATCGGCGAGGTCCACGGCCGGCTCAGCGCCGGCGGCTGGCGCGGCCAGGCCCTCGTCGTCGTCGGCCACCTCGCCAACGCCGACGACATCAGCGCCCGCAACGATCGCCTCAGCAACAACGCAGGGGTCGACCGCACCCCGGTCGCCGACAACGCCGTCGCCGCCAGCGCCGAGCTCGGCTTCGACGTGGCGCCGGCGCTCGGGCTGTGTGTCGACAACGCGCTGCTGCCGTTCGCTCGGGTCGACTACCTCGACACCATGGCCCGGGTTCGGCCCGAGCTGTTCGACAACCCGCGCTTCGAGCGCACCACGGTCGGGCTTGGCCTGACCTACCTGTTCAAGAACGCCTTCACCACCAAGCTCGACGTCCAGCGCCGCTGGTTCGGCTCGGCCGACCTGCGCGCGGAGCACACCGTGCGCGCCACCACCGGCTTCGTCTTCTGACCTCGGATGAAAGGAACTCTCATGCGCCCTGTCCTGCTCGCCTTGCTCACCCCGACCGCGCTCGTCCTCGCCGCCTGCGGCGACGACGGCGGCACCACGCCATCCGGCTTCGACGACGCCCAGGTCATCGCCGACTTCGCCGACCAGGTCGTGGTGCCGACCTACCAGCTGCTGGCGACCCGCACCGCCGCGCTCGACGCCGCGCTGGCGACGCTGGCGGCGACGCCGAACGAGGCCAACCTGACCGCCGCCCGCCAGGCCTGGGTGGCGATGCGGGTGCCGTGGGAGCAGAGCGAGGCGTTCCTGTTCGGCCCGGTCTCGGCCCAGGGCTGGGACCCGGCGATGGACAGCTGGCCGCTCAACCAGACCGACCTCGACGCCGTGCTGGCGACGCAGGATCCGCTGACCCAGGCCTACGTGCGCAACCTGCCGGAGACGCAGAAGGGCTTCCACACTCTCGAGTACCTGCTGTGGGGCGTCGACTCGGCCAAGCCGGCGACCGCGCTGACCCCGCGCGAGCTCGAGTACGTCGGCGCGCTCGGCGATGAGCTGGTGCTGATCACCACCGATCTGGTCGCCAGCTGGACCGACGCCGGTGGCTACCGCGCCACGTTCGCGACCGCTGGCCAGGCCGGCAACACGGCGTACCCGTCGCTGGGCGCCGCGGCCCAGGAGATCCTGGGCGGCATGAGCGGCATCTGCGACGAGGTCGCCAACGGCAAGATCGCCGATCCGTACGACGCACGTGACCCCAACCTGGTCGAGAGCCAGTACAGCTTCAACTCGCTGCTCGACTTCGCCGACAACGTGCGCGGCGTGCGCAACGCCTACACCGGCGACGCCGAGGCGGCCGGCACCATGGGCCGGGGCCTGGCCGACGTGGTGGCCGCGGCCGATCCGGCGCTCGACACCCGCCTGCGGGCCGAGCTCGACGCCGCGATCGCGGCCCTCGCCGCTGTCCCAGGCCTGTTCCGCGACGCCATCACCGACCCGGCCAACGACGCGGCGATCGAGGCGGCGCAGGCCGCGATCCGGACCGTGCAGGCGACGATCGACGGCGACCTGACCACGGTCGTGCTGGGGAGCTGAACGTGCGGCGCGCGGTGCACGCAGCGGGGCCAGCGCTGACGGCCCTGCTGAGCCTCGGGGCGGTGGCCTGCGGCGACAACCTCGGCGCCGAGGTCACCGCCGGCGGCGCCACCACCGTCGGCGACCGCACCTCGAATGCGTTCAGCCTGCCAGCGCCCGGGTTGAGCCCGGCCGAGCTCGCGCGCCACCTCGATGGGGACCTGGACTTCGACTCCACCTTCGTGACCGGGGACGCGCCGGTCAACGGCGGGCTGGGCCCGCGCTTCAACAACACCTCGTGCGGCGCCTGTCACAGCCGGGACGGACGAGGCCGCGCCGTGATCGGCGACGGCCCGACCTCGCAGCTGCTGGTGCGGGTCAGCCTGCCGAGCGGGACGCCCGACGTGCCGGGTGGCGCCGTGCCCGTGCCGGGCATGGGCACGCAGCTGCAGGACCACGCGGTGTTCGGCGCCGAGCCCGATGCCCGCGTCACGCTGGGGTGGGACGAGCTGCCGGGTCGCTACGGCGACGGCACGCCGTACGTGCTGCGAGCGCCACGCCTGACCATCGTCGGCGTGGCGGCGCCACTGCCATTCGAGGCGTTGACCTCGCTGCGCCTGCCGCCCGCGGTGTTCGGGCTCGGGCTGCTCGAGGCGGTCGACGAGGCCGACCTGCACGCGCTGGCCGACCCCGACGACGCCGATGGCGATGGCATCTCCGGCCGGGTCAACCAGGTGTGGGACCCGGTGACCGGCACGACCCGGATCGGTCGGTTTGGTGTCAAGGCCAACACCAGCGACCTCACGGTGCAGGCGGCCGCGGCCTACGCCAACGACATGGGGATCGGCAACCCGATCGCCAGCGACACCGCCGGCGGTGCCGCCGACCTGGCGCTGGCCACCGTCGAGGATGCCGCGTTCTACACTCGCACCCTGGCTGTGCCGGCGCCGACCGCGCCGACGCCGGCCAGCACGCGCGGGCAGGATCACTTCGACGCCTTCGGCTGCGCCGGCTGCCACGTGCCGCACCTGCGCACCGGCCCGAGCCCGATCGCCGTGCTGGCCGACCAGGACTTCGCGCCGTACACCGACCTCCTCTTGCACGACCTCGGCGACGGGCTGGCCGACGGCCGCCCCGACTTCCTCGCCAGCGGGCGCGAGTGGCGCACGCCGCCGCTGTGGGGCCTGGGACTGGTCGAGACCGTGCTGCCGGGCGCGACCTACCTGCACGACGGCCGGGCCCGCACCCTCGCGGAGGCCATCCTGTGGCACGGCGGCGAGGCCGAGGCCGCGCGCGAGCGCTTCCGCACTGCCGACGCCGCGACCCGGGCCGACTTGGTCGCGTTCCTGCGCAGCCGGTAGCAGGTCGCTGACCCTCGTCTACTCGACGACGGGGCAGTTGACGTCGGCGACGCCGGTGGCGAGGACGTTGGCGGCCTGGGCCGAGGCCAGGTCGGTCACGCTGGCGAAGTCGGCGTTGTCGTAGACCGCGACCGACCACAGCGGCGAGTAGTCGCTGTCCCCCGGGACCGAGCCGAGCACGTTGTGGGTGCGGCCCTGGCCATCGACGACGAAGCCGGAGGCCGGGCCCCCACCCGGCTGATCCGGGTTGGTGTTGAACGTGACGTAGATCGGCGAGGTCGACATCGACGCCCCGGTCAGCGGCGCCTCCTCGAACGAGAAGTAATTGATGACCGTGTCCTGGTACCAGCCGCGCTGCAGCGCCGGCGAACCGCCGCCGAGGCGCTTGCTGGCGGTCGACCCGGCCGGCACGACCGGGCAGTTGACGATGTTCTCGGTCGGCTCGAGCGTGAGGCCCTCGGCCAGGATGGCCTCCCGCGAGGTGATGGTGTTGGCGACGTAGTCGGTCGGGACGATGACCTTGGTCACCTTCCAGAAGTCGCTGTAGCCGGCGCTGCCCGGCTTGACGTCGACGATGTTGAGCTGGCCGGCGATGGGGGCGGACTCACCGGCGTGAAAGAAGACGAAGATGTCGGCGGTCGCCGTCGGCTGGACGTCGAAGTTGTAGTAGCTGACCGGCTGGCCAGCCGGGCCCAGGCCGGTCGTGATGAACGGGGCCTGGTCGAAGGCGACGGGCGCGTTGGCCGGGGGCAGGCCGTTGTTGCCGTCGCGCACCATCAGCATGCCGGTGCCAGCGGCGAAGCGATCGACCGCCGTCACCTCGGCCGCGTCGGGATCACGTGGGCTGAGGACCGGGTCGTCATCACCCGCGCAGCCGGTGGCGGCGGCGGCGAGGAACATGACGTAGGCGAGCTGACCGGTGGCGAGCGCGACGCGCGCGCTGACCGACGCGAAGCGCGTCGGCGACGAGGTTACGGAAGACATGTGAACTCCTGATCGGTTTGTGGTGCGCTCTCTACGCACCTCACCTGACCGGGTTACACCGATCGTGGATCCCGCGACCGCGGCGCGTGCGTCACGCCTCGTCGTCGTCGTCGGCTGCTGCGCCCGGGGCCAGGCGCGCGACCAGGTCGGCCAGCCCGACCTCGGCCGGATCGCGCCAGCGCTCGGCTCGGCGCGCGCGCAGGGCGGCGACGATCTCGAGCAGGCGCGGGTCGCGCGCGTGCTTGACGTCGTGGCGGACGCCCTTGCCGCGGTTGCAGCGCGCACACGCCAGCGCCAGGTTGGCCAGCTCGGTCAGGCCGCCGTGGGTGCGCGGCCAGATGTGCTCGAGAGTGGCGGCGCTGATCGGCGTCCCGTCGGCCCCGAGCACCAGCTTGCCGCCGCAGTGGATACACTTGCCGACCCAGCACGCCACCCCGCCGCGCACCGCCCGCTCGAACGTGCGATCGGTCGCGATCACCGCGAGCATCCATTGGTGCTTGCTGGGCATGGCGCGGGCTACGGCTGGTAGCGCCAGACCTGGTCGGTCACGGCCGGGCCGGCCACCATGCCGCCGATGGTGAAGGCGGCGCCGCCGCAGGTGACCAGGGCCCGGTGGTCCATCGTCGCCACTGGCTTGGCCGGCAACACCCCGGCGACCACGCCGTCGGCGCCGAGCACCAGGCTGTCGGCCCGCGGCGGCGAGGGGCGGGCCGTGTCGTAGCTGAGCCCGTCGAAGTTGTACGGATCGTCGGTGCCGGCGTGGATGACGATCTGGCCAGCCAGCGCGCCGGCGGCGGCCCGGTACCGCGCCGGGGCCGGGTGCGCCGGCAGCTCGTCCCAGGTGATCGCGGTCGGCGCGGCCGGGTCGAGCCGACCGCGCCAGGCCTGGCTGGTCAGGGCGAAGCCGCGCGGCCCGGCGGTGACGCCGTCGACGAGGATCAGCTCGTCGCCGACCAGCGCCCCGGCGTGGCCGAACACCGCGGCGCCCGGGAACGGCGTGGCCGCGCTCCACTGGTCGAGCGTGCTGTCGTAGAGCTGGACCGCGGCGACCGGCGCGGTGTTCGACCACCCGCTGACGACGACGATCCACCGGTCGCGCCAGGCCACGGCGACCGCGTCGTCGATGGCGATCGGCAGCGGCGCGCGCGCCTGCCACTGCCTGGTGCCGAGATCGAGCCGGGCCACGGTGGTGTCGGTGGTCTCGCCGCCATCGGCGCCGACCTGATAGCCACCGAGCAGGTACACCGCGCCGCCGAGCGCGACCGCGGACGCGGCGATCCGCGCCGGCCCGGGTGCATCGTCCAGCACCGCCCAGCCAGCGGCCCCGGCGTCCAGGATCCACGCGCGGGTGTGGATCGCCGCCGCGGCGCGAGCGACGCCGATGCCGGTGGCCGACACCAGCACGCAGCCGGCCGCCGTCTCCACCGCGGCGACCGCGTTGTTGCCGACCGCCTCGGGCAACGCCGGCGCCGCGCTCCAGCCGCGCCGGTCGGCGTCGGGACCGGGCCCGGCGTCGGCCCCGCCGCCATCGCTGTCTCCGCCGCAGGCCGGGACGAGCCCGACGAGCAACCACGACAGCCACCGGCCAGCCATCCCTGGCACATACCACGGCACGACCAGGTCGCCGCGCGTTACCATGCGGCGATGCGGCGGGCGGGCAGGATGGTGATGACCGTGGTCGGGTTGGCCGGGTCGATCGGCGCCGGCTGCCTGCGCTCCGGCGTCGAGCAGTGCGCCGATGGGACCACCTGCCCGGCCGGCACGACCTGCACCGCGGCCGGCTGCCGCGACGACGACCAGCTGGCCGCGTGTGCCGGCCTGGCCGACGGCGCCGACTGCGCGTTCGGCCCGGTCGACGACGGCGTGTGCGCCGGCGGCGTCTGCCTGGCCCGCGGCTGCGGCAACGCGGTGGTCGAGGCCGACCGCGGCGAGCGCTGCGACGACGGCGACCAGGCCAGCGGGGACGGCTGCGCGGCCGATTGCAGCAGCGACGAGCGATGCGGCAACTCGGTGATCGACGTCGCCCAGGGCGAGGGCTGCGACGATGGCGACACCCGGAGCGGCGACGGCTGCTCGGCCGGCTGCGCCGAGGAGCAGGCGCGCTGGCAGCTGCGCGGCGACTCGCCGCCGCCGCGCGACGACCTGGCGGCGGCCTACGACGCCCACCGCGGCCGGGTCGTCCTGTTCGGCGGCAACACCGACACGACCGTGTTCGGCGACACCTGGGAGTGGGACGGACGGGCCTGGCGCGAGCTGGCCGCGCCGACCGAGCCCGGTCCACGCGCCCGCGCGGCCATGGCCTATCACGCGTCTCGCCGGGAGATCGTCCTGTTCGGGGGAGCGCGCCCGCAGGGTCAGTTCGACGACACCTGGATCTGGAACGGGGTCAGCTGGCAGCGGCGCTCCCTGACGATCCGGCCCGAGGCGCGCCAGCGCCACCTCCTGGTCGCCGACCCTGGTCGCGACGAGCTGATCCTGTTCGGCGGCGAGCTGTCATCGGTGTCGCGTGGAGACACCTGGCGCTGGGATGGCGTGGCCTGGACCAAGCTGGACCCGGCCGCGTCCCCGTCGCGACGGCACTGGAGCCAGGCCGCCTACGACCCCATCCGCGGCCGGATCGTCCTCTATGGAGGCCAGACCGACTTCGACGGCATGGTGGTGCACGACGACACCTGGGAGTGGGATGGCACGACCTGGATCGAGCGCCAGGCCGGCGGCGGCGCGCCGGGTCGGCGGCGCTTCGCGGCGATGGCCTGGGACGCCGGCCGACAGCGCGTGGTGCTGTTCGGTGGTGATCGGCAGGGCTACCAGGACGACACCTGGAGCTGGGATGGTGCGACCTGGCACCACGAGGACGCGGTCGGGGCGCCGACCGCGCGCGGCTTTCACGGCCTGGTCGCCGCGCCGGATCGCGGCGGCCTCGTCCTGTTCGGCGGCCAGGGCCAGGCCTTCTTGAATGACACGTGGGTCCTGACCGATCGCTGGCGCAACCTCACGCCGATCCGCCCGCCGGCGCGGTCCGCGCCGAGCCTGGCCCGCGACGAACGCCGCGGCGACCTGGTGCTGGTCGGCGGCGGGGCGGCGGCGGCGCCGCTCGACGACACCTGGCTGTGGAATGGCGCCTGGCGCGCGACCACCCCGGTGACGCGCCCACCACCACGCTTCGGCCCGGCGCTGGCCTACCACCCCGGCACCGATCGCGTCGTGATGTTCGGCGGCGACGACGACGTGGTGGCCCTCGGCGACACCTGGGCCTGGGACGGCGCGACGTGGGTCGAGCAGGTGACGTCACCCTCACCCGGGCCACGCTCGGGGCCGCAGATGGTGACCGAGCGCGGCCGCGGCGACCTGCTCCTGTTCGCCGGCTTCGGCTACGACGACGCCTGGCGCTGGGACGGGGCGGGCTGGAGCGAGGTGCCCCGCGTCGGCGCCTGGCCGAGGCGGCGCGGCGGGCACGGCATGGCGTACGACGAGCGCCGCCACCGCGTCGTGCTGTTCGGCGGCGACGACCTCGGCCGACTGGGCGACACCTGGGAGTGGGACGGCACGAGCTGGACCCAGTTCACGCCCGACCCGTCACCCGAGCCGCGCATGTTCGCCGCGATGGGCTTCGACCCGCGGCGCGGGCGGGTGGTGCTGGCCGGGGGGCTCGACCGTACCAACGCCCTGCTCAGTGACACCTGGGAGTGGGACGGGAGCCGATGGACGCCGATCGACGCGCCGCAGCTGCCGGCGCGGGTCCGCGCCGGGATGGCCAGCAATGGCGTGGAGCTGCTGGTGTTCGGTGGCGACGATGGCGGTCCGACGCGCGACACCTGGGCGTTCGCGTACCAGGCCACGGCCGGCCACGCCGACGAGACCTGCGACCCGGGCGCCGGTTCCGGGGCCGACGTCGACCGCGATGGCGCCGCCGGCTGCGCCGACGACGACTGCGCGGCGACGTGCGCGCCGACCTGCCCGGTGCTGACCTCGTGCGCGGCCGGGCCCGGCTGCGGCGATGGGACGTGCAGCCCGATCGAGTCGTGTGGCCTGTGCCCGGTCGACTGCGGCCCCTGCCCGACGCGGTGTGGCGATCTGCGGTGCGACGCCGCCGAGGTGTGCGTGGGCGATTGCCCGTGACCGGGCCGATGGCCCCCGTCAGCGCGCCAACGCGAACGGGTCAGACACCGCCGGATCGTCGACGAGGGTCTCGTCGCTCAGCGCGGTGAGGAAGGCGATGAGGTCGGCGCGCTGGTCGGGCGTGAGCGTGAACCCGCTCACGAACGGGCTCTTGTTGGGGTTGAGCCGGCCGTCGCCCGCGAACGGGCCGGAGGGGACGTCGCGCCCGCCCCGCTCGTAGATCGAGATGACCTCGTCGAGGGTGGCCACGCTGCCGTCGTGCATGTACGGCGCGGTCAGGGCCACGTTGCGCAGGCTGGGTGGGCGGTACCGTCCGCGATCAGCGGGCGCGAAGGTGATCTCCCACAGGCCCTGATCGACGGCGGGGTAGTCGCCGGTGCCGCCGACGTTGTACAGGCCGGTGTTGAAGAACAGCGCCGGTGGCTCGGGCAGGCCGGCGTGGTCGGCGGCGATGGTGAAGTTGAAGCCGCCGTGGCAGTGGTGGCACTCGAAGGTCTCGGAGAAGAACATCTCCTGCCCGCGCAGCTCGGCCGCCGACAGCGCGCCGAGGTCACCCTGGCGGTAGCGGTCGACCCGCGAGTCACCCGAGATGAGGCGGCGCTGGAACGCGGCCAGCGCGCGGATCACGTTGGGCCAGGTCACCGGCGTCGCCTCCCCGGGGAAGGCCGCCGCGAACCGAGCCGGGTAGCCGGGGTCGGCCGACAGGCGGCCGAGGATCTCGTCCTCGTGCCCGGCCGCGCCCAGCTCGATCGGGTTGTCGCCGAAGATCGGCACCAGCGCCTGCTGCTCGAGCGACGGCAGCAGCGGGTTGGCCCAGGTCAGGGTCGGGCTGTACGCCACGTTGACCAGCCCCATCGCGTTGCGGCGCAGGACGACGCCGGTCGAGCCGGCCGAGGTGACGCGCCCGTCGGTGAAGGCGCGCGCCTGCAGGTGGCACGATCCACACGCCTGGGTCTCGTTGGCCGACAGGCGCACCTCGTAGAAGAGGAAGCGGCCGAGCTCGGCCAGCTCGGCGGTGAGCCGCTCGCTGGCCGGCAGGCGCGGCACCGGGAAGCCGGGCGGCAGCGCAAATGGCCAGGTCGGGACGGCGGCGTCGGGGTCGGCCGCCGCCGCGTCGACGATCACCCCGGCGTCGGCCGGGCCGGCCGCGTCGTCGCCACAGGCGGCCAGCCCGGCCGCGAACGCGCACAACGTGGCCACCGGCGCGGCCGGGGCGATCGCCTTGGCCCTCATCACCGCACCGTGAACAGCTGCTGGTCGGCGGCGACCGCGGTCTCGTAGGTCAGGCCGAGGCGCGGGAAGATCGGCAGGCACTCCGGGTCGGCCGGAAACGACATGCAGCCGGGCGCGGTCATCGGCGTGTTGACGCTCAGGTTGGACGTCGCCAGGACCGGGGCGATGTCGGCGACGATGGTGTCGGTCGCCGGATCGAAGCCGGTCAGCGCGATGCTCATGCGGTTGCCGTTGGTGCAGGCGCTGGTCGGCGGCGCGGCCGGATCGGCGCCCGGGCAGCCGGTCGAGCCCAGGTGCAGGTTGAAGCCGGCGGCGCCGATGGCGCCGTCGATCTTGAGGAACTTGTAGCCGGCGCGCCAGGCCCAGTGCATGCCAGGGGCGTTGAGCGGGGTGATGGCCGCGGCGTAGTCGAGGTGGTTCTTGTCCTCGGGCACGCCGACGACGAACGAGATCCCGTCGTAGCTGCCGGGCGGGACGGTACCGACCAGGGTGGTGTAGGTCGCGGTCGAGCCCATCTGGCAGGCGCCGGTGTTGTTCTCGAAGTCGAGCAGGGCCAGGCCGTCGGCCTGGTTGTCGTTGCCGGTCAGCGTGACCGGCACGCCAGCGCCACCGCCGACCGGGGTGAGCAGGACGCTGGACACGTAGAAGCGGAAGTCGGTGCCGACGTAGGCGGTGGGCGGCGTGCCCAGGCCCGGGTAGCTGGTGCCGCAGGCGAAGGCCTGGCCACCGACCTCGGCCGCGAAGCGGATCGACACCGCCTGCGCCTGCGGGGCGGCGTCGGGGCTGCCGGCGGCGTCGGGGCTGGCCGGCGCGGCGTCGGCGTTGTGGTCGTGATCGTGCTCGTCGTCGCCGCAGGCAAGCAGGCTGACGGACAGGAGGGAGGCGAGGGAAACAGTGAGAATACGCATGTGAGTTCGTGACCTTTTCCGGGCCGAGCCCGGGGGATGAATCGAATGAAAGATGGTGACGACACGCGCCCGCCACGCGACACGTGGCGCGCGTGGTGGCGTCGAGACGCAGGCGGACCGTGAGCGAGCTAGGTCAGGACCGCGCCGGGTCGCGGCGGCGGGGTGCTCGGCTCGGGCGGCGACGGCTGGTGCGGCGCGAACGGCTCGAGGCGCGCGGGGGGCGCGGGCCGGAGCGTGACCAGGGCGAACTGGGGCGGGACGATGAAGGCGATGGCGATCAGCGTGGGGTGCTCGCCGGTCGCGCACGACACGACGCGCGGGTGATCATCATCGGCCTGCCGGCGCTGCTCGGCCTCGTGCCCGCTCGGACAGTCGGGGCAGCCGCAGTGCTCGGCCGCGTCGTGTGGCCCGCAGCAGCAGTGCACCACGGCGGTCGCGACCGCCTGGCTGCTGAGCACCGGCACGAACACCAGCGCGAGGAGCGCCAGCGCGACCTGCACGATGCGAGGCACGGACACCTGCGCAGGTTGGCGCCGGGCGCCGGGGTCGTCAAGATACAGCGCCTTTCACGCGACGTTTCGCCGCGTCTCCACGCTGGCCGCGCTGGACCTGCGCATACGCACGCCTTGCGCCGGTCAGGCGGCGGTACGGGCGCGCGTCGATGGGCCGGGCGGGACCTCGGCGTCGAGCAGCGTGTCGTCGCCGGCCAGGGTCGGCAGGTCGAGCAGCGTGCCCAGGTCGATGTCCTCGTCGTCCTCGGGCGCGAGCGTCGCCTCGTCGTTGGCCGGGCCGTCGTACAGGCCGAGCGCGCGGATGTCGATGATCTCGGTGGCCGAGCCGTCGTCGAGCGCGCTGGCCAGGAGGCGATCGATCTCGAACGAGCTGGCGGCCTGGAACTCGAAGCAGGCGGCGGGGATGGGTGGCGGTGGCATGGCGGTCTCCTGGGGTCCGGACGTAGAGCGGCGAACGAAGGTGAGTGGCGCCCGCTCAGGCGCGCACGGCGGAGGTCAACACGGCCTCGTCGTCGCCCGCCGCGGCCTCGTCATCGAGGGTGGCGGCGCCGTCGACGTCGACCGCGTCGTACGGCTCGTCGTCGAGGGTGCCCGACGCCGCGACCGCGCGCGGGGCGACGGCGCTCGGGCGCGGCACCGCCAGCAGGAGGGCGATGAGGTGTTCGGTTTCCTGATCGAGCTGGTCGGTGTCTTCGAGCATGGCGGGCTCCTGGCGTCGGGTCCACCGAGCTACTGCGACCGCCGTGCCAGGGGCGCCGTCGTGCCCCGGCGACGTCGGCGCGCGCGAACCCTGCGGTGCCAAACCTGGCGACCGCGGTGGCCATGGGATCGGCGGTGCGGACCGAACCCAACACCCGGCGCCGATCCGCTACCTGAAGGCGACGGATACAGTCCTGTCCAGCACTTCTGACTGTGTGCGGCCTTACCAAAGCAACCGGTGTCAGCGCCTGCACGCCGGTCCGGGATGGCGGCGGCCAGCATTTCTGATATGCCGCCGGCCATGAACAAGGTCTCGATGTCGAGCGTGCTGCTGCTGGCCCTGGCCTGCGGCGGCGGGAACAAGAACGTGGTCGGCGGCGGTGGCGACACCGGCGGCGGCGACACCGGCGGCGGCGGCGACACCGGCGGCGGTGGCGGCGCGGTCGACCCGGCGCTGGCCTTCCGCAAGCAGTTCGCCAACCCCGGCGGGATGTGGCTGCCGCAGCAGATGACGCTGGCCGAGCACACCGCCAACTTCACCAAGATGGGCGTGGCCATCCCGGCCGAGCGCCTGGCCGATCCGCTGGCGGCCCCGCTGGCGGCGATCGTCAGCCTGGGCGGCTGCTCGGCCTCGTTCGTGTCGGCCGAGGGCCTGGTGGTCACCAACCACCACTGCGTGCAGGGCGCGCTGCAGCACAACTCGACCGCCGAGTCCAACCTGGTCGAGAACGGCTTCCTGGCCAAGACCCGCGCCGACGAGAAGAGCGCCGGCCCGTCGCAGAAGGTCATGGTCGCCCAGGCCTTCACCGACGTCACCGCCAAGATGCGCGACGGGCTCGAGGCCATCACCGACCCGATCGCGCGCAAGAAGGCGTCCGAGCAGCGCGGCAAGGACCTGCTGGCGGCGTGCGAGAAGGACCGCCCGGGCATCCGCTGCTCGGTGTCGAGCTTCTTCGCCGGCGGTCAGTACACGCTGATCGAGTACCTCGAGATCCGCGACGTCCGCCTGGTCTACGTGCCGCACCGCGCGGTCGGCAACTACGGCGGCGAGATCGACAACTGGGCCTGGCCGCGCCACACCGGCGACTTCTCGTTCTACCGGGCCTACGTCGGCAAGGACGGCCGCCCGGCCGACTTCTCGCCCGACAACGTGCCGTACGCGCCCAAGCACTTCCTCAAGGTCAGCACCGCCGGCCTCAAGGCCGGTGACTTCGTGATGGTGACCGGCTACCCCGGTTCGACCACCCGCACCAGCACCGCGGCCGACGTCCACCACGACGTCGAGTGGGAGCACCCGTACCTCATCGACTACCTCAAGCAGCGCTACGTCATCGCCGAGGAGATGATCAAGTCCGGCCAGGCGGCGGCCGCCAACAAGGACCTCGACGAGGCCGGGCGCAAGGCCGGGGCCGAGCTGGCGATCAAGGCCGGCGTGTCCAAGCAGGGCATCCAGAACGGCCTGGAGAAGTACCAGGGCGTCCTCAAGGGCCTGACCTCGGGTGACCTGCTGGCCCAGAAGGACGCGCTCGACGCCAAGATCATGGCCTGGCTCGAGCAGCCGGCCCACGCCGCGCAGAAGGCCGCGGTCAGCAAGTACCTCGCGCTCGGGGCCGAGGAGCGGCGCACGGCGCGGGTCGACTTCGATCGCGGCGTCGCGATGGGCGGCTCGCGCCTGCTCGGCACCGCCATCTCGATGCTGCGCTGGGCCGACGAGCGGCCCAAGGCCGACGCCGCGCGTAAGCCGGGCTACCAGGATCGTGACCTGCCGCGCGCCATCGCCGGCCAGAAGTCGTTCGCGCGCGCGTTCGACCGCACCCTCGACCGCGCGGTGTTCAAGCTGGCGCTGACCCGGGCTGCCCAGCTCCCGGCCGCGGATCGTCCGTGGCTGGCCACCATCGTCGGCGTCAAGGCCGGCGCGACCATCGACGCCGCGGTCATCGACAAGGCGCTCGACAAGCTGTACGCGACCACCAAGCTCGAGGACGAGAAGGTCCGCCTCGACCTGCTGCAGAAGGGCACCCTCAAGCAGCTCAAGGCGTCGAAGGACCCGTTCGTCAAGCTGGCGCTGGCCCTGTGGCCGACCGTGCTGGCCGACGAGAAGAAGGCCGACGCGCTGACCGGTGAAGTCCTGCTGGTGGCCCCGGCCTACGTCGAGGCCATGAAGGCCGTGCTGGGCGGGGCGCTGTCGCCCGACGCCAACTCGACCCTGCGCATCACCTACGGCACCGTCCGCTCGTTCAACCCGACCGGCACCGCCGAGACCGACTGGCCGTTCACGACCGCGGCGCAGATCACCAAGAAGGACACCGGCAAGGATCCGTTCGACGCGCCCAAGCCGGTGCTGGCCGCGATCAAGGCCAAGAACTACGGCCCGTACGCCGACCCGGCGCTCGGCGGCGAGCTGCCGATCAACTTCCTGTCCGACCTCGACATCACCGGCGGCAACTCGGGCTCGGCCACGCTCAACGACAAGGGCGAGCTGGTCGGCCTGGCCTTCGATGGCACCATCGAGGGTGTGTCGTCGGACGTGGTGTTCAACGGCGAGAAGACCCGGACCATCCAGGTCGACGCCCGCTACATGCTGTGGACCATGGACGCCATCGACGGCGCCGATCACCTGCTCAAGGAGATGGGCGTCACGCCGTCGCTGTGACCGACCCTGCGTCGTGAGGCGAGCGGGCGCGGAAGCGACCCGCTCGTCGCGTTTTCGGGGTGGCGCGCCGGCTCAGGGCGCGGCCGGCGGTGGCAGGCGCAGCGGCCGTTGCCCGCGCAGCGCGGTCGGCGGGGCGACCAGCAGCGGGTAGCTGACCTGGGTCGGGACCCGCCCGGCCTGAGCCGGTAGCTTCCAGCTGGCGGCCACGTCGGCCATGCAACTGGCCACCTCGGCGTCGACGCCGTGGGCGCGGGCGCCACGGACGGCGCCGTCGGCGTCGACGGTGAACTCGAGGGTGATCGTCCCGGCCAGGGTCGGCTCCGCGGCCAGGCGGACCTGGTAGCAGGCGGTGAACGCCGGCTCGGCGACGTGGGCGAAGCGCCGGACCAGGGCCAGGTCGAGCGGGCCGGTCACGGTCGGTGGGCGGTACTGCACGGCGCGGGTGGTGCGGGGCCGCCCGCCGCTGCCGACGCCGTACCCGGCGGCGCCGCGCCCGCGCCGGGCGTCCAGCGTCAGCTGGGTCACCCCGGCGGCGAGCGCCTCGGTGATCACCTCGACCAGCAGCTGGGCGCTGACCCAGGGCGCCACGCTCACGCGCACGACGGTGGGCCGGCCGGCCTGGGCCAGCGCAGCGCGCAGCGCGTGCGGGTCGAACCGATCACCTTGCACGCCGAGGCGGGCAAGCCGACCGGTGTAGGGCCCGACCAGCTCGACCGCGAGCTCACCGGGCCAGCCGAGGTCGAGGTCGAGCGTCGGCTCGACCGCGATGGCGCCAGGCTGGCCGATGGTGATCGGCAGGAGGCGCGGACCGGTTCGTGTCGCCACCACCAGCGCGCTGCGGTCGCCGGCCAGCCGGTCGAGCACGAGCAGCACCTGCTCGGCGCGGGCGGCGCGGTCGACCAGCACGGCGACCGCGTCGGCCGGCGCCGGCGCGGCCCGCACGATCACCGAACGGACGACGACCTGCGCACCAGCGAAGTCGTCGGCGCGGTAGCTGACGGCGGCGGCGGCGGTGGCGTCGAGCGGCGCCAGCGCCGGATCGACGACGGGCTCGGCGACCGACGCGTCGGCCGCGGGCACGGGCGCCGTGCGCACCTGGGCCAACCCGGCCAGCGCGGTGCGCGTGGTCGGGTGGTGGGCCTGCCCGCGCAGCGGCGGGCCGACCCGCGTGACGCCGCTCGCCAGCAACACGACCAGCGGGCCACCGACGAGCGGCGTGGTCGCCGCCGCCTCGACCACCGGCGGAGCCGCGCCCAGGTTGCCGGCCAGCGGCGGGCTGACCACGTCGGCCGCATCGGTGGCAGGTGGCGGCGACGGCGCGTCGGCCATGGCCGGCGGCGCGGTGGGTGGCGGTGGGGCGAGGCCGCCCGGGGTTGCTGGCGAGGCGCACGCGGCGAGTGACGCGACGACCCACCAGCACGACGGCGTCGCCATCGGCCGACGATACCGCACGAGCCTTGGGATCATCGGGCCCGGGCTCGAGCTCGGGCCACCGGCTTGGCGTCGCGGGCCACCGGCTTGTCGCGGGCCACCGGCTTGGCGCGGGTCACCGGCTTGTCGCGGGGCGCGGCGCGCAGCCGCTCACGCGCCAGGCCGACGTAGCCCGGATCGAGATCACCGGCGATCCAGCGCCGGCCCAGCCGCGCCGCCACCACCGCCGTCGTGCCCGAGCCGACGAACGGGTCGAGCACCAGCTGCCCAGGCTGGCTCGATGCCTTGATCAAGGTCTCGATCAGCACCTCGGGCTTCTGGGTCACGTGCGCGGTCTTCTCGGCCTGGCCGTTACACAGCACCGGCACCTCGAGCACGTCGCGTGGCTTGGCGCCGAGCGGGTTGGGCTGCCAGGTGTCGCGCCGGGCGCCGCCGCGGCCGTACTGCGAGTTGACGGCCTGGACCCGGTCCGGGTACCGCGTGGTGTGGGCGTTGTACGGCACCCGCACCGCGTCGACGTCGATGCGCACGTCGGCGCTCCGACGCAGGTGCAGGATGGACTCGTGCGAGCGGCCCCAGTCGCGGCCGAGGTTGGCCTTGTTGCGGTACGCCCACACCAGCCAGCGCACCGCCGCGAAGCGCGGGCCGCTGCGGACCTTGAGCTCGGCCAGGATCTCGGAGAAGCCACACACGTAGGCCGAGCCGTGCGGCGCCAGCACGCGGTGGACCTCGGCCAGCCAGGCGTCGCACCAGGCGACGTAGGCCGGCAGCGACGCGAACTCGTCCCAGCTCGCCTTGCCGATCGCGTACGGCGGGTCGGTCACGACCAGATCGACCGAGCCGTCGGCCTGCGCCGCCAGCAGCGCCAGGGCGTCGGACCGCCACAGCTGGCCGCCGGCCCCGCGCCAGGCGCAGGTCGGGCCCGCGCCGCGAAGGTCGGGCGGGATGGCGACGACGCGGTCGACCCGTGGTGGACGTTTCGGCACGGCGCGGGCATCGTACCGGCGATGCCGCCTGACTTCTACGCCCACCCGTCCGCCGTCGTCGACGACGGTGCCAGCATCGGCGCCGGCACCAAGCTGTGGCACTTCGTCCACGTCATGCCGGGCGCGCGGGTCGGCGCCGGCTGCGTGCTCGGCCACGGCGCCTTCGTCGGCGCCGGCGTGCACATCGGCGATGGCTGCCGCGTCCAGAACCACGTCTCGGTGTACGAGGGGGTCACGATCGAGGACGACGTCTTCCTCGGCCCGTCGTGCGTGTTCACCAACGTCAAGACCCCGCGCGCCTTCGTGTCGCGCAAGGACCAGTTCGCGCCGACGCGGGTCGGCCGCGGCGCCTCGATCGGCGCCAACGCCACCATCGTGTGCGGCGTGACGATCGGCGCCTACGCGCTCATCGGCGCCGGCGCGGTCGTCGCGCGCGACGTCGCCCCGCACGCCATCGTCGTCGGTGTCCCCGCGGTGTGGGCCGGCTGGGCCTGCCGGTGCGGCGAGCGCCTGCCGCAGCCCGACCCCAGCCAGCGCCTGACCTGCGCCGCGTGTGGCGACAGCTACCGCGCGGCCGGGCCCGGGGTCGAGCGGCTGGTCCCCTGACCGGCCTCAGGCGACGACGCGATCGCGCCCGGCCCGCTTGGCCTGGTACAGCCGCTCGTCGGCGCACGCCAGCAGGGTCGGCACGTCGGCGCCGTCGGCGCCGGACTCGGCCACGCCGGCGCTGAACGTGTAGGCCGGCAAGCCGGGGCTACGCGCGGCGCGCAGGGCCAGGCGCAGCTCGTCGAGCACGCCGCGGGCGCGCTCGCGGCTGGTGCCGCGCAGCATGATCACGAACTCCTCCCCGCCGTAGCGGCCGATCGCGTCGCTGCTGCGCAGGCGGCCACGCAGGTAGGCCGCGACCTCGCGCAGCACGGCGTCACCGACGAGGTGGCCGTGCTCGTCGTTGATCTTCTTGAAGTGGTCGAGGTCGAGCACGGCCAGGCAGACCCGCTCCCCGGTCGCGACCGCGGCGGCGGCGCTGGCCAGGATGTGGCGGCGGTTGGCCACCCCGGTCAGCTCGTCGTGGTGGGCCAGGTCGCGCATCTGCGCCTCGCTCGCCCGCAGCACCTCCTCGGCTCGGCGGTGCGCGGTGATGTCGCGAAAGCTCCAGACCCGGCCGATCACCTCGTCGGCCAGGCGCTGCGGCCGGCTCGAGCGCTCGACCACCCGGCCATCGATCAGCTCGAGCACGTCGGTGGTCTCGCCGCTGACGCCGGCGAACGCCTCGTTGGCGCTGGAGATGAGCCCGGGCAGGGCCACCAGCTGGGCCTGCATGGCGGCGCGGATGCCGTCGATGCTGGTCAGCGCGGCCGGGTCGAGCCGCCACATCTCGACGAAGCGGCGGTTGTAGGCCAGCGGCCGGCGCTGGTCGAACGCGAGGATGGCCTCGGCGGTCGACTCCAGCGTCGCCGCCAGCAGCGCCTCGGCCTGGGCCCGCTGCTTGAGCTCGAGCGCGAGCGAGGCCAGGGTGGCGAGGAAGGCGGCGTCCTTGATCTCGGCGCTGGTCCAGGTGCGAGCCGGGCCGAGGTGCTCGCTGCACAGGACGCCGACCAGGCGGCGCCCGGTGCGGATGGGCAGGTCGAGCATGGCGCCGATGCCGAGCGGGGCGAGGTAGACCTGGGAGAACTCGGCGGTGCGCGGGTCGGCGTGGGCGTCCTCGGCGGCGATGGTCTCTTCTTGCTCGAGGGCGGTGAAGTAGCGCGGGAAGGTGTCGGCGCCGAGCGAGGTGCCGGCGCTGTGGCTCGCCTCGGCGGCCTGGAACAGGTCGACGCAGCGGAGCACGCGGCGATCGTCGTCGAGCAGCCAGATGCTGGCCCGGCCGACCGCGAGCGAACGCGCCGCGGTCTCGGTCACGGCCCGCAGCGCGGCGTCGGCGTCGCCCTCGAACCGGCGCCAGATGGTGGCCAGCTCGGCGGTGGCGTCGGCGACGCCGAGGCTCTCGCGTGGGTCGCTTGCTGCCATCACCACCCACTGTAGCGCGGCCGCGCCGGCCCTGGGGAGCGGGTGGCCCGGTGCGTCAGGGGTAGCTGTACGCGCTGCCGATGCCGAGCGGGATCCCCAGGCCCCAGAAGGCCAGCAGGTACAGCGTCCACAACACGAGGAACGAGACCGAGTACGGCAGCATGAGCGCGGTCAGGGTGCCGATGCCGGTCTTCTTGACGTAGCGCTGGGCGAAGGTCACCACCAGCGGGAAGTACGGCATGAGCGGGGTGATGATGTTGGTGGTGGAGTCACCGACGCGGTACGCGGCCTGGGTCAGCTCGGGTGCGATGCCGAGCTGCATGAGCATGGGCACGAAGATGGGCGCGAGCAGGCCCCACTTGGCGCCGGCCGAGCCGACGAGCAAGTTGACGAACGCGCTGAGCAGGATGATGCCGACGATGGTGACCGGGGCCGGCAGGGCCGCGCTCTTGAGCACGCTGGCGCCCTCGACCGCGAGCAGCGCCCCGAGCTGGCTCTTGTTGAACGAGTAGATGAAGAGCGAGGCGAAGAACGCCATCACGATGTAGTAGCCCATGCCGCTCATCGACCTGGCCATGGCCTTGATGACGTCGCGGTGGTCCTTGAAGGTGCCCGATACGAAGCCGTGCACCATGCCCGGAACGATGAACAGGAGGAAGATGAAGGCGACGATGGCCTGCATCAGCGGCGCATCGTTCGCGGTCAGGCTTCCGCTCTTCGACCGCAGGGGTGAGCCGTCGGACCAGGCCGCGGCGACCAGCAAGCCGACCCCGACCAGGAACGCGACGCCACCCCACCGCAGACCGCGCTTGTCGGCCTCCGACATGGCCTCGAACTTGGGCAGGTCGGCCGGATCGGCGTCGACCGGCGTCCGCTTCAGCCTGGGCTCGATGATGCGGTCGGTCACGTACCAGCCGATGAGGATGATGACGACGCTCGACGTCGCGGTGAAGATCCAGTTACCGAGTGGGTTGATGACCAGCTTGGGGTCGATGATGTTGGCGGCCGACTGGGTCAACCCCTGCAGCATGGGGTCCAGGGCCGACGGTGACGGGTTGGCCGAGAAGCCGCCCGACACGCCAGCGAAGGCCGCGGCGATCCCGGCCAGCGGGTGCCGGCCGGCCGCGTGATAGACGATCGCAGCGAGGGGGATGACCAGCACGTAGCCGGCGTCGGTCGCGATGTGGCTCAGCAGCGCGACCAGGATGATCATCGGGGTCAACATCAGGCGCGGCGTGAAGCCCACCATCCGCTTGAGCACCGCGGCGATGAACCCCGAGTGCTCCGCCACGCCGACGCCGAGCATGGCGACCAGCACCACGCCGAGCGGGTGGAACGAGGTGAAGGTCTTGACCATGTCGGCCAGGAACTGCACCAGCGCGGTACCAGAGAGCTGGCTCTCGACCTGCGTCACCACCCCCTCCTTCTGACCGGGGACCGAGAAGCTCGTGCCATCAAGCAACGCCGAGGCCACCCAGACGATCAGCAGCGCGTACACGAACAGCAGCGCCGGGTCGGGCAGCTTGTTGCCGACGCGCTCGATGCCATCGAGCAGGCGGTCGGACAGCTTGCGGCGGGACGGGGGTGGGCTGGCGGCGTCGGCTGGCGTCGTCATCGCGGCACGCTAGCACGTGATGGCGCGGCGGCTCGTCCCCGGCGCTGGCCTCGAGCTCGCGCCGCGGTCAACGCCGCGGCGGCACGACCCGCGCCGCCGGCAGCGCGGCGTGAAGCTGGGCCGGGCGCAGGCGGCCGCTCTCGAGCACGGCCAGCGTGGTCGTGCCGCGGCGGGCGATGAGGTGGCCGCCGGCGTGGAGCCAGCTCACCTCGGTGTCGGCCTGGGCCAGCAGGCACATCGCACGCGCGGTGGCGGCCCGAGCTCGCCGATCGTGCCCGGCGATGAAACACGCGGCCGCGACCACGGCCGGCCCGAACGTCGCGGTCGCGCCGACCGAGACCGCCGCCGTCAGCGCCACCCCGACGAACAACGCGCCGACGGCGCCGAGGACCCGGGCCCCGCGCAGCTGGCGCGCCTCGACGTCGCGCGCGACCTGCACCACCACGTCGCTCGACACCCCGGTCCACGCCGCGCGCGCGCTGATCGTCACGGCGTCGCCCTCGCGGCTGGCATCCACCCGACTGTAGCGCCGAACTCAGCGCCGGGGCGGCACCACCCGGGCGGTGGGCGCGTCCTCGGCCAGCATCGCCGCGCCGAGCCGGCCGCACCCGGTGGCCGCCACCGCGCGGTCACCCCGGTACGCCACCAGGTAGCCTGACCGCAGCGCGCGGGCCGGGCCGTCGGGGCTGACCAGCTTCCATTCGAGGTCGGGTTCGGCCTGGGCCCGCGCCGCCAGCACCCGCGCGGCCCGGGCCCGGGCCTGCCGATCGCTGCCGAGGGCCAGGAACATCAGCACCAGCCCGGCCGGCCCGAGCGCCACCGCCGCGTGGACGAACAGCCCGAGGACGATCGCCAGTCCGCCCAGGGCCCCGACCACCACGTACCAGGCCCGGGCCCAGCGGGTGTGCCGACGTGCGGCCCGGCCGGCCAGCTCCACCGCCTGGCCTGGGCGCAGCACCAGCGCCACCGGCCCGGGCTGGCGGCCGCCAGGTGCGGTCGTCGCGTCGTCGCTCACGACCCGGGCATGAGATCGATCGTCGCCTCGCTGACCTTCTTGCCGCGCAGGACCCGGTAGTCGGCGCCCCACTGCTCGACGATCAGCGTGTCCTCGCCGGGCGCGCTGTACAGCCACCACCGGCAGCGCTCGACGTGGGCGGCCGGGCGATCGCTCTTGAGGTTACCCAGGCCGCCGACGTCGCCGGTGACCTTGCAGGTGGCGGTGCCGCGCTTGTCGAGGCTGAACCGGACCTCGCCCAGGAGGAGCGACTCGGGCGGGTAGCCGGCGATCTCGTGGCGGTCGACGGTGAGGACGCGGGTCCCGGCGCCGCCGGTGCGCTCGAGGCCGACGATGAGCCAGCGCTCGTCGCTGCCGTCGACGATCCGGCCGCCGGTCCAGCGGTGGCCGTCCTCGTCGTAGCCGACCACACCCTCGACCAGGAAGTCGCGGCCGTCGAGCGTGAGGACGTCGCCGACCCGGAGGTCACGCACGGTGCGGTCGAGCAGGAGCTGATCGCCACCTGGCAGCGCCTTGCTGCCGCCAGACGGCAAGGCCTTGCGACCGCCGCGCCGGGACACGGCCATGGCCGCGGCGCCACCCCCGAGCACGGTCAGGACGATGATCAGGATCCAGAACATCCGGGACGCATCGTGGCGATCGTGGTGCGCACCGTCAAGCGCGTGCGCCGCCGGTGCGGGCACGATCGGCCGGCGCCGATCCTTGACACCCGTAGGTCGCGAAAGTACACCGGTTGCCAACCTCGGCCAGGGCTCGTGCTGGCCAGATTGCCGTCGAGAAGCCGCATGCCGACGATGAACATCATCGAAGCCGTCCGCGACGCGCTGCGGACCCAGATGCGGCTCGACCGGCGCGTGGTCGTGCTCGGCGAGGACATCGGCAAGTTCGGCGGCGTGTTCCGCGCCACCTCGGGCCTGCACGAGGAGTTCGGCCCCGACCGCGTCATCGACACCCCGCTGGCCGAGGCCGGCATCATCGGCACCGCCATCGGCATGGCGCTGTATGGCCTGCGCCCGGTGCCGGAGATCCAGTTCGGCGACTTCATCTTCCCGGCCTTCGATCAGATCGTCAGCGAGCTGGCCAAGTTCCGCTACCGGTCGGGCGGCCAGTACACCTGCCCGATGGTCATCCGCACCCCCGTCGGTGGCGGGATCCGCGGCGGCCACTACCACTCGCAGTCGCCCGAGGCGCTGTTCCTGCACACGCCGGGCCTCAAGGTGGTGGCCCCGTCCAACCCGCACGACGCCAAGGGCCTCCTCCTGGCCAGCCTGCGCCAGGACGACCCGGTGCTGTTCATGGAGCCCAAGCGCATCTACCGCGCCAGCCGCGGCGAGGTGCCCGAGGGCGACTACACCCTGCCGCTGGGTCAGGCCGCGGTGGTCAGCGCCGGCACCCAGTGCACGGTGCTGGCGTGGAGCGGCATGACCTCGATCGCCGAGGAGGCCGCGCGGAAGGGCGCCGAGGCCGGCCTGTCGCTCGAGGTGATCGACCTGCGCACGCTCATGCCGTTCGACCTCGCCACCATCGTCGCCTCGGTCGAGAAGACCGGGCGCTGCGTCGTCGTGCACGAGGCGCCGCGCACCTGCGGCTTCGGCGCCGAGCTGGTGGCCTCGATCCAGGAGCGGGCCATGGCCCACCTCGAGGCGCCCATCCTGCGCGTGACCGGCTTCGACACCCCCTTCCCGTACAGCCTCGAGCACGAGTACCTGCCCAACGCCGACCGCGTCCTCGGCGCGGTCCGCCAGACCCTGGAGTGGTGACATGGCCTTCGAGTTCCGTCTGCCCGATATCGGTGAGGGTGTGGTCGAGGGTGAGGTCGTGGCCTGGAAGGTCAAGGTCGGCGACGTGGTCAAGCTCGACCAGCCCATCGTCGAGGTGATGACCGACAAGGCCACGGTCGAGCTGCCGTCGCCGCGGGCCGGCCGCATCAGCTCGATCCACTTCACCGACGGCCAGATCTGCCCGGTCGGGCAGATCCTGGTGGTGATCGACGACGGCGGCGCCGGCACCAGCGCCGCGCCGGCGGCCGCCAAGGCGCACGCGCCGGCGCCGGTCGCGGTGGCCGCGGTGACCAGCCCGGCCGCGGCCGCGGTGGTGCCCACCAGCAGCGCCGGCAAGGTCGAGTTCGTCGACCTCAGCGGCACCGGGGCGCGCAGCCGCGTGCTGGCGACCCCGGCGACGCGGCGCCTGGCCCGCCAGCTCGGGGTCGACCTGGCCCGGATCGCGCCGACCGGGAAACACGGCCGGGTCACCTCCGACGACGTCCGCGGCGTCGGCAAGGGTGCAACCACCGGGCCCGCCGTCAGCGCCGGCGCCAGCGCCAGCGCCGGGCCGGCCCGTGGCTTCACCCCGGTCAGCATCCCGGTCGGCGGCGAGGAGGAGCGCATCCCGCTGCGCGGCCTGCGCAAGCGCATCGCCGAGACCATGACCCGGTCGACCCAGACCGCGGCCCACTTCACCTACGTCGAAGAGATCGACATGACCGACCTGGTGCTGGTGCGCGAGCGGGCCCGGGCCCGCGCCACCGAGCGCGGGGTCAAGCTCACGTACCTGCCGTTCATCGTCAAGGCGGTGGTCAGCGGCCTCAAGAAGTGGCCGATGCTCAACGCCTCCCTCGACGAGGTGACGCAGGAGATCGTGCGCAAGAAGTACTACCACGTCGGTATCGCCGCCCAGGGCCCGCACGGCCTGGCGGTGTCGGTGCTGCGCGACGCCGACAAGCGCTCCATCTTCGACGTCGCCCGCGAGATCGACCGGCTGGGCGAGGCGGTCCGCACCGGCACGGCCACGCGCGACGAGCTGGTCGGGTCGACCTTCACGATCACCTCGCTCGGCAAGCTGGGCGGCGTGCTGGCCACGCCGATCATCAACTTCCCCGAGGTCGCCATCCTGGGCGTGCACAAGATCGAGGAGAAGCCGGCGGTGCGCGCCGGGCAGATCGTCATCCGCCACCTCATGAACCTGTCGATCTCCGTCGATCACCGCCTGGCCGACGGCTGGGACGGCGCGATGTTCCTGCAGGACGTCAAGGCCCTGCTCGAGGACCCGACGACGATGTTCATGGAGATGGTGTAGGCCTGGACCGTCACGACGCACCCGCGCCGGCCGGCGCCGGCTCCTCGCCCGAGCCCGAACCCGGCGCCGCCATCGGCCGTTACCGCGTCGAGCGGGTGATCGGGCGCGGCGGCATGGGCCTGGTGGTGGCCGCCCACGACCCCCAGCTGGGTCGGCCGGTCGCGATCAAGATCCTGCACGACGTCGGCGTGGGCGACCCCGAGGTGATGCAAGCCGCGGTGCGGCGCGAGGCGCAGGCGCTGGCGCGGGTCGACCATCCCCACGTGGTCGCGGTGTACGACGCCGGCGTCGACGGCGCCCCGTTCCTGGTCATGCAGCGGGTCGACGGCGACACCCTCGACGCCCACGTCCGGACGCATCGGCCGGCGGCGCCGGCGGTGCTGGCCTTGTTCGCCCAGGCCGGGCGTGGCGTGGCGGCGATCCACGCGGCCGGCCTGGTTCACCGGGACCTCAAGCCGGAGAACCTGATGATCGATCGGGCCGGGGTGGTGCGGGTGTCCGACCTCGGCCTGGCGCACCTCGGCGAGCTGACCGCCGGCGCGGCGCGCGAGGCCGACGCTGGCCCCGGACCGGCGCCGACCGGGCCGGCGAGCCCGGCGCCGGCGTCCGCCTCGCGCGCCGTCGGCACGCCCGGGTACCTGGCCCCCGAGGTCCTGGCCGGCGCCAGCGCGACCGCGGCCAGCGATCAGTTCGCCTTCTGCGTCGCGCTGTGGGAGTGCCTGCTCGGCAGCTCGCCCTTCCCCGGCGCCAGCGCGGCCGAGCGCGCGGCCGCGGCGGCCGCGGGCCGCCTGGTCGAACCCGCACCGGGGCGGCTCACCGCGCCGGTCCTGCAGCTGCTGCGGCGCGGCCTCGCGTACGCGCCGTCGGATCGTTTCCCGTCGATGACCGCCCTGGTGGCCGAGCTGGAGCGGAGGCCGCGGTGGTCGACCTGGCGGCGCGGCGCGGCGGGCGGCGCGCTGGTGGCGACCCTGGCCGCGATCGGCCTGCTGCTGGTGCCGGCGCTGCGGCGCGAGCATCGACCGGCCAACCCCGGGCCGGCCATCGGCAGCGGCGCCGCCGCCGATCCGCCGCCCGCGCTGGCCATCGACGAGGCGTCCCTGCGCCGCCTGACCGCGACCGAGGCGTGTGACGAGTACCCGGCGTTCGGCCCCGACGGAACCCTGTACTACGACGCGCCGGTCGGCGCCGACACCTGGCTGTTCGCGCTGGCGCCGGGCGGCGGCCCGCCCCGGGTGCTGACTCGCCCGACCGGCTGGGACCTGGCCCCGGCGCCGTCGCCGGATGGACGCTGGCTGGCCTACGTCCACAGCGACGACCGCGGCATGAACGCGATGATCGGCGAGCTGGCCGACCTCGGCCACGCGCGCCAGCTCGCCCTGGGCTCGTTCCGGCCGACCTGGTCGCCCGATGGGCGCGCGGTGTGGGCCGGTCGACGAGGCGCGCTGCAGCGGCTCGACCCCGCGACCGGCGCGGTCAGCCGCACGCTGACCCCGCCCGACGGCATGGTCCCGCTGCACGGGCACGAGCTGGCCGACGGGCGCTTCGTGCTGCTCACCGGCAACGGCGCGACCTGGGCCGACGGCGTCGCCGTGTACGCCGCGGGCGCGACCGAGGCGCGCTGGCTCATCGCGCCCAGCGTCGACAACTCGTTCGAAGAGGTGCTCACGCTCGGCCCGGACGGCACCGGCCTGATCATCTCCGAGGTGACGGTCAGCGGCCCGGTCGAGACCTGGTGGGTCCCGCTCGACGGCAGCCCGCGTCGGCGCCTGTTCGGCAGCGCGGTGGCCGCGCGCAAGCGGCTCGCCCTTCGCGGTGACGAGATGGTGTGGTCCGACTGCGCCGAACACGCCACGCTGGCCCGGGTCGACCTGACGGGACCGACCCCAACGCTGCGCGACCTGTCGAGCCAGGCCTGGGTCGACATGCAGCCGGTCGCCGCCAGCGCCGGGGACCAGCTCTTCTTCATCTCCGACCGGAGTGGCCCGGCCCAGATCTGGCGGGGCACCAGCAGCACGAGCGCGGCGGCGACGCTGGTCCCGTTCGGCGACCTCGAGCTCGATCAGATCGAGGTCTCGGCCGATGGCGTGATGCTGGCGGCCTCGAGCGAGACCGGCGTGTACGCCGGCCCGGTCGATGGCAGCACGCCGCCGCGCCAGCTGCTGCCGGCGGCCGAGTACGACCGGCGCATGACCTTCTCGCGCGACCACGACCGGCTGCTGGTCGAGCAAGGCGTCGGCGGGGAGCGCGTCATCGTCGCCGTGCCGATCACGGGTGGCGCCGCCGAGCGGGTGGTCGACGCTGTTGCCTTCGCGCCCGCCATGTCGCCGAGCGCCGACGTCCTGGCCTACCTGACGACCCCGACGGGAGCGGATGGGTCGCACTACCGGCCCATGCTGCTCGACCTACGCACCGGCCGGGCCCGGCCGCTGGCCAGCGCGGTGCCGGCCGCGCCGTGGACCGATCTGCGCTGGGACGGGGCTGGCCGTCGCTTGCTGGTCAGCCGGCGCGACGGCGAGACGATCGAGGTCGAGGTCGCGACCGACCGGATCCTGCGCCGGTTCTCGTCGGGCGCGGACATGCTGTCGGGCCTGACCTACCTCGGCGACGACATCATCGTCGGCCGCATCAGGTGGTCCGGCGAGCTGTGGAGCGCCCGCCTGCGCTGATCCGCCTGATCCCGTCGCGCCGCCCTGGCGGCCGCGGCAAGGGTCAGCGATGGTGGCTAACACCGATGCCGGCGCCGCCACACGTCTCCCGTAATTTGCTGAAACCACAGGGGTGATTGCCGGCATGGCCCTTGCTCATCCGTGGGTATGCGCCGCCTGATCGCTCGGAGCTCGACCCTGGCCAGAGTGACCCGGGCCGCCGCCCTGTGCTTGCTGGTCGCGCTGACCTCGCTGGGCTGCGCCACTGCTGAAGACGCCGACGCCTGGTCCGACTGCGGCGGCAAGTGCGACGACGACAGCCACAGCGTGCCGGCGATCAACGCGCCCGGCCTGCTGGTCAACCACCTGCCGGTGCTGGGCGAGCTCGAGCGCTCCGGCCACGGCCTGGGCGACAAGCTCGGCGGCGACAGCACCAGCACCAAGGCCTTGCACGGCTCGTCGCCGACCTACCGCGACGTCGCCGACGTGCTGACCGCCGACCTGACCGAGCTGGGCCGGGGCGATTCGCTGGCTGGGGTCGGGATCAACTACGCGCACCGGCTGTTCGACAGCCGCTGGCTGCGCAGCAGCGCGGTCCGGTTCCGGCTGGTGGCCATCACCAACCGGCTCGACCTGGTCCACGCCACGCCGGGCGGGTGCGGCGAGGTCCGGTTCGTGTACCGGTTGATGTACGAGCAGCCGCAGGGCACGTCGCGCCTGCCGATGTCCCTCATGGTCGTTCACGTCCAACCGATGGTCGCGGGTGGCTGCGCGGCGGTCGCCCGCGCCTGGCAGTCGGGCGGCGGGGCCATGAGCGCGGCCGCGCTGGCCCGCGGCCCGCTCGCCATGCTGGCGCCGCCGTCGCGGATCGAGATCAACCTGCAGAGCGTGCGCTGGCCGGCCACGGTCCGCGCCGACATGGGTGGCCACGCCGAGTACCTGCTGCGGGTGTTCGACTTCGGCGGCCCGGCCAGCCGCGCCCTGGCGGGCCCGCTGGCCAACACCATCTCCGGCGACCTGTCCCCGACCCAGCTGACCGAGCTGCGGCGGTGGATCATCGAAAACGTGGCGGCGATCGACGCCGGCACCGCCATCATGCCCGATCGGTTCCTGGCCCGTCGCGACGTGTCGGTCTCACCACGTGGCCTGGCCCGCGCCGGCAACCGCCCGGCCCTGACCGCGTTCCCCAACCCGGAGCAGGAGTTCGCCGGCGTCGACTTCTCGCGCACCAAGCTGATCAAGTCGGCCGCCGGCCTGGTCCGTCGCCTCGACACCATGTCGTGCCAGGGCTGCCACCAGGCGCGCGGCCTGGCCGGCTTCCACGTGCTCGGTCAAGACGACCCTGGCCTGGCCCGCGCCAACGCGATCGAGGTCGGGACCTCGCCGCACCTCAACGAGGAGCTGGCCTGGCGCCGGCAGGTGCTGCAGGCCACCGCCGGCACCGGCGGGCCAGCCGGGCCGCGCCCGTTCGCCGAGCGCGACGCCAGCGTGCCCGGCCGCTACGGCGCGCACTGCGGCCTGGGCGATCCCAGCTTCGAGGCGTGGACGTGCGCCGACGGGTTCACCTGCGCCGACCTCAACGGCGACGAGGTCGGCGTGTGTGTGGTCGAGACCGGCGCCGGCGCCGGCGACGCCTGTGAAGCGTCCGACGTCACCTTCGATCCCAACCCGCGGGCCGATCGCGTGGTCGAGATGGAGGTGCTCGCGTGCAGCGTGCCGGGTGGTGGGCGCGCCAAGTGCAGCCGTTCGAGCAACTCGCCCGGCACCCTGCTCGGCGGCTTCCCCAACGGCGCCTGCACCGGCAGCTGCCGGACCATGGGCGCCACCGCCGGCGATGCCATCTGCGGCGCCGAGCCGCCGTCGGGCTTCAACGCCTGCCTGGCCGCCGGCAAGTCGTTCGACGTGTGTATGGCCAACGCGGTGCCGCAGTTCCGCCGCCGCTGCGACGCGGCGACCCCGTGTGGTGACGACTACGTGTGCGCCGGCGTGGCGGGCGCGCCGCGCGGGGTGGGCGCCTGCATGCCGCCGTACTTCATCTTCCAGGCCCGCGTCGACGGTCACCGGGTCGACAGTTAGCCCCCTCCGCCGCGGTCCTCCCGCGTCAATCACCGCGTGCTACGGTGCCGCCGTCATGGCCCGCTCCAAGGTTGCGATCCTGCGCACGCGCCCGGCCACGGTGCGCGCCGACTACCACCGGCTGCTCAACCTGGCCGGCTACCAGGACGTCATCGCCAAGGAGGCCGACACCGCGCTCAAGGTGAACATCTCCTGGCACTTCTTCTACCCGGCGTCGTCGACCACGCCGTGGCAGCTCGACGGCGTCATCCGCGCCATGCGCGCCGACGGCTACCGCGACGACCTCATCCACGCCTGCCACAACCGCACCGTGGTCATCGACGCCCACCTGGGCGAGCGCGAGAACAAGCAGCTCGACGTGGTCAACGCGTACGGCCTGCGCAACGTGCACCTGTACGAGGGCGAGGAGTGGGTCGACATCCGCGACGCCGTCGGTGACCTGGCGCGCGAGTTCCTGGTCCTCAACCAGGTCTACCCCAAGGGCTTCTCCATCCCGCGCCGCTTCATCGGCGAGAACATCATCCACCTGCCGACGGTGAAGACCCACATCTTCACCACCACGACCGGGGCGATGAAGAACGCGTTCGGCGGCCTGCTCAACGAGCACCGGCACTGGACCCACCCGGTCATCCACGAGACGTTGGTCGATCTCCTGATGATCCAGAAGAAGATCCACCGCGGCGTGTTCGCGGTGATGGACGGCACCTTCGCCGGCGACGGGCCGGGCCCGCGCTGCATGGTGCCGCACGTCAAGAACGTCATCCTCGCCTCGGCCGACCAGGTCGCCATCGACGCCGTCGCCGCCAAGCTGATGGGTATGGACCCGCTGGTCGACTGCAAGTACATCCGCCTCGCGCACGAGCGCGGCCTGGGCTGCGGCGACGTGCGCGACATCGAGCTGGTCGGTGACCTCGACGCCGCCGCCGAGAACTGGCACTTCGACGGCCCGTTCAAGAACATGACCTTCGCGTCGCGCAACCAGCACCGCCTGTACTGGGGCCCGCTCAAGCCGATCGAGTGGTCGCTCAAGACCTGGCTGGCGCCGGCGGCGTACGTGGCCAGCGTGGCCTACCACGACCTGTTCTGGTACCCGCGCTACGCCCGCGAGAAGATGGCGCCGGTGCTCGGCAGCGACTGGGGCCGGCTGTTCGCCAACTGGGGCAAGGTGGCCGAGACCGACGACGGCTTCACCGAGGTCGGGGCCGAGAGCCCGGAGCTGGTGCGCAGCGGCGTCAAGCACTTCGCCGAGGGGCTGCGCCTGGTCGGCATGGCGGTGAGCGAGTCGCCCGAGCGCAAGCAGCTCGGCAAGCGGCCGGCCGCCCGGCCCTGAGCCGGCGACCGCCGTGGCCACCGTCGACCGGTGGCAGCAGGCCGGGTGCGTGATCTCGCGCGGTTGCCGACGGCGCGCGCCGTGCTCTGTCCCGGGTCATGCTGACCCGCCTGGCGTTCACCCTCCTGTCCGTGGCCGCGCCGCTCTCGCTGGCCCAGACCAGCTGCACCAGCGACGGCGCCGGCGATGGCCGCGACGACGTCGCCGTACCGGGCGGCAAGGCCGACGACAGCGAGTTCACCAGCTGCCAGCTCGACGCCGTGGTGAGCTACCTCGCCAGCGCCAGCGCTGCTGATCTCGAGGCGGCCGGGGTGTCGGCCGAGGCCGCGGCCGGGCTGCTGGCCCACCGTGACGGCGCCGATGGCGTGGCCGGCACCGACGACGACGACCGGTTCGACGACATCGCCGAGGTCGACGCGATCGACTTCGTCGGGCTCGAGACGATGCGCGCCCTGGTGGCGACGGCCGGCGCCGCCTGCGCCGAGGACCCGTACGCCCAGGCTCGCGACGTGACGCTGGCGCGGATCACGTTCCCCGACGGCACGCCGGCGCCGAGCTCGTACCAGCGGCCGACCGGCGGCGCCGGCCTGTCGCTCGGCGGCACCGAGTTCTGGCAGCGCTGGAGCGGCGGCCTGAGCCCGACCTTCAACTTCGGCGAGGGCACCGAGGCCGGCCGCCGCTGCATGCAGGCCAGCGCCATCCGCTGGGGCGTGATCATGGCGAACCCACCGGCCGAGATCGTCGCGCTCAACGACGAGAGCAACTGGGGCGGGTCGTTCTTCAACTGGAACGACGACCACTCCCTGGCCAGCTACGACGGCTCGGGCCCGCGCCTGTGGGCGTGGCGGACCGGGCTCATCAAGTGGATCAGCCAGACCAACCGCGACGGCAGCTGCAACCTGCCCACGCTCGAGATGGTGCAGCGCCTCGCGGTCGACTGCCGGGCCCGGGCGGCCGGCGGCGGCGGCGAGATCCAGGGCTGCTCGGCGCGCTGAGCGCGCGATGGCGCAGGGCCGCCTACTGCGGGTCGAGCACCTGCACCGGCAACCCCAGCGAGTACGGCAGCGGTCGGCCGAGCTGGCCGTGGCTGTTCGAGCCCCAGCAGAACAGGCGCGAGGTGCCAGCGTCGTTGACGATGGCGCAGGCGTGGTGCTCGGCGTAGGCGATCCGGATGGCCTCCACGCCGGGCGCGACCGTGCCCAGCACGTCGTCCCGGCGCGGCCGCAGCGCCTGCACGGTCGGCCCGGCCCCGAGCTCGCCGTGCCAGTTCTCGCCCCAGCAGACCACGGCCCGATTGCCGTCGATCGCGCAGCCGCCATCGTCAGCGGTCGCCACGGTCAAGAACGGCCCGGCCGAGCCGACCCACCGCGGCGTCAACCCGTCAGCACAGCCGGTCCCCGCGGTGTCGAACCCGGCCAGCGCACACACGTTCTTCCGACCCCAGCAGGCCAGGTCACCGCTGCTGGTGATGGCGCACGAGTGGGACGTGCCCGGGTCGGCCATCCGGGCCATCGGTGGGGTCGGCGGCAGTGGCAGCACCCCCACGCTGAGCAGCGCGGTCCAGTCCGCGCCGACGCCGCCGTCCGCGGCGTTCCGGCCGCCGTCGCAGATCACGCCGCCGTCCGTGACCATGAGCGGGAAGGAGTCGACGGCTGCCGTGCCCGGCATGCACGACAGCGTGATCGACGCCGGCTGACACTGAGCGGCATCGTTGCAGGTCATGCGGTCGCCGGCGGCGGCGCGGGTCTGGCCACGCTCCAGCGGGCGCGCGCCCAGCTCCTCGATGGCGGGCGTGTTGTTGATCTGTCCGTTGCCGTTGTCGCCCCAGCACAACACGTTGCTCGTGACGTTGGCGCACGTGTGATCACCGGTGCCGGTCACCTCGATCGCCGCCGACACCCCGCCAATCTCGACCGGCGCCACCGCCGCGAACACGTCCGCCCCGGCCCCGGCCTGGCCGCGGCTGTTGCTGCCCCAGCAGTAGGCCTGCCCCTCGGTACCGGAGGGGTTGTCGAGGAACACCGCGCAGGTGTGGCGCGCGCCGGTCGCGACCGACGCCCAGCGGCCCATGGGTCGCGGGGGTGGCACCTCGGCCGGCTGCGACGACAGCGCGCCCTGACCGAGCTGGAGCGCGTCGTTGTCGCCCCAGCACCACAGGCGGTCCGCGCCGTCGATGGCGCAGGCCGAGGCCGTGGCCCTCCCGCCCGGCTCGTCGAGCCCACCGACCGACACCGTGCGGACGCCGACCAGCGATGACATGGCCAGAGGATCGGTTCGGCGCAAGCTCGGCAATCGACCGCCATCGCCGAGCTGGCCGAAGTCGTGGCGGCCCGCGCAGTACAGGGTCCCGGTGGTCGAGACCCCGCAGGTCACGCCGGGCCCCGCCGCCAGCGCGCGAAACGCCGCGCCGGGGACGAAGCCCGGGCCTTGCCCGAGCTCCCGCGCCGCCGAGCCGGCCCAGCACGTGGCCGTCCCGTCGGTCGCGGTGACGCAGCCATGGCCGCTGCCAACGGTGACGTGGTCGTACGGTCCGGCCGAGGGCACGTCGTCGCGCAGCGCCACCGCGCTCGACGACGCACACACCACCTGGCGCATGTCGCCGCTGCGCTGCAGGTAGCAGGTGGCGAACGGCCCGGCGTCGACGTCGACGACGACCTCGGGCAGTTCGACCGCGTCGGGGAAGGACGTGATCCCGATCCCGGTGGCGCCCGGGATCTGGCTCCAGGTCCCCGCGCCCCAGCAGCGCAGGCCGTCGGCGGCGCTGAGCGCGCAGCTGTGGCGTTCGCCGGCGACCGCCTTGCGGAAGTTGGTGCCAGCCGCGAGCAGGGTGATGCCGGCTTGCGCAGAGGAGGCCGCCCCGGTCTGAAACGTGCCGTTGTTGCCCCAGCAGTACAGGGCGCCCTGGGAGCCACTGCCGTCGTCGGCCACCGCACAGGCGTGCGCGGACCCCGCCGAGGCCTGGACCCACGCGGTCACGCCAGGCGGGTTGGGGACCTGGCGCGGCACGCCGATCAGCAGGGGCGCCGCCTGCCCGCACTGGCCGGACCGGTTGTCGCCCCAGCAGTACAGCTGGCCGTCCTCGCCGATGGCCAGCACGAAGCCGCCGCCGACGTCGACGCTACGCCACCGGCCGGTCGGCGGCCCGGCGTCTGGCCCCGGCGCGGCGTCGACGCCGACGCCGACGCAGGTCGTGCCGGTGCCACAGGCGCGGCCGGCGTTGGCCGGCACACACGAGGCGCCGGTCACGCCGACGCAATCGTCGTCGGTGGTACACACCACCGCGCAGTTGCCGGCCTCACCGCCACGGTAGCAGGCGCTGCCCAGGGCCAGCACACCCAGCACCAGCCCCACGGCACGGATCGACGACGAAGCCATGGCCGGATGATACCCGTCCCGGGCCGGCCGGTTGACCGCCCCGAGCGAACTCCCTACAGTCGCCGACGATGACGCCGCCCGCGACTCCGGTCACGCCGCCCTACGACCTGCCGCCGGCCGCCCCGGTCGGCGCCGTCGCCGCCTACCTGGCCCAGGACGACCACACCCGGGCCCGCGGCCTCCTGCGCGTGCTCGACGAGCACGGCACGGCCGACCCGGTGGTGGCGGCGCGGTACTCGCGCGAGTTCGTGCGCGCCCTGTACGAGGGCATGCTGCGCATCCGCGTCACCGACGCCCGCATGATGGCGCTGCAGCGGCAGGGCCGCATCGGCTTCTACGGTGAGGCGCTCGGGCAGGAGGCGGCGGTGGTCGGCTCGGCCGCGGCCAGCGCGCCCGACGACTGGATCGTGCCGGCGCTGCGCGAGGCCGGGGTCGGCCTGTTTCGCGGCATGACGACCGACAGCTACCTGGCCCAGATCTTCGGCAACGCGGCCGACCCGACCAAGGGCCGGCAGATGCCGTGCCACCCGTGCGATCGGGCGCACAACTACGTGGTGATGTCGTCGTGCGTGTCGACCCAGATCCCGCACGCCGTCGGCGTAGCCATGGCCATGAAGATCAGCGGCGACGGCGGCCGGGCCTGCTTCGGCTACATGGGCGACGGCGGCACCAGCGAGGGCGACTTCCACGTCGCCCTCAACTTCGCCGGGGTGATGAAGGCGCCGGTGGTGCTCATCTGCCAGAACAACCAGTGGGCCATCTCCACGCCGGGCAAGGTGCAGACCGCGGGCGAGACGATCGCCCTCAAGGCGCTCGGCTACGGGGTCGAGCCGATCCGCGCCGACGGCAACGACGTGCTGGCCAGCTTCGAGGCGGTCCGCTACGCCGCCGACCGAGCCCGGCGCGGCGACGGCCCGACCTTCGTCGAGCTGCTGACCTACCGGGTCAGCGCCCACTCGTCGTCGGACGACCCGTCGCGCTACCGCGACGAGCAGGTCACCGAGGTGTGGCGGCAGCAGCGCGACCCGCTGCGCCGGCTGCGCACGTTCCTCGAGGCGCGCGGGTGGATGGCCGCGGGCGAACACGAGGCGTGGGCGGCCCGGCTCGAGGCCGAGGTGCGCGACGCCATCGCCCGTCAGGAGCAGGTCGGCCCGCCGGCGCTGTCGACGCTGTTCGAGGACGTCTACGCCGAGCCGACCTGGCTGCTCGACGAGCAGCGGGCCTACCTCGAGGCGCAGCCGCGCTCGACCAACCCGCACCACCGGTAGCCGCCGGCGCGCGCGCACCGGCGCCGATGGCGAAGCGGCTTCAGGCGTGAATGACGGGTCACAGCCGGTCGTCGATCTGTCCACACCTCCTGCCGCGGCCCGCCCTCAACACTCATGATCTCACTCAGGTGCCGCCGGCCGCGCTCTGGATCACACCTGGCAACCGGCTTGCTTGCACGGACGCAGCCCCCCCCTCGAGGAACCATGCCCTGGCCCACCCTGCGCGTCGTCCTGACCACGTCCTGCCTTGCCCTGATCCTGATCGCCGCAGCTGGGTGCGGCCCCTCGGCCAAGGACCGTGCGCTCCGTGAGGCCAACATCGCCCGCTCGCGCGGCGACCTGGTCGGCGAGGTCCTGCACCTGCGCCGGGCCTGCGAGCTCGATCCCGACGATCGCGACGTGTGCGAGCGGGCGGCGCAGGTCCAGGCCCACGCCCGCCAGCAGCTGGTCATGTCGGCGCAGAGCGCGTGTAACGTCATCGGCCCGCCGCGCTCGCGCGAGCCGGCCGCCGTCGACGGCGCGGTCGCCGCGCTCGACGGGTGCCTGGCCGCGATCACCCGCATCCGCGAGGTCTCGCCAGGCGACGCCGAGGCCATCCGCCTGGCCGACAAGGCCGGCGTGGTGTGGAGCGACGCCTGCCACAGCACGCTGGCGCCGGCCGACAGCATCGATGGTCGCCTGTTCCGGGTCCAGTGCCTGGGCACCCGGGCCCAGGCCATCGGCACCCCGGCCTTCGCGGCCCGGGTCGGAGAGGCGCGCACGGCGCTGGCGGCGCCGCTGCTCGACCTGGCGGCGGCGGCGGCCAGCGCCAGCCGCCCGAGCGGGCGCCTGGCCGCCCTGGCGGCGGCGGCCTGCGTCGACGCGGGCGCGGTCGACGGCGCCACGCTGTCCCAGGCGCGGGCCGGCCACCGTGCGCGTTCGGTGCCCGGCCTGACCGTGGCGCTGACCCGACCGCGCGGCTTTCCAGGCGAGCTGTGTGAGCCCATCGCCGCCGCCACCCACCACCGCGTCCAGTGCGCCGCCTCGGCCGCGCCTGGCCTGGACCTGAGCGGGACGCTGACGATCGAACCGACCCGGCACCGCGTCGGCGAATCGACCGAGCGGCACGACTACGTCGCCGGCATCGACCGCTACGAGAACCCGGCGTATCCCCCCAGGACCCAGGACGAGCTGTACTCGCGCGAGCGCATGCGCCAGGCCGAAGAGACCTGGCGTCGCGACAAGGACGAGTGTTCCCGCGCCAGCGACGCCCTCAGCCGGGACTACTGCAGTGGCTGCCCGCTCGAGGACGAGAAGAAGCGGCGCTGCCTCCAGGCCGACACCAGCGAGGACCTGTTCGAGCAGCGCAAGGGCGACTGGCAGCGCGCGTCGGATAGCCTGCGCGACACGCCGGCCGTGCTCGAGCGCGAGATCATCCGTACCGCGAGCTACGTCGTGCGTACGCACGAGTGGCGGACCGACTGGCGCGCCGCGCTGCGGGCCGGTGCCCTGCAGCAGGCGCTCACCGGCAGCGCGGTCACCGGCGACACCGAGCACCCCGGTGCGCCCGAGGCCAGCATCGCGGCCGATCCGCTGAGCGGGCCGAGCGACGGCTGGTACGAGGCCGAGGTCGCCGCCGAGCTGGCCCGGGGCGCGGCCGGCCTGCTCGACGCCGAGCTTCGGTCGCGGGCGCAGCAACTCGGCGTCGGTTGCGCCGGTGCGCCGCAGTGGACGGTCGAGTGGCTCGACTGCTGGGCGGTCAGCCAGGGCCTGTTGCGCGGCGAGGTCGGTGGCGATGCGCTCCTGACCCTCGCCAGCCACGCCGCCACCGGCGCGGCCATGCCGGTCAGCTGCCGCTAGGCACGGGCACGGTGCGACACCCGCGCCGGGTGCGACACCCGCTGGCGGGCCCCGGCGTGAGCGCCGGTGATGGGCGCGTGGTCGCGTGGCCCGTGTGGATCGGTGACAACCGACCTGCGGCCGCATCGGTCGCAGGAGGACGACATGACCACGCTGCGCTCGATCCTGCTCCTGGCCGCGATCTCCACCCTGACCGGCGCCGCCGGGGCCTCTGCCGGCTGCACGCGTCGGGGCGGCTACGTTCAGGTCGATCAGGCCCCGCTCGGGCGGGTCGTGGTCTACCGCAACGGCGTCGCCTTCTACGAACGACGCGCGATCATCACCGACGGTCGCCTGGTGGTCACCGTGCCGCGCGACCGGGTCGACGACTTCCTCAAGTCGATGACCGTGGTCGATCGCGTCACCCGCAAGCCGCTGCCGGTGGTCATCCCGCGCCAGCAGGACGCCGGCGGCGAGACCCTGACCATGACCCTGCGCACGCCGTCGACCCGCACCGCCGACGTGCTCCTGACCTACGTGACCGAGGCGCCGGCGTGGAAGCCGAGCTACCGCGTCGTCGTCGGAGGTGACGGCAAGGTCATGCTCGAGGGCTGGGCCATCGTCGACAACACCTCGGGCGAGGACTGGCGCGCGGTCCGGGTCGGGGTCGGCGCCAGCTCGGCGCTGTCGTTCCGCTACGACCTGTGGAGCGTGCGCTCGATCGAGCGCGACCTCCTGGCCGACCAGGAGCGCTTCGCGGTGGCGCCACCGACGGCGCGCTCGACCTTCGCCAGCGGCCCGGGCGCCGCGCCCGCGGGCGGGCCGCAGGTGAGCGACGTCATGCTCGACCTCATCCCGACCGGCCGCACGTTCTCGGCCGCGCTGGGCAGCGCCGCGGGTAGCCAGGCCGACGGGGTGGCGTTCAGCGGCTCGAGCAGCCTGGAGAACCAGTACTTCGTCGACGGCGTCACCACCGGCGAGACCATCACCATCACCGACGCCGCCCCCAGCATCGACCCGACCACGACGGCGCTGAGCGCCCGGCCGGGCGGAGACAACCTGCCGACCTACACCGGCTCCGGCGCCTCGGCCCGCCCTGCAAAGGCGGCCGAGCGCGCGGCGCCCCGGCCCGCGCCGGTGCCACGGCTGGTCGAGGTCGCGCGCCAGCTCATGCGCGACCGCTCGGACGTGCTGATCGAGAGCCTGTCCGACCCCGGGCGCGACCCGACCGGGGCCGAGGCCAGCGCCCGCGCCAACCAGGTGCGCAACCACCTCATCGACGCCGGGGTGGCGCCGGCGCGGATCCGCGTCGAGGCCCGGCGCGAGGCGGGCACGACCGGCCGGGTCCGCCTGCTGGCGGTGGCGACGACCAAGGAGGCCCCGGCCGAGGAGGCCCGCCCCGCCGGCGGCAGCGCCGTCGCGGCGACGCCGGCCGCGCCGGGCGACTCGATGCCGGTCGGCGAGAGCCACTTCCTGTCCGAGCAGGCGCTCGACGTCGAGGCCGGCAGCAGCGCCATGGTCTCGATGGTGCGAGCCGAGACCACCGGCGGCGTGGTCTACCTGTACGACCCGACCTCCGAGCGGGGCAACACCCGCTACGCGTTCCGTGCGGTCCGCCTCGACAACCCGACCGGCGACACGCTCGAGCCCGGCCCGGTCACCGTCTACGGCGATGGCCGGTTCATCGGCGAGGGGCTGACCGAGCCGGTACCGCCGCACGCCCCGGTCGTCATCCCGTTCGCGCTCGACCGCCAGATCATCGTCGAGCGGCGTGACGACGGCGAGGACCAGCTGGCGCGGGTGGTCAGCATCGAGCGCGGGGTGCTGACCGCCGAGATGCAGCGGATCCGGCGCGCCCACTTCACCGTCACCAGCCGCCTGACCAGCCCGGCCACCGTCTACCTGCGCCACCGCCTCGAGGACGGCTGGGCGCTGACCGAGGCGCCGTCGAAGCAGACCCGGGCCGGCGACGCCCACCTGTTCGAGCTGACCCTGGCCCCGGGTCAGGTCGCGCAGGTGGTGATCGCCGAGGCCACCCCGATCGAGCGGTCGCTGCAGCTGACCTCGATCGAGGCCATGAGCAAGCTGTCCATGTACGTCGAGAGCAAGGCGCTGGCGCCGGAGCTCGAGGCCGCGCTCGGCGCGGTGCTGGCGACGCACCGCAAGGCGGCCGACCTGGTCGAGCGGATCGCCACCCTGCGCCGGCAGCAGGCCGAGTACCGCGGCCGCAGCGCCGAGCTGGCGACCCAGCTGGTCGCGCTCGAGGCGGTCAAGACCGGGCGCGACCTGCTGCGGGTGCTGCGCGGCAAGCAGGCCGACATCCTCGAGCGCAGCCAGCGCCTGACCATCGCCGTGGTCGACGCCGAGGAGGCGCTCATGCTGGCCCGGGTCCAGTACGCCGACCAGCTGGCCGAGCTGCGCCTGCCCGACGCCCGCGCCGCGACCCCGGGTCCCGTCGCCACGCCGTCGCCGCGCGCGGCCAGCCGCTGAGCGCCTGGCCGGACGCGACGATCTCGCTGGCCCCAGGCGCCAGGGGCCTGGCCCACCACGATCGTGTGGCAGCCTGCTTCGATGCTGCGATCCTCGCGCCTGCTCACGATGACGACCCTACTGCTGGTCATGGCCTGTGGCGACGATGGCGGCGGAGGCGGCGACGCCGGGCCGCGCCCCGACGCCGGGCCCGACGCGCCGACCGGCGCGCGCCTGCACCCGCTGTACCCCGCGCTCGACCTCGACACCCTGCCCGGCAACGGCGGCGGCGCGGTCGGCCCGTACCAGCCCCCGACCCTGCCGACGACGACGCGGCAGGTCACCGTCACCAGCACCGGCCCGCAGGCCGGGCGCGACCTGCTCGACGCCTGCGCCACCGCCGGCACCGCGGTCACCGTGCCCGACGCGGCCGGTCGCATCGGCGTGCTCGACGTCGGCAACAGCGACGACTGCGACATCACGCTCGGCGCCGCGGTGGTGGTCGACTTCCTGTACCTGGGCCACCTGCCCGGCCCGGTGCGGGCGCCCAGCCACCGCATCCGCGTGCGCGGCGGCCAGTTCGGCAGCGTCGTGGTCGATCCCGAAAGCACCGACCTGGTGCTCGACGGCGTGGTCATCAACAACGCCGTCCTGCCGCCCGCGCAGCGCTCGGGCACCGCGATCTACCTCATCGACGACGATCAGCTGGCCGACGCCCAGGTGACCCGGTTCGCGCTGGTCAACTCGATCATCCGCATGGTCGCGACCGAGCCCGACGGCGACGGCAACCGCGACGGCTGCGCCTACCTGGCCGGCGGCGCGCGCGACGTGTTCTTCGCCAACAACAACATAGTCACCGCCGGCAACCGCAACTCGTGGGGCTTCCGCCTCAGCGGCGGCGACAACACGCTGTTCATCGACAACACCGTGCGGGTGTCGTTCCACAAGATGATCCGGATGAACGACGGCCCGGTCGACTACGTGTACGTCAAGGGCGGCACCTGGATGCGCGAGGCGACCCTGACCGCCGGCGGCCTGGAGATCAACGACAGCTGGGCCCAGCTGGGCGACCTCGGCACCGACAACGTGTACATCCACGACCCCGCGGTGTGGATGCTGTCGACCGAGCCGGTGGTGTTCGGCGCCTCGTTCGGCCCGGGCCAGGTCGGCAAGCGGTGGGAGGCCCGGCGCATCTCCTGGCACGCCCGCGCCGCCGGCGTGGTCAGCGACGCCCACCTGCAGGGCCTGCAGGACGGCTGCGCCGCCGGCGCCACGTGCGACTACGGCGTCGGCACCCACAGCTTCGCGGTTGATCCGGGGCTGGCCCTGCCGACCACCGCGTGGCGCGACCTGCCGACCATCGC
>JAGPCO010000001.1:54517-172107 GCA_018058095.1 Kofleriaceae bacterium
AAGGCCGTCATCCACGCCGCCAAGACCTTCGAGAAGGTCAGCCACGCCGGCGACCTCGGCATCAACGTGCCGGGCGCGGCCACGCTCGACATGAAGAAGCTGCAGGCCTGGAAGGGCGGCGTGGTCAGCAAGCTGACCGGCGGCGTGCGCACCCTGCTCAAGGGCAACGGCGTCGACATCGTCGACGGCAGCGCCCGCCTCGGCAAGCCCACCGCCGACGGCCACCAGGTCATCGTCACCACCAAGGCCGGCACCACCGAGACCCTGCTGGCCAAGAACGTCGTGCTGGCGACCGGGTCGCGGCCGATGAACATCCCCGGCTTCACCGTCGACCAGCAGCGCATCCTCGACTCGACCGGCGCGCTCGCGCTCGACCACGTGCCGGCCCGCATGATCGTCATCGGCGGCGGCTACATCGGCCTCGAGCTGGGCATGGTCTACGCCAAGTTCGGCACCAAGGTCACGGTGGTCGAGGCCACCCCGCGCCTGCTCGGGTCGATGGACAAGGACTGCGTCGCCGTGGTCGAGCGCAAGCTCAAGAAGCTGGGCGTCGAGGTCCTGCTCGACACCAAGGCCAAGAGCTGGGAGGACAAGGGCGACCGCGCCGTCCTCACGGTCGAGCTCAAGGACGGCAAGGCCGCCACCATCGACGCCGACAAGATCCTGCTGTCGATCGGCCGCCGCCCCAACAGCGAGGACCTCGGCCTGGCCGAGGCCGGGGTCGCCGTCGACAAGCGCGGCTACGTCATCGCCGACGACCAGCTCCGCACCAACGTGCCCGGCATCTACGCCCTGGGTGACCTCATCGGCGGCATGATGCTGGCGCACAAGGCGACCAAGGAGGGTGAGGTCGTGGCCGAGATCATCGCCGGCCACAAGGCGGCGTTCGACGTCCGCACCATCCCGGCCGTGGTCTTCACCGACCCGGAGATCGCCTCGACCGGGCTGACCGAGGACGAGGCGCGAGCCAAGGGCCACACCGACCTCAAGGTCGGCAAGTTCCCGTTCGCGGCGCTGGGCCGGGCCCTGTCGGTCAACGACACCGATGGCTTCGTCAAGGTCGTGGCCGACGGCAAGACCCAGCAGGTGCTGGGCCTGCACATCGTCGGCAACGGCGCGTCGGACCTCATCTCCGAGGGCTCGCTGGCGATCGAGATGGGCGCGGTCATCGACGACCTGCGCCTCACCATCCACCCGCACCCGACCCTGTCGGAGGGCGTGATGGAGGCCGCCGCCGCCGCCCTGGGCGAGGCCGTGCACATCATCAATCGCTGAGGCGGCGCGGCCCGCCCGCTCAGGCCGGCCCGACCTGAGCCCAGCCGTCCTCGACGCCGAGCACCCTGACCCAGTGCTCGAGGTAGGCCAGGTCGAGCCGGCCCTGCATCACCTCGAGCACCCCACGCACATCCCGGAGCTGCCGCTCGGACCCGCCCTGGCGCGCCCATTCCAGCTTCGACAGGATCGTGTCCTCGGCCGAAACCACGTAGACGGCGACCCCGGCGATGGTGGCGGCCACACGCCGGTCGAACTCGCTCCGGCTGAAGGGACGATCCTTGCGGACGATGAGGTCGACCTTCCAGCCGGTCGCGAAGTCGATCAGGTTGAACTGCCCACGACGGCGCAAGGCGTCGCGCGCGATCTCGGCGTCGACGTAACCCGTCCCGAGATCGACCGACGCCAACCAGGCGTCGAGCGTCGCTGGTGATGGGTCCACCACCAGGTCGAGGTCCTGGGTCGAGCGACCGTGCCCGTGATAGCTGCTGGCGAACGAGCCAGCGACCATGTGCGGGATCGCGGCGTGGTCGAGCCCGGCGATGGTGCGCCCGAGCAGGTCGCTCAGGCTCATGGAGCCAGGCGCGGCGCCCGCGGCCAGGCGCGGGTGAACAGGTCGTCGCCATGGCGCAGGCGCAGCTCGGCCCAGCGGACCTGATCGGGGCTGTAGTCCGGGTGGCGGGCCGCGATCCCGGCCCGGGTCACGGCGAAGACCTCCTCCGACAGCGCCGCCGCGGCCTCGGCCCGGGCCGCCGGAGAGCGAGCGCGCTGGTGGGCCAGCCAGGCGGCGTGGGCGGCCGCCGAGGTGTCGTGCGCGCGCATCGACCGCATTGTAGCAGCAGCGCCGGCGGGCGCGGCCGGGTCGCGTGGCATCGGCGGCGCGACCCGGGTACGCTGAGCCGGTGATCCCCTGGCTGGTCGAGGACCTCGGCATCCGCGGCTACCGCGAGGTGTGGGACCGCCAGCTGGCCGAGGTCGAGCGGCGCAAGGCGGTCCCGGGCGCCGACGCCTCCACCGAGGCCGAGGTCCCGCCCGACCTGCTGCTGCTGGTCGAGCACCCGCACGTCATCACCCTCGGCCGGCGCCAGGCCGCCGCCGCCAACGTGGTCGCCGCCGGTGAGGTCGAGGTGGTGGAGATCGAGCGCGGCGGCGACGTCACCTACCACGGCCCGGGTCAGCTCGTGGCCTACCCCATCGTCGCGCTGCGCCCGGACGAGCGCGACCTGCACGTGTTCCTGCGCCGCCTCGAGCAGGCGGTCATCGAGACGGTGGCGGCGTTTGGCCTCGACGCCGGGCGCGAGGCGGGCAAGACCGGGGTGTGGCTCGACGGCGCGGGCGGCGCGCGGCGCAAGTTGTGCTCGATGGGGATCGCCTGCCGGCGCTGGGTCACGTTCCACGGCCTGGCGCTCAACGTCTGCACCGATCTGTCGTACTTCCATCGCATCAACCCGTGCGGCTTCGAGTCGTCGGTCATGACCTCGATGGCGGCCGAACTCGGCGTCGGCGTCGACCTGGCCGAGGTCAAGCGGGTCCTGGCGGCGGCGCTGGGTGCCCAGCTCGGGCGCAGCACCGAGGCAGGAGCCGTGGCGTGAGCGTCGACCTGCGCCCGCTCACCACGGCCGACCTGGCGGCCAGCAAGATCGTGCTGGCGGCGGCGTGCGAGTTCGACCGCGCCGACGTGGTCGCCGAGGAGAAGCTGCTCGGGCCCGCCCCGGCCGGCCCGACCCAGGCCTGGGCGGCGTGGCGGGACGGCGCCCTGGTCGGGGTGGCCAGCGCGTGCGCCGACCGGCTGCGTCTGCTCGCGGTCACTCCGGCGGCGCGCTGGCGCGGGGTCGGCTCGGCGCTGCTGGGCGCGGTCGAGGCGGCGGCGCGAGCGCGCGGGCCGGTCCGGCTGCGTACGCTCGACCAGGCCGGCAACTACCTCGCGCCAGGGATCGACGCCCGCAACACCAGCGCGTTGTCCTGGCTGGGCCGGCGTGGCTACACCAGCCTGACCCAGCGCAACACCAACTTGCTGATCGACGTCCGCACCAACCCGCGGGTGTCGCCTGCCCGCGCCGCCGAGCTGGCGGCCGAGGCGGCCCGGCGCGGCTACCTGGTTCGTCGGGCCGACCGGACCGAGCGCCCGCTGCTGGCCGCCATCGGCCGCGAGTTCGGCGGGGCCTGGCCGTGGGAGATCGAGCGTGCGCTCGGGTGTGAGCCGGCCGCGGTTCACGTCGCGATCGACCCGGGTGGGGACTACGCCGCGTTCGCGGCCCACGACGGCAACAACCGCGGGCTGGGCTGGTTCGGCCCGGCCGGGACGTGGCCGGCCCACCGCGGCCGCGGCCTGGGCGAGGCGGTGCTGATGGCCTGCCTGGTCGACGTCGCCGCGCACCACGCCACCTGCGAGGTGGCGTGGATCGGTCCGCGCCCGTTCTACGCCAAGGCCGCCGGCATCGCCGACGAGCGTTCGTTCGTGGTCATGAGCAAGCTGCTGTAGGACGCAGGCAAGGAGCATCGATGCGCGCCATGTTGTTGTGTGCGGGCCTGGGGACTCGCCTGGGCAAGCTGTCGGACGAGCGCCCCAAGCCGATGCTGCCGGTGTGTGACCACCCGATCCTGGCCTATGGCATCAGCAACCTGGTCGGCCACGGCGTGCGTGACCTGGTCATCAACACCCACCACCGCGGCGACGTCATCGAGCGCGCGCTCGGCGACGGCCGCCACCTCGGCGCCCGCATCCGGTACGTCCACGAGCCGGTCATCCTCGGCACCGGTGGTGGGCTCAAGCACGCGCTGGCCCTGCTCGACCCCGACGGCACCGACGCCCCGGTGCTGTCGCTCAACGGCAAGCTCATCTTCGACCTCGACGTCGGGGCGCTGCTCGACACCCATCGCGCCGCCGGCGACGTGCTGGGAACGATGGTGGTGCGCCGCGTCGACGACGCGGTGGCGTGGGGGGCGGTCGACGTTCGCGACGACGCCGGCGGCGCGCACGTGGTCGACATCCTGGGCCAGGGCGTCCACATGTTCTGCGGGGTCCACGTGACCCGCCCCAGCGTGCTGCGCCGGCTGCCCGATGGCGAGGCATGTATGGTCCGCCAGGGCTACCTGCCGTGGTTGCGCACGGGCGGCCGCGTCGCCGCCTACCAGCACGAGGGCGGGTACTTCGCCGAGCACTCCACCGTCGAGCGTTACCTCGAGTCGGACCAGGCCCTGCTCGGCGGCGTGTGCCTGCGCCACCCGCCCGGTCGCCTGACCGGCATCGACCCGACTGCGCGGGTGCACCCGGATGCCGTGGTGCAGCACCCGGTCCGCATCGGCCCGGGCGCCCGCATCGGCGCCGGCGCGGTGATCGGGCCGTCGACCACGGTCGGGGCCGGCGCCGAGGTCGCGGCCGGGGTGACCCTGACCCGCTGCGTGGTGTGGCCGGGGGCCCAGGTGACCCGCTCCGGCAGCGACGAGGTGTTCACAGTCGCCGGTTGAGCCTGGCGCCGCGCCGACCTGCCTACGGCGACGGGCAGCCGCGGCTGGGGAGGCGACCGGCCTCTTCCAGGCAGCGGTTGACGATCTTGCGGAACTGCTGCTGCGCCATCTGCACCTCCTGCGCGCCGGTCCCCTCGGCCAGCGACGCCTGCAGGCTGAGGGTCATGGCCTCCGGCAGCGCCTTGTCGAGGCGGCACGACTCGGCCAGCGCCGCATCGTCGGGCCGGGTCGTGGCGCACGCGCACAGCGCCTCGACGTAGGCCTTGCACGAGGTGGCGCCCCGGGCGCGCTCGGCCTCGCCGATGGGCGGCGGCGGCGCGGCCCCGGTGCCGGTCTTGTCAGCGCCCTTCTTGCAGCCGGCGAGCGCCGCCAGCACCAGCACCAGCACCAGCACCGCGAGCCCGGGCCGCACTAGCTCGCCTCGATCCGGGCCATCACCGCGGAGATGTTGTCGTGCCCACCCTCTTCGTTGGCGGCGTCGATCAGCTTCTCGACCGCGCGGTCGAGGTCGCGCTCGGACTCGATGATGTGCGAGACCTGGGCGTCGGTCAGCATGCCGGTCAGGCCATCCGAGCACAGCAAGTAGACGTCCCCGACCCGCGGCACCTCGGTCAGGATGTCGACCTGCACGCTCTCCTTCATGCCGAGCGCGCGGACGATCACGTTCTTCTGCGGCCACGACTCGGCCTCCTCGGCCGTGACCCGCTTCATCTTGATGTAGTCGTTGAGCAGCGAGTGGTCCTCGGTGACCTGGGTCAGCTCGTGGTTGCGCATGCGGTAGCAGCGGCTGTCGCCGACGTGGCCGATGATGACCATGTCGTCGAGGAAGTACATCGCCACGCAGGTGGTGCCCATGCCCTTGAGGCGCGGCTCGCGCTGGGACCGTTCCCAGATCTCGAGGTTGGCCAGCATCACCGCGGTGATCATCCGGTTGACGTGGGTCCGGTGGTCGCGGTCGACCTTGTATGGCCAGGTCAGGACCTGCTGGTTGTTGGTGTCGCGGAAGTGCTCGACCACCAGGTCGACGGCGAGGCGACTGGCGACGTCACCCGACGAGTGGCCACCCATCCCGTCGGCGACGATGGCCAGCCGCATCTCGGTCGGCAGGAAGATCGAGTCCTCGTTGTGCTGGCGCTTGCGGCCGATGTTGGTCGCGCCGGCGAACCGGATGCGCATGCCGTCGAGCGGGAACGAGTTGCTCACCGAGGCCCTCGCGGCAGATGATAGCCCAGCGCCCTCGGCAATGACAGCGCCCAGCCGACGCGCCTGCGTCGCCCCCGCCGATTGACAGCACCGGCAAGGCTTGCTGTGCTCGTGGCGTGGTCCTCGTCCGCGGCGTCGCAACGTGGTGGGGGTACGCTCGCGGGGACCGCCTCATCGTCACCACCGTGGTGGTGATCTTCGCCCTGGCCGCCGTCGGGTTCATCACCCGCCGTGTGCTCGAGCGGCGCCGGCGCCGGGCCGAGGGCAGGGATCGGCCATGGCGGTCCTGACCCGAGGCAACCTGGGCGACCGGCCGTGGGGCCAGACCCTGTTCGTGGTCGCCAGCCGGGGCCTGACCGGCGAGGTCGTGGTGGTCGCCGACGGCCGGCGCTACGTCATCGCCTTCGCCGAGGGGGCGGTGGTGGCCGCCAGCTCGCCCATCGCCAGCGACTCCGCGGTCCGGCTGGCCAGCACCGCCGGCCTGGTCGCGCCGAGCCAGCTCGGCGAGCTCGGCCGCCGCCTGGCCCAGCCGGTGGCCGACGAGATCGCGGTCATCGCCGAGGTCGCCGCCCTGCCGGCCGAGCTGGCCCTGCGGCTGCGGCGACGGGTGACCGCCCACAAGGCCATCCGAACCTTCCAGCTCGGCCACGGCGAGCTGACGATCTCCGACGAGGTCACCCTGCCGTGGGATCCGGCCGGCGCGATCGACGTGCGCGCCATCCTGCTCCTGGGCGCCCGCACCCACATGACCGAGGGTGCGCTGGCCAGCGCGGTGCGCGAGTTCGGGCCCTCGGTGCGGCTGCGGGCCGGCATCGATCACGACCTGCCGCAGTACGGCTTCATCGACGACGACCAGGCCCTGCTGGCGGCCCTGTCGAGCCGGGTCGCCATCCCGCCTCCAGCCGGGCTGCACCCCGATCCTCGCGCCGCCTACGCCGTGCTCTACGCGCTGGCCACGACCGGCGCGCTCGAGGCGGCGCCCGGCGACGTGGTGGCCGCGCCGGCCGCGCGCGCCAGCCGTCCCGGCACCGGGGGCACGGTGGCCCCACCCGTCGCGAGCGCCGCCGGCACGGCGGCCCGGGTCGCCACCCCGCGTCGGCGCCGGGCCGGCGACTCGGCCGACGCCGCCCGTGATGCTGGCGTGGTGCGGGCCCTCGTCGACGAGCGGCTGGCCCTGCTCCGGCGCGGGGTCGACCACTTCGAGCTCCTCGGGGTGGCGCCCGGGGCGAGCGACGCCGACCTCCGCGCCGCGTACTTCCGCGTCGCTCGCAAGCTGCACCCCGACCGGCTGAGCGCGATCGGCTTCGTCGACGACGATCGCGCGGCGCACCAGCTGTTCGCGCGCCTCAACGAGGCGTTCGCCACGCTGACGGTGCCGAGCCGGCGCCTCCAGTACGAGCAGACCCTGGCCGCCGGCGGCGAGGTGGCGCAGCGGGCCAAGCAGGTCGAGGCCGAGGAGCTGACCCGGCGGATCCTGGCCGCCGAGGAGCACTACCAGCGGGCCCTGGCGGCGCTGCGGGGCGACCAGCCGAGCGCCGCCCTGAGCGAGCTGGCGACCGCCCTCGAGCTCAACTCGGAGCCGGAGTACGCGGTGGTCATGGCCTGGGCCCAGTACCTGGTCGCGCCCGATCGCGCCGCCGCCGCCCGCGGCGCCCGGGCCGTGCTCGAGGAGGCCATCGCCAGCCTGCCCAGGCTGGCCAGCGCTCACTTCTACCTCGGGCGCATCGCCCGCCTGTCGGGTAACGACGCCGAGGCGCTGCAGCGCCTGCGCACCGCGGCGGCCCTGTCCCCGCACGATTCCGAGATCGCGACCGAGCTCCGCGCCGCCGAGGCGCGCCAGCCCAAGCGCTGACCACGGCGCGACGCGGAGATCGGCCAGCAGGCCAGCCTGCGAGATCGAAGAGGACCAGCAGGCTGCTCCTTCAGCGGCCTGCTAGAACCGGCCCGACCAGGACAGCCCGAACTCGGATCCGCCGCCACCGAGGGCCAGCGTCGGCTGCACCTCGACCTCGTGCGGCTGGTTGAGCACGAGCATGGTCAACCCGCCGACGACGACCGCGCCGCCGACGGCGACCATGCTGATGCCGATGGTGTTCTCGAGGTTGGCCCGGTCCCACAGCTTCTTGTCGCTGGCGATCATGTCGGCGGTGCAGCCACCGGGGCACTTGCTGTCGATGTTCGACTCGTAGGTGCGGGCGTCGGCGCGCGCCACCACCATGGCCGCGCCGCCGAGCAGGCCGACCACGCCGCCGCCGGCGGTCACCAGCCACGGCAACGAGGTGCGCCAGCGCCGGACCAGCTTGACCTCGCGGTTGCCGACCCGCAGCGCCGGCAGGACCTCGGCGAACGGGCTGCCGCCGGTCAGGGTCAGGTTGCGGGTCACCGTCAGGTGCCCGGCCTTGGTCGCGACCAGGGCGTGGGCGCCGGGCAGGCTGACGAAGCTGGCCTTGCCCTTGCCGGTGATGATGACCTTGCCGTCGAACGTGACCTCGACGCCGTCCTGCTGGCTCTCGACCTCCACGGTGACGACCTGGGCCGCCAGCAGGCGGCGGTAGGTCACGGCGTCGTCGACCTTGTCGGGGTCGATGCCGCCGCCGTCGTAGCGCAGCGCCTGCTGCACGCTGTCCCACGCCTCGAGGGTGCGATCGAGGTTGATGAGGGCCACCGCCAGGTTGAAGTGGATGGCGGGGTGGTTCCACGCCCGCAGCGCCTCCTGGTAGGTGACGACGGCGCGACTGTAGTCCTTGGTCTCGAACGACTCGTTGCCGGCCTTGAACAGCTGGAGCGCCTGGGCCTGGGCCTGGGCCGACACGCCGACCTTCCACGGGTCCTCCGCGTGGGCGCGGCCGGGCCAGGTGACCAGCAACGCGGCGAGGACCAGGCCCAGCCAGGCCGACGAGCGTACGAGGGTGTGCGTGATCATCGATCTCTCCGGGTTCGTCGCCGAGCCTACCGCAGGTCGTTCTGGATCTTGTTGCGCTGCTCCTCCAGCTTGCGCACGCGTTCCTTCTCGCGCGCCAGCGCCTCCTGCAGCGATCGCTTGGCCTCCTGCTCGCTCTTGCGCGCGGCCTCGGCCGCGGCCGCGGCCCGCTCCGCGACCGAGCGGGCCAGGTCGGCCTTGGCCAGGGCGCCCTCGAGCTCGGCGTTCTTCTTCTCCAGCTCCAGCCGCTTCTGCTGCAGCTCCTCGGTCGACAGCTGCGCCGTCATCCGGTGCTTCTCGGCGTCCTGCTGGGCCACCCGCTCGGCCGCCTCGGCGGCCTGGCGATCGCGCTCGGCCCGCTGCACCAGCTCGAGCTGGTCGGTCACGCGCCGCTCGGCCGCGCGCGCCTTCTCCGTCTCGGCCCGCGCCTCCCCTTCCGCCTTGCGGATGGCGACCAGGCCGATGAGCGACGCCGCCACCATCACCAGCAGGCCGGTGATGACGCCGTACACGAGCACCCGCTTGCGCCGGCCGGCCTTGGCCTCGGCCGCCACCACCTCGCCGAGGAAGTCGCGCTCACGCGGCGCCAGCTGCCCGCCGAACCGCTCGCGGAACCGGGTCGCCTCTCCGGCGGTGGCGCCGCGCCACAAGAGGCCCGGGCTCCGGCCCTTGGCCTCCCACTGCCGGGCCGCGGCCCGGACCTGCTCGAGGAAGACCAGGTCGTCGCGGCCCTCGTCCATCCACCGGCGCAAGGTCGGCCACTGGGTCACCAGCGCCTCGTGCACGATCTCGACCATGCCGGTGTCCTCGTGCAGCACCAGCAGGCGAGCGTCGACCATCGCCCCGAGGACGTGCTCGGCCTCGCCCAGGTCGTCGGCCGCGCCGAGCAGCTCGGCCCGGGCCACGATGGCCCGGGTGTTCTCGCTGGTGACCAGGCGCTGGAACATGGCGCGCGCGGCCCGCTGCGCCCGCTGCGACATCGATCCGACCAGCTTGTCGGCGTGCCCGGCCAGGGCGCCGGCCACGCCGCCCATGGCCCGGAACGCGGCGTGCGGCAGGACCCGAGTGCCGCGGTCGCGGTGCACCCACAGGGTGCTCAGGCAGAACTGCATGAGCGGGTACGGCGCCGAGGTCTGCTCGAGCTCGGCCAGGATCTCGTCGACCATGGCCGGGCTCTCGAACCGGTAGTCGGCCTTCTCGGCCGGGCTGACGATGGCGTCGCGCAGCGCCTCGCGCTCGGGCGCGGCCAGCAGCAGCATCCCGCGCATGAGCGAGGTGGCGAACGCCGGGGCCTCGGCCACGCGGTGCAGGAAGTCGGAGCGCAGGGACAGGACCAGGCGCAGCGGCGAGGCCGCGTCGTCGCCGACGCCGCTCAGCACGCTGGCGACGGCGGCGCGCTCGCGCTCGTCGGCCACCATCGTGTACAGCTCCTCGAACTGGTCGACCATCAGCAGGATGCGGGCCTGCTTGTGCCGGGCCCGGTCGCGCATGACCTGGCCGAGGTAACCCGGCTCGTCGCGCAGGCGGCGCCGGGTCGCCTCGGGATCGAGGGCCCGGCCGGCGCGGGCCTCGGCGGTGCCCGCCTCGCCCAGGCACGCCTCGATGACCGGGACGAAGCAGCCGAGCGGATCACGCCCGGGCCGGACGATGAACGTCTCCCAGGTCAGGCCCGAGCCCTTGAGCTCGGGGATGAGGCCGGCGCGCACGAACGACGACTTGCCGGCGCCGGACGGGCCGACGATGGCCATGACCGCGTTGTCGCGCAAGAGGGCCATGCCGCGCGCCACCTCGCGGGTGCGGCCGAAGAAGCGATCGGCGTCGTCCTCCTCGAACGCGAGCAAGCCCGGGTACGGGCACTCGTCGGTCGACAGCCGGCGACCACGCCGAGCCGGCAGCATGGCCTCGAGGGCCACCAGCAGGTCGACCGCCGACGAGAAGCGATCGGCCTTGCGCTTGCGCAGGCAGCGGTCGACCAGGCGGATGAGCGGATCGGGCGCGGCCGGCGCGACCTCGCCCAGGCTGCGCAGCGGCTCGTCGAGATCCCGCGCCGCGAACATGAGCGCGGCGTTCGACACCTCGGGCAGCGGGTGCTGGCCCGACACCATCCGGTACAGGATGATGCCGGTGGCCCAGATGTCGGTCCGCTCGTCGACGAGGTCGGCGCCGAACTGCTCGGGCGACATGAACGGCAGGGTGCCGACGACCCGGCCACCGGTCGACAGGGTCTCGTACAGCGAGCGCATGCCCGGACCGTCGCCGTCGAGCTTGGGGTTGACCGGCGTCTTGGCCTCGACCACGTCGTCGGTCTCGCCGAACAGCTTGGCCACCCCGAAGTCGAGCACCTTGACGATGCCCGACTCGGTGATGAAGATGTTGTCGGGCTTGAGGTCGCGGTGGACGATGCCGAACTGGTGGGCGCGGATGAGCGCACGCGCGACCGGGACGATGATCTCGACCGCGCGCGACGGCGACAGGGTCCGGCCCTTGAGGATCTTCGACAGCGGCTCGCCCTCGAGGTACTCGAGGACCATGTACGGGTGACCGGCGAAGGTGTTGGCCTCGTGGATGACGACGATGTTCTCGTGCGTGCAGCGCGCGGTGGCCTGGGCCTCGACCAGGAAGCGGCGGATGAAGGCCTCGCCGGTCCGGGTCAGGAACTTGATGGCGACGACCCGGCCCAGCTTGGTGTCGCGGGCCATGAAGACCTGGCCCATGCCGCCGCGGCCGAGCTCGCGGATGATCTCGTACTGGTCGACCCGGCTGCCGACCGGCAGGTCGAGGATTCGCTCGCCGCCGTCGTCGCCAGACGGCGCCTCCGACGAGAACTCGTTGGACTCCAGGGCCACCGGGTGGGCCGCCGGTGGCGCCGAGCCACGCGGCGCGGCCGAGCCCCGCGGCGCGGCTGGTGCGGCCGAGGCGATCCGCGTGGCCGGCTCGACCCGGGTCGGCGCGGACTGCGCGGGGTCGAGGGGCGCCACCACGGTGCGGGCGGTGAACACCGCCGGCGGCGGCGCCGAGGGCCGCGCGCCTGGACGTGGGTGGCTCGGCCCGGGCGCCGAGGGCGCCCCGGAAACACCTACCGACCCGGCGCTCTGGCCGGGCCCACGGTCTTTGCTCGGATCACTGGCCACCCCGGCTCAAGCATACGCGATCCAGGGACGGCAGGGCGGGCGGGCGGAGGACCACCCGACCCGACGGGGACGGCGGGCTCAGGCCGCGGCGGGGGCGGCCGCCGGGTACACGGCGACCCGCGTGCGCGACTTGCCCTGGCGCTCGAACTTGACCAGACCGTCGACCTTGGCGAACAGGGTGAAGTCGCGGCCACGGCCGACGTTCTCGCCCGCGTGGAACTTGGTGCCGGTCTGCCGGACCAGGATGCTGCCGGCCTTCACCTCTTGCCCGGCGAACCGCTTGACGCCGCGGTACTTGGGGCCCGAGTCGCGGCCGTTACGGGTGGAGCCTTGTCCTTTTTTGTGCGCCATGACGCTCTCCAGATCGCTTGCGGGCCCGATCAGCCCGAGATGTTGTTGATCTTGACCGCCGTGTAGTCCTGGCGGTGGCCGTTGCGGCGAACGTAGTTCTTCCGGCGGCGGAACTTGAAGATGATGAGCTTGTCGCCCCGGCCCTGCTCGACGATCTCGCCGGAGACCTTGGCCCCGGCGACGGTCGGCTTGCCGATCGACACCGTGCCGCCGTCACCGGACGACACGAGCAGGACCTGGTCGAACTCGACCTTGGCGCCCTCGTCGCCGTCCAGCTTTTCGACCACGACGGTCTTTCCGGGCTCGACCCGGTATTGCTTTCCACCAGTTTGGATCACGGCGTACATCGTCTTGGGCTCCGCGCCTTGCGTTAGGAATCGCGGACTTTACTTACCGAACGCCGCCCGTCAAGAGTCCTGCGAGGCCGTCGACGAGACGGCGGCGACGCGCGAGCAAGATCAGCTAGTTGAGGAAAAAGAATCCACAGGCCGGTCAATCCGGATTGGACCCCGACAGCAGGCGGCGCAGCACGGCCTGGGTCACGGCCGGGTTGGCCCGGCCGGCGGTGGCCTTCATGACCTGGCCGACGAAGAAGCCGAGCAGCCCCTCCTTGCCGGCGCGGAACGACGCGACCGAACCCTGGTTGGCCGCCAGCACCGTCGCGGCGATCCGCTCGAGCTCGGCCTCGTCGCTGATCTGGCGCAGGCCGCGGGCGTCGACGATGGCGGCCGGATCGACGCCGGTGCGGTAGGCCTCGGCGAACACCTCCTTGCCGAGCTTGCCGCTCAGCGTGCCGTCGACGATGAGGCCGACCAGGTGGGCCAGGTGCGGCGCCGGCAGCGGGCCGCCGGTGAGGTCGTGGCCGCTGCTGGTACGCGCCGCCGCCAGCTCCCCCAGCATCCAGTTGGCCAGCAGCTTGGCGCCGCCGCCCGCCATGGCCGCCGCCGGCAGCGCGGCCAGCGCGGCGTCGAAGTAGTCGCCGATGGCGCGCTCGCCCAGCAGCTGGCGGGCGTCGTCGCCGGTCAGGCCGAGGCCACGCAGGCGCGTGAAGCGCGCCGTCGGCAGCTCGGGCAGCGCCGCGCGCGCCGCCGCCAGCGCGGCCTCGCTCACCACCAGCGGCGGCAGGTCGGGGTCGGGCAGGTAGCGGTAGTCGTCGGCCTCCTCCTTGGTCCGCATCGTCGCCGACGCGCCGAGGTCGGCGTCCCACAGGCGGGTCTCGCGCACGATGCGGCCGCCGGCGCTGACGATGCGGATCTGGCGCGCGATCTCGTGGCTGACCGCGTCGTGCACGAAGCGAAACGAGTTGATGTTCTTCAGCTCGGTCCGGGTGCCCAGCGTCGTCGTGCCGGCCGGGCGGATCGACACGTTGGCGTCGCACCGCAGCTGACCCTTCTCGAGGTCACCGTCGCCGATGCCGAGCCAGCGGACCAGGCGGTGCAGCGTGCGCATCAGCTCGGCGGCGTCGGCCGCGCTGCGCAGCGCCGGCTCGGTCACCACCTCGACCAGCGGCACGCCGGCGCGATCGAGGTCGACCAGCTGGTTGCCGCCGAGGTGGCTGCTCTTTCCGGCGTCCTCCTCGAGGTGGATCCGGGTCAGCGGCACCCGCTCGATCTCGTCGCCGCGCAGCAGGTCGATGGCGCCGCCCTCGCAGATGGGCTCGTCGAACTGCGAGATCTGATAGCCCTTGGGCAGGTCGGGGTAGAAGTAGTGCTTGCGCGCAAACCGCGAGCGCGGCCGGACGTGCGCACCGACGGCGAGCCCGAGCCGCACCGCCAGCTCGGCGGCGCGGCGGTTGAACACCGGCAGCGCGCCGGGCAGCCCGAGCACGGTCGGATCGGTCAGCGTGTTGGGCTCGGCCCCGAACCGCACCGCCGACGCCGAGAACGCCTTGCTCGCCGTGGCCAGCTGGACGTGGATCTCGAGGCCGATCACCGCCTCCCAGGTCGGGCCCGGCCCGGTCATGCCGGCACCTGCGCGAAGGCTGGCCAGCCGGCGGCGCCGAGCTGGTGCTCGAGGGCGGCGCCAGCCTGGAGCAAGGTCGGCTCGGCCAGCGGCGCGGCCAGCAGCTGGGCGCCGATGGGGAGCCCGCCAGCGGTGGCCCCGCACGGCACGCTCATCGCCGGCAGCCCGGCCAGGTTGCCCGCGAGCGTGAACACGTCGCCCAGGTACATGTCGAGCGGGGTCGCCCGCGACCCGAGCGGGAAGGCCGCGGTCGGGGCCACCGGCGTGAGCAGCACGTCGACGTCGGCGAACACCCGGGTGAAGTCGGCGCGGATGAGGGCGCGGACCTGCTGCGCCTTGCGTACGTACTGGTCGTAGGTGCCGGCGCGCAGGACGTAGGTGCCGAGCATGATGCGGCGCTTGACCTCGGGGCCGAAGCCCTCGCCGCGGCTGCGCCGGTACAGCTCGTCGAGGCTGCTGGCGTCGGCGGCGCGATGGCCGTAGCGCACGCCGTCGTAGCGGGCCAGGTTGGATGAGGCCTCGGCCGGAGCGATGAGGTAGTAGGTCGGCAGCGCGTGCCGGGTGTTGGGCAGCGACACCTCGTGGGTGGTGGCCCCGGCCGCGCGCAGGGCGGCGGCGGCGTGATCGATGGCCGCGCGCACCTCCGGCTCGATGCCGCCGACGAAGTACTCGCGCGGCAGCCCGACGCGCAGGCCGCGCCCGCCGTCCGGGCGTGCGCCCCGGCTCACCGCGGCGGCCAGCGTGGCGGGGTCGACCGGCGCCGACACGCTGGTGGCGTCGGCCGGATCGTGGCCGGCGATGACCCCGAGCACCAGGGCGGCGTCGGCCACGGTGCGCGCCATCGGCCCGACCTGGTCGAGCGACGACGCGTAGGCGATGACCCCGGCGCGCGACACCCGGCCGTAGGTCGGCTTGAGGCCGACGACGCCGCACATCGCCGCCGGCTGGCGGATCGAGCCGCCGGTGTCGGAGCCGAGGCTGGCCGCGCACAGGCCAGCGGCGACGGCGGCGGCGCTGCCGCCCGACGAGCCGCCCGGCACGCGGCCGAGGTCCCACGGGTTGTGGCACGGCCGGAACGCCGAGCGCTCGTTCGACGAGCCCATCGCGAACTCGTCGCAGTTGAGCTTGCCGACGACGACGGCGCCGGCCGCGCGCAGGCGGGTCACCACGGTGGCGTCGTACGGCGGGACCCAGCCGGCCAGCATGCGCGAGCCGGCGGTGGTGACCAGGCCGTGGGTGACGATGACGTCCTTGACGCCGACGACGACGCCGGCGAGCGGGCCGGGGTCGCGCCCGGCCGCGGCGGCGGCGTCGACCGCGGCGGCGGCGGTGCGCGCGCCGGCGGCGTCGACCGCGAGGTAGCTGCCGAGCGCGCCGTCGAGGGCGGCGATGCGACCGAGGTAGGCCTCGACCTCGGCGGCGGCGGTGCGGGTGCCGGCGCGGACGGCGGCGGCGCGGGCGGCCAGCGGCGCCTCGAGCGCGGCGCGGGTGGTCACGGCTCGGCTCCGCCGCTGGCGCCGTCGCCGCTGATGGCGGTCGGGACCACGAAGTGGTCGTCGCGCACCACCGACGCGCCAGCCAGCGCCACGGCGACCGGCAGGGACGGCGCTGCCTCGTCGGCGCGGGTGCCGGCGTCGGCGTCGGCCTCGGCCCGCCCCAGGTCGACCGGCGTCGGCATGGCGTGGGTCATCGGCTCGACCCCGGTGGTGTCGACCTCGGTCAGGGCGGCGACGTGATCGAGGATGGCGGCCAGGTCGACGCGGAGGGCGCGCGCCTCGTCGGCGGAGAGCGCCAGCCGGGCCAGGGTGGCCAGCTCGGCGATCTCGGCGTCGGTCGGCGCGACGGGCATCAGGCCGGCAGCGGCAGCGGCGCCAGGTCGGGGCGGCCGGCGAAGCGGGCGGCGAGCTCGGCGCCGCTGGCGAGGTAGTCGTCGGCGATCCGCGCGGCCCGGTCGGGGTCGTGCGCCTCGAGCGCGGCCAGCAGGTCGCGGTGGTGGGCCCGCACCACGTCGGGCATGGCCGCCAGGTTGGCCAGGGTGTGGGCGTACGAGCGCACGCCCTCCCGCACGGTGTTGATGAGCAACACCATGACCTGGTTGCCGGTGAGCTGGGTCAGGGCGACGTAGAAGTCGAAGTCGATCTCGAACAGCTCGAGCGCGGCGGTGGCGGCCTGGCCGGCCGCGGCCAGCTCGCGCAGGCGGCCGAGCTCGGTCGGCTTGGCCCGGTACGCGGCGACGCGGGCGATCTCCCGGCCGATGAGCCGGCGGAACTCGAGCAGGTCGCGGATGAGCAGCGGCTGGCTCGGCGAGGCCAGGGGCAGCAGGTGGCGCATCAGCTCGAGGCCGCCGGTGGCCATGAAGTCGAGCACGCGGGTGCCGTCGCCCTGGCGGATGCGGACCAGGCCGAGGTGCTCGAGCTTCTTGAGCGCCTCGCGCAAGGACGCGCGGTTGACGCCGAGCTTCTTCGACAGCTCGCGCTCGGGCGGCAGCTTGGACCCGGCCGGGTACTGCCCGGTCAGGATGAGCGCGCGCAGCTGCTCGACGATCTCCTCGGCGACCCGCTGCTTCTCGACCGGCTTGAGCATGCTCACCGGCACCTTAGCGCGGGCCTCGCCGCGACAAAAGGCCCGGTGGCGTGCTACCCACGAGGGCCATGGGAACGGGCCGGTCCGGAGGCATGAGCGTGCGTGTCCTCGCCGAGGACGGGGCCGAACACGCGCTGTTCGAGGTGCGCCGGCGCGAGGGCGCGCAGCTGTTCGTGCGCTGCCCGCTGCTGCTCGAGGTCGGCGAGGAGGTGCGGGTGCGCATCGTCAGCGACGCCGAGACCCAGACCGCGACCGCGACGGTGATCAAGCACCGCGGTCACGGCGACGAGCAGGAGACCGAGCTGCTGGTGTCCGACGTCGACGTCGAGAAACGCGTCGTCGCTGGCTGACGCGCCGACGACGGCTCACCAGCGGATCATCGAGAAGGTCTGGTAGTCGACGCCCTCGGGTGGGCGCAGGCCGTCCCAGCTGACCGCGCCGCCCGACACCAGGTAGCGGCGATCGCCATCCTTGGCGACGGCGCAGCGCTCCCCGCGCACGGTGACCGAGGTGGTGCCGCGGGTGAAGACCAGGCCGTGGCTGCGGCGGATCGAGCGCTGGCTGGAGTTGGGGTTGGGGTCGCGCTGCTCGATCGGGCCGGGCCGGACCGCCCAGCCGTCGGCCCAGTCGTCGCCGCCCGAGCCCGACGCGATGATGAGCGGCGTGCCGGCGGCGTCGGCGATGACCGCGTCGTACACCTTGTGCCAGCCGCCGCCGCGCCGGAGCTTGACGTCGAGGGTGTCGCCGACGCGGAACGGCAGGCGGGCCGGCGTCAGGTACAGGCCGAAGGTGTGAGTGGCGGCGCCGTCGCCGAGGGTGATCTCGAACCGGGCCGGCTCACGCCGGGATCGGACGATACGCTGGACGACGGCGCGGACCGCGAGCTTGTCGCCAGTGCCCACGATCGCCACCGCGGCACCACACACGCGCGGTCGGCGCGGCGCGGCCCCGGCCGCCGACGCCCCGGCCGCCGCCAGCACCAACACCACCAGGACCGCTGCGACCCGACGCGTGGACATGCCGTGATGGTAGCAGTCAGACCCCGGCGATGCCCGTCGGCCGCGGGCTGCGTGGCATGATGGCGCGATGGCCTGGATCAAGATCCCCGCCGAGCACCACGCGCTCCTGCGCGCGGCGCTGCCGCGCGACCCGCGGGTGACCACGGTGAACATGTTCGGCGCGCTGGCGGCGATGGTGAACGGGCACATGTTCGGCGGGTTGTTCGCGCGCTCCGCCTTCGTGCGGCTCGGTCCCGCCGACCAGGCCGAGGCGCTCGCGCTCGACGGCGCGGGGCCGTTCGACCCGATGGGGACGGGACGGGCCATGGCCAGCTCGGTCCAGCTGCCCGACGACGTCATGGACGACCCCGAGGCGCTGCGCGACTGGATGCGGCGAGCGCTGGCGTTCACGGCGACGCTGCCGCCCAAGGTGAAGAAGGCGCGAGGGCCCAAGGTCGCCAGGCCGAAGGCCACGCCCGCGGCCAGGCCGAAGGCCAAGCCCGCCGCCAAGCCCAAGGCCAAGCCCGCCGCCCGGCCCACGGCCAAGCCCGCGGCCAGGCCCAAGGCCAAGGCGGCCAAGCGCGCCACGCGCGCGACGCGGCGATGAGGGCCCGCGCGTGAGCCGGCGCGACAACCGCGACCGCCGCTGCCCCGACTGCCAGCTGTTCGTCGAGAGCTGCCTGTGCGCGCTGGTGCCGCGCCTGCACACCCGGACCCGGCTGACGGTGGCCATCCACTACCGCGAGGCGCGCAAGCCGACCAACACCGGCCAGCTGGCCGCACGCTGCGTGGTCGGCAGCCAGGTCGTCGTCGTCGGCGACCAGGCCCGCCCGCTGGCGCTGGCGCCGCCAGGTCCGCACGAGCAGCCGCTGCTGCTGTTCCCGCACGAGACGGCGGTGTCGATCGAGCGCTACGCCGCCTCGCCACGCCCGGTCGCGCTGTACGTCCCCGACGGCAACTGGCGCCAGGCCAGCAAGATGCGGCGCCGCCTGCCCGGCTTCGAGCAGATGCCGTGCGTGACCCTGCCGGTCGCCGGCGCCAGCGAGTACCACCTGCGTAGCGAGCCGCGCGACGGTGGGCTGGCCACCCTCGAGGCCATCGCCCGCGCCCTCGGCATCCTCGAGGGCGACGGCGGCCCGGCGGTGGAGGCGGCGATGCTGGCGGTGTTCCGGGTGATGGTCGAGCGCACGCTGCGCCTGCGCGGGGTGGCGCCGCCGCCGACGTGACGGGCACTCCCACCTGACAGGCCCCGAACACCTGCGGTCCGGTGCCAGGACATCGCTGACACGTTCGTTCCCGTTCAGGTGCACGGCCACGGCCACGGGCTCGACCACGATCACGGCCACGATCACGACCACGGCCACGGCCAGGTGGCATCAGCGGTCGTCGTTCACTGGGCGCAGACGATCGTGCTACACGGGCCCACGTGCCGGCCGAAGGGATCCACCTGACCGCCCTGCGCGAGGCCGCGGCCGCGCCGGCCCTCGGCACCAGCGCGCGCCGCCGCATCGTGCGCCACCAGGATCTGGCCCGGCTCGGCGCGCTGCTGGTCGACCTGCCGTACTTCGATCACTACGCCGGCGAGGTGGTGCGGTACGCGCTGGGCCGGCCGGCCCGCCCCTCGCCGTGGGGCAGCCGCCTGCACGACGGCGGCGCGGTCGACCTGCTCGGCGCCCTGCTGCTCGAGGCGCGGGCCGATCCGGCTCCGGCGACCGGGGCCATCGCCCTCGGCCTGGCCTCGCACCTGGCCATCGACCGCGCCCTGCACCCGCTCATCAACGCGCTGGCGCGGGCCTTCCCGCACGGCGACCACGGCTCGTCGCACCGCGAGGTCGAGAAGTTCCAGTCGATCTGCTTCCACGAGGACGACCTCGGGCGCGACCTGATGGGCCAACCCGGCATCACCCGGCACCTGCGGATCGACGCCGCCGCCCACCTCGACGACGCGGCGCTGGCCCGCCCCATCCTGGCCGCGTTCGCCGCCGCCTTCGGCCAGGCGCCGTCGCCGCGCGAGCTGGCCCGGCTCGGCCGCGGCTACCGGACCCACACCTGGCTGCTCGGTTCACCCATCGGTGGCCGCATCGCGCCAGCGGCGGCCAAGGCCGAGGCGCGACCACGCCTGCTGCGCGGCGCCTGGGGCGACTTCGCCAGCCTGCTCGGCGACGCCATCACCGCCTCGATCGAGGTCATCGACGCCGCCGCCGCCGTGCTCGAGGCCGACCCCGCCGACGTGCCAGCGGCCCGTGCCGCGCTGGCCCAGGTGCTGCCGGCCGGGACCATCGACCCCGATGGCGCCGAGGTCGACCTGTCCCGCCCGTTCGTGGTCCGGCTGGCGCGCGCGGCCTGACCCGAACCGACCGGCGACTTGCCGTGAATCCGGGCCGCCGATGCGCTACCTTGTCGGCCATGGGGACGCCGGCGGCAGGTCCGCGCGAGCTGGCGCCGGGCACGATGCTCGACGACAAGTACCGGGTCGACGGGCTCATCGCCGTCGGCGGCATGGGTGAGGTGTACGCCGGCACCCACGTCAAGCTGCGCAAGCGGGTGGCCATCAAGGTGCTCAACCCGCAGCTGTCGACGCCGCCGATGGTCGAGCGGTTCCACCGCGAGGCCATCACCGCCTCGCAGATCGGCCACGAGGGCATCGCCCAGGTCACCGACCTCGGCACCAGCACCACCGGCGAGCCGTTCCTGGTGATGGAGCTGCTCGAGGGCGAGTCGCTCGGGGCCCGCCTGCGCGCGACCGGGCCGATGTCGATCGAGGTGGCGTGTGAGCTCGGCTGCTCCATCCTGGCGCCGCTCGCCGCCGCCCACCGGGCCGGCATCGTCCACCGCGACCTCAAGCCCGACAACGTGTTCCTGGTCCGGCAGAGCCGCGGTGAGATGGTCAAGCTGCTCGACTTCGGCATCTCGCGCGCGCAGGGGCTCGACACCGAGTTCCGCCTGACCACCACCGGCCTGGTGCTGGGCACGCCGTTTTACATGTCGCCCGAGCAGGCCCAGGGCCAGGCCGACATCGGCCCGGCCGCCGACCTCTACGCGTTCGGCGTCATCCTGTACGAGATGTTGACCGGCAGCGTGCCGATCCACGGCGACAACTACAACCAGCTCATGTACCGGGTCTCGGTCGGCGACTTCGCGCCGCCGCGCGCGCTGCGGCCGGACCTGCCGGCCGAGCTCGAGCAGATCATCCTGGCGGCGATGGCGCTGGCCCCGGCGGCGCGCCCGGCCAGCGCGGCCGAGCTCGAGCAGCAGCTGCTGCCGTTCTGCCGGGCCACGTTCCGCGACCACACCATCGAGCGGCTGTCGGCGCAGGGCATCCACGTGTCGAGCTCGTCGCTGCCGGTCAGCGTGTCGACCGCGACCGGCCGCGGCGGCCCGGTGCCGACCGGTCGCGGCGGCGCGCTCGGGGTCGAGGCGACGATGGTGGCCAGCACGACCGGTGCGGCGCCGGTCGGCGTGGCGCCTGCGAGCGCGGCGACGACCGGCGCGGCCGGACCGGCGCGCACCCGGCCGGGGCGCGGAGGGCTCATCGTCGCCATCGTCGCGACGCTGGGCGTGGCCGGTGCCGCGGGCGCGTTCGTCGCGCTGTCGGGTGACGGGGACACCCCGGCGGCGAGCACACCCAACCCGCCGGCCGGCGGCAGCAGCGCGGGCCTGGCTCCGGCCGGATCGGCCACGCCGACAACGCCGACAACGCCGACAACGCCGACCACGCCGACCACGCCGACCACGCCGACCACGCCGACCACGCCGGCCACGATCACCGTGCGCTTCGCGGTCGAGCCTGCCAGCGCCCGCATCACCGTCGATGGCCAGGTCGTGACCGGCGAGCTCGTGGTCCCGCCCGACCAGGCGACGCACCAGGTCGAGATCTCCGCGCCCGGCTTCGTCTCGCACCGCGCGGACGTCACGTTCGCCGAGAGCCAGCGCCTGGTCATCGGCCTCGTGCCCGAGGTCGTCGACAAGCCCGACAAGCCGGACAAGCCCGACAAGCCGAGCAAGCCCGGCAGGCCCGGCAAGCCCGGCAAGCCCGGCAAGCCCGACAAGCCTGGCAAGCCCGGCAAGCCGGACCGCATCGACACGGAGAGCCCATACCAGTGAAGCCCACGCCCGGCCGCGCCGCCCTCATCGTCTGTGTCTCGTGGTCGCTGACCACCATCGCGCCCGCGCTGAGCGCGCCCAAGCGCAAGCCGCCACCGGCCATGACCGACGAGCAGAAGGAGGCCGACCGCCACTTCAAGAGCGGCGTCGCCCTGTTCGGCGAGGCCAAGTTCGGCGAGGCGCTGGCCGAGTTCGAGCGGGCCTACGAGATCGCGCCGCACCCGCTGGTGCTCTACAACATCGCCGGCTGCCACCGCGAGCTGTCGCAGTACGGGCAGGCCGTGAAGTTCTACCGGCGCTTCCTCGACGAGGGCAAGGGCCAGGTCCCGGCGGCGCGGCTGACCGCGGCCCGGGCCGAGCTCGACGGCATCCTGGCTCGCATCGCCCGGGTCACGGTGGCAATCGCGCCCGAGGGCGCGTCGCTGTTCCTCGACGACAACGAGCTCGGCACCCTGGTCGAGATGCCGCTCATCCTGCCACCGGGCGAGCACCGCCTGGTCGCCAAGGCGCCCGGGCGCCAGGACGCCATCCGCGTGGTGCGGGTGGCCTCGGGCGACGAGCTGACCATCGACCTGTCGCTGCCCGAGCTGCCGCCACAGCCACCGCCGCCGGATGGTGACGTCGAGCGGCCGCTGCCGGTGCGCGCGCCGGCCGCGGCCGAACGCCGCTTCGTGATCGGCGCGGCGTTCGGCACCAACCTGCTACAGGCGGCCGACACCGGCGCACCGGCGCTGCACCTCGGGGTCGCGCTGGGCCGCCGGCTCGAGCTCGGCATCGACGCGGTGGTCGTGGCGTACGCGGTGATGCCGGCGCTGCGGGTGCGGCTGGCCGGCGACGCGCTGTCGGTCCATGCCGTCGCCGCCGTCCCCATCTCGATCGCCAGCGATGAGATGAGCGAGACCTTCGTGGCCGGCGCGGCCGGGCTGGGCCTGCGCTACCGCGCCACGCCGGCGCTGGCGCTGCGGCTCGAGTCGCTGGCCAGCTTCGCCGGCGGTGGGCATGGCCTCACGGTGCCGACGTTCCTTGGAGGCGAGCTGTGGTTCTGAACCGATCCGTGCTGGTGTTCCTCCTCGCCGCCGCCGGCTGCGGGCAGTCGCTGTTCGACGGCAACGGCGGTGGCAGCAGCGGTGACGCGGCGCCCTCGGCCACCTGCCCGGCCACCTGCCTGGCCGATGCCGGCGGCGACTTCGACGGTTCACCCGGTGGGCGCACCGGGCGCTGGCGCTACCTGGAGGACCCGGGCAGCCGGACCTGGCAGGTGATGACCACCAGCGGCGCGACCGCGATCGGCAGCAACCCGGCCAACGTCATCGCCAGCTGCGCCGGCGATGCGTCGGCGCCAGCGTGTGCCCTCCTGCCCGGGGCGCTGCTGATGTCGGCCGCCGACGGGGCCGCGCCGGATCCGGCCATCGAGTTCACCGCCGACGCCGCCCAGGTGGTGTCGGTCACCGTGCGTATCGCGGTCCCGGCCGGGGTGGCCGACCAGCCGATCCGGCTGTACCGCGGCAGCCGCGAGGACTTGCTGTGGAAGGGCACCGCCACCGCCGGCATGGTGCTCGAGCAGGAGCTGACCCTCGACGCCTTGCCCGGCGACCGCCTGCTGCTGGCGCTGGTGTCGACCGCGGCCGGGGCCGATCGTGTCGGCGTGCAGATGTTCGTGTCGGCCACCGGCGCGGCGTTTCCGGCCAGCTGCCAGCTCGGCCTGTCGTTCGCCACCAGCACCATCAACGCCGTCACCGTCGACAACCTGTGCGGGGCTGACTTCACGGGCAACGACGACAACGGCATGTGGGCGCCGCTGACCGAGGCCGGACCGTACGCCGAGCAGGGCACCGCGCTGGCGCTGTCGGCGGGCCAGTACCTGCGCGGGGCCGACGTGCTCAGCCACGACGGCGATCTGACCTACCAGCTGTGGATGCGGACCGACGCGGTCGACCCCATCTACATGGGCTGGGCGCTGTCCGACTACGACCTCGACGTCGGTGGTGGCCTCGGCATCGGCGTGTACGACGACAACGGCTCGCTCCGGCTCGAGTCGGGCACGTGTACCTCGCCCGACCCGCTGGCGTTCGCGGCCAGCACCGCGTCGTGGCAGAACGGCGGCTGGCACTTCGTGCGCGTGGTGCACGCCGAGGGCAAGGTCACCCTGTGCGTCGACGGCGCGCGCGCGTCGTCGTTCGACCGCGCGGCGGGCGCGCTGGTCTCGACCTTCCCGCCCTACGTCGGCAAGAACGTGCGCTGGCTCCCCGCCGGCGCCTTCTACGACGGCGCCATCGACGACCTCCGCGTGTTCGACGGCGCTCTGCCGTGTGACTGAGCGACGAAGCGGACCTTCGTCATCGAGCGAGGCACGGCGTGGCAGGCGCCGCTAGCAGGGTGCTGAGAAACGCCGCGCAGCGGCGTTTCTCGCGCCCTGCTCCCGTGCCCGTGCCCGTGCCCGTGCCCGTGCCCGATCGCTCGGGCGGTGCCGGCCGCGACCGCCCGGCACCTTGGCGCCGCGTTTGTCAGCGTCCTGCTAGGTACCGCTGGCGCAGGTGGCGCTCGAAGTGGACGGCCGACAGCGGGGCGCCGGTGGCGCGGCGGATGAGCTCGGGCGTGTCCCACCGGCTGCCCTGGCTCCAGATGTTGTCGGTCAGCCAGGTGAAGATGGGCGCGAGGTCGCCGGCGGCGACGCGGGCGTCGAGGTCGGGCACCTGCTGGCGCAGGGTGGCGAAGTACTGCGCGGCGTAGATCGCGCCCAGCGTGTAGCTCGGGAAGTAGCCGAACGAGCCGTCGGTCCAGTGGATGTCCTGCATGCAGCCGTCGCGGAAGTTGCCGCGGGTGTCGACGCCGAGGTACGCGCGCATCTTCTCGTCCCACAGCCGCGGCACGTCCTCGGCCTCGATGTCGCCGTCGATGAGGGCGCGCTCGATCTCGAAGCGCAGGATGATGTGCGCCGGGTAGGTCAGCTCGTCGGCGTCGACCCGGATGAAGCCGGGCTCGACCCGGGTCAGGAGGCGCGCCAGGTTACCCGCGGTCAGCGCCGGGTCCGGCCCGAGGTGGGTGACCACCAGCGGCGTGATGAGCGCCAGGAAGCTCGGGCTGCGCCCGAGCTGCATCTCGAACGCCAGGCTCTGGCTCTCGTGTACACCCATCGACCGCGCCTGCCCGACCGGCAGGTGCACCAGCGCCCGCGGCAGGCCCTGCTCGTACCGGGCGTGCCCGGTCTCGTGGATGATGCCGGCCAGCGCCTGCGTGAAGTCGTCGTCGCGGTAGCGGGTGGTGATGCGCACGTCCTCGGCCACGCCGCCGCAGAACGGGTGGGTCGACACGTCGAGCCGCCCGCCGTCGAAGTCGAACCCGAGCAGGCGCATCACCTCGAGGCCGAGCGCGCGCTGGCGCTCGACCGGGAACGGCCCGCGCGGCACCACCACCTCCTCGGTCGCCTGCCTGGCCAGCACCTCCTGGACCAGGCCCGGCAACCAGCTGCTGAGCCCGGCGAACAGGCGCTCGACCTCGGCCCCGGTCATGCCCGGCTCGTACTTCGACATCAGCGCGTCGTAGCGCGACACCCCGAGCGCCTCGGCCAGGTGGGTCGCCTCCTGCCGCGACAGCGCGACCACCTCGCGGAAGTTGGCGAGGAAGCCGGGCCAGTCGTTGGCCTTGCGCTGGCTGCGCCAGGCGTGTTCGCACCGGGTGCCGGCCAGGCTCTTGGCCGCGACCAGGGCCTCGGGTAACACGGTGGCCAGCCGCCACTGCCGCGTCATCTCCCGCACCGAGGCCGCCTCATCGTCGCTCGCCGCGTGCGCCGCCGCGGCCGCCAGCGCGTCGCCCAGCGCCGGGCTGGTCACGGTCTGGTGCATGAGGACCGCCAGCTCGGCCAGCGCCGCGCCGCGGGCGTCGTTACCCCCACCCGGCATGTTGGCGGCCTGGTCCCAGCTCGCCATCGCGCTCAAGTGCTGGTAGCGGTACAGGCGGGTGAAGGTGTCGACGGCGTGCTGATAGCCCGGTTGGCCCATGGGGCGCACTGTCGCACCGTTTTCGGCCGGCGACGACCTGGTCTGCGGAGACGAAGCCACGTCACAACGTGCTGCCCACGACTAGCGGTGGAACCGCGACGCCAGCCGTGGCACACGGAGGACATGCGTGCCGCTGTGTCCGTGCTGGTGCCGGGGCTCGTGGCCCTGGTCGGCTGTGGGCCCCGCCTCCACGTCGCCGCCGGCGCCGACGAGGTGCGGTGCGAGCAGGCCTCGCTGTGGGATCGCCTGGCTGGCGTCCGGTTCGGATCGGCACCGGCGTGGTCGCCCCGCGTCCGCGCCGTCGTCACCGTCGACCGCGCCGTCGATCAGCGCGAGCGCGGGGCGCTGGTGCTCGGCCAGTACACGGCGTGGACCTCGGCCGGAGGCGCCGCGTTGACCGAGCTCCTCCCGACCGGGGAACCGGGTGACGGCCGGCGCGCCGACGGCAGCGCCTATCGCTACGTCCTGGCCCAGCGCGAAAACAAGCTCGGGCTGCCGGCGCCGATCGCCAGCGACACCGAGCAGGCCTGGCACCTGGTCGAGCTGGACGTGGTCGATCAGCAGCCGCTGGTGGTCCGAGCCGCGACCCCGGTGCCGACGTCGGTCCCGCTGGCCGACCTGGTCGACGCGGCGACGGCGCGAGCCCGCGCCTGGCACGACGGTGGTCGGCGTCTGAGCGCCAGCCGCGATGCTGCGCTGGCGGTGATCGAACCGCAGGCTGCCTCCACCCGGCCGCGCTGGATCGGCCAGGTCGAGCGCGAGGACGAACGCCTGGTGCTGTGGGACGAGCCGACCGGGTCGATCGTGATCGCCTTCGCCTGGACCGAACGTCAGCGCTTCCTCGACGGCGTCCTCGACGTGCGCGCGCCATCGGCCGGGGTGCTGCTGGCGAGCACGCCGGCGCCGCCGGGCCAGCCGATGTCGGCCGAGGAGGGCCTGGTCCTCCGGTTCGGTCTCGATGGGCGCCTGCGCCGGACCGTGGTGTACCTGCCCCGGGTCGAGGGTCTGGGCTCGGATGCCCCACCACGCGCCTGCACCTGGTGACCCCCACGCGCCGCGCTCACGGCCCGGCCGGGACGATGCGCCACACCTGCGCCACCCGGGTGTTGCCGTCGGCGCTCGAGCCGTCGGTGATCACCTCGTCGCGGTCGTCGCCGGTGAGGTCGGCCACCCGCGGTGGGGCGTCTGGCCCGCGCGCCGGCAGCTCGGCGTCGGCCTCGGTCCAGGTCGGCCCGGCCTGACCGAGCGGCCCGGTCAGCACCACCCGCGGCGCGCCCCAGCCAGCGGCGGCGACCACGTCGGGGTGGCCGTCTCCGTCGACCTCGCCGATGGCCAGAAGCACCTCGCCGCTGAGGTCGGCCGCCGCGGCGGCGATGGTGTAGGGCGGCGCCTGGCCGGTCGTGTCGTGCACGGCCAGGCCACCCTGGCCATTACTCGCGCTCCAGCCGGTGACGATCGCGTGTTGACCGGGCACGCCGACGCCGGCGACCCGGTACCGCGCGTCGGGGCCGCCGACCGTGCGGGTGGCATCGCTGGCCTGGTAGCGGCCATCGGCGAGCGGACCGGAGTACACGTGGGCCAGGCCGTCCCGTGAGCCCCACCACAGGTCGTTGCCGGCGGCGCCGTCGAGCTCACCCACCACCAGGTACCAGCCGTAGCAGGCCCCGAGGTCCGGGTCCTGGATCGTCACGTCGGCGCTGGTGATGGCGCGCGGGCCGCCGACGAGCGGGCCACGAAACAGCAGGGTGCCGCCGTTCTCGATGTGACACGCCTCCTCTGGCTCGCCCGGCGCGCTCACCACCAGGTCGACGTCACCGTCGCCGTCGTAGTCACCGACCCAGCCGGCGGTGCCGAGGAAGCTGCCGCGCCCGGCCTCGATCACCAGGTCGGCGTCGGCCCGGGCCCGGCGCGCCAGCAGCGGCCCGAAGTGGACCTCGAGCCGGCCATCCCACGGCGCGTGCAGGATGAGGTCGGCCACGCCATCGCCGTTGACGTCGCCGGCGAACGAGGTCGGCCACACCGCCCAGTCGTCGTTGGGGTCGAGGGTGATCACCGCTACCGAGGGTGATGCGTCGGTGACCGGCCCGGCCAGGACGTGCAGCCCGTCGCCGCGCTGGACCACCAGGTCACCCACGCCGTCGCCGGTGACGTCACCCGGGGTTGCAGGGCGCGAGCCGACGACGGTGGCGACCAGCTCGGCGCGCCGGCCACGCGGCAGGGCCGGGCCGGCGTCGGCGAAGACCCGAGCGTCGACGGCGCCGGGCCGGCCACCGTCGGGATCGGACGACGCACCAGGAGGCGCCTCGCGACAGGCGCCGAGGGCCAAGATCGTCGTCATCGGTAGCCCGCGCGCGAGCCGGCGCGGCGGGCGAAGGGTCATGGTCATGGCCGCAGCGTGCCCGAGCCCGGGCTCGGCGCCGCTTAATCCGGCTTAATCCGCCCCGGGCCCGACCGCCGCCGCCGGCGCCGGGACCGGCTCGTCGCTGGCGCGGCGCGCCCCGACCTGGCGCCACCACGGCGTCGGTGGATCGTGCAGCGCCGGCACGAACGGCCGGCCGAGGATCGGCGTGAGCAGGTGGATGGGCGTGGCGGCGGCCTCGGTCAGCGCCAGCAGCTGCTCGGCTGGCTCGGCCCACGGGTGCAGGCCGAGGTCGAACGTGCCCCAGTGGATGGGCAAGAGCGCGTCGCCGCCGAGCTGGGCGAACGCCCGCACCGCGCCGTGTGGCCCGAGGTGGACGTCGCCCCACGCCTGGTTCCACGCCCCGACCTCGAGCATGGTCACGTCGAAGCGGCCGTGGCGGGCGCGGATGGCAGCCAGGTCGTCGTGTAGCCCGGTGTCGCCGGAGAAGTAGACCTTGTGCCGCCCGGTCGAGATGACCCACGACGACCACAGCGTGTGGTTACGATCGCCGACGCCACGCCCGGAGAAGTGCTGGGCCGGCACCGCGGCGAAGCCGACGTCGGCGCCGGGCAGCGCGAGCTCGTCCCACCAGTCGAGCTCGTGCACCAGCGCCGGATCGGCGCCGAGCGCCTCGAGGCGCGCGCCGACGCCGAGCGAGGTCACCATCGGCACGCGCCGGGCCGCCAGCGCCCGCACCGACGGCGCGCACAGGTGGTCGTAGTGGTCGTGCGAGATGAGCACGGCGTCGAGCGGCGGCAGCTCGGCGATGGTCGCCGGCACCGGATGAAACCGGGCCGGGCCGGCGAAGCCGACCGGCGAGGCGCGTCGGCCGAACACCGGGTCGGTCAAGATCCGCAGCCCGTCGCTCTCGATGAGGACCGTGCTGTGGCCGAGCCAGGTCAGGCGCAGGCCGTGGCCAGGCGCACGAGCCCACGCCTCGTGTGGCCGCTCGACCGGGATGGGCCCGGGCGGGAGCCGCTTGTGTCCGCCGAACATGAAGTCGCGGGCGATGCCCCACCGGCTGGTGTCCTGCATGGGCGCACGGACCCGGGCGCGGTTGTGGAACGCGCCGTCGCGATACTGCGGCGAGGCACGGGCGCGCTCGAGCCGGAGGCCTCGCAGCAGCGCCATCTATCGCAGCCGGCCTGCCACGTTCAGTCGAACCCGCCGAAGTCGCCGAAGTCGAACCCGCCGCCATCGCCGCCACCGACGTCGCCGCCGCCGAGGTCGCCGCCACCGACGTCGCCGCCGGCGTCGTCACCGAACACCCCGCCCTCGCCGGCGCCGCCGTCGGCCGACTCGGCGTACTCGCTCTGAGCCGGGTCGGCGCTGGCGATGCCAGGGTCGCTGGCGTGGCCGGTCGGCACGCCGGCGGCGTTGACGACGACCACGTTGGGGGTGTGCATCATCGAGAAGATGGAGCCCCACATCATGATGTTGAGCATGCTCGACATCGGGCTGGGGTAGTACGCCATGTACGGATCGTAGTTGCGGTCGGTCGGGCTCTGCGCCGGCGCCGGCTGGTCCTTGCCGTCGGCGCCGGGGCGGGCGATCCGCGCCTGCGCGGTGACCACCTCGGCGTCGGCCTCGGGCATGGTCTTCTGCAGCGCGTCGCGGACGCGGGCCACGAACGCCTCGAACTGGACCCGCGCCACCTCGAGGCCGGTCGCGTCCTTCGTCAGCGGCTCGATGCGAGCGCGGTAGGCGTCGGCGCTCTCGCCCGGGCGCGGCTCGAGGTCCTGGATGCGGCCGGAGCAGACCAGGCGCATGGCCGGCTCGCTGGCCGGGTGCTCGCTGCGCGCCTGCAGCTCGAGCACCATGTGCAGGCCAGCCTCGACGTGCTCGACGGTGAGGCGGATGAGGTCGAAGCCATCGTCGAGCGCGGCCGAGTGCTCGTGGAACGCCAGGAACAGGTCGCCGAGGTCGTCGGCCCGACCGTCCTTGTCGTGGAACAGCGTCGTGCCGTCGACGACCAGCGCCACCGCGTTGGTGACGCCGATCGAGCGCAGCGCGTCGCGCGCGCTGTCGACCACGGCGGCGGCGCGGATGGCGGCGCGGACCCGGCCGGTGTCGCGCGGCTTGCCGCCAAACCACATGCGGACCTTGTCGAGGAACCCCGGGGTGGCGAGGATGGCCTCACCCTTGACGTGGACCGCGATGGCGCCGAACAGCTTCATGCCGGCACCGTAGCAGACCGCCACCGGGTTGCGAGCCGGTGGTCACCTCACGGCGTGAGCGCCTCGACCTCGGCCCGGATATCGGTGGCCCAGGCCGCGAAGCTCTCGCTGCTGGCGTCCCAGAACCGGCGGCGCACGCCGGCCTGGTCGAACACGAAGGTGTCGTGCTTGACCGCGCCCGGCTCCATCTCGGCCCAGGCCACACGCGCCCCGCTCGGATCGCGGAAGATCGGGACCGAGGTGCGCCCGACGAAGTCGGTCGCGTTGACGTCGGACAGGACCACGAACTGGACCGGTTCACCCTCGGCCAGCATGGCGGTGGACAGCATCTCGATGGCCCCAGACTGGGACCGGCAGGCGCTTCAAAACCCTTCCAGCAAGGTCACGACGACGACCCTGCCGCCGAAGCTGTCGACGCCGTAGGTCTGGCCCAGGCGCGGGCTGGCCGGCTGCACGTCCTCGAGCATCCAGGTCGGGATGGTGACGACGCCGTCGGCGGCGTCGGCGATGGCCAGCGCGTCGGCGCCGCCCCGGGTGGCGTCGAGGCCCTGGCCAGCGGCCGAGTCGGGCGCGAGGTTGCCGCGGTCGGGATCCGACCCGCAGGCCGCAGCGAGCACGAACGAGGCGGGCAGGAGCAGGGTGGTGGGCTTCATCGTGGCCTCCGGGTGGTGTGGGCAGCGTATCGGGTCTGGTCGCGGAGCGCGTCGACTTTCTCGACCACCCGCAGGGCGTCGTCGCCGGTGAGCAGGGCCGCCCGTTTGCCATCGCGGTCGAACACCTCGATGACCGGCAACCCGGCAACGCCGGCCGGGAGGGTCGGCGCGCCGGGCTCGCCCAGCGCGGTGGCGTCGATCTTGACGATGCGGACGTCGGGCCAGCGCGGCGCCGCCTCGGCCAGCGCCGCGGCGATCTTGGTGCACGGCGCGCACCAGGTGGCCCAGTAGTCGACCACCGTGATCTGCCCGGTGCCCACCACCGGGCCCGACGCGGGTCGCGCCGCGGTCAACGTGCGTGCGTACGACACCGCCGCGAACAGGCCGAGCTGGGGCACCAGCTGGTTGCCGCGCACGTCGGCCCGCAGCGGCACCCGCGCGCCGACCACGCCGCTGACGCCGTGGCGGCTCGACAGCAGCACCGTCGGCGCCGCCGTCCACTGCCAGCCGCCGACGTTGGCGCTGTCGAGGCGTTGTCCTGGCGCGAACGGGTCGGGCTCGCTGGCGCCGCCGCGCCAGGCCAGGTCGGTCGCGGCCATCAAGCCCAGCCAGGGTGTGATGGTGATGCGGGCCCCGAGGTTGCCCCGCACCTCCGGGCCCCAGGCGAAGTCGTCGTCGGTGTGGTCGAGCGGCGTGCGGCCGCTGAGCTGGACCAGCATCGTCGTGCGCGCCGGGAGCCGAACGCGCAGATCGGCCTCGGCCAGGGCCCAGGTGACGCCTCGGCCGAGCGTGAGCGCGGCCGCCTCGGGTGGCAGGTTGGCGGCCCCGCTGCGGGCGACGTAGCCGCCGGTCGGCGCGACCAGGCCGACGGTGGCGCCGAGGCCGACCCCGGACCTGGCCAGCCCGGGCAGCCACCGGTCCAGCCCCTGGCGCACCCGCAGCTCGAGGTCACCCGCGCCGCGGTCGGTGCGGTCGCCGGTCAGGCTGGTCGTGGCCAGCACGCCGACGGGGAGCTGCAGGTCGAGGCTGGTCGCGCTCGGCGCGGTCAGGGTCGCCTGGGTGGTGGCGAGGTGGACGTCGATGGCCAGCTGGCCCGGGTTGGGCGCGGTAGCCGTGCCCTGCTGGAGCCGGCCGTACGGCACGAAGGCGTAGCCGACGCGACCGCTGACGGCCCAGCCGCCCTCAGCCGGGCCATCGTCGGCAGTGAGCGCCCCACCCGGGAGCGCGGGGTTCACTCACGTCGTGCACTGAGCGATGACCGGTCGGGCTGTGCCGACGATGGCCCCGACCACGGCGAACGCGACGAGGTGCAAGCGCAGACGCATGGCCCAGCCTACGCCAGGTGGTCGCCGGGGTTACCGAAAAATCGAACCAGCGACCGATCAGATCAGCACACGTCGCAGATCGACGGGCAGGTGTTCACGCTCTCGGGACACTTGATGCAGGTCTGCGTCGACGGCAGACACCCCAGGCAGCTGGCGCTCTGCGGTGGGCACAACAGCGAGCACATCCCCATGGCCGACAGGATGCCGGCCCCGGCCGCGCCGCCCAGGTCCTGGTCGGCCAGGGTGCGGACGGTCAGTCGGTCGAGCCGGAGCTTGCGCGAGGTCTTCTTCATGCGGCCGCGTGCTGCATGGGACGTACCACCAGCAACGCGGCGAGATCATGCGGGGCCGGGCCCGGGCCGCCCAGTTCGCGCGAGCAAGCTGCCTGGCCGGGTCGAGCGGACAGGTGATGTCATCCCCGGATCGTAGGCCGCATCACCAGGAATTCACGGCGGGCCGGCCCGGGCCGCCAGATCCTCGATCTTCGGGTTGCACCGCTGTTGTACGGTGCCTCGGCTGCCGCTCCGATGGGCGACGGTCCGAGCCAAGCGAGGTCAATGATGTCCACTGCCCTTCCGTTCTGGCCGCCCGCGGGGCCCATCGACCTGGCTCGGCACGATCTGCCTCACCCGGCCGCGGACACCGAGTGGTGGTACGTCAACAGCCACCTGGTGGCCGAGGACGGGCGCACCTTCTCGCTGTTCGCCGCCTTCTTCCGCATCATCGAGGCGCGCGACGAGGCGACCGGCGCGCCCAGCTACGCCCACTCGATGACCTGGGCGCTCAGCGACGTGGCCGGGCAGCGTTACCTGGCCGAGTCGCGCGTCGACAGCCGGGCCCCCGAGCTCGGGCAGGAGCGCATCAAGAACGGGCGCGGCGCCAAGGACGACCGGCTCAACCGCGCCATGCTCGAGGTGCTCGAGCAGGGCCTCATCCCGGTGCCCGACCGGGTGTTCGACGGCGCGGTGTCGGTCCCGGCCGACCGGCTCGACCTCGACTACGCCGGCGCGCGCTTCACCCGCCGGCCCGACGGCAGCTACCACCTCCACCTCGACAACCCGCGCGACGGCAGCGGGTGCGACCTGGTGTTCACCCCGCGCAAGCCGGCGACCCGCCACGGCGACGACGGCGTGGTGCGCGGCACCGGCGGCGAGCAGATGTTCTACTACTTCGTGCCGCGCTGCGCGGTGACCGGCTCGGTCACCGTCGACGGCGTGGCGCTGCCGGTGGCGACCGCGAGCAGCGCGGGCTGGTACGACCACGAGTTCGGCGGCTACGTGGCCGAGAAGGCGACGCCGGCGCCGGCGCTCACCCACGGCAGCCGCACCGGCGAGGCGCCGCTCGGCGAGGGCGCCGGCGTGCGCAACCTGGGCTGGAACTGGACCGCGGTCCAGCTCGACGACGGCACCGATCTGTCGGCCTACGAGATCGTCGACGTCGACAGTCGCGACACCGTCGGCAAGTGGCTCATCGTCGTCGACGCCGACGGCCAGCGGCGCGAGGTGCGCGACGTGGTGTTCGAACCGGGCACGACCTGGACCAGCGCCCGCACGTTCCACGCCTACCCGGTGCAGTGGCGGGTGCGCGCGCCGTCGATCGGGCTCGACCTCACCGTCGACGCCGCCTTCGCCGACCAGGAGCTGATCACCGTCATCTCCAAGCCAGCGTTCTGGGAGGGCCGGTGCCAGGCCCGCGGCACCCTGGGCGGACGGGTGGTGGCCGGCGCGGCGTACATCGAGCGCAGCGGCTTCGAGGACATCGACGACCTCGACGACTTCTTCTCCGCCGTCGGGGCCCAGGTCCGGCACTCGGTCGGGCAGGTCCTGCCGCGGGACCCCAGCTACGCCGCGCTGCGCGACCTCATCGCCAGCGAGGAGCTCGACCACTACATGGAGGGCGTCGACCCGACGTCGATGGCGGCCACGCTGATCGCCCCCATCCGCGACATCGTCGACCGCGGCGGCAAGTCGTGGCGCTCGTACGCCGCGCTGGCGTGCTGCGACGTGGTCGGCGGCGACTCGCGCAAGTTCGTGCAGTGGCTGGCCATGCCCGAGCTGATGCACGTCGGCTCGCTCATCGTCGACGACGTGCAGGACCGGTCGACGGTTCGGCGCGGCGGGCCGACCTGTCACGTGGTGTACGGCGAGCCAGTCGCCATCAACGCCGGCACCGCCGCCTACTTCCTGACCCAGAAGTTGCTCATCTCCGACGAGGTCGACGCCGAGCGCAAGCTGCGCCTGTACGACCTGTACTTCGCGGCGATGCGAGCCGGCCACGCCGGCCAGGCCATCGACCTCGGCGGCATGGCCGCGCTGATGCCGGCGGTGGTCACCAGCGGCGACGCGACGACCCTGCAGGCCCGCATCCTGGCCTGCCACCGCCTCAAGACCGCCGCCCCGGCCGGGTGCCTGGCCCGCATGGGCGCGGTCGCCGGTGGTGGCACCGACGCCCAGGTCGCCGCGGTCGGCGAGTTCTTCGAGGCGCTCGGGCTGGCGTTCCAGATCGTCGACGACGTGCTCAACCTGCGCGGCTTCAAGGGCGACCTCAAGCAGCGCGGCGAGGACATCCGCAACGGCACCGTGACCCTGCCGGTGGCGGTGGCGATGGGCCGGCTCGACCGCGATCGCCGGGCCTGGTTGTGGAGCACGCTGCAGAGCAAGCCGAGCGACGAGCGGGTGGTGGCCGAGGCGGTCGAGCTGCTCGAGAGCTGCGGCGCGATCAGCGCGTGCGCCGACCAGGCCCGGGCCATGGTCGAGGACGGCTGGCAGCGGGCGGCGCCGCTGCTCGAGCCGTCGATCGCGCGGGTGATGCTGCGCGCGTTCGGCTGGTACATCCTCGAGCGGCACTACTAGCAGGTCAAGCGACGGCGCTTGGCCCTGCGCCCGTGCCCGTGCCCGATCTGAGTGGTCAGGGCCCGTGTTACGACTCCGCTGGCATGAGCACCCCGCGCCTGCAGCGCTGGCTCGAGCGCCGGTGGGCCCCGGCGGTGATCGTGCTGCTGGCGGTGGTGCTGGCCGCGCCGGCGCTGGGTGGGGACTTCACCGCCGACGATCACCTGCACCGGCTGCTGGCCCGGTCCGAGCCGGGGCTGCCCGGGCTGCGGGCGCGCCCGCTCGACCTGTTCGTGTTCGCCGGTGGTGACCCGGCCGACACCGCGGCGCTGCGCGACGTCGGGGTGTTCCCGTGGTGGACCGACCTCGACGTGCGCCTGGCGTTCTGGCGCCCGCTGTCGTCGCTGACCCACGCCGCCGACGCCGCGCTGTGGCCCGACGCGCCGGCGCCGATGTTGGCGCACAACCTGGCGTGGATGGCGCTGTCGTCGCTGCTGGTGTGGCTGCTGTACCGGCGCTTCGTGCCGACGCGGTGGATCGCCGTGCTGGCGCTGGCGCTGTACGCGCTCGACGACGCGCGCGGCCCGGTGGTGGCGTGGATCGCCAACCGCAACGCGCTGGTCGCCCTGGCCGCCGCGGTGCCGGTGCTGCTCGTGCACGATCGCTGGCGGCGGGACGGCTGGGTGACGGGGCGCTGGCTGGGGCCGGTGCTGCTGCTCCTGGCCCTCGGCGCCGGCGAGTCGGCGCTGGCCATCGGCGCGTACCTGGTGGCGCACGCGCTGTGGCTCGACCGCGCGGCCTGGCCGGCGCGGGCGCGCGCGCTGGCGCCGTACCTGGTGGTGGTGGTGGCGTGGCGCGTGGTGTACGGCCTGCTCGGCTACGGCGCGGCCGGGTCGGGCATCTACCTCGACCCGGGCAGCGACCCGCTCGGCTTCGCCGCGGTGGCGCTGACCCGGGTGCCGGCCCTGCTGCTCGGCCAGCTCGCGCTGCCGTGGTCGGAGCTGGCGGCGATGTACCCGCTGCTCGGAGGTGGCGTCGTGGTGGTGATGGCCGTGGTCGCGCTGGTCGTGGTCGGCGCGATCGGGCTGTGCTGTGCGGGCCTGCTGCGGCGCGATCCGGTCAGCCGCTTCTTCGCCACCGGCATGGTGCTGGCGGTGCTGCCGGTCGCCGCCACCTTCCCGGCCGACCGGCTGCTCGGCTTCGTCGGCCTCGGTGGCGCCGGGCTGATGGCGCAGCTGCTGGCGGCGGCGCTGACCGACCGCCCGGCGCTGGCGGCGCGACCGGGGTGGCGGCGGGTGATCGTCGGCGCCGCCGCGGTGCTGGCGGTCGTGCACCTGGTGCTGGCGCCGCTGCTGCTGCCGGTGCGGGCGCGCTCGATCGTCACCCTGGGCGCGGTGCTCGACCGCGCCGACGCCGGCGTGCCGGCCGGGCCGGAGGTCGCGGCGCAGACGGTCATCCTGGCCAACCCGCCGCTCGACGCCTTCGCCGGCTACCTGCCGGTGATGCGCGCGTCGCGTGGCCAGGCTCGACCGGCCCACCTGTACTGGCTGGCCAACGCCACCAGCGCGGTGACCCTGACCGGCGTCGACCCGCACACGCTGCGGGTGGCGCCGGCCGGCGGCTTCCTGCGCCTGCAGGCCGACCAGATGCTGCGGCGGGCCGACCGGCGCTTCTCCGTCGGCGAGCGGGTCGCCCTCAGTGGCCTGACCATGGAGATCGAGGCGCTCACCACCGACGGCCGACCGGCCACGGTGCTGGCGCGCTTCGCGGTGCCGCTCGACGCGCCCTCGCTGGTGTGGCGGCGGTGGGACCAGACCACCTTCGCGCCGTTCGTGCCGCCGGCGCCGGGCCAGTCGGTCACGCTGCCCGCCGCCAACCTGTTCGAGGTGATGGCGCGCTGAAGGAGCGAGCCAGTGTCAGCGGCCGTGGATCACGGCCAGGCGCAGCAGCAGCGACAGGTCGTGGGTGGCGTCGGGGTCCATCGGCGGCGGCGCGGCGGCGGTCAGCACCATGCCGAGCTCGAAGCCGGTGGTGTGGCGCTGGCCGATCTCCATCACCATGCCGGTTCCGAGGCGCAGGTCGCGCCGGGCCAGGCGGCCGCCGCGCTCCCACAGCGCGGTGGCGTGGCCGGCGCCGAGCTCGAGGTAGGCGCCCATGCCGACGCCGAGCTGGCGATCGATCAGGCCGCCCTGCACGCGAGCGGTGGCGCCGAAGCGGTGCAGCTCGCCCTCGCCGTCGGCGATGATCATGGCCTCGTACTCGCCGCCGAGGTGGATGGCGCCGAGGGCGCGGGCCAGGCCGAGGTGCAGGCCGACCGAGGGGCCCTCGCGCCCGCCGCCCTGGTAGGCCGAGTCCCAGCCGCCGCCCTCGACGCCGACCGCCATCAGCCAGCGATCGTCGCCGGGGCCGGCCAGCGCCGGCGTGGAGGTGGGCAGGGTGAGCGCCGCGATGGCTGTCGCAGCGAGGAGGACCGGGCGCATGGGTCAGGGACGCGGCGACGTCGACGGAATTCATCGACGCGCCGACGGGCGCGGCGGCGCGGCGTGGTGTGAACGGGCGACGGGTCGCTGTGGCGACGGCGCCACGGCGCGCGGCGCGTCAGGTCGGCCACCACGCGTCGGCCAGCTGCTCGAGGGTGGTGACCCCGGGCGGCGGCGGCACCCGCTCGAGGTACCAGGGCAGGCTCGAGTAGCGGTGCAGCAGCAGATACGCCATGACCTCGCGCGCGGCCGGCGCGTGGCCGTACCCGGCGACGAAGCGGCGGACCAGGCGCGGCTCGCCGGCGGTGACGAACACGGCGACGGAGGCGAGGTCGTAGCTGGGCGCGCCGACCATGGCCGGCTCGAAGTCGATCAGGCCGGTCAACCTCGGCCGGCCGGCCGCGTCGACGGCGACGAGGAGGTGCTCGCGCATGAGCTCGGTGTGCAGCAGCGCGGGCGCGGCCGGCGCCGCCAGCGGGGCGGCGGCGAGGAAGGCCGAGACCTGGTCGAGCCAGGCCGGGGCCAGACCACGCCCGCGCTGGCGGTCGACGCAGCCGGCGCGCTGGGCGGCGAGGAACGCCGGCCAGTCGGGGCGCGGCACGCCGACGTCGACGGTGGCCGGCGCCAGCGCGTGTAGCGCGGCGGTGGCGGCGCCGAGCTGCTCGACGAGCGCCTCCTGGTCCGGCGCGGCCAGCTCGGGCCAGGCCTCGTGCAGGCCCCGGCCGCGCAGGCGCGCCATGACGAGGTAGCGCCAGCCGTCGAGCTCGCCAGCGGCGTATGGGCGCGGGGTCGGGATGGGCAGGCGCGCGTCGACGGCGCGCAGGGCCGCGTGTTCGGCCGCGGCCGCGGCGGCGTCCCACGGCGGATACAGCTTGACGACGTGTTCGGCGCCAACCGCGAACACCGGCAGCGAGCCCCCGGCGAAGCGTTCACACGGCCCCGCCACCCCATGACGGGCGGCGACCTCCTGCGCCCCCCTGAGGAGGCGGGGATCGTCGCGGCCGATCGCCGCATAGGCCTCATCCGTCGGCGCGTCAGGCAGGCGCATCACCGGCCCGAGCCTACCGCCGGCGGCAACCTTTCCCATCCTTTCAGTCAGTTGCCCACGCGCCTGTCCGGCCGTCGCCCACTCCGTCCATCCTCGTCCGGCCGTCGCCCACTCCCGGACACCCTCCCTCCAATCCTTTCGCCCCTTTCCCCCACGCCATGCCCCTCGTGCCTGTTCCCGAGCAGGTCCCGTGCAGGTCGGCACGACCAGTCCCTTGGGGCACGACCAGTCCCTTGGGGCACGACCAGTCCCTTGGGACGATGCCGCTGGGCAGCCCCGAGCGGGTACACTGGGCTGTGCGCTTCCTGGCAGGTCGTTCATGCGCCGCGTGGCGGGCAGGTGCGGCGCTGGCGGCCGCGCTGACGGCGACCGGGTGCCGGATCGGCTTCGACCTCACCGGTGGATCGGGCGCCGACGGCGCAGCGGGTGATGGGCGGCCGTCCCCGGCCGATGCGTCGAGGAGCCCCGACGCCACACCGCTGGTCGCGCCCGCGGCCGAGGTCACCGGGTTCACGCCGACGACCGGGCCGGGCGCGCTGGTCGGGCTGGTCGCGATCGGCATGGCCGAGGGTGGCGCCGACGACGGCTGGGCCACCGCGTTCCTCGGCCCGGGCGCCAGCGTCCTGTGGGGCGCCCGGTTCTCCTCGACCTTCACCCCCGCCACCGCCGCGCCTCACCACACCACCCCGTCCGACGACCAGGGCTACACCGAGGTCAGCCTGGCCTGGGATGGCGCCCACGTCGTCGCCGCGCTCAACCGCCCGATCGACGGCGGCACCTACCTCAAGGTCCTGAGCAACGCGATGGACGGGTTCCCCTACATCGTCCTCGCCGGCAACGAGCGTCCGGCGCTACCGGCGTTCGCGCGCGCCGGGGCGCGGATGTTCGGGCTCACCTACCAGGGCGACGTCGCCACCGCGCGGTTCCTCGACCCGTCGACCGGCCAGCACGACACGGCCCAGCCCACCCTCGCGCTGCCGCCGGCCGGGGCGACCATCGTCGCCGCGTCCACCGGGGCCGCCGCCGGCGCCGGCCTCGTCGCCGCCGAGCTGGCCGACGGCTCGTGCCTGCTCGCGGCGGTGTTCTCGACGGCGTCGGTGACGACCGCCCGGATCGCGCCGCCGTGTGCGGCGCCGGCGGTGGCCGCGCTGGGTGGGACCTGGGACGGCAACCAGGCGGTCGTGTTGTATCGCACTGGTGGCGAGGTGCTGGCCCGCTGGCTGCGGGTCGACGGCGCCAACCAGGCGCTGGTGCTGTCGTCGACGGTGGTCGCGCTGACCAGCACGCTCGGCCCGGTCCGTCTGGTCGAGACGGACCAGCTCGCCGCCCTCTGGCTCGACGGCGACGCGCTGCGTGGTGCCGTCATCCCGGTCGACCCGAGCGCACCACTCACACCCCTCGTCGTGAGCGGCCTGCCCGCGGCCGCACCCTCGGCGTGGACCGCGGCCGCGCTCGGCCCGACTCGGGCCGTGCTCGCCACCTACGGCGACGCCCTGTGGACCGCCACCTGGTGAGCAGGCGCGCCCGCCGCTCAGGAGTAGCAAGGTCCACGACCACGACGACGACCACGTCGACGTTCAGGGACACCCCTGGCAGACTGCTGAGAAAGCAGCCTGCTAGTCATTTTCGGTCTCGCAGCCTGCTGAAAACACGGAGCCCGTCCCGTCGGCAGGAGCCGTCGGCACGGGTTTTTCAGCAGCCTGCTAGGGCAGCCACGACGGCGCCGCCTGGCCCGCCAGGGCCTGCGCCAGCGTGCCGACCGCGACCGTGGTCCACAGCGCCGCACCGACGGCGAGCCCGGCCCAGCGCAGGCGAGACCCCAGCGGCATCCGCTCGAGCGCCAGCGCCAGCAGCGGCAAGGCCTGCAGCCCGTGCAGCGCGAAGAAGTGCGGGACACGCAGGTCGCCCGCGCCGACGGCGTGGCTGCCGCGCCCGCCCATGGCGAAGCCCGACACCGCGACCAGGAGCAGCAGCCACAGGCCGAGGCGCACCGCGGTGGCCACCAGCGGCGACCAGACCAGCGGCCGCACCGTGGCCAGCAGGGCGAGGGCGAGCAGCGCGACCACGCCGACGACGATCGCCCCGGCCATGACCCGCCACAGCACGGCGTCGAGCGGCGTCGCCAGGTTGAAGTGCGACGCCCGCCCGCGCACGGCCTGGGCGACGATGATCACCATCTCGACCACCATGGAGGCCACCACGGTCCAGGCGATGGCCGCGCGCGCGCCGTCGGCGCCGGCCAGCCCGCGCAGCACCACGGCGACGCTGCCAAGCAGGACGGCGATCGACAGCGCGAACCGCAGCGGCTTGACCGCCGGGTGGACGCCGTCGATCGGCGTGGCCGAGGTCGCCAGCCAGCCGAGGCAGGCGAGCGCGGCCACGGCGTGAGCCAGGGCCACCAGCACCAGCGCTGCGAGCCAGGGTCGAGCGGTCAGCGGCTCCATCGTCCCGCGGTCTAGCGTGCGCCGGCCGGGTCGGCACGCCCGCCGGTCAACGTTCGTCGAGCCGGCCGGCCAGCTCGATCAGCGGGAACGAGCCGCCGGCCTCGTCGGGAGTCAGCTTGGTCACGGCGATGACTCCGTCGAGGACATCGAGCCGGCGAGCCTCGCCAAGCAGGCCGTCGACGCGATCACTCGATGACCGTTGCCGAGCACTGGCCCAGCTCCATGATCAGGTACAGCAGGATGCGCTCCTGCGGGAACAGGCCGGCGTGGGCGGAGTTCGAGGTCTGGTAGGTCGAGTACAACACGCGGCCGCAGCCGGTCGGCTCGTACGTCACCGCCAGCGGCTTCTTGCCAACCGGGTTGCTCGGCTTGGAGCCGATGACCCACGGCTTGGGGGTGTCGTACACGGTCAGGCTGGTCATCGGGTCGACGCCGATCGGCACGTCGGTCAGGGTGCTGATCCAGTTCCAGTTGCCCTGCACGTCGAACGCGGCCGGGTTGAACATCGTCGCGCCGGTCGGGTTGCTCGGGGTCGGGCCCGACTGCAGGCCGAGCCACTGCGCCAGGTCGGTGTCGACCGCCTCGGCGTCGGGCGAGGTGTACGAGCCGCCGTCGGCGTCGCCGACCGTGGCCAGGGTGCCGGTCAGCGCGACCGGGTCGTAGGTGCCGGTCGAGTCGGTGCCGGTGTCGCCGTGGGTGATCTGCTGCGGGAACGAGCGGTCGACCACTTCGCCCGACCAGTCGGTGACGTACAGCTTGCCGCCGTCGTGCACGTACTGGCGCACGTTGCGCAGGACGTTCTGGTCGCGCAGCACGGCGTCGATCGAGCTCATCGACGTCGCGCACGGGAAGAAGATGATGTGGTACTGGGCCATCATCGCCGGGTTGCGCAGCAGCTGCTCGGCCGTGCCCATCGTGCCGGGCGTCGCCGAGTACTCGTACATGTCCATCTCGCCGTTGGCCGACGAGAAGCTGTTGCCGACCATGGTGCCGATGCCGATCTTGCCCATGATGTCCTGGACGTTGTCGCTGCCGCCCCGGACCAGCGCGATCTTCGGCATGAACTTGCCGCCGGCCGGGTCGTGCTCCGACGGCAGCGTGGTCGCGGCCGGGCCGAGATCGACGGTGCCGACGTCGATGGTGTACTCCTGCTCGAGGCGGAACTGCCCCTTCTGGATCACCAGCCAGTAGGTGCCCGGAGGGGCCGCGACCTCGAACGAGCCGTCGTGGCTCGACACCACGCCGCCGGGCGGCGCCTGCACACACTCCTCGCAGTACACGCCGGCCGGGATGGGGTCGGGCCGGATGCCGGTGAGGTACACGGTGGCGCCGAAGACCGGGATCTCCTGCCCGGGAGGGGCCTGGCCCAGGCCCATGTTGGGCGCCCACACCCGGCCACGCAGCACGCCGACGACCTGGGGCGTGGCGTCGGGGTCACCTCCGCCGGCGGCGTCGATCTGATCGGTGCCGTCATCGCCGCCGCCGCGGGGGTTGGGCCCGCAGGCTGCGGTGAGCGCGAGCGTGGAGGTGGCGACGAACGAGGCGAAGCGTAGGCTCATGCGCCAACTACAACCCGTCCCGCCGGCGCCGGCAAGGGCCTTGTCGCGCCTGGCTGCCCCGACCCGGCCGGCCTTGGTATCGTGAGCACATGGCACCTGCTGCGCCGGCGAAGCGACACCGGATCTTCACCATGCCGCTGGCCGCGGTGTACCCGCTGTACGTGCAGAAGGCGCAGAAGAAGGGCCGGACCCAGGCCGAGGTCGACCAGGTCATCTCCTGGCTGACCGGCTACCGCGGCGCGCAGCTGCAGCGGGTGCTCGACGACGAGGTCGACTTCGAGACCTTCTTCGCCCGGGCGCCGCGGATGAACCCACAGGCCAAGCTCATCACCGGCGTGGTGTGCGGGGTGCGCGTCGAGGAGGTCGAGGATCCGCTGATGCGGCAGATCCGCTACCTCGACAAGCTGGTCGACGAGCTGGCCCGGGGCAAGGCGATGGCCAGCATCCTCGACCGGACGGCAGGCGGCGCCAAGGCTGGCGCCGCGCGCCCGGTCAAAGCCCGAACCGCCGCACCCGCACGGTCATCACCTGCCCCGGCGCGAGCGCGAGCTCGCCGCAGCTGACCGTCTCCTGCTGCGTCGACGACACGTCGATCTGGTAGGTCCCGGCCGGCAGCACGGCCTTCGCGGTGGCGCTCGGCTCGTCGAGGAACGTCGCCTTGGCCGCGCCGGTCCCGACCGGGATCGCCACGACCGAGGCGAGCCTGGGCCCGACCATCGACTCCACCACCAGCGTGGCGTCACCGGCGCCACCCTCGGCCGCGCCGGCCCGGTGCTCACACCACACCGGCGCGGGAGACCACGCCGCCGGCCCGGTGATGGCGCGGGTCGTGGTCAGGTCGCGCCCGCCGGTTCGATCGAACCGCGGGTCGAACCGCACCGTCTCGAGCCAGGCCACCGCCGCGTCGCGCTCCGCGGCGGACGGGCACGCCACCTGGATCTCCAGGCCGGGCACGTACAGCGCGAGCTGGTACGCCCCTGACTCGGCGTCGGCCACCGCGAAGCGAGCCCAGCGCGCGGCCCGCCCGTCGACGAGCGTGACCCGGTACGCCCAGTCCCGGAGCCCGGGCCTGGGCACGAGGCCGCCCTGGTACATGCCGGCGTCGTAGCTGAGCGTGCAGGCTCCGACGGCGTAGGCACCGACCCGCGAGTCGACGCCCTTCCACCCGAGGTCGCGCGCCGGCCCGGGCACGGCGACGGCGAACACACCCGGCGCGGCGACCCGGTGATGACCTGCGCCGGCACCACAGGCGGCGAGGAGCACGAGACCACACCTGCGCATCGGCCGAGCCTAGCAGGCTGCTGAACAACCGTGCCGGCGGCTCCAGCCGACGGGACGGGCTCCGTGTTTTCAGCAGGCTGCGAGATCAGAAATGACTAGCAGGATGCTTCTTCAGCATCCTGCTCGCGCACCGTCACCCCGCCAGCAGGCCGGGCAGCAGCTCGCCTGCCTTGCCGAGGATGACCTGATCGAAGTCGTCGGCGTTGGCCGGCGCCTCGAGGCCGAGGTAGACCGAGCGGCACACCTCGCCCTGCGAGCGGCGGTACTGCAGCTCTCGGACCAGGCCGGCCGCCGGGTACACGCTGCCCGAGCTGCCGATACACAGGAACAGGTCACACGCCTGGACCTTGCGCCGGATGGGCAGCACCTCGAGCGGCATCTCCCCGAACCACACGATGTGTGGCCGCTGCAGGGCACCACACGGGCAGCGCGGCAGGGCCGGGAAGTCGTGGCGCCGGTCGACGAACGGCGCGCTGGCGCACGCCTCGTCGGCGCAGCGGGTCATGAACAGCTCGCCGTGCATGTGGATGACCCGGCGCGAACCACCCCGCTCGTGCAGGTCGTCGACGTTCTGGGTGCACAGGGTCAGGCGGTCACCCATGCGCGCCTCGAGCTCGGCCAGCGCGCGGTGGGCCGGGTTGGGCGCGACGGTGGCGGCCTGGGCCCGCCGCAGCGCGTAGAAGCGCCACACCAGCGCCGGGTCGCGCTCGAAGCCCTCGGGCGAGGCGACGTCCTCGACCTGGTGCTGCTCCCACAACCCGCCCGAGTCGCGGAAGGTGGCGATGCCGCTCTCGGCGCTGATGCCGGCCCCGGTCAGCACGAAGACCTGGGAGCTCGGGGTCAACGTGAGCTTCATGGTGTACTTTGTACACGAAAAGGTGCGAGCCGACAAGGCCGGCGATGAGCCCCCGGGGAGGAGTGTTACGATGGGCCAGTGTGGCGGCATCCGACACGGTCCTGGGTCGGAGCGGTGGTGTCCGTCGGTCTGGTCGCGAGCTGCGGTCGCGTCGGCTTCGACGAGCCCGGGCCCGATGCGGCCGGGGCCGGCCCGACGCGGCTGCAGTGGTCGCGTTCGTTCACCAGTCCCGGGTTCGCCCGGATCTACAACGTGGCCACCGCCGGCCAGACCAGCGCGTTCGTGGTCACCCACGCTGACGACCTGCTGGATCGAGCATCCGGCGCCACCGTGGCCGGCGGCTCCACGGGGGTGCGTTCGTTCCTGCTCGCCGTCGACGAGGTGGGCGCGACCCGGTGGAGCCAGCCGCTGGTGGCCGAGAACTTCTGCGACATTCGCAGCGCCGATCTCGGAGGCGACGAGCTGGTGCTGGCCGGCCTGACCCAGGGCGCGGTGCTCGGCAGCGGCAACCCGTGCGACCTCGGCGGTGCCGTCCAGCAACCCATGTTGCTCCGGTTCGGCCTCGACGGGGCGGTGCGCGGCACCACCACGTTCACGGCCAGCGGCAGCAACGGCGCCAACGGCCAGGCCTGGTACGCACGGCACACCGGCGGTGGCGACGTGGTCAGCGCCGGCATCTATGGCGACGCGTTGCGCGTCGACGGCGTCGACCTCCCGCCCGGCCCGACCTGCTGCGACGCGACCTTCGTCGCCCGATCGGGCGCGACCCGCTGGAGCCACGGCCTCAGCGACGACCAGGACCTGTACCCGCGCGGCGTCGAGCTCGCTGACGATGGCGACCTGTGCCTGGCCGGCCGCTTCATCGACGACGCGACCATCCTCGGGCGGGCCCTGGTCAGCGCGGGCGGCGTCGACGTCTGGGTCGCCCGCGTCGACGGCCTGACCGGGCAGGCCCGCTTCGTCGCCGCCTACGGCTCGGCCGGCGACGACGACCCGGCTGGAGTCACCGCCAGCGACACCGGCTGCGTGATCGCGCTGACGACGCCATCGGCGGTCGTGCTGGGTGATCGCGAGCTACCCCACGCCGGCGGCCGCGACGTCGCCGTGCTCCACGTCGACGGCAGCGGCGTGCGCGCCAGCCAGGTCTTGGGTGGCCCCGGCGTCGAGCAGGGCAGCGGCCTGAGCCGCGATGGTGCGACCCGGTACCTGCTGGTGTCCTTCGACAGCCCGATCCGCATCGGTGGCACCGACCTCACGCCACGAGGCCCGGGCGACGCGCTGTTGATCGCCCTGGACGACACCTCGGCGCGCGTGGTCGACCACCTCCGCAGCGACGCCGCGATCGTCGCCGGCTTGTCCGGCAACGGCCCCGCGCTCGGCCTGACCGGGGTGTTCGCCGCGGCGGTCACCAGCGAGCGCGGGCTCGCCGTCGACGCCGGCGACGGCGTGTTCGCGGTGGTGTACGCGCTCGACTGAGGATGGCGCCCGGGCCGCAGCCACGGCGGCGGTCCCGGAGTAGACTGCCCGGCCATGGCGCTCACCCACGTCGTCCTCGATTTCGATGGCACCTGCACCCTGGTCGAGGCGACCCAGGCCGACTTCCTGACCGAGTACCACCGGCTGCTCGGCGCCCACGTCACCGACCTGCACGGCGCGCCGATCGGCCGCGACTTCGCGGCGCGCTGGGACGAGGCGCTGGCCGCGGTGCGGGCGGCCTCGCCGGAGGCAGGCTGGGCCACGCTGTCGCGGGTGGCCTCGGCGCCGGCCCACGCCGACCCGTACATCGCCGCCGGCGAGGCGGTGGCCTGGCTCGAGCGGCGCTGGCTCGAGGCCAACCCGGGCCAGGGCATCAAGGTCCCGGCCACGCTGTACAAGGACGCGTACGATCGCTTCCCGGCGCCGTGGCGGCCGGAGATCAGCGCGGTGCTGCAGCAGCTGGTCGACCTCGACGTCGAGGTCGCGTTCGTCAGCAACTCGTCGGAGGCGACCATCGGCGGCCGGCTCGACACCTTGCTGGCCGACGTGCCCGAGCTGCGCGCCAAGATCACCGTGGTCGGTGGCGCCAGCAAGTTCATCGTCAAGGAGCTCGACTGGGACGGCGCCATCAGCCGCGCCGCCAGCAAGCCGTTCCGCAAGCTGGCGGCGGCGCAGCGCCACGACGCGCTCGACCGCCCCATCTACCTGCGCCGCGGCGGCTACTACCAGGCGCTGCTGCGGGTGTGGGGCCAGGCCGGCCCCAGCCCGCGTAGCACCCTGATCGTCGGCGACATCTACGAGCTCGACCTGGCGATGCCGGCGGCGCTGGGCGCCCACGTCCACCTCGTCGAGCGGGCCGAGCCGTTCTCGACCTGCAAGTACGAGGTCGCCCTCACCCGCAAGGCCGGGGGCAAGGTCAGCCCCGATCTGGAGAAGCTGCCGGCGCGGGCGGCGAAGCTGCGCAAGCGGTCCCGGTGACCCGGGCCGAGCTCGAGGCGGTGGTCCGGGCCTGGGTCGCGTCGTGGACCGCGCCCCTCGACGCCGCGCGGTTCCTGGCCCTGCACGACGAGGGCTTCGTCGACCACAGCCCGGCCGGGCGCAGCCCGGACCGCGCCGGCGCGCTGGTCGGCCTGACCGCGTTCTTCGATCGCTTCCCCGAAGCGGTCACCACCGTCGAGGACCTGGTCATCGACGAGGCCAGCGCCAAGGTCGCGGTGCGCTGGTGCACCCGCAGCGGAGACGTGGTCGTGCGCGGCATCGAGCTGGTCGAGCTTCGCGCCGGGCGCGTGCACGCGCGCTGGGGTGCGTGGGACGGCGATACGCCGGCGTCAGCGGATCGACCCGTCGTGTGAGCCGAGGTCTTCCCACGGCGCGTTGACCAGCGGGTACGCCGCCTCGAGCCGGTCGGCCTGCTGCTGGCACCACGGCGCGTTGGGGGCCTCCAGCTCGACCAGCCGGCGCAGCTGCTGGTACGTCGTCTTGAGGTGGGACTGGTCCTCGTGCCGGTGGTAGCTGGGGCGGTCCGGGCTGACGCCGTAGCGCCAGGTGCGTGGGTGCTGCCCCGGCGGGTAGCAGCGCAGGAGGAGCGCCCGGAACTCGGGCTCGAAGCGCGCCCACTGCCCGCGCACCACCGGCCGGTGCGCCGCGAAGGCCGGGTCGCGCCGGAGCTGGTGCAGCGTCACCAGCATCACCGCGGTCTGGTTGACGGTCTCGACCGAGAAGCCGTTGCTGGTCGGGCCGGCCAGGCCGGTCAGCGCCCCTCCGCCGACGCCGGCCACGCGCAACCCGCCGGCGCCGAGCGGGGTGTTGCTCAGGCGCAGGTGGTTGCCGATGATGCGCTGCAGCTTCTTGCGGGCGCCCGGGCCGGCGGCCCGGAACTGGCGCATGGCCGCGCGCATGACGAAGGCGGTGACGATGGTGGTCAGCCCGTCCTGGCGCGACAGCGGCGTGCGCAGGCCGAGCCGGGCCCGCGCCGGCGCGTGGGCGATGAGGCGCAGCAGGCCGCGCAGGTTGCGGGCCGAGGGCAAGGCGGACATCTCCTTGAGCATGTCCAGCGGCTCGGCCGGCCTGGCGGCGTGCTCGGGCCGCGGCGCCCGCGCGACCGCACCGGGACTGTCGACCTGCGACAGCGCATGGGCCGGGGCGTCATGGTCGGGGTCATGGTCGGGGTCATGGTCCTGGTCCGGGTCCGGGTCCTGGTCCTGGTCCTGGCCGTCATGGCCGGACTCGTCCTCGAGCGCTGCCTCGTCGACGCCTGGCGCCGCCGCTGCCGGCGCCATGTCGGCACCGGCACGCCGCGCCAGCAGGTCCGCGACGAACCCGTTGCCGAAGCGCTGGTGCATCGCCGCCAGCACGTGTGGTGGCAGGCCGGCGCCGGCCGCGGGCCCGGCGGTGAGCGCCCGCACCAGGTCGGCGTCGCCGGCCACGACCTCGGCGTCGACGTCGGCCTCGGTGGTGTCCTCGTGCGTGGTCGCCGAGGACTCGTCCGACCAGCTGCGCAGATCATCCGCCATGGAGCCGGTCCTCCTGCAAGCGGCTTGCCCAGCTCCAGGTCCTCGGGATCACGAAGCGGCCGGACCAGCGGCCCGGGGGCCGCGCCCCGGCGGATGCACACGACCGGCGGCACTGGTCACTCCCCGCCGGGTCGACCAGCGGCGATCAGCACGCCGATCGTGTAACCGGATGTTCACGACCGACGGTGATCGATGCTGCAGACCGACCACGACCGGCGCCGCGGCAGCACGCCGCCGTGAATCTTCTCGGCAAGGCGCCGTCGCACCGGGCATGTCCACCTCGACGCTGCGCGCGCTGGTCACCGCGTCCCTCGTCCTCTCACCCGCCGGGGTCTCGGCGCAGGCCGCCCCGGCGCCGCCGGCGGCGGGGGCGGCTCCTTTCGACGATCCGGACGCCGTGGTCGGCGCGGGGGCCGACGACGATCCGATCGACGGCCTGCCGGCGCCCGGCGGGATCCCGGCGGTCCTCATGAGCGACGCGGGGGCGATCGTGCGCATCGACGGCGAGGCGCGACACGTCGTGCTGGCCAAGCCGCAGGACGGGGTCAACCCCGCACACGCGTACCAGGACCTCGTCGTCGACGAGCCGTCCGGTCGCTGGGCCATCACGCGCACGCCCATCCCGGCCCGTGGGTCGGTCGGACGCGGTCGGCCGTGGACGGTCGTGTTCGGGGACGCTCACGGCGTGCGGTCCGAGGTGCCGGGCGACCCGCGCTGTGGACGCGGCGACCTGACCTGCCTCGAGGAGCCGGTGCGGTTCCTGGCCGATGGCGGCCTGCTGGTGCACTCGATGACGCGCAGGGGCACGACGGTGGCGCGGATGGGCTACGGGCAGGTCGGGCGACGCGAGCTGCTCGGGCGCGCGGTCGGGACCACCCTCACGCTCGGGCCCGACCCGACTCGCGCCGCCTACCGGAGCAGCGGCGGCGTGACGCTGCTCGACTGGGACCCGTCCCAGGGCGCGACGCGCCCGCGCACACGCAAGGTCGCGGTGGAGGCCAAGGCGGGGCCGGTCGAGCTGCTCGCGCTGGGAGCCGACACGATCTACCTCGAGCGCACCCACACCAGCGGCGACGGTGGGCGCCCGCGGTTCACCGTCGAGGCCGTCCCGGTCGCGGGCGGCCGGGCGGTCACCGTGCACCGGGCGCGTGGCTCGGTCCCGGGCTGGCGCCCCCTGCACACCGGCCCGCGTGGCACGGTGCTGCTGCACGACTGCGTCGAAGGCTACGCCGACAACCGGTGTGACCTGATCGAGGTACGGGCGAACCAGCCGGCGCGGGTGGTGGCGCGCGGCATCAGCATCGCCCACGACGTCTCGGCCGATGGGCGGTTCGTCCTGGTGGTGCGCGCACCGGCGAGCCGGGCCGGCCGCGCCACCGCCTGGCCGGACCTGGTGATCGTCGACCTGGCGTCCGGCGCGGACGTCAGGGTCCTCCCCGAGGTGATGCCCGACGTCGCGCGGTTCATCCGCGCCTGAGCAGGCGCCGGCGGCGCGCGCGAACAGGCTGCGCTGGGCGCACCGGGTGCGTGACGCGGGTGACACCTCGCCGACACCGGCGAGGTGGTACAACCCGGCCATGCTGAAGCGTGGCCTCGTGTCCTTGCTCCTCCTCGGTGCGATCCTCGGTGGCTGCGGCGATGACGGCGGCGGGACCCCTGACGCCCGCCGCGTCGACGGCCGCGTCGTCGATGCCACCACCGTCGGCGATGATGCGCTGCCGCTCGACGCCCCGCCGGTCGACGCCACGGTCGACGCCACCGTGATCGATGGACCGATCGACGCTACGGTGATCGACGCGCCGGTCGACGCGGGGGTCGACGCCGCCGTCGACGCCACCCCGATCGACGCTCCGGTCGCGTCGGACCAGATCGCGGCGGCCCGGGCCACCGCCGACGGCACCGGCCTGACCCTGCCCATCACCGGCGTGCTGGTGACCTACGTCAAGCCGCCGATGGGCACCCCCGCCAACGACCCGGCCGGCTTCACCATCCAGGCCGACCCGACCGGGCCGGCCCTGTACATCGCCGTCGACGCCGCGACCCTGCTGCCGCCGCCGGCGGTGGGCGACCGTGTCACCTTCACCATCACGACGATGGGCACGGTCGGCGGGCTGCGCGTCGCCTCGGCCATCACCGGCCTGACCGTCCTCAGCAGCGGCAACGCGGTCGCGCCGCTGGCCCAGAACGTCAGCGCCGCGACCGACCTGGTCACCGGCCTCGACGGCTACGAGAGCGAGCTGATCGACGTGACCGGCACGGTCGCGGCCGGCTTCGTCGGCAGCGGCACCGGGTTCGAGCGCGCCACCTTCTCCACCGCCGGGGTCTCCGGTGACAGCAACCTGCAGCTGCGGGTGGCGGCGACCCTGCGCGACGGGCTCGACCTGGCCGCCGGGTGCCAGGTCACCCTCGACGACGTGCCGGTCAGCCGCTTCAATGCCGCGGCCCAGCTCCCGGCCAACCTGGCCGGCGACCTCACGGTGTCGGGCTGCCCGGCCCCGACCGTGCTCACCGCCATCGCCCCGTCGGCGACGCAGGTGCAGCTCACGTTCAGCCGCCGCATCCAGCCGGCCAGCGTGCTGGCCGACGGCTCGCAGTTCACCTTCGACGGCGGCCTGACCGCGAGCGCGGCCACCGTCAGCGGGCGCACCGTCACCGTGACCACCTCGGCCCAGACCGGCGGCATCACCTACCTGGCCACCATCGGCGCCGGCCTGACCGACCTGCAGGGGACGGCGCTGAGCGTCCCGGCCTCGGCCAGCTTCACCGGCTTCCAGGTGCTGGCGGTCGCCCGGATCAACGAGCTCAACGCGTTCATCAACGGCGGCTGTGACCTGATCGAGCTGCGGGTGGTGAGCGGCGGCGTCCTGACCGGCTTCCGCCTGCTCGAGCGCGACACCGCCACGTTGCTGACCTTCCCGACCATGACCGTGGCCACCAACGACCTCATCGTCGTGCACATCAACGGGGCCAGCGCGACCTGCAACCCAGGCGCCTCGCCGAACGAGACCACGTCGGTGAATCAGCACCCGAGCGCGACCTTCGCCGCCAACTTCGACACCGCGTACGACCTGTACTCGACCGACACCGGCCTGACCGACACCGACAACGTCTTCACCCTGTACGACAACCTGGGCGTCATCGTCGACGCGGTGTTCGCGTCCAACGACCCGGCCGGCCCGACCGCGGCCACTGGCACCGAGGTCCAGGCCGCCCTGGTCGGCGCGGCTGCGCAGTGGTCGCCCATGCTGGCCAGCTACATCGACACCGTGTTCCGCACCAACGCGGTCGACGACCTGAACGCCACCGGCACCGCCGCGGCCGGCACGTCGATCCAGCGCCTCGACAACACCGACGACAACAACGTCGGCGACTGGTCGACCGGGGCCGGACCGGCCTCGACCTGGGGCGCGATCAACGCCGGCCAGACGCCGTTCTGAGCGGATCGGGGGCGGACGTCGTTCAGGCCTCGCTGGCGAGCACCGGCGGCCGGCGTGTCGCCCACGGCCGGGCCTGTTCGAGCTGGGCGGCCAGGCGCAGCAGCAGGTCCTCGCGGCCGTACGGCCCGACCCACTGCGTGCCGATGGGCAGGCCGGCGCCGCTCCAGGACAGCGGCAGCGAGATGGCCGGCTGCCCGGTCATGTTGAACAGCTGGGTGTTGGGCGTGGCCGACAGCGGGCCGTGCGCCATCTCGTCGACGGCCTTCATGAGCAGGCCGTGCAGCGGCGCGGCGCGCAGGGCGCCGAGCTGCATGCGCTGGCCGCGGGTGAGCGCGAACTCGCCGAGCGGCACCGGCGGGCGCGCGCAGGTGGCGGTGAGGAGCACGTCGTGCCGGGTGAAGAACTCGGCGACCTGGCGCGAGGCGCGGCGGATGAGATCGACCGCGCCGACGTACTCGGCGGCCGACAGCGCGCGGGCGATGAGGTAGAGGAGCCAGGTCGCCGGCTCGACGTCGCCCGCGCGCGGGGCCCGGCCGGCCCGGGCCGCCACCACCGCCAGGTCCGACGAGACGCCGGCGGCGACGACGAACAGGTAGGCGCGGATCAGGGCCGGACGGTCGAACGTGGGCGCGGCCGCCTCGACCTGGTGGCCCAGGCTACGCGCCAGCGCGGCGGCGTCCTCGACGGCAGCCACGCAATCGGGGTCGTTGCGCTCGGCGAACAGGGCGTCGGTGGTGAAGGCGATACGCAGCACGCCGGGCGGCTGACCGACCTCGGCCGCGTACGGCCGCTCGGGGTCGCGCACCTGGTACGGCGCGCCCGGGTCGGGGCCGGCGGTGGCGTCGAGCAGCGCGGCGCAGTCGCGCACGCTGCGGGTCAGCACGTGCTCCTCGACCAGGCTGGCCCAGTGCTCGCCACCGACGGGGCCGAGCGGGTTGCGGCCGCGCGTCGGCTTGAGCCCGACCAGGCCGCAGTGCGAGGCCGGGATGCGGATGGAGCCGCCGCCATCGCCGCCGTGGGCGGCCGGCACCATCCGCGCCGCCACCGCCGCGCCCGAGCCGCCGCTCGAGCCGCCGGTCGAGCGGGCCAGGTCCCACGGGTTGTGGGCCGGCCCGCGCAGGTCCGACTCGGCGCTGCCCAGAATGCCGAACTCCGACGTGTTGCAGCGACCGACGATGATGAGGCCGGCCCGCTTGTAGCGCGCGACCAGCTCGCTGTCGTGCGGCGCGCGCCAGTCGCTGCCGAGACGGCAGCTGCCGGTGCTGGGCTGGCCGGCGTCCTCGGCCATGAGGTCCTTGAGCAGGAACGGCACGCCGGCGAAGGCCCCGGTGCGGCCGGCCGCCGCCTCGGCCCGGGCGCGCTCGAACTGGCGATGCACGACGGCGTTCAGGCCGGGGTCACGGGCCTCGACGCGGGCGATCGCCGCCTCGACCAGCTCGCCGGCCGAGGCCTGGCCGGTGCGGACCAGCTCGGCCAGCCCGGTCGCGTCGTGGTCGTCGTACTCGGGGAAGCGCATCGACGCAGCGTACTCGACCGCCGGTCAGGGCGGCATCCAGGTCGCGCCGGTCTCGACGTCGACGTGGGCCAGGTCGATCCGCCCGGCCAGGTCGAGGTCGATGCGCCCGAACACGATCGGCAGGTGGAACCGGCGCGGCCCGATCGAGCCGGGGTTGAACACCGTCACGTCGCGCGGCCCGCCCAGGAACGGCACGTGCGAGTGACCACACACGACGAGCGGCGCGCCGGCGGCGCGGGCCCGGCCCGCCACCTCGGCGCGCAGGGTCGGCCCGTACAGCGCGATGTGGGTCAGGAGCACGCGCAGCGGCGCACATCCGGACCGGACCAGGTCGAGCAGCAGCACGTCGGGCAGCTGATGGGCCCGGGTGTCGATGTTGCCGCGCACGGCGTGGACCGGGGCCAGCTCGGCCAGGGCCGCCAGCACCGCGAGGTCGCCGATGTCGCCGCCGTGCAGGATGAGGTCGGGCGCGAGCGCGGCGATCCGCGCCGCCGCCTGCGGGTGCGGCGCCGAGTGGGTGTCGGCCACGGCGATGATGCGGGCCGGCCGATCGGCCGGTAGCTCGATCCGCGCGCTGGCCTCGACCAGCGCCGGTCCGCGACGAGCGCGCTGGCGCGGCTTCACCATCTACTGCCGCTGCTTGCGGTAGGCCTGCGCGGTCTGGCCGGTGTGGGCGACGAACGCGCGCGAGAACGAGCTGGTCTGGCGAAACCCGACGGCGGCGGCGATGTCGCCGATCGCGGCGGTCGACTGCACCAGCAGCTCGCGCGCCGCCTCGATCCGGGTCGCGGTGATGAGGTCACGCAGGACCTGGCCCTCCTCGGCCAGCCGCCGCTGCAGCGAGCGGGTCGTCAGGCCGAGCGCGCCGGCGATCGCAGCCGCGGTCAGCTCGTCGCCGAGATGGGCCCGGATGTGGGCCGCGACCTGCGACGCCATCGTCACCGGCGGCGCGCCCAGCAGCGCGCGCAGCTCGGCGTTGGCGGTGCGCATCTCGGTGGTCAGGCTGCGCGCGGTCACTCGCAGCGCGGTGAAGCGCTGGCCAAAGCGGGGCCGCACGCCGAAGAACTCGCGCCACGGCTCGGTCAGGCCGCGTGGTGCTTGCCGGCGCAGGTGCACCGCGAAGGCCGGGGTCGGCCCGGCCAGCAGCTGCAGGTGGCGGTGCAGGACCGCCAGCACGACCTCCTCGAGCCGCGTCGCGGCCTCGCCCGGTGCGTCGGTCGCGAGCCGGAGGTCGACCAGGTCACCGTCGACCGGCAGCTGCCGCACGGTCATGCCGATCACCATCTTGCGCAGGTACTGATCGCCGAGCAGGTCGATCGCCTCGCCGGCCGTCGCCGCGGCGACGACGCCGAACATCGACAGCCCGAACGCCCCGAGCTGGACCTCGCGCGCCGCCAGCAGCGCCAGGTCCTCACCCACCACGGCCTCCGACGCCGACCAGAAGGTCGAGAACGCGGCCAGATCGCTGCCGGCCGGCGGCACCGGCGCCGTCACCCCGCGCAGCTGGGCGCAGCGCTGCACCGCGAAGATGCCGGCCATCGTGACGATCGGCTCGATCGCGGGCGACGCCGGCACGGCCGCGCTCGAGGTCGCCGGGTCTGGGGACGAGGCGGCAGGGGGCCGAGGTGACGACACCCGGAGCACGGTAGCAGGCACCAGCGGCAGATCCGAGGCCCCGGCTGATCCGATCCGATCGAGTGCCCGCGGCCCGCGGCGAGCGCCCGGCGAGGCGGTCAGGTCCGCTCCTTGCGATACGCCTGTGCGGTCTGCCCGGTGTGGGCGGCGAACGCGCGTGAGAACGAGCTGGTCTGCCGGAAGCCGACCGCGCTGGCGATGCTGGCGATCGGTGCGGTCGACTGCACGAGCAGGTCGCGCGCCGCCTCGATGCGGGTGGCGGTGACCAGGTCGCGCAGCACCTGCCCCTCCTCGCTCAGGCGCCGTTGCAGCGACCGGGGGGTCAGGCCGAGCGCCGCCGCGATCGTGCTCACGCTCAGGTCCTCGGTCAGGTGGGCCCGCACGTGCGCGCCGACCTGCGTCGCCACGCTCACCGTCGGCGCGGCCAGGACCGCGCGCAGGTCGGGGTTGGCCGTGAGCATCGGGGTGGCCAGGCTGTTGGCGGTCACCCGCATCGACGTGACGCGTTGCCCGAAGCGCGGCCGGACGCCGAAGAAGGCGCGCCACGGGTCGGTCGGGCCGGCTGGGGCCTGCCGGCGCAGGTTGACCGCATACGGCCGGATCGGGCCGGCCAGGAGCTGGAGGTGATGGTGGACGGTGGTGATCACCACCTCCTCGACGCGCGCCGACGCCTCGTCGCCGTGGTCGGTGTCGAGCCGGACCTCGACCAGCTCGTCCTCGACCGGGAGCAGGCGCACCTGCATGCCCAGCACCATGCGGCGCAGCAGCTGCTGGCCGAGCAGCTCGATGGCCTCGCCGGCGGTGGCGGCGGCGACCACCCCGAACATGGGCAGGCCGAGCGCTCCGAGCTGCGCGTGGGCGGTCGACAGCAGCGCCAGATCCTCGCCGATCGCGTCGTCGGCCGCCCGCCGGTACGCGTCGAGGGCGGCCAGGTCGTACGAGGTCGGGCGGGCGGGCGGAGCCACCTGGCGGGCGGCGGCGCAGCGCTCGACCACGACGATGGCCGCGGCGGCGACCACGGGATCGATCCCGGGCAGGCTGGACGTCGTCGTCACCGCGGCAGTCTAGAACAGCCGACGCCGCGTCGTCGCCAGCGAACGACCGGGCGTGGGCTCGAGGTGGCCAGGACCGGCCGACAACCTGGTTGGCACCTGCCCGCGCTGGTTTGCTCCGGCGTGCCAGGCGCTGGCGCATGCGGGCACCCGCGCCCGCGTCGGCGCGGGGTTCGCGCCGACACGAGCTTGGCCTCGGTCGTGCTCGAGCACCTCACATGCGTCGCCGCTCGATCCTGCCCGCCGTCCTCTCCGCCGCCGCGGCCATACCCGCGGTGATGCTTCCTGCCTGCACCCCGGGAGCACCCGGGGTCGTCGATGCCGGCCCAGGCACCGACCCGGATGCGTTCGAGGACAGCGATGGCCCCGTCCCCGACGCGGCGCCGGGTGACCTGCGCCTGCTCCACGCAGGCGACCTCGGCTACCTCGGCTCGTTCACGCTGCCGGACGACGACGGCGGCGGCGGCACGCTCAACTACGGCGGCTACGCGCTCGGGCTGGGCCTCGACGGCAGCTCGCTGTACTTCGGCTGCATCTACGGCACCGCGCTGGCCCGGGTGTCCATCCCGGCCATCGGCGGCCGCGCCGCGCTGCTCGAGCGCTGCCAGGGCGTGCCCAACCTGGGCGCCATCGACCCGGGCGAGGTCAACGGCTTCGTCCTCGGCGGCAGCCTGGCGTGGAACGGCCGGATGATCGCCAGCGCCTACGCCTACTATGACGCCGACAACAGCGCGACCCGCAGCCACTTCGCCGGCCCCACGCTGGCCAGCGCGCACGGGCCATACGTCGTCGGCACCGACCGGCCCGGCTTCGTCGGCGGCTACATGACCGAGGTGCCGCCCGAGTGGCGCGATCGCCTCGGTGGGCCGGCCCTGACCGGGCAGTGCTGCATCTCGATCATCTCGCGCAGCAGCTACGGCCCGTCGGCCAGCGTGTTCGACCCCGATGCGCTCGGCGTGGTCGACCCGGTGCCGTCGACGATGCTGGTCGGCTACCCGCAGGCGCACCCGACCCTGGGCGACTACCCGTCGGTCGGCACCGATTTCAACGGCGCGACCAAGATGGGCGGCGTGGCCTTCCCCCGCGGCACGCGCTCGGTGCTGTTCGTCGGGCGACACGCCTCGACCTTCTGTTACGGCAGCGGCACGCCGGACCCGGCCCTCGACGGCCAGCCCAGCCCCGGCGGGGGCGTCTGGTGCTACGACCCGACCAACTCGTACAAGGGCACCCACGGCTATCCTTACCGGCACCAGATCTGGGCCTACGACGCCGAGGAGCTCGCCGCGGTCCGCGCCGGCAGCAAGGCGCCGTGGCAGGTCACGCCGTACGCGACGTGGGCGCTGCCGGAGATGGGCGGCGCCACCGGCGCGGCGACCATGCAGAGCGCGACCTACGACCCCACCACGCGGCGGTGGTACATCGCGCTCGAGGGCAGCGGCGCCGCCCCCGAGGTCCACGTCTACCAGGTCGCGCCGTGAGTCACGGCGCGCAGTAGGTCGGGAAGCCCGCCGGCAGCCCGCCCGCGTATGGCGAGGGCTCGGTCGCGAACGCGTGGTCGGCGAAGAAGCGCAGCACGCTGGGTGCGGCGTCCTGCGGGATGCTGTGGCCGCCGCCGTGGTCGCAGCCGATGGTGAAGTGACCGGCGGCGTCGAGGTTGGCGCGGTAGGCGGCGGACGCGGCCTGGAAGTCGACGCCGAACACGGTGTCGGACGCGCCACCGTCGAAGATCATCGCCGCGAACCGGTTGCTGCTGTCGGCGCCGGGCACCCCCACCCCGGGCGGAAGGCCGCCCGAGTACGTCGCCACGCTGGCCAGGTAGCGCGAGCGCACGAAGCTGAGCGCGGTGGTCTGCAACGCACCCGCCGACATGCCCATGCTGTGGAGGTGGCGGGCGTCGACCCGGCCGGCCGCGACCAGGCAGGCGACGATCTCGTCGGCCAGCAGGAAGTCATCCTGCCGCGTGCTCTGGTTGACGATGAACCACTCGAAGTTGCCGGCGGTCGGATCGGACGTCGGCGCCGCCACCACGCCGCCGGCGGCGGTGAAGCTGGCCTGGTCGGCGCCGAGGGCGAAGGCCGCCTCCTGGGTCGAGCTCCCGGTCGCGTGCCAGTACAGCAGCAGCGGCCCCGGGCCGACGGCGCTGGCGTCGAGCGCGAGCCGGACCTGGCGCGGCGCCATGCCGGCCGGCGCGAAGGTGACGTCGCCGCTGGCCAGGGTCGGGCAGGTCCCGGTCGGGGTCGGCACCGGCGGCGCCACCGCCGGCGCGGCGTCCACGCTCGGGTCGGCCGGCGCGGCGTCGACGTCGGTGCCGGGGTCCGAGGATCCGCAGGCGGTGATGCCCGTGGCGGGCAGGGTGAGCAGCAGCCAGGCGGCGAGGCGCATGCCCGGACCAGAGCGCATCCGCGCGCGGGACGCCACTTACACCGTGTGGCAGCGGCGACGACGAACCACCGTCACCTCGCCCCGACCGCGGCCATCCCGCGGCCCCGGATTGCCGTGCCCTGCCAGGCCTGGCCCACCGGGACCTGTGCCAGGCTGCCGAGATGGCGAGGCGGCAAGGCCTGCTGGAGCTCGTGTCCTTGGTCGGAATCGTGCTGGGGCTCGGCGCCAGGCCGGCCGCGGCGGAGGACGCGCCGTGGGCCCCGTTGCGCCTGGGCGGCGCCGCCACCGTGGCCTTCCCGCTCGAGGGCGAGCTCATCCTGACCAGCGTCGAGCTCCACGTCCTGCAGCAGGTCGGGCGGGTGACCCTCGACGGCAGCGGCCACGGGTCGGCGCCGATCGCTGGCATCGGCGGCCAGGCCGGGCTGGGCACGTTCGAGTCGGGCGCGGATGGCGCGTGCGCCGACGAGGTCGACGCCGACGGTGACACCCGGTGGACGTGCGGGCAGCTCACGCTCGGGCCGACGGCCATGGTCGGCTGGGCCTGGGGCAGCAAGCTCGAGACCGGCATGGTCCGACAGGACACGCTGCTGTACCTGCGGGCCACGCCACACCTGGCCCTGAGCAAGAACCCCGAGCGTGCCTTCGCCGAGGTCCGACTGGCCGGCGGCCTCGGGGTGGCCTTTCGCCCGTTCCAGCTCGAGGTCACCTACATCAAGGTCCCGGGCGACGCCTACGTCGGGTTCACGATCGGCGCCTCGGCCAGCGTCAGCGGCTGGCTGGTCAACGATCGCGAGGCGCCCGAGGTGACGGCGGCGGACAGCGCCGACGCCATCGCGCGCGCGGCCGAGGAGGTCGAGGAGCCGACGCGCCTGCGCATCGATCTCGCGGCGCAGGCCCTGGCCCCCGTCGCCTCGGCCGACGGCGAGTCGGTCACCGGCGTCGGGGTGGGCGCGCTGTCGACCCTGCGCGGGTTCCCGCGTGACCCGAGCCGGGCCTGGCACCGCTGGGTCGGCTTCGGCGGCGAGCTCCGGCTGGCCGGCAGCGAGCGCCCCGAGGGCGACTCCGCGGCGCAGGTCGGGCCGACCGCCATGGTCGGGGTCGCGCGCTTCGACGGGGAGCACCCGCTGTTCTCGGCCTACGGGCGGGCCTCGCCGTTCATCGGCTGGCGTGCCCGCGGCGACGACGACTCGTTCGACGTCGGCGCCACCGTCGCGGCCGGGGTCACCGTCGGCATGCCGGACCACCTGAGCGAGGACGGCGAGCCGCCGAGCGACACCGGGGCGCTCAGCCTGGGCTTCGAGCTCGTCGGCGGCTGGATGCGAGGCGCGACCTACCTCGGCGCCGGCGTCGGCATGGTCTTCTGGTAGGTCGGCGTGGCGGCGCGGGCCATCGCCGGTGGCGGCCGTGGCCAGTCCGGGCCGGCGGGTGGCTTGGTACCCTGCGAGGATGCTCGATCGATCCGTGGTGATGCGGCTGTGCGTGGTGCTCGCCGGCAGCGCGGCGGCGGGACAGGCAGCGTGTGACGACACCAGCGCCAGCGCCGACGCCGGTCCTGGCGGCGGCGGCGACGGCGGTGGGCGCGACGGCGGCCCACCCGGCCCCGATGGCGATCCGTGCGGGTGGGCCCCGGTCGAGGCACGCGGGCCGATGGCGGCGATCGACCTGGCGGTGCCGGGGCGCGCGTTCGAGCTCGACCTGACCGCGGGCGACCCCGGCGTCCGGGTCACCGCCGGCAACGGCTGTGCGGTCACCATCGAGGTCGGCGCCGGCTTCGACGGCGCGCCCGGCGCCCGCGTGGTCCCGCCCGACCAGCTCATCGGCGGCGCCGGCGGCAACAGCGAGTACTGCGGCCTGGCCTCGGGCGCCGACGTGTCGAGCGGCGGCCAGGTCGAGGTCGGGCAGCTCAACGTGCGGTATGCCCTGTTCGTCGGCCGTGGCTACGCCGAGGCCACCCGCGGCGGGGGTGGGCCCAAGGCGTTCATCCCGTTCGTCGTCGACGCCGCCGGCGGCGAAGGCAGGAGCAGCCGGCCGATGGTGTTCTGGGGCGGCGGGATCGAGCACGGCGGCGTGAGCTACGGCGCCATCGGCGTGACCGAGGGCACCGTGCAGTCGTACCAGGAGCCGGAGCAGGACTTCTTCCCGGCTGGCCCCGGCCAGGACGCGGTGTACTTCGGCCCGGCGCCGGACCACGCCGGGAGCGCGACGCTGGGCACGCCGGTCGTCGGCGACGAGTGGGTGGTCGTCGAGCACGAGCTCGATCTGCGGCGCGATCGCGGCAACCCCGACGGGCTCAACCGGTTGTGGATGTGGACCCGCGATGGCGCGCTGGCCGGCGCGGTGCTCGACATCCCGCTGACCTGGGATGGCGCCCACGACTTCGCCGGCGACCGGGTGTCGATGCTCGACGGCCTCGGTTACTACTGGAACCAGCCGGCCACCCGCACCGCCGACGACCACGTCATCTACTCGCACGTCGCCTTCGCCGCCAACCGGCCGACCGGGCAGCCGATCGGGCCGCCGCCCGGGTTCTTGACCCGGTGCGCGCGCGGCCAGTAGGGCGCGCGGCCGGCGTCAGCGCCGCTCGGGGCTCGACAGGCCGAGGTGGAGATCGATCGCCGGCACGAACGGATCGTCGATGGCCCCACCGGTGGCCGCACCCAGGCGGAGCTGGGCCCACGGCTGGGCCCGACCACCCCACCGCCACGGCGACTGGTAGGCCAGGCCGATGAAGCCCTGGTACAGGCTGGCGAAGTCGGGGTTGGTCGCGCCGTTGGTCGCCACCGCGTGGGCCGACACGCCGACGACGACGTCGGCGCGCGACGCACCGAGCGGATAGCGACCGAGCAGCCCCCCGCCCATGCCGGCCTGCTGCCCGGCGTCGTCGTCGAAGAGGACCAACCCGATCGTGGCCTCGACCGGCCGGTAGCGCAGGCCGAACGAGAAGCCCGAGGTCAGGCGGCGGCCGTGGGCGCCGACGCTGGTGTCGGCGAGCACCACCAGCCGGCTCGGTGGGTTGCTCACCTCGCCATCCCCGAGCGAGGTCACGGGCACCGCGGTGGTCCGGATCGCGGCCGAGCCCGGCGCGGCGGGCGCGCCCGCGGCCAGCGGCGCCAGCGCGACGCCCTCGCACCAGGCCCCGGCCAGGGCAGACCCGGCGTGGACGAAGCAGCGCACGTCGGCGACGGCCGCCGCGCCGATCGCCCCGGCCTCGCCGCGCAGCGCCTCATCGAGCGCGGCCAGCACGCCGGTGGTGTGTGCGCGCGCGTCGGCGCGGGTCCGGCCCAGGCACGGGCGCGGGTCGCCCATGGGCACGATCATCCAGGCGCAGCGCAGGTCGTCGACCTCGGCGCCATCGACGAGGTGATCGGCGGTGCGGATCGGCCCGAGCCGCGCGCCAGCGTGGACCTCGCTGGCCGGGCGCTCGAGGATGAACGAGTCCCGGCTGCCGGCCAGGGTCCACCACGGCAGCGCCAGCACCCCGATCGCCACCTCGGCCGGGGCCCGGGCGGGTCCATTCGCGGCCAGCGCGGGAGGTCGGGCCGTCGGGTACCGCGGCGCCCCCGGGTTGCTACGACAGGCGGTCAGGCCCAGCCCCAGCACCAGCAGCACCAGGGCGGCGTCGCGTCTCATGTCGCCAGCTTAGAGGGGCGCGGCCCCGTCGCCCAGCGCAACCCGCGGCAAGCGCCGGCAGCGAGCCGGAACTATTTCGCCGCGCGCTGTCGATCCGGGCCGGGCTGGTTCGACCTGGGCCTGAAAGGAACTCCTCATGACCCAGCTCGTTCTCCATGGTCCTCCCCAGAGCTCGTACGTCCGCACCGCGCGCATGATCGCGATCGAGAAGGGGCTCGACGCCCGGCTCGAACCGGTCGAGTTCAAGAGCCCGGCCCACCTCGCGATGCACCCGTGGGGTCGGGTGCCCATCCTGCGCCACGGCTCGGTCGAGCTGATCGAGACCGTCGCCATCGGCCACTACCTCGACGCCATCGGCACCGGGCCCTCGCTGGTGCCGGCCGAACCGGTGCGCCGGGCCGAGAGCGAGCAGTGGATCAGCGTCATCAACGCGTACGTCTACGCCGACGTGGTGCTGAACTACGTCTTCCACTACATCTTCCCGAAGACCGAGTCCAAGCAGCCCGACCGCGCGCTCATCACCCGCGACGCGCCGGCGGTCGAGCGCGACTTGCGCCGGATCGAGCAGGGCTTTCGCGGCGAGTGGTTGACCGGCTCGACCCTCAGCCTGGCCGATCTGTTCCTCGCGCCCATCCTCGGCTACGCCGCGATGTTCCCCGAGGCGCAGGCCGTGCTCGAGACCTGCCCCAACCTGCGGCGGTTCCACGGCGCGATCACCCAGCGCAAGAGCTTCGTCGACACCACCCCGCCGCGCCCGGCCCGCTGACAAGCGTTGCCGGGGCGGCGCCGGCGTGGTGTGCTCGCGCCATGGTCCGACGTCGCGATGGTCGCCGGTCCGAGCTGCCGGCCTACCGGCGCATGATGCCGTTCCTCATGCGCGGCCGGAACGAGGCCGCGGTCTACTTCGAGCAGACCCTCGACGTCACCGCGCCGCTGGCGTGGCTCGCGACCTGGAACCAGGCGCCGGGTGAGGCGCGACCGAAGGCGACGATCTTCCACGTCGTGCTGCACGCGCTGGCCGGCGTGCTGCACGAGCGGCCGCGCCTCAACCGCTTCGCGGTCGGCCGCCAGATCTACGACCGCCACGGGGTGTTCCTGTCGTTCGCGGCCAAGAAGGCCATGCACGACGAGGCCCCGCTGGCCACGGTCAAGCGCCGCTTCGCGCCGGGCGAGGACTTCGCGGCGATGATGCGCGGGCTGCACGACGACGTGACCGACGCCCGGTCCGACCGGACGCGGCCGATCGATCGCGAGGTCGACCTGCTGCTGCGCCTGCCCGCGCCGGTGCTCGACCTCGCGGTCGGCCTGCTGCGCCGCCTCGACGGCTGGGGCCTGGCCCCGGCGGCGCTGACCGAACACGACCCGATGTACACCAGCGCCTTCGTCGCCAACCTCGGCAGCGTCAAGCTCGACGCCGCGTTCCACCACCTGTACGAACACGGCAACTGCCCGCTGTTCGTCACCGTCGGCCGGGTCCAGCCGCGCCCGCTGGTCGACGACGCCGGGGTGGTGGCGGTGCGGCCGACCCTGACGCTGCGCTACACGTTCGACGAGCGGGTCGAGGATGGCCTGTACTGCGCGCACAGCCTGGAGCTGCTGCGCACCCGCATCGAGCAGCTCGCAGGGTGCTGAGAAACGCCGCGCAGCGGCGTTTCTCGCGCCCTGCACCCGTGCCCGTGCCCGTGCCCGTGCCCGTGCCCGATCGCTCGGGCGGTGCCGGCCGCGACCGCCCGGCATCTCTGCGACCGAGACTGCGGTGATCCTCGACCTCCTCGACCGCCGCCAGGCCGTCGCCGCCTCCGTCCTGGCGCCCGCGCTCGAGTTGCTCGAGCGGGTCGTCGCCATGCTGGCTCGTCTGGCCGGAGCCTGACCGCCCAGACTCGGGCACGGGCACGGGCACGGGCACGGGCACGGGCACGGGCACGGGGCAGGTCGCTGCATCCCGCTAGCAGGCTGCTGAAGAAGCAGCCTGCTCCGGCTGGCCCGCGGGCTACTTGGCGCCGAGCCTGTGCGCCAGCCGCTTGCTCGTGCCGTCGGGGAGCTGGACGTCGATGGTGGCGGCCGCGGCGGCGGTGACCACCAGCGCGCCGAAGGTCGGGTGGGTCAGGTGCTGGCCGACCACGAAGACGCCGCGCGCCGAGTACGGCACCGGGCCGTCGGGCAGCTTGGGGGTGTCGTCGACCACCGGCTCGAGCACCTTGCGAATGGCGGCCAGGAGGTTGCGGCGCTGCTCGGGCTGGCGGTGGTACTCGGCGACGAGCTGGATGCGGGCCAGCAGCTCGCCCTCGATGGCGATGAACGCCTCCCAGATGTGGGTGTTGTCCTTGGCCGCCACGCCCCACGCACACGCCCGCGCCGCCTCGGGCACGCGGTGATCGTTGCCGAAGGTCTCGCCGCGCGCCTCGGTGCACGCCTTGGCCGCCTCCTTGGCGGCGGCGATGGCGTCGGCGCCCTTGCTGGCCAGCCAGGCCTCGGCCGCCTCCAGCGCGGCGTGCGGGCGGCGATCACCGACGCGGCGGCCGTCCCACTCGGGCAGGATGAGGGTGCGGGTGGCGTGGATGGCCGCGCGCAGCAGCAGGTCGCGGTCCTGATCGTCGAGGTTGGCGATCCAGGCCGACTCCGGCAGCCCCTTGACCGGATCGCCGCGCAGCGCGGCCAGACGGGCGAACTTGTCCTGCAGCACGACCCGAAGGTACACCAGCCCGCGCGGTCACGGCGAGCGAGCGGCCGGCCAGGGCTACAGTGTGGCCATGACGATCGACGTCCGCAGCGTGGTGGTGCCCGACTTCCTGTACGGCACGGCGTGGAAGGAGGAGGCCACCGCCGCCTGCGTGACCCGCGCGCTGGCGGCTGGCTTCCGCGGCCTCGACACCGCCAACCAGCGCAAGCACTACCACGAGGCCGGCGTCGGCGACGCGCTGCGCGCCGCGCTGGCCAGCGGCCAGGTCCGCCGCGACGAGCTGTTCGTGCAGACCAAGTTCACGTTCCAGGCCGGCCAGGACCACCGCCTGCCGTACGACCCGGCCGCGCCCATCGCCACCCAGGTCGAGCAGTCGCTGGCCAGCTCGCTCGAGCACCTCGGCCTGACCCACCTCGACAGCCTGGTGCTGCACGGCCCGTCGCAAGCCGACGGCCTCGGCGCCGACGACGTGGCGGCGTGGCGGGCGATGGAGGAGATATCCCGACGCGGACAGGTCCGCTGGCTCGGGATCAGCAACGTGAGTCAGGGTCAGCTGGGCGCGCTGGTCGAGCTGGCGACGGTGCCGGTCGCGTTCGTGCAGAACCGCTGCTACGCGGTCCGGCGCTGGGATCAGGTGATTCGCGCCCAGTGCGCCGCCTCCGACATCGTGTACCAGGCCTTCTCGCTGCTCACCGCCAACCGGGCGGTGGTGGACGGCCCGGAGGTGGCGGCGATCGCCCGCCGCCACGGCCTCACCCCGGCGCAGGTCGTGTTTCGCTTCGCCCAGCAGGTCGGGATGTTGCCGCTGACCGGCAGCCGCGACGACACCCACCTGCGCGATGACCTGGCCGCGCGGGCCGTCGAGCTGGACGTGGGCGAGCTGGCGGCGATCGATCGACTGGGACAGGCCTGACCGTCAGTCCGTCAGTCGACCAGGTAGGCCAGCTCGAGCCCCAGGCTGCTGCGCGAGAAGCGGGCCTCGTCGGCGCTGCCGTCGCTACTCACCGCCGCGAACTCGAGGCGGTACTGGCTGCGGCCGCCGCGGGCGACGCGGTTGGTGAGGTCGTCGCGCACCGCCGCGGTGACGTCGCGGCTCTTGACCCCGAGCGTGGCGTCGGTCGACAGGTCGCCGAGCACGGCCAGCGGGGTGGCGGTGAACGCCGTCGCGTCGATCACGCTGGCCGCCGTATGCAGCGTCCGCATCGGCCCGCCGGCGTAGGGGGCGGCGACCACCGAGCCCTGGGTGGCGCGCAAGGTGCCGCGCTCGATCACCGCGCCGGCCGGCAGCACCGGCAGGGTGAAGGTGGCGAAGGTCTTGACCTGCAGGTTGGCGACGGTGTCGCCGACCAGCATGGTCACCGCCGCCTCGGCGAACACCACGCCGTCGCCGCGCATCGAGCGCGTCAACGCCGCGACCGGGACGGCGTCGACCACCAGCCGACGCGAGGTGGCGAAGCTCGACGTCACCGGCGCGGCCAGGTCGACCCCGGCCGCGCTGCGGGCCGTGGTGTCGAGGGTGAAGGCGTAGGTCTGGCGCGGCACCGTGGACGGATCGAGGCCGGTGCCCTCGGCCAGCACGAGCGGAGCGACCGGGTCGACCGTGAGCACCGTGCCCTCCGCGTTCCAGCTGAAGGCCAGCCCGGACCGCGGCAGGTCGACCGAGACCCAGGCCTCGACCGTGCTGACCGGGTCCATCGGCTCGGAGAACGTGATCACCACGTCGGCGCTGGTCCGTACCCCGACCGCCCCGTCGGCCGGCTCGATCGACACGATCGTCGGCGCCGCGCCCGGCGTCGCGTCGATCGATACACCAGCCGGACCATCCGGCCCGGCCGCGCCATCGGCCGCGCCGCCGGTCTGGGCATCGACGCCCTGTCCCGCATCCACCGAGCCACACGCGAGCATCCCGACCGACAGGCACAGCAGCAGCGAGCGTGGCTTCATGGCCGGATAGATGCCGGTGCGGCCCGAGCGTTACAGGCCCTCACGCTCCGTCCACACACGCGGTGTCCGGGCCGGGGTTGCCCGCGCTGTCACCGTCGGGGCCGGCCAGGTAGAAGCCACGGTCGCGCAGGTCGGCCAGCAGGTTGACCGCCGGCTTGCCTTTGCTGCCGCCGCCGGCGAGGGCCGGATCGGTGTACGGCGTGATGACGCGGTCGGTGACGTCGGCCAGCATGGCGTCGCGGGCGGCCGCGCCACCGACGACCTTCTCCAGGCTGGCGTGGAACACCTCGACCGAGGCGCGCGCCGGCGCGGGGGTGGCCGGGTCGGCCAGGGCGCGGCGCTGCAGGATGGCCCGGCCACCCTCGCTCTCGGCCATGACCCCGAGGACCCGGGCCAGGCGGCCCTCGGCGTGGCGCACCGCCATGTCCTTGCCGAGGGCCTCGCCGTAGGCGCTGTCCTTCTCGAGGATCTCGGCCGAGGCGATCTTCCAGTGGTGGCTGGCCTGCAGCGCGCTGTGACCGGTGTGGACGTCGGCCAGCGCCTCGACCATCACCATCGGCTGATCGAACAGCGGGCGCTCGTCCTGGGCGCCGCGGGTGGTGAGCGCCTTCGTCACCGGGTGGCGGGCCGACGCGATCGCGCCGGCCTCGAGGCGCTCCTGGTACAGCGGGCCGACCACGTCGCGGATCACCCGCAGGTCGCGCAGCACGTCGTGCAGCGATCGATCGGCGCCGGTGCCATCGACGTCGGCGCGGCGGCCGGTCACGCCGGCCATCCGCAGCTGGACCTCGGCGGTGAGCAGTCGTCCGATCCACGCGTACAGCTTCTCCTCCAGCGCGGCCGGGCTGATCGCGCCGAGGCGGTTGGAGTCGCGATACAGGTCGGCGGCGAGCGCCGTGAACTCGGCGCGGAGCGGGTGCGCGCCCGGCAAGCGGGCCACGCCGCGCGCCAGCGCGCCGACGCGTTCGCGCAAGAGGAGCTTGCTGCGCAGGCGCATGCGCTTGAACCGCGCGTAGGTGGCGCGTTCGGCCACCGTCTCGCGCTGCTCCGACTGCTCGGCCAGCTCGGCGCGGGTCGCCTCGCCGTGGTCGTGCAGCAGCTTCGACAACCGCTGGGCGTCGGCGGCGGCCAGCTGCCCGAGCGAGGCCGGGCGGGTGGTGGCGTCGAGCCCGACCGACGGGCCATGGAGCTGGATGAGCTTGTACAGGAACGGCCAGGCCTCGGACTTGACCGCCTTGTTCTGGTGACCGTACTTGCCGTCCCCGGCGCCGTAGAACAGGTCGATGGCCAGGCCGGTGGCGTGGCCCGGCCCGTGTGGATCGATCGAACCCGAGCCGTGGTTGCGGTCGAGCGTGGCGCCCTTGCCGATGACCGGGGCGAGGAGGCCCAGCAGCCCGGTGGCCGCGCCGCGCGCGACGCCGTCGTCGACCGGCAGGCGCCCGGTGAACGCCTCGACCTCGGTGCGCAGCGGCAGGAGCTGGCGACGCAACCCGGGCTCGCGGTGCTCCTGCGGGGCGTACACCCCGCACACCTCGTCGGCCTCCTGCGCGGCCAGCACCTGCAGCATGAACCCCAGCTGCCCATGGACGGTGGTCACCGCCTGGGCCGCGCCCGGCAGCGGCGCCTTGCGCGTCGACACCGTCACCAGCACCTTCTTGAGATCGCGCAGCAGGTTCTTGAAGCCGCCGGTCGGCACGTAGTGGCCCTTGCCCTCGCCGACGCCGGCGCGCACGTCCATGCCGACCTGGGCCGAGGCCGCGAAGTACACCGCGCGCGGGTGCACCGGCAGCGTGCCGCCGACGCCGGCGCCGGCCAGGCGGATGCGCGGCATCTGCTCGAGCGCCTTGTCGTAGCCGACGCCCATGCTGGCCTGGGCCAGATCGTCGAGCCTGGTGACGTAGTGGAGGATGGTCGGGTAGGTGACCCGGTTGTCCAGGCCGTCCTGGCCGGCGTTCCAGGCGTGGATGATGCGGTTGGGTGCGCCGCGCATGCCGCCGCCGCCGCGGATCCACGCCAGCAGCTCGAGCGCGCGCCGCGGCCGATCGACCGAGGCCAGCGCCGACGGCGTGCCGAGGCGATCGGGCCGGACACCGAACGCCAGCAGCTTGCTGGTCCGCTCGGCGACCTCGGGCGACAACGCCGGCGTCGCCGGGGCGGCGGTCGACTTGCCGGGCGCCGGGCCTACCTCCGCCGGGCCGAGTCCGGCCGCGACGCGCCAGTCGGGCAACACGGGGGCGAGGCTCTTCCACAGGTCCATGGTCCGTCGGTAGATGTCCGAGGCGGCCCGGCGTTACCGAACGTCGGCGCCAGCGACGGTGTTAGAGTGCCGGCGCGTGGATCCCGACCTGCAGCTGCTCGAGCGCTGGCGCCAGGGCGAGACCGCCGCTGGTGAGGCGCTGTTCGCGCGCTACGTCGACCGGCTGTGCGCGTTCTTCGCCACCAAGTGCCCGGGCGAGGCCGACGACCTGGTCCAGCGCACGCTGATGGCGTGTGTACGCGCGCGCGACCAGTTCCGGGCCGAGTCGAGCTTCCGGACCTACCTGTACACGGTGGCCCGCAACGAGCTGTACCAGTTCCTGCGCACGCGCCAGCGCGACGGCGCCCGACTCGACTACTCCGTCACCTCGATGGCCGAGCTGGTCACCACGCCGGTCACGCGCATGGCGCGCGACTCCGAGCGCCGGCGCATCGTCGAGGCGCTGCGCACCTTGCCGGTCGAGCAGCAGACGCTGCTCGAGCTGCACTACTGGGAGGAGCTCGACGCCGCGGCGCTGGCCGAGGTGTTCGCCACCAACCCGGGCGCGATCCGGGTCCGGCTGCACCGGGCCCGCGCCGCGCTGCGCGCCAGGCTGGCCCCCGAGGCCGACGATCCGGCCCTGGACGCGCTGGTAAGGAGCGGTGACTCCTCGGGAAATCCCGGGCGAGATCCTGGCCTGTAACGATCGGCGCGGTCGGTACTCTACAGTCCCAGCCATGATGCCGCCCGGACCTCGCGTCCTCCTGTCTTCGCTGCCCGCGCTCGCCCTGCTTGGCTGCACCATCGTGGCCGGGCCCGAGCCCGAGCTCGGCGCCCTGGCCCAGGCCGCCAAGTGCAAGGGCCTGGTGTGCGGCAACACCTCCATCCTCGGCGCGTTCCCGTTCTGGACCGCCGACGAGACCGGCGTGACGCCGTCGCCGGGCGGCCTACGCATCAAGAGCCTGCGCCACACCCAGAGCGGCAAGCCGCTGACGCTCGAGGTCGACGGCTTCGCCGCCAAGGGCCACGGCGCGATCGGCAGCGTCGGACTCGAGCACACCACGATGGTGATCGAGCAGGTCGGGACCTCGACCACGTTCACCCTGTCGTTCGCGCTCGGGGCCAGCCTGCCGTACTACCAGGGCGGCGACGACGGCTCGACCATCCAGGCGTATCGCGTCAGCTACGTCGAGACCACCGGCGGCCGCCGGCGGCCGCCGCGCGACCTGTGTACCCCCGACGGGCTCAGCACCATCCCGCGCGACGTCATCCTGTTCCAGGGCGATCGCTACGATGGCGCCACCGGCGAGGTGCTGGCGACTGGAGCCGCGGCCGCGCCGTGGTTCAACCTGGCGTGCAAGGACGACGCGTTGTGGAAGCTGGCGCTGTTCCGGCACGTCGAGCCGGCCAGCGCCGGCGCGTTCACGACCACGCCCGACCAGCGCACCGCGGCGCTGCGCTCGATCCGCGCCGACTACTGCGGTGACGGCACGGCCTACACCCAGCCCGGCGTGACCGTGTCGTGGACCCACCCGCCGGGCTGGTTGTGGCCGACGGTGGACCAGGTGGTCGAGGCGCTGTGGGACGAGACCGGCGCGCTCTGCCTCGACACGCCGCGCCTGGTCGAGCGCGACGAGGTCGACTGCGCCGGCGCCCTGCCCGCCTGCCACGAGCTGCCGGCGACGACGGCGTGGACGATGGCGACCTACGTCGAGCAGCCGCTGTAGCTGGCGCGCGCCTGCGACGGGCCAGGCATCAGCGCCGGCGCCAGAACTTCCACCAGGGCGGGCGCGTGCCGGGGGCCTCGGCGGGTGGTGGCGGCACGAACGGCTGGCCGTCGGCGCCGAGGACGACCAGCGATGGATCGACCTCGTGGACCATGGCGATCTCGGCCGCGTAGTCGCCGGCGCGCCCCGGGAACGGCCGCACCGTCGTGCGATCGGTCGCCAGCCAGGCCGCGCCCCACGCCTCTGACGGCCAAAGCTCGGCAGGCTGGATGACGAGGACCTGCGCGAACGAACCAGGAAACTCGACGAGGTTGTCGCGGATCTCCGCCGGCAGGTCGCCGCGCGCGAGGGGGCGCTCGGGGATGCTGGCGCGGGCGTACGGGCCGGCGATCCAGTTGTCGGTGGTGTGCTGGTAGTTGTAGAGCCCGAACCGCGACAGCGACTCACCCTCCTCGCCGTCCGGCACCAGGTCGAACGTGACGATGCAGCGGCGGCACAGGCCGCGGTCGTGGAGGCGGGCGAACGCGGCCACGTCGCGGCTGGACACCGCCAGGCAGCTCCCGGTCGTGGTGGCGATCGGGTGGGCGCCGAGGGCGGCGCGCAGCTCGTCGTCGACCTCCGCACCAGGCGCCAGCTCGACCACGACGTCCTGGGCCAGGCCGTCGATGGCCTTCACGTGCGGCTGAGTGCCCGCGTCGTCCGCGAACAGGCCATCGACGTCGACGAGGTCGGGCGTGCGTGGCAGGGCGCGCAGCTCGTCGTGCGGCACGTCCTCGCCCAGGTAGGCCTCGGTCGGCACCGCGCCGGCCTCGCCGGTCTCGAACGCGGCGACGTGCCCATCCTGATCGACCGCGAACCAGGTCGTGTCCATCGAGTGCGCGGCCGGGTAGTCGGTCACGGCGTGATGCTATAGGTTCGCGCCGTGGTGGTCGAGCGGCTCTCGATCGAGATCAGCGAGCGCTGCAGCAAGGGATGCGGCTTCTGCTACAACGGCTCGCGCGCCGACGGCGCGACCGACTGGACGCCGGCGTCCCTCACCGCGTTCGTGCGCGACTGCGCGGACCACGGCGTGCGCGCCTTCTCCTTCGGCGGCGGCGAGCCGCTGCAGTGCCCCGAGCTGCTGTACCCGGCGCTGGCGGCGCTGCGCGGCCGCGCGTTCCGGTCGATGACCAGCAACGGGCTGCCGCTCGACGCCGCCGCGCTGGCCGCGCTGGTCGAGGCAGGCGTCGACAAGGTCCACGTCTCGATCCACAACCCGCGCGATCCGGACGAGGTGGCGCGGGTGATCGACCAGGTCACGGCGATCGCCGCGGCCGGCATCGCGTCGGGTGTGAACCTGCTGGTGCGCCGGTCGAACCTGGCAGCCGCCCGGGCCGCCTGCGCTCGCCTGCACGCCGCCGGGATCGACGCCCGCCGGATCGTCCTCCTGCCCATGCGGGGCAGCGACATCCCGAGCCCGGCCGAGGTGGCGGAGGTCGCGGCTGGTCCCTTCCAGTCGACCACCTGCCTGGTGGCCTGCGGCGAGAGCCCTCGCTTCGCCTCGGTGTCGGCGCGGCAGACCGTGGCGCGCTGCTCGTACACGGTGGCGCGGCGGCGCCTGCGCGCGCCCAGCCACGCCGCCCTGATCGATGCGCTGACTGGCCTGGCCCTGATCGACTGCGCGGACACGGCCGGCGGCCTGGTCAAGCTGAGCCGCCGCCTGGAATAGCGCCCGGCCAACGTGAGTTGCACCGGCCATGCCGCTCACACACATCCACCTCGCCGCCGGCAAGAGCCTGGCCGACCGCACCGCGATCCTCGACGCGATCCACGCGGCGCTCGTCGATGCGCTGCGGATCCCCGCTGGCGATCGCAACCAGATCCTGCACGAGCACGCACCAGCGCACTTCCGGGCCCACCGTGGCGCCGACAGCGTGTTCATCGAGATCACGTTGTTCGCCGGCCGGTCCGGGGCCGCGAAGCGGGCGCTGTACGCCGCTCTCGTCGAGCAGCTCGGGCAGGTCGGCGTCCGCGCCGCCGCGATCACCACCGTGCTGCGCGACGTTCCGCGCGAGGACTGGGGCATCCGCGGCGGCCAGTCGGCGGCGGACGTCGAGCTGGGCTTCGTGGTGGAGGTCTGAGGACGACGCGACGTGGCCGCCCGCGCCGTCAGCGCGCCGGCGCGTCGGCCCACGCAAGGCGGCGCTGCACCACCGGCCCGGGCGACACGGCGGCGGCGCGCACGAGGAGCGCGTGGGCCCGGGCGCGGGCGGCGGCGCGCTCGGCGTGCGGCAGCGTCATGGCCAGGCCGAGCTCGGCGTCGGCCGCGGGAAGGAGCTGGAACCACGGCGTGGCGTCGGTGACGGCCAGGCCGCGCAACACGGCCCGGAACAGGTCGGCCGCCCCCGGCTGCCCGTCGAGCGCGGCCAGGAACGCGGCGGCCAGGCGCACGCTGTCGGCGTCGACGTCGGCCTGGGCCAGGCCTACGACCCGGGCCAGGTGCCGGCTGGCGGCGTCAGGATCCCCGTCCGCGAGGTCGAGCACACCCAGCTCGTAGCTGCACTCGACGATGGTCGCGGCCCGGGTCGGGTGCAGCTCGGCCAGGCGATCACACAGCGGGGCCATCGCCGCCCGGGTGGCGCCGACCTCGCCGGTCCAGAACGCGGCGTCGATGGCCAGGTACAGGGTCTGCGGGTGATCGGCTCCGAGCCGGCCCTTGGTGAGGGCCACCACCTCGGCCAGCAACGCGGCGCGGGTGGCGTCGTCGGACACCCGGGCCAGGTTCGACCAGACCCAGGCCAGCTCGAGCACGTCGGGCCCGTCGAGCTGACGCGCCAGCGCCAGCGCGGTCGACCAGGCCACCCGCGCGGCCTCGCGTCGACCGGCCGAGAACTCGACGACGCCGAGGTGGTTGTGCAGGAGCGCGGTGCCGAGCCGACCGGCCGGGCCCAGCCGCGCCGCCAGCCCGAGCATCGGCCGGGCCCCGGCGCGGAGGGCCTCGTGCTCGCTCACCGGTCGGGCCAGGACCTCGCGCGCGTAGGCCTCGAGCGCGGTCACGTCGTCGCCGACCACCAGCGCCAGGTCGGTCGCCTCTTCCAGCGGCGCGACCGCGGCGGCGCGTTGGTCGAGGGCGAAGCGGGCCCGCCCCTCGGCCAGCAAGGCGCGCGCCAGCAGCGGCCGGTATCCGAGCTGGCGTGCCTGGGCCACCGCCCGCGCCGCCAGCGCCGGGGCGTCGGCCGCGGCCGCCGCGGTCCGGACCCGCACCCGATCGAGCTGGCTGGCGACCTCGGCCACCGCCGGCTCGAGCCCCAGCGGCGGCGCCGTCACCAGCCCCGCGTCGCCGCCGTCGAGCGCGCACCGCTCGACCGGCGGCAGCTCGGCCAGCGCCCGGGCCGCGTCGCCGAGCTGCTCGGCCGCGACCGTGAGCATGAGGTCGACCACCGCGCCGAGCTGGTTGCGCGCGCTGACGAGGCAGGCGGCGCGACGGTCGATGACCCGGGCCGACGGCGTGGCGGGCGCGGCCTCGCAGGCGGCGTGATGCCCTCGGCGCCAGCTCTCGGCGTAGGCCGACAGCTGGCGCTCCGCCGCCGGCCCCAGCGCCGTCGCGTACGGCCCGCCCAGCCCGGCCACCCGCGTCCTCACCTCGCGCCCGCGCGCCTCGGTCCAGGCCGCGGCCAGCTGCGCCGGGGCTTGATCACAGCGCGGCGCCGCGGCCGTCCCACCGGCGCGGGTCCAGCCGAGGGCGGCGCCGAGCCCGATCAGCCCGATCGGGGCGGCCACCAGCGCGCGCCGGCGCCAGCGCGTGGCCGGATCGCGCTCCAGCTCGCGCAGCAGCGCCGCCAGCGTCGGGAAGCGGTCGCGCGCGGCGTCGGCCTGCGCCCGCCGGAGCGGACGCTCGAGCCAGCGCGGCAGCGGCGCACCTCGGTGGGTCACGCCCTCGCGCAGCGCCGCCGCGAACGCGAACTGGTCGGCGGCGGCGGTCGCCACCGCGCCGGCGCGCTGCTCCGGCGCCATGTAGCGCGGCGTGCCACCCGAGGCCGTGGCGCCGTCGGCGGCGGCCAGCCCGAAGTCGACCACGCGGACCCGGCCGTCGCGCCCGAGCACCGCGTTGTCGGGCTTGAAGTCGCGGTGGACCAGGCCGGCGGCGTGCGCGGCGACCAGGCCGGCGCCGGCCTGGCGGTAAGCCGCGATCAGCACGCGGGCCGAGGCGTGGCCGGCCAGGACCCGGAGCGACTCGCCGGTGACCAGCTCCATGGCCAGGTACACGTGGTGGCCGTCCTCGCCGACGTCGAACACCGGCACGACGTTGGGGTGGGCCAGGCGGGCCAGCGCCTGCCCCTCGGCCAGAGCGCGCCCGCGGCGGGAAGCGTCGCCGGCCGAGATCACCTTGAGCGCGACCTCGCGATCGAGCTCGGGATCCCGCGCGACGAACACCGTGCCGCCGCCGCCAGCGCCGAGCTCCCGCTGGAGCAGGTAGCGGCCGACCCGGACCTCGGCCGCGCGGGCGAACAGCACGCGCGCGGCGTTGGCCTTCATGAGCGCCAGCGTCAGCGGCTCGACCTCGAGCCGGGCACCGATCAGCCGGGCCGCCAGCGCCGGGTCGTCCGGACCCTCCTCGGACGGCTCGGTCCGGTCGGGGGCGTCCGGTGCGTTCGGGGTCACGGCGCGACGCTAGCAGACGGACGCCCTGACCACCTCAACACGACGCCCCACGCCCTCGCCGCGGTTCGACCAGCTACTGCACCACCACGCCCGGTGCGCTCGCCTCGGTCGACCAGCTACTGCACCACCACGCCCGGTGCGCTCGCCTCGGTCGACCAGCGAAAATGATCGAGCAGGACGAGCGAGTCGTTGAGGGTGTCGGCGGTGTCCCAGATGGCCAGGCGCAAGGTGATGACCTCGCCACCGACGACGTTGCCGCGGATGGCCAGCCAGTCGGTCGCGCCCCCGGCCAGGCTGCCGGGGAAGCAGGTGTCCTCGTAGTGCAGGTCGTAGCCGGTGCCGACCAGACCATCCGTGCCCTCGCACCGCGTCACCATCTCCGGCTGCTCGTCCCAGCAGCCGATCAGCCCGTTCTGGCACTGCCGGAACACCCCGGTGTCGCCGTGGACGAGGTTGACCCCGAGCGGGTAGGCCTGGCCGGCTGGGTCGAAGTATTGGGCGATGTTCTTGTCGGGTGGGTTGGGTGACGGCCCGGCGTACGTGCTGTCGAGCAACGCCACGAACATGTCGTTGTAGGGCGAACACGTCCACGGCGGGTACTCCGTGGTGAAGAAGTTGGCGTCGAGCGCGAGCGAGCGCGCGTTGGTCGGCACCCGCACGACCAGCTCGAGCATGCTGCCGTCGCGCGCCTTGTCGTCGCGCGGCGGCGGGCAGCCCGGGGCGTTGGGCAGCGTGCCAGCGTGGGCGGCGAGGAAGTCGGCCGGCACGCCGAAGCCCCCGTCGGGCACCGGGCAGCCGAGCCCGGGCCCGTAGCAGTGGCCGGTGCTCAGCATCGGCACGAAGGTCGGCGCGACGTCGCCCGGCGCGGCGGCGCGCCCGGTCGAGAACACGGCTAGGCTGGCGCCGGCGCGGGGCGTGTTGACGCCGAAGGCGGGCCGCACCGCGTGGCCCTCGGCGACGAGGACCTGCCCGCCGCTCGGGCGCAGCAAGCGGGCCGAGATCACCCCCCAGCGCGCGCCGTCGGGCTCGGCCGTGGTGCACAGCTCGAGGCTACGCGCGAACGCCAACCCGTCGGTGGTGTCGGAGGTGATGCCGTCAGCACAGGTCGCCAGCGTGTTGTCGACCGCACCGTCGCAGTCATCGTCGACGGAGTTGCCGGCCACGTCGTACGCGCCCGGGTTGATGAGGCCCGGCGTGCCGCAGCTGCCGCTGTCGCAGCAGTCCCCGGCGCAGGTCGAGAAGCCGTCGCCGTCGAGATCGACGTCCTCGTCGACAGCGCCCGAGCAGTTGTCATCGACCCCGTTGCCGCACACCTCCGGCCCGGGCACGACCTCGCCGGCACACGCCCGCCACTGCCCGCTCGGGTCGCAGCTGCGCGTGCCCGCGCGGCAGACGCCCACGCCCGCGCTGCCGCTCGGCCCGGTGTAGCAGGGCTCCTCGACGCCGGGCTCACACGCCGGGGCAATGGAGCCATCCACGGCGCAGGCGAGGCCGGCGCAGGTGCGGGTCTCCGCGCCGCAGGCCGCGCCGGCCGCGGCCAGGGACAGCAGCACCAGGTGATGAACAGCGGCTTGCGAGCGCACGCCGCTCTTGTACCGGGACCGCTCCCTCTGGGCCCGGTGCCAGCCCTCACGACCGGTGACGACAACCGCGACCGGAGGTCGCACTCGCGAACCGCGCCGCGGCCGTGCCGGGGCGGCACGCTCATCGTCCAGTTTGGAACGCGCGGCGGGTCACGGCGTCGCCAGCACGGCGACCTCCGCCGCGGTCAGCGCCCGGTCGTAGATGCGGACATCGTCCAGCGCGCCCTGGAAGAACTGGTCCACCACCCCGTCGTCCTCGTCGGCGCCGACCACCAGCGGGTGGGCGTCGTAGGCCGGGACCAGGCCGGTGCCCGTGCTCACGACGACGCCGTCGACGTGGAGCGCGCTGGCCGACGCGGTCCAGGTGAACGCGACGTGGACCCAGGTGCCGACGCCCCCGCTCCACTCCGTGCCGAGGTAGGCCTCCGCGCCTCCATCACCACCGACGCCGAGCACCAGCGGAGTCAGCGCCTGGAAGAAGCACTCCCACGAGTTGGCGCTGGTCGGCCCGAACGGCTTGGCCAGGAACATCTGGAACCCGGCCACCGGCGCCACGCGCGGGCGGACCCACGCGGCCAGGGTGCCGGTCGGCAGATGGAGCGCCACGTCGTCGGCCACGCGCAACGCGTCGTCGATCCCGTCGAACTCCAGACCGCCGCCGCGGACCGCGCTGGTCAGGTCGGGGCACGTCGACGAGCAGGTCGCTCGGTGCGACGCGGTGCCGCGGTTGTCGACGCCGTCGCCGGGATCGTCGTCCATCGGCAACCAGACCAGCAGCCCGGAGGCGACCGGGTCGGCGTCCGCCGCGGGCGCGTCGGCGATCGCGGCGGCGTCTGGGTCGGACGGTCCGCGCTCGGCCAGGCCGACCCAGCCGCACCCGGTCAGCAGCACTGGCAAGACGCGGGTCCACACGCGCCGCGATCATCCCACGCCACGCCCTCCCCTCGGTGCGAAACCTGGCGCCGGCTTCCGTGGTACACGCAGGCCGATGACGACCCTGACCAGCGGATGGACCGTGCTCGACGAGGCCGCGGCGGTCTTGACCCGCAGCTACCCCTTCGGCAAGGGCCAGGCCTCGTCGGCCACGTTCGTGGCGCGTATGGGCAACGGCCAGCTGCTGGTGGTGAGCCCGGCCAAGGGCCTGCCCGAGGCGGCGTTCACCGAGCTGGCTCGGTTCGGGCCGGTCGGAGCGCTGGTCGCCAACAACGGATTTCACCACCTCGGCCAGGCCGAGTGGCGGGCCCGATTCCCGGCCGCGCGCTGCTTCGCGCCGGCCGCGGCCATCGCCCGCATCCACAAGAAGAACCCAGGCGCCGGCGCGTTCGAGCCGCTGGCGGCGCTGGCCGACCTGACCGGTGCGGACGTCGGCTTCCGCGAGGTGCCCGACAGCAAGGCCGGCGAGAGCTGGTTCTGGGCCCGGGTCGCCGGTGGCCACGCCTGGTACCCGTCAGACGTGCTGGCCAACATGCCGACGCTGCCGCCGTTCCCGGTCAGCCTGCTGTTCAAGTGGACCGGCAGCGCGCCCGGCTTTCGGGTGTTCGGCCTGGCGCTCAAGATGCTGGTCCGCGACAAGCCGGCGACGCTGCGCCTCCTGCGCGACGATCTCGACGCGCACCCACCGACGATCATCGTCCCCGCGCATGGCGACGTCTTGACCCGACCCGGCCTGGCCGCCGAGGCGCGCGCGCTGCTCGACGCCGCGCTGTAGCCAGCGGCGCAGCCGGGCAGCCCGCGCAGCCAGGCCACCCGCGCCGTGACGGTGGCGACCGCGCTGGCCACGTGCTCGACCCGCCTCGTCGACGACGCGTCACGCATCGTCGACGAGGCGTCACCCAGCGTCGGCGCCGGTCGCGGCGGTGTCGACACACCCGAGCCGCCATGCCGGTGACGTCTCGGGCGTCGTGTCGGGCCATGGCTACGGCCGCCACCACTGGCGTATCCGGTTGCTGGCGGACCACGTCGCCTCGCTCGAAGCGGCATCGCTGGCGCGCCGCGCATGATGAACGCCAGCAATCGGTAGCTTGTCGGCGTGCGGCACGCTGGCACGTTCGCTGCTCGATGGGGTCGACATGCACCACCCGATCAAGTCCTCGCTCACCTCCCGCCTGGCCCGCTCGTTCGTGGCCGCCCTCCTCCTCGCCCCGGCCGTCGCCTGTGTCGACGCCAGCCCCGACGCTGACGACGAGCTGTGGTCCGACGACGGCAAGGCCGACAGCGCCGTGTTCGCGGCCGAGACGGCCAAGCTGGCCGACCTCATGAAGAACAACACGCAGGCCGTGTTCCACACCTACGGCGATCTCGGCACCGTCGTGTCGGACCGCTTCCGCCGGGTCAGCCTGGTCAAGGACGCCCAGGGCCAGCTGCTGGCGATCGTCGTGTTCCACGTCCGCCGCGGCACCGCCTCGGGCTGGGAGACCAAGTCGTTCACCGAGTACCACGTGTTCGACAACGCGATCGCCACCGCCGGCGCCCGCGCCGGCACGGTCAGCACCGCCTTCACCACCTACTTCGACCTCAAGAACAACGGCGCGGTCGAGGTGGCGGGCCTCCGCCACAACACCAGCGAGGTCGAGCTCGACCTGGCCGCCGACGGTGCGGTCACGTCGATCAACTTCCCGCAGACCCGCGTGCCGATGACCGGCCCGCGCTCGGCTGACACCGTGCGCAGCGCCCTGACGCTCGACAGCGAGGGGTACGCCTTCCGCGTCAACGGCCGCAACCGGGTCGAGGCCATCTGGGCCGCCGACCCGTCGCTCGCCGTCGAGTCGGTCCCGGCCAACATCCCGGCGCCGCCGACCCAGGTGCCGCCGCCGGGCGAGGGCATGGCCGTGGCCGAGGCCGCGCCGTGGGCGCGCGCCATCCTGGCCGAGAGCTCCATCCGTCACTTCGCCACCTACGGCGTGCCCGGCGCCAACAAGGAGGCCTCGACCTATCGCAGCATCTCGCTGATCGTCGCCGATGACGGCTCGGTGCGCGGGTACATGGACCACTTCGGCCGGGCCGGTGCGGCCGACACCGCCTCGTCGACCGGCATCATCCTGCTGCGCGACGGCGAGACCGCCGACGGCGGCGTGGCCGAGTTCCTGGCCGACCTCAACAACGACGGCAAGCTCGAGGTCAACGGTGGCGCGGCCCAGGTCCGCCTGTGGATCGACGACGCCGGCGTGCGCGTCGAGGGCGCGACCATGAACAAGCTCGGCACCAACCCGCCCGAGGCGATCCGCGTCGACATCAGCGCCACCGGCGAGCGCTACCTGCTCGACGGCATCTCCGGCCTCAAGCAGCCCGACGGCACCGTGGTGGTGCCGGCCGGCGCGCCCAACGGCGGGCGCTTCTACCAGACCTCGGTCCGCATCCGCTGAGCCGCTACATCACCGGGCCGGCCGACGCCGCCGCGGCGGCCCGCGCCAGCTCGGCCGCGTAGTCGCAGCTGGCCACCACGCCGGCGTCGCACGCGCGCTGGACCCAGCGCCCGGCCTCGGCCGGGTCGACCGGCACGCCGTGGCCCTCGGCGTGGATGACGCCGAGGTTGTGACAGCCAAGCGGCTCGCCGCCGTCACACGCGCGCTGGTACAGCTGGCGCGCCAGCGGGTAGTCGACCTCGACCCCGATCGCGTTCTCGTACAGCACGCCCAGGCTGTTGCACGACATCAGATCGTCGTGGTCACAGCCGAGCTGGTACAGCTCGGCGGCGTGGCGCTGGTCCTGGCCGACGCCGCGACCGTACTTGTAGAGCCGGCCGAGGTTGTTGCAGTAGCCGTACACGCCGCCATCGCAGGCCTGCTGGTACAGCGCGGCGGCGCGCAGGAAGTCGACCGGCACGCCCAGTCCCTCGTCGTACAGGGCGCCGAGGGCGCCGCAGCCCTCGAGGTCCTTGCCGCCGCAGGCCTGGCCGTACAGCGCGAGGGCGCGGGCGAGGTCCTTGGTCACGCCGTCGCCCTGCTGGAGCAGCTGGCCCAGCGCGACGCAGGACCGCAGGTTACCGCCGGCGCAGGCGCGCTCGAAGTAACCGGCGGCGCGGGCCGGATCCCGCGCGTCGCCGGCGACGGTGTTGAAGGCGCCACCCAGCTGCGCGCACGCGCCGATGTCACCGGCGGTGCAGGCTCGGTCGCACGGCTCGACCTCGGCGCAGCTGATGGCGGCGGCAGGCACGTTCGCCGGCGCGGTGGACGACGCCGGCGCCGCGGCCGGCGCCGCGCGTGGACCGCAGGCGGTCGACAGCGGCGAGGCGGCGAGAGCGGCAGCGGCGGTGACCGATCGGGCGAGGCGGCGCATGTCCGGAGGCTACACCGAGCCGGCCTCAGGGCCGGAGCAACAACGGTCGGAGGTCATGAACGTCCTCGCGTCGCGGGCATCTAGTCCGCTCCCCCCTTGGCTCTCGCATCTTCACACCCGGCAGGTACGGCACCCATGAGACGAGTTCATCTCCCGCTCCTCCTCCCGCTGACCGCCGCGCTGGTCGCGTGTGGTCCCGACGATGAGGTCACCTGCGGCGACGGGACGGTGCTGCGGGACGGGCAGTGTGTGGTGGCGACGCCCGATGCCGGCGCCCCCGCCGCCGAGCTCCCGGTCAGCGCGATCCTGCAGCCCACCATGCTGCGGGTGCTCGAGGGCTTCGCCGCCTGCCCCGCCCTGACGCTGGCGTACGCGGACGGCACCGTGCGCCGGGTCAGCCTGGATCCGGCGTACACGCTGCCCGACGTGAGCACCATCACGGAGCTCGGGCTCGCGGTGAGCTGGGAGTCCGCCGACGGCCTCGTCTCGACCGGCACCTCCCACGGCTGCGCCTACGCCGCGGTCGGTGTTCGCGCGGGCACCACGCTGGTCTCGATCCGGATCACGGCCGCCAGCGGCGAGTCCCGCGTGGTGGGCCAGGCCCAGGCCGAGGTGGTCACGTTGCCGGCCAGCGTGCGCGTCAGCGGCGTGGTGGTCCGGTCCGACCTGCTCGCCGAGGGCGTGATGAGCGACGCCTACTGGAACCCCGCGGCCACCACCTTCGCCTCGGGCCAGCCCGTGCTCGGCCCGGGTCAGGTGGCCTCGGTGCAGCCCACCTTCGTGCTCGACGACCCCTCGCTGGCCGGGGTGTCCGCGCTGCCCATCGAGGAGAACCTCCAGGTCGAGGTGTCGAACCCGAGCGTCGCGGCCTACGCCGGCGGCGCGCTCACCGCCCTCACGCCGGGCCAGGTCTCCGTCACCGGTAGCTACCGCGTCGGCGCGCGTGAGCTGGGCGCGGCGTCCAGCGCGGTCGTCGTCAGCGGCAGCACCCAGCTCATCGGCCTCCACTTCGGCCTGCCGCGCGACGACGCCGGCAAGGTGCTGCCGGAGGCCATGCGCACCGCGCAGCAGCTGCCTGCCGGCCAGTGCGCGAACTTCGAGGCCTACGCCAGCACGCGCCACCCGGTCCCGGCCGGGATCGACGACCTGTTCCTGCGCGACGTGACCACGACCGCGACGTTCGAGGCGCTCGGCGCCGGCCTGGTGAACGAGGGGGCGCCGCACCGCTTCTGCGCGCGCGCCAGTGGCGACGCCGCGGTGCGGGTGTGCCTCGACGGGACCTGCGCGACCTGGGGCGTGGTGGTGCGGGATCTGGCCTCGTTTCCGACGGTGACGATCAACCTGCCGTCGCAGGTGCGCCTGCGAGCGGTCGCCGGGACCCAGGTGGTGTGCGTGCCGTTCCAGGCCACCGCCGCGTTCGCGGGCGAGGCCAGCCGTGACGTCTCCGTCAGCCCCGCGCTGCACTTCCGGCAGCCGTTCGGCGCCGGTGAGGAAAGCCTGCAGGTCGCGCTCGACACCCGGACCGGGCAGGCGCAGCGCCAGGGCAACGACCTGTGCGTGCCGCTGCGGTGGGAGCAAAACGTCGCCACCCCGTGGGTGCTCGGCGTGGGGTACGGGCAGGGTCAGGCCCAGGCCACGATCAACGTGCTCCCGCCGCTGCAGTAGCGCGCCCGGACCGACGCACCGGCCACGGGTACACTGCCGGGATGGCGCGCGCCCGGTCCCGTCGACGTGTCGATCGCGCTCCGGCCCGCGCCACCATCCCAGCCCGGCTGCTGACCCGGCTGCGCCGGTCGTGCCTGGCCTTGCCCGGGGCGCGCGAGGAGGTGGCCCGGGTCGGCGTTCGCTGGGTCGTGCGCGGCTGCACCTTCGCTCACGTCGTGCCGATCTGCGACGGGCGCCCGGCCGCGTACGCGCGCGCGGCCGGCGATGACGGGCCCCTCGTGGTGCTGACCGTGCGTGCGGCCGGCTTCCTGTACGACGCCCTGCGCCAGGCCGGTCCGCCGTACTTCGTGGCGCCGTGGGGCACTCGCTGGGGCGCGCCGGTCATCGGCATCTGCCTGGGCCCGCGTCCGCCCTGGCCCGAGATCGAGATCCTCGTCGCCGAGAGCCACCGCCTGATGTCGCGACCACGCGCGCCCCGGGCGACGACCACACGCGGCGCACGCGCCGGGGTGAAGGCCAGGCCGCGCCGTGGTTAGCCTGGCTCCGCGCCCGAGGCCGCCTGCTAGGATGCGAGCGTGTCGGCGCTGATCAGGCTCGGCCCCACCGCCCTGCTGCTGGCGTCGGGCTGTGGCCAGGTCGGGTTCGACCGACGAGTCGGTGAGACGATCGACGCGAGGCGCACGGGCGACGGCGGGGGCGCCGAGGACGCCGACGGCGGGGTCCGGGCCAACCTGGCGTTCGTGACCGCGGCCGGCTACCCGGGCGCCCTCGGCGGCGTCGTTGGCGCTGACCAGCGTTGCCGGGCCGAGGCGAGCGCGGCCGACCTGGTCGGGGACTTCGTCGCCATGCTCACCGCGCCCGACCGGCCGGCGCCGGCAGCGCTGCTCGAGGGCTCCCGCGGCTGGCAGCTGCTCGATGGGACCTGGGTCGCCGACCTGCCGTCCCAGGTCGCCGACGGGTCCTTCCTGCAACCGGTCGATGTCGCCGCCGACCGCAGCCTCCTCGGTGGCGTCCGGGTCTGGACCGGCGCGCTCCATGGCCACTGCGCCGGCTGGACCTCGACCAGCGACATGGGTGACCAGCACTACATCCCGCAGTGGCGCCGGCTCAGCGACGGCGACCTGCCCTGCACCGGCGCCTATCGCCTGTTCTGCTTCGAGCGGGGGCACCAGCGCGTGTACGTCCCGCCGCCGATCACCGGGCCGCGGGTGTTCCGCACCGACGCGACCTGGACCCCGGGCCCGGGAGGCCTGGCCTCGGCCGACGCGCTGTGCGCGAGCGAGGCGGCCACGGCCGGGCTCGGCCCCAGCCTGGCCCTGCTGTCGACCAGCACCACCGCGGCGATCGATCGCGTCACCGGCCTGGCCACGCGCGAGGTGCAGCGGGTCGACGGCGTGGTGGTCGGCCGCCTGGCCACGCCGCGGGCGTACATCATGACCAACGCGCTCGGCGTCGGCGACTACCTGCCGGTGTGGACCGGCGGGCGTCCCGACCAGCCATCGACCATGTCGTGCGGCGACTGGATGAGCGTCGTCGGCTCCGGCCTCCACGGCACGTCGGGCGACGTCGAGGGCTTCGACCAGGGCCTCGAGGCGTGCGCCACGCCGAATCACCTGTTCTGCGTCGAGCAGTAGGCCGGCGCGGCTGCGCGCGGCGCCCGACGCCGTGATATGTCCCGACCGATGTCGAACCCGATCGTCACGGTCACCACCTCCCTGGGCGCGTTCGAGCTCGAGCTCGATCCGGCGCGTGCGCCCCGCTCGGTCGAGAACTTCCTCAGCTACGTCGACGCCCAGGCCTACGACGGCACGATCTTCCACCGCGTCATCCCGACCTTCATGATCCAGGGTGGCGGCTTCGACGCCCAGCTGGTCAAGCGGCCGACCCGGGCGCCGATCGCCAACGAGGCCGGCAACGGGCGCAAGAACACGCGCGGCACGGTGGCGATGGCCCGCACCAGCGACCCGCACTCGGCGACCTGCCAGTGGTTCGTCAACGTCGTCGACAACGCGTTCCTCGACCACCAGGCGCCGGAGGGTCCGGGCTGGGGCTACGCCGTGTTCGGCCAGGTCAGCGTCGGGATGGACGTGGTCGACCGGATCAAGGGCGTGCCGACCGGCGCGGCCGGTCCCTTCAGCAAGGACTGCCCGCTCGCGCCGGTGATCATCACCAGCGTGCGCCGCCGCTGAGGCCGCCTTCGTCATGGCGGAGGACCGCTGCCCCGGCCACTTTTGTCCTGACCGCCGAGCGCCCGCGCCTCAGCCCGTGGCTATAGTCCGCCCGTATTCAACGGAAGGGACCCGCCATGAAGAAGCTCGCTCGTATCTGCCTGTCGCTCGCCACCGTCGTCGGCCTCACCGGCACCGCGTTCGCCGGTGACCCCGCCGCCAAGCCCGCGCCGACCCCGGCGCCGGCCAAGGACTCCAAGCCCGCGCCGACGCCGGCCAAGGCGCCGATGCCGGTCAAGCCGCCCGACATGGTCAAGCCGACCCCGCCGCCGATGCCGGCCATGCCGACCCCGGCGCCCGAGATCGCGGCCGCCTTCAAGGCCGGCCAGGGCACCTGGAAGTGCGAGGGCAAGATGTTCACGCCGGCCGGCGAGATGCCGATGAAGGCGAAGATGAGCACCAAGATGGATCTCGACAAGTGGTGGATCCAGGGCACGTACACCGAGACCGGCAAGAAGAAGGACGCGTACAAGTTCACCTCGTACACGACCTTCGACGCCACCTCGAAGAAGTGGCACCGGGTCATGGTCGACAACATGGGCGGCTACGAGCGCGCCGAGTCGACCGGCCCCAAGGACAACAAGGTGCAGTGGGACGCCACTGGCTGGGGCCCGATGGGCCAGACCAAGGGCCGCCACTACGAGACCCTCACCACCCCCAAGACCATGACCATGTGGGGTGAGTACTCGATGGACGGCGGCAAGAACTGGATGAAGGTCTACGAGTCGAACTGCAAGAAGTAGCTCGCCTCGTCACCTCCCTCGGGGCCCGCGCCACCCGGCGTCGGGCCCCGACGCCGTTTCGGCCCGGGGGCCCTCGGAGTCAGCCGCGCTCGCGCCGATCGAACAACGCCGCGAAGTAGCGCTCGGGCGCCTCGAGGAAGCCGCGCGTGATCTGGTAGTGCTCGGTGTCGCGGTACGCGATCGGCGCCAGCCCGGTGCGGTCGAGGTGGAGGATACGAGCGCCGGGGTAGGCCATGAGCAGGGGCGAGTGGGTGGCGATCACGAACTGTGAGCCGCGCCGCTCGATCAGGTCGTACAGCAAGGTCAGCAGCGCCAGCTGCCGCTGTGGTGACAGCGCCGCCTCGGGCTCGTCGAGGATGTACAGGCCATGGCCGTGGAAGCGATGGGTGGCCAGCGCCAGGAACGACTCGCCGTGTGACTGTTCGTGAAGCGACCGTCCGCCATAGCCGTCGATCAGCGGTGGACCGCCGCCGCCCTCGTCGAGGCGCTCGATCTCGGTGGCGACGTTGAAGTACGACTCGGCGCGGAGGAAGTAGCCGTCGCGCGGGCGGCGGCCGCGGATCGGCCGCATGTACCGATGCAGGGGCGACTCCGACGAGCGGTTGGCGAAGCGGAAGTTCCGGCTTCCACCCTCGGCGTTGAAGCCGGCCAGCACGGCGATGGCCTCGATGAGGGTCGACTTGCCGGCTCCGTTCTCGCCGATGAGGAACGTGATCTTGGGATCGAGCTCGAGCTCGTCGAGGCCGCGGACGGCTGGGATCGAGAACGGGTAGACGTCGTAGCTCGGCACCTCGTCGCGCAGCAGGCGCACGCCACGCAGGTAGGCCCGATTCACCATCCAGCCGAGCGTGGCACGGCCCGGGCCCGCCTGGTGGCGGCGAGGCGCCAGCGCGCGGCGCGACGAGGTAACTGGGCGCGCGCGACCGCGGGCTTGCGGGGTTCGTCGAGCCCGCCGGTTGTGTCGGCGCGCGTGTTGGTTATCGTCGAGCCATGAGCACCCGCACGCTGCACGACCTCGGCCTCGCCGCGCTGGCCGCGCTCACCCTGACCGCCGGCTGCGGCGGCGACGACGGCGGCGCCAGCGTCGACGCGGCCCGGCCGCAGGACAGCGGCCCGCAGCCCGACGGCGACCCCGACGCCGAGGGCCCGGACGCCATGCCGGGCCCGACGCCGACCGCGCTGGTCGGCTACGTCGGCGGCGGCGGCAACGACACCACGCGCGACGTGTTCGTCGACGCCGCCGGCTTCGTCTACGCCACCGGCGGCACGGCGTCGAGCGACTTCGCCACCACCACCGGCGCGTACGACCGCACCTTCGGCGGGGCGATGGACGTGTGGGTCCGCAAGTGGGCGCCCGACGGCACGCTGGTGTTCTCGACCTTCGTCGGCGGCCCCGGCTACGACCGCGCCTACGCCATCGAGGTGGCGCCGACCGGCGAGATCTACGTGGCCGGCCGCGCCGGCGACGGCTTCCCCACCACCGCCGGCAGCTTCGACTCGACGTTCGGCGGCGACGTCAACGTCAACCCGGCGTACGGGACCCAGGACGGCTTCATCACCAAGCTGTCGGCCGACGGCGCCGCCGTGGCGTGGTCGACCTTCGTCGGCTGGAACGGGCGCGAGTTCATCCGCGACCTGGCGCTGACCCCGAGCGGCGACGTCATCGCCGGCGTCGGCGAGGCCTGGGCCAACACGCCGTGCCCGTTCATCACCAGCGGCGCGGCCCAGCCGGGGCATGGCGGCGGCACCCGCGACGTGGTGATCGCCGCCGTCGCCGCCGATGGCACGACGGTGCGGTGGGCGACCTACCTGGGCGGCTCGGCCGAGGAGGGCGGCGAGGTGACGGTGCGGACCGATGCGCAGGGCCGGGTCTACGTCGTGACCGGCACCAACTCGACCGACGCGCCGGTCACCGCCGGCGCGTTCGACCCGACCTTCAACGGCGACTTCGACCTGTGGCTGGGGCGGCTGGCCGCCGATGGCGGCAGCCTCGACTACGGCACCTACCTGGGCGGCTCCGGTGGCGACGGCACCGAGACCCACCAGCTGTCGGTCGAGCCCGGCGGCGTCGCGGTGGTGACGGCGACCACGGCCTCGTCCGACATGCCGGTCACCGCCGGCGTGGTGCAGCCGAGCTACGGCGGCAGCGGCGGCGGCGGCACCGGCGATCTCACCAACTACTTCGGCGACGGCTACGTCGCCCGCCTGTCGGCCGACGGCTCGACCCTGCTGGCCGCGACCTACCTGGGTGGCTCCGTCGGCGAGGGGCTCGAGGGCTCGGGCCTCGACGCCGGCGGCAACATCTGGGTCTCGGGCGGCACCTTCTCGCCCAACTTCCCGACCACCGCCGGTGCGCGCCAGCGCACCAAGGGCGCTGGCCTCGACGCCTTCGTGGCCCGGCTGTCGCCCGACCTGCGCACGCTGCACTACGCGACCTTCGTCGGCGCGTCCGGCTGGGACGTGGCGCGTTCGCTGGCGGTGCGCGCCGACGGCGCCATCGCCTACGCCGGCGGCGAGACCGACTCGGCCGACCTGGCCACCACGTCGTCAGCCAGCCAGCCCAACCACGGCGGCCAGAGCGACGGCCTGGTGGTCGGCATCGTGCCGTAGCGGCGGCGCGCGCGGCCGGGCTGGGGCAAGCTCGCGTCGATGGCCAAGACGCCCACCCGCAAGCGCGCGCTCAAGAAGCGCCTGCCCGCCGACTTCAACGAGCTGCTCGACACAGCCGCGACCTCCGGCGACCTGGCGCCGGTGCGCGCGGTGTTCGAGACCTGCGCGGTCGAGGCCCTCGACTCCCTCAAGCAGACCGCGCTGATGAACCACCGCTGCCCGCCCGAGCTGGCGCGCTGGCTGGTCGCCCATGGCGCCGACGTCTCCGTCGTCGATGCCTACGGCAATACCGCCTTGCACCACGCCTGCCGGGCCCGCGTCGGCCGGCTCCCGCCGGCGCTGCTGCTCGAGCTCGGCGCCGATCCGCACCGACCGAACAAGTCGGGCGACCTACCGTTGCACTGCGCCGCGGACGGCAAGCACCTGGCCGCCGTGCAGGGGTTGCTCGCCGCCGGCGCCGATGTCGCGGCCAGGAACCAGCGTGGGTTGACGGCGCTGGCGTATGCGCTGCAGCGCGCCTCCAACGTCGATCTGGTCGCGCTGCTGCCGGTGGCCAAGGTGCTGCTCGCCGCTGGCGCCGAGGTCAACCCGGAGGTCCAGGCCTTCGTCACCACGCTGGCCAAGAACTTCGAGTTCCATCGCGCCGGGTTCGCGGCCAACCTGGTCGAGCAGACCAGCGCCGCCGCCCTCGCGCTGTGTGAGCTGTTCGCGGTCACGCCGCCGCCGCGCCGCCAGCTCCACGACGGCAGCTCGGCCATCGTCGTCACCGGGGCGACCTGGCAGGCGCGCCATCAGGCGCTGTGGCAGCTGCTGGTGCCGTCGTCGGGTCCGGCCGCGACGGTGCAGGGTGAGGTCGTCCGCATCAGCGGGCGGATCGGCGACGAGCTGCTCCGCAACGGCGGCGTCAACTGGGACGCCGACTACGTCGCCATGGCCGCGGCCCTGCTCGACCACCTCGGCCGTCCCAGCGCGCTGCCCGGACCCGAGCTGGCCGACCTCGGTCGGATCGTCAGCCGCCTCGGACGCACCAGCTCCGAGGCCGAGCTGGATCGGCTCGCCGAGCTGGCCGTGGCCTGGGTCGAGCTCAACCCGAACCCCATCGCGCGCGGCCCGGTCGCCTACCGACGCTGACCGTCAGCGCCCCGTCAGCGCCCCGTCAGCGCCCCGTCAGCGCCGGTACGACAGGCCGAGCGAGGCGCTGCGCTCGCCCAGGGCCGACACGTCGAGGACGACGGTGGCCGGGCCGAAGGTCGCGCTGACCCCGGCGCCGAGCTGGACGTGGGTGGTGTCGGTGCCGACCACGTCCATGCCGCCGAGCTGCCACAACACCGGACCACCGAAGGCGCGCAGCAGCAGGTACGGGCTGACCGGGCCGACGGTGCGGCCAGCGGTCGCGCCGACGCGGCCGTCGATGCCGACCAGGGTCTCACCGGCGCCGCCGCCGTCGGCCTGGGTCGGCACCCGCGAGGCGCCGAACGAGCCGGTGCCGGTGACGAACCACGGCGCCCGCTGCCACTGCCGCGACACGCTGGCGGTGGCGACCAGGCCGGGGCCGAGGTCGTGGCCGCCGGCTGGCTCCTCGAGGCGCCCACCCAGCACGGCGCCGACGGCCAGGCTGGCGCTCCAGCGCGATGGCCAGGCGATGCCGGCGCTGGCGGTGATGGCGTACTGTTCGAGCGTGAGCTCACGATCGCCTTCGAACCGCAGCGTGGTCGACATGGCCCCGGCCGAGACGCCGACCAGGTACGCCGGCGTGGTCGGCGGCGTCCCTTCACAACCCGTCGGACCGACGGGCGCGCCGATGCCTCAAGCCTCGGCCCGGCGCGGCGCGATCGGCCCGAGCGTGACAGCGGAAGCGACGAGCGCAGCGATCACCGGAGCGGAGCGCGTCATGGCCGGCAGGATCGGATGACGAGCCGGCGGATGCAAGGGCCGCGGGGCCGCGCCGGCGCGGCCGCCCTGCTGCTGGTGGTCGGCTGCGGCGGCGCCGGGCCGGCCGCGGTGGCCGTCACGGCGGTCCCGGCGGCGATCGCGTCGCCCGCGCCGGCGCTGGTGCTGCCGCTGCAGTCGGGCCAGCCGTGGTCGCTGGCCGACGCTGCTGGCCGGGTCACCGTGCTCGACGTGTGGGCGACCTACTGCACGCCGTGCCGGGCCTCCTTCCCCAAGCTCGATCGGCTGGCCGCCGACCGCCCCGACGTCGTCGTGGTCGGGGTCTCGGTCGACGAGGACGACGCCGCGGTGACGCGTTTCCTGGCCGAGGTGCCGGCCGGCTTCCTCATCGCCCGCGATCGCACGCTGTCGGTGCAGGAGCCGCCGTGGTCGGTCGCCAAGCTGCCGACGCTGATCGTGCTCGACCGCCAGGGCCGCGTCCGCTTCCGCGCCGACGAGCTGGCCGAGGCCGCGTACGACCAGGTGCCCGCGCTGGTCGACGCCCTGCGCGCCGAGTGAGCGCCGCTACTCCTTGGCGCCCACCCCGAGCCCCGGCCGGAGCGTGCCGAGCGCACGCTGCTCCTGGGCCTCGCTGAAGCGGGTGGTGAGCAACGGCACGTGGTCGCGCATCAGCAGGGTGATGCGGAACAGCTCCTCCATCACGTCGACCACCCGGTCGCGGTAGCTCGACGGCTTCATCCGGCCGCCGGCGTCGAACTGCTCGAACGCCTTGGGCACCGACGACTGGTTGGGGATGGTGAACATGCGCATCCACCGGCCGAGCACGCGCAGCTGGTTGACCGCGTTGAACGACTGGCTGCCGCCCGACACCTGCAACACGGCCAGCGTGCGGCCCTGGGTCGGGCGGACCGCCCCGTCCGACAGCGGCAGCCAGTCGATCTGGTTCTTGAAGGCGGCGGTCATCGCGCCGTGCTGCTCGGGCGAGACCCAGACGTGGGCCTCCGACCACAGGCTGAGCGCGCGCAGCTCCTGGACCTTGGGCAGGTCGAACGAGCTGCGGTCGAACACCGGCAGGCCACGCGGATCGTAGGTGCGGACCTCGGCGCCGAAGGCCGTCAGCACGCGGCCGCACTCCTCGGCCAGGTAGCGGCTGAAGCTCTGGTCGCGCAGCGAGCCGTACAGGATCAACACCCGGGGCGGGTGCGTGCTGGCCGGGCTGGCCGCCAGCGCGGCCAGGGTGTCGGCCACGGAGTGTGGCGGCAGGGTGTGTTCGATCGTGGTGGGGGCTTCGCTCATCGGGCGCCGCCGGGCGGCGCGGCACGTCTACCGCGCCGGCGCCGGCGCGGCAACCCGGGACCGGCCGTCGCGAGCCCGGCCGGGAAGATCGGGCCCGGCCTGCGTCGTCCTGCCATGCCCAGCCTCACCCGCGTGCTCTTCGCCTCCCTGCTCGCCGCCGCCGCCGGCGCCGCCGCTTGCAAGAAGCCGACCGCCAAGGCCAAGGACGACCCGCCGCCTGCGGCCGGGTCGACCACCGACCTCGGCAGCGACCGGTCGATGCAGGTGATGAACGCGTACGTCGAGTACTTCAACGACGTCATCGACGTGGTGCCGCGCATGAGCCGCGGCTACTGGGACAAGGCCGGCGAGGCCGGGCTGACCGTCGACGTCATGACCCGCTCGGGCAACCTGGTGTGCGCCGGCGCCGGCTGGATGAAGCTGCAGCGCGACAAGGCCGGCGACCGGGTCGCCGCGCTCGAGCGGCAGTCGAGCGGCGAGTTCGCGCGCATGCCCACGCTGGCGCGCGCCATGCTCGACGCCTCGCTGGCCTACGCCACGGTGCGCGACGCCATGTGCGGGTACGTCAAGGGCGGCGGGTACAAGGCCGACGCCGGCGCCCGCGCCAAGGAGCTGCACGCCGAGATGACCAAGGCGGCGGCGAGCTGGGACGGCGCGGTCGACGCGCTGGCGAGCGAGCTCGAGCGTATCGAGGACACGCAGAGCCAGGCCGAGCTGGCCCGGCACGAGGCCGACAAGGGTTACGGCTACTGGTTCCGGCTGGCCACCATCCGCAGCAACGAGGCGCTGCGCCTGCTGCGGCGCGACGCCGTGCGCGGCGAGGCCGGCCTGGCTGCGCTGACCGAGGCGCTGGCGGGGTTCACCTCGTTCGTCGCCAGCAAGGGCGACAAGCTACCCGGCTCGTTCGCGGGGTTCGCGACCCAGGTCGAGCGGCTGCAGAAGGCGCTCGGCAAGCTCGGCCCGGCCCTGGCGGCCGCGCGCACGCCGGTCGCCAAGCGCGGCGTCGTCGAGGACGCGAGCAAGGAGCTGATGTCGATCTACAACACGATGGTCGGCCTGCACAACACGCTGGTCAGCCAGGAGGGCAACGGCCAGCTGCGCTGACGCGTTCGCGTCGGCGTGCGCACCGGCGCCACACGCCAGGTCGTCACACGTGCTGGTCGACCAGGACCGGGTTGCCGTCGGGGTCGATCACCAGGAAGCTGGCCGGCCCGGTGGTGCCTGAGTCGGCCCGGGTCACCAGCGTGACGCCGGCGGCCTCGAGCCGTGCCTGCAGCTCGCGCACGTCGGTGAACGCCGCCTCCGGGTTGCACTGCGCATCCCAGCCCGGGTTGAAGGTGAGCATGTTGCGCTCGAACATCCCCTGGAACAGGCCGATCGTGGTCGTGCCGTTGCGGAGGATGAGGACGCGCTGCTCGACCTTGCCGCCGACGACGGCGAAGCCGAGCTTGCCGTAGAAATCGCGCGAGGCGGCGAGGTCACGCACGGCCAGGCTGATGGAGAAGGCGCCGAGGGGCATCGCGGGTGTGTTCATGGCCGGCCGAGGCTACGATGGCGGGCGGTGCCGGACTTGCCAGATCTTGCGAACCTCGACTACGTCGATCGGGTCAACCGCGCGATCGACCACGTCACGCGCAACCTGTCCGAGCCGCTCCTGCTCGACGACGTGGCCCAGGTCGCGTGCTTCTCGCCGTACCATTTCCACCGCATCTTCCGCGCGCTCACCGGCGAGACGCTGGCGGCCTTCACCCGGCGCGTGCGCCTCGAGCGCGCGCTGTACCTGCTGTCGCACACGCCTCGCACCTCCCTGACCGACATCGCCCTGCGCTGCGGCTTCGGCTCCAGCTCGAACTTCTCGCGCACCTTCCGCGCCGTCTACGGGGTGGCGCCGCGCCGGTTCGACCTGGCGCGCCACCGCGACGAGGGCCGGGCCGCGCTGCAGGCGGCCGTGCCAGGGCCAGCCGGCGCCAGCCTGGCCCGCCTGCCGCCGGGCCACAACCCCAACGGGTTCGACGTGACGCTGCGGGCGCTACCGGCGCGCCGCGTCGCCTACGTCCGGGTCATGCGGGCCTACGGGCACGGCGTGCTCGACGCGATCGATCGCCTGCGGGCGTGGGCCCGACCGCGCGGGCTCGAGGGTGGGCAGTGGCTGGGCTACCAGTGGGACGATCCAGAGCTCGTCCCGATCGAGCGCTGCCGCTACGACGCCGGGCTCGAGCTGCCGCCCGGCTTCGACGGCGGCGGCGAAGGCGGCGAGGTCAGCATCACGAACTTCCCGGCCATGACCGTGGCCGCGCTCGACGTGCGCGGCCCGATCGACCTCGAGCTGCGCGCGCTCGACTGGCTGTTCGCGACCTGGCTGCCGCGCAGCGGGCACGCCCCGGCCCACCAGCCCTGCTTCGAGGCCTGGCACGGCGCGCCGTTCGCGCACGGCACCTCCCACTTCGAGCTCACGCTGCAGCTCCCGGTCGAGGCGATCGGCCGGCCCGCCCGTGACCCGCCGTGGTAGAACGGTGGAGGTGGAGCGCTCGCAGCCTCTTGTCACCGGCGTCGCGAGCGGGGCGCCGACCCGGCGCCGGTTCCTGCTCGGGCTCGGCGCCGCCGCCAGCGCTGGCTGGGTGCTGGCCGGATGCGGCGGCGGCAGCGGCGATGGTGCCGGCGTCGATGCCGGGCCGACCGGTGCCGACGCCGACCTCGGTCCCGACGGGTGGGCGCCCGGCACGCTGTACTTCTACGCCGGGCGCGGCGGCACGGTCGCGCTGGCCAGCAGCCTGCCGAGCGGCGCCCGCCCCGGCGGCGTGTTCGCGGTCGACCCCGGTGGCGCCGCGCTGCCGGCCGGCATGACGCTGAGCGCCGACGGCACGCTGGCGGTCGGCTCGGCCGCGGTCGGCACCACCGACGGCGTGATCTTCACCTACGACGAGCCATGACGATGACCCTGACCAGGAGCCTGTCGTGGCACGACTGACCTCGGCGGCGACCCGCATCGTGGTGGAGGCCGAGCCGGTGCTGCCGGCCGACGCCACCTGGATGTACTTCAAGGGCAACGGCCACGAGACCGGCCGCAACGGCGCCTACGACCACGTCCCGGTCCAGCGCTACTTCTCGATCCCCACCGTCGAGGGCGGCACCGACACCCTGCCGTGGGCGGCCGGGTTCTCGCTGTGCTGGCAGTACGTGCCGGTGCGCCAGGCCGGCTACTACACGACGTTCTTCTACGCGGCGTCACAGGGCACCGACTTCTACGACCTGCTCGGCGGCAGCGGCTACGTCGGCTGCCACCCGTACCCGCACGCCGCCTTCGGCGGTGGAGATGGCGACGACTTCCGGCTGCACAAGTGGGAGATCTCCGTCGACGGTGGCGACCACGTGGGCGAGCTGACGAGCTACGGGCAGGTCCACACCCAGGCCTTCCGGCTCGGCCCGACTGGCGGCGACGATCGCTCGCCGCTGAGCTTCTACCCGCGGGTGATCGCCGGCGACGTCGGCGTGCAGCCGGTGATCGAGTACACCCACGCCGGCGCCTACGCCGGCGCGGCGCCGCACCCGTACAAGGCCGTGGTGTTCGGCAACGCGCCGTGGTGGGCCGCGCACCAGCACGAGCGCCTGTCGGGCTTCGTGCGCCGCCTCAAGATCTTCGCCGGGGCGATGAGCGCGGCCGATCTGCTGGCCGAGGCGCAGAGCGACCCGCTGGCGACCGCCGCCGGCGCGGCGCAGATCTGGTGGGGCAAGATCTCGCCGCAGACGCCCGACGACCTGACGTCCGACTTCATCGCCGCCGGCGGCCTGCGCCGGGTCGGCGCCTGGATCGACGGCGCCCGCTGCGAGATCGTGCGCCACGACGCGCTGGCCGGCCACCACGCCATGCAGAGCGCCGGCACCATCGGCAACCCGCTGCACCTGGAGCGTGGCTGACGCGGCCCAGGCGCGCCGACGGGCCTACCAGGTCTCGTCCGGCCCGCAGTGGTACATGTCGAGGTACACGTCGTACGTCGCCTCCGGACACGTGACGGCGTAGTGATCGATCACGATGGCGTCGCAGCGCCCGCCGACACCGACCGCGCCGACCCGGGCGTCGTGCGCCACCTCGGGGGCTGCCGTCGGCGCAGGTCGCGGCCTGCAGCCAGTGCAGCTCGCCGGCCAGCGCACACACCTCGAGCGGCGCCGCCTTGCTCGACTGGACCTGATCGGGCCGGGTCCCCGGCCGGCTGCGCCTGGCGGTCGGGCGGTGAGCGGCGCGGGGCTCAGACCCGGCGCCAGTGCATCACCCAGTTGTCGTCCCAGCTGACGCCACCGTCGCGCGACACCGCCTGGCTCCACCGGCACCGGGTCGGCCCGATCTCGTCCCACTGGCCGCGGTACAGCACCGGCTTTCCATCCTCGACGTCCTCGGAGATGAACACGCCGACGCCGTCGACGAAGCCGCCCGCGGTGCCTTCCCCGGCGAGGGCGCCGCGCTTGCCGTTGACCCAGTGGTCCTTCCACACGCCGGCGGCGCGATCGAGCAGGCGCAGGCCGAGGCCGCTGAAGTCGCGGGCTGGGATCCGCAGCTCCTCGATGCTGCCGGCGCCGCCGAGGATGGTCCAGCAGGTGGCCTCACCCTCGAACTCGTCCCAGGTGGTCGTCCCGGGCGCGAGCCGACGGTGCTGGATCTTCCAGGTGCCGGCCAGGAAGTCGAAGTCGCCCGGCTTGCCGGGCGGTGGGGCCGGGCGTGTCGACGACGCCGCGGCGGCGGGCGGCGGCGCGGCGGGCGGGGCGGGAGCCGCGGCCGGCGCGGCGGCCGGGCCACACCCTGGCGCCAGGGCCACGCTCATCATCGCCGCGGCGCCGCCGGTGAGGACTGCTCTTCGTTGCTCATCCATGGAGTGCTCCTTGGTGGGGAGCTGCCACCGTGCCCGCAATACATGTCAGGTCATGACATGTATCGAGTTATGGTCGGGTCATGCGCGCCGGCCGCCTGCTGTCGCTGCTGCTCATCCTGCAGCGACGCGGCCAGGCCAGCGCCGACACCCTGGCCCGTGAGCTCGCGGTGTCGGTGCGCACCGTGCACCGCGATGTCGCCGAGCTGAGCGCCGCCGGCGTGCCGATCCACGCCGAGCGCGGCCGGCATGGTGGGTTCGTGCTGGCCGAGAGCCACCGCAGCAACCTGGCCGGGCTGGCCGGGCCCGGCCACCGCGGGCGGGATGGCCTGAGCCCCGGCGAGGCGGCGGCGCTGCTCCTGGTCGGCGTCGGCCGGGCCGCGGTCGACCTCGGGCTCGGCGCCGACGCCGACGCGGCCCGGCGCAAGCTGCTGTCGAGCCTTCCGCCGGCGCTGGGTGAGGCGGCGGCGCGCGTCGCCGATCGCTTCCACCTCGATCCGGTGCCGTGGTACCGGCAGGCCGAGCCGACGCCGCACCTGCCGACGCTGGCGGCCGCGGTGTGGCAGGGCCGCACCGTGCGCGTGCGCTACGACAGCTGGAAGCGCGAGGTCGAGCGTGAGCTGGAGCCGATCGGGCTCGTGCTCAAGGGTGGCCTCTGGTACCTGGTCGCGCGCGTCGGCACCAGCACGCGTACGTACCGGGTCGCCCGCATGCTGGCGGTGGAGGAGACCGGGCGCGCCTTCACGCGACCGCGAGCGTTCGACCTCGCCGCCAGCTGGGACACCTGGGCCAAGGAGTTCGAGGCGCGCATGCTGCCGGGCCAGGCCACCGTGCGCCTGAGCCCGACCGGGCGCGCCCGCCTGCGCGACCTGATGCCGGCGGCGGCCGCTGCCGTCGACGCCGCCCACCCGACGCGGGCCCGGCGTGCGGTGATCGCCGACATCCCGGTCGAGGCGACGGCGCACGCCGCGCGTCAGCTGCTCGCGCTCGGCGCCGAGGTCGAGGTGCTGGCGCCGGCCGCGCTGCGCCGGGCGGTCGGCCGCGAGGCGTCACGGCTGGCGCGGTCCCACCGCCGCGCGGTCGGCCGCCGCTGACCGTCGCAGCGGACCACCGTGACGACGGCGCACCAGGATGGGTGATTCGGGTTGTGTCGCGCCTGGCGTCGTTGATAGATCGAGCTATGCGGCTCACCTGGTCGGCTCTGCTCCTGATCGGACACCTCGGATGTCAGGACGCGCCGGGCGGCGCCGAAGGGCCGGCGGGGCCGGAGGGGCCAGAGGGGCCGGCCGGGCCCGCCGGTGAACGCGGCGCCGAGGGACCGATCGGTCCCGCCGGGCCGGCTGGTGCGGCCGGGCCCGCTGGCGAGATCGGACCCGCGGGCCCAGCGGGGCCCCAGGGCGAGCAAGGCCCGGCGGGACCAGCCGGCCCCATGGGCGCCGCCGGACCAGCTGGCTCGCCCGGATCGCCAGGGGCTGCCGGCCTTCAAGGTCCACCGGGCGCCGCAGGCCCGCAGGGGCCTCGAGGCCTGGAGGGACCCCAAGGCGCGGACGGGGCCGCCGGCGCGCAAGGTCCACAGGGCCCGCAAGGAGCGCCGGGCCCGACGTCCGTCGCGACCTGCCCGGCCGGCATGACGCAGCTCGACCTGCCGTTCTCCACGATCTGCTTCCACGCCGGCATCGTCGCCACGTGGGACAACGCCGAGAACTTCTGCGACGCCAACTTCCGCGCTCGCTTCTGCTCGCTGGGGCAGTGGCGCACGGTGGTCTGCCGCGCCGGCGCACCGAACCCGGGGCGCTCGTGGCTCGACGACGTCGTCGGGGCGGGAAGCTACGCGACGGTGGCCGGGTGCACCTCCGACAGCGTGGGCGTCGCGCCGTTCAACCAGGCAGCCATCGTCGGACCGTGCTGCCTCGAGTTCATGAAGTACTGAGCGCGGCCTGACCGCCTCCGCGCCGCCTGGTGTACCGGGCCCCGCGCATGCCATGGTCGTGCCGATGTCGATCCGGCAGCCGTCCGTCGGCTCGTACTACGTCCTGGACTGGACCACGCCCCTCGCGGCCGAGCGCCACACCCTGGAGGTCGCGTACCCGGCACGAGGCAAACGCTGGAAGTCCGGACACGCGTTCACCGCGGCGAACGACGACGACGAGCTGCAACCACCGGTCGTGGCGATCGAGGTGCGGACCTCCACGCCGAGCGGTCGGTCCCCGCACGTGTACCCGGAGTACACCTCCCAGCCCATCCCCCTCATGACGCGACGCCTGGTCGCGGCGCTCGAGGGCGCGGGCGTCGGCAACCTGCAGCTCTACCAGACCTCGCTCATCGACGCGCTCGGCGCGCCGCCGCCGCCGCCCGATCACTACCTGGCCGTGAACATCGTCGGCAGAGTCGCGGCCGCAAACCTGGCGAGCTCGACGCTCGGGGGCGAGCGAGCGACCTCGATGGACTTCCACTCCCTGACGATCGACGAGGCCCGGGCCCGCGGCGCGCTCCTGTTTCGCCTGGCCGAGAACCCTTCCGCCGTGCTGGCGCACGCCTCCGTGAGGGCGCACGTCGTGAGTTGCGGCATCGACACGCTGACCTGGCTGGCGCCCGAGGAGTGGGCAGGGTAGTTGGTGGTGATGGCTGGCCTGGGCGCTCCGGCGACGGTGTGCCATGGTGGGCGCGATGTCGGCCTGGCGCCAGCTCGTCGCCGCCACCCGCGCGCCGGGCGTGGCGTGGGCGTTCAGCCGGCTCGGCTACCGGCAGCGGGCGCGCGCGTTCGCCGACGACCTGGGTGACCTGACCGGGCGCGGCGTGCTGGTGACCGGCGCGACCTCGGGCCTGGGCCTGGCGGCGGCGCGGGCGCTGGCCCGGCGCGGCGCGCGGCTGTGGCTGCTCGGCCGCGACGGTGCGCGCGGCGAGGCGGCGCGGGCCGAGCTGGCCGCGCTCACGCCGGCGCCGGTGGTGGCGCTGCAGGTCGACGTCGGCGACCCGGGCGCGGTGCGCGCGCTGGCCGATCGCCTGCTCGGCGAGCCGATCGACGTGCTGGTCCACAACGCCGGCGCGCTGGTGCACGAGCGGCGGCTGGTCGCGCCCCGGCTCGAGCTGCACGCCGCGGTGCACCTGGCCGGCCCGTACCTGCTGACGACGCGGCTGCTGCCGGCGCTGCGGGCGCGGCGCGACGCGCGGGTGGTGTTCGTATCGTCGGGCGGCATGTACAGCGAGCGGCTCGACGTGGCGGCCATGGCCTGGCCGCCCGGCGTGCGCTTCGACGGCGTACGCGCGTACGCGCTGGTGAAGCGGGCCCAGGTCGAGCTGGTGGCGTCATGGGCCGCGCGTGAGCCCGCCGTCGCGTTCCACGCCATGCATCCCGGCTGGGCCGACACGCCGGGCGTGGCCACCGCCCTGCCCCGCTTCTACCAGGCGACCCGGCGCTGGCTGCGCAGCCCCGACGAGGGCGCCGACACGATCGTGTGGCTGGCCGGGGCCGAGCCGGCGCCGGCGCCGAGCGGCACCTTCTGGCTCGACCGCGCGCCGGTGCGACGACACCTCTTGCCCGGCACCGAGCCGCCGCCCGGCGAGGTCGACGCGCTCTGGCGCTGGCTCGACGAGGTGACGGCGCCGGCCTGAGGTTCCAGCAACTTGCCCCTGTGCACCCGGCAACCTTTACGCTGATCTCCACCACTTGCGAACGTCACCGCCCCACCAGCGGCCGGCCACCGGACACCCACCACCACCCTCGCCGCGGATCCCGAGCACTTATCCCGTCTAGCCCCTTCCCTGATCAGGTCGGCACGACCAGATCAGTGGGAGGCACGACCAGATCAGTGGGATCAGGTCGGCACGACCAGATCAGTGCACGACCAGATCAGTGGATCAGCACGACCAGATCAGGGCGCACGACCAGATCAGGGGGGCACGACCAGCGCGGGGGCATGTTACCCAACGTGCCGGATGACCGACGCAGGCTCGCCGCTGGCCCCGATCTTCGACGTCGACGACCTGCTCGCGCGGCTGGCGTCGTGGTGTGACGACCAGCGCGCGCTGACGCTGGTGCGCTTGCCGCCGATGAGCGACGCCGCGATCGATGGAATCCCGCAGCTTCCGACCAGCTTCCCGTTCCCGTTGCCCACCCCGTACGACCCGGCCCGCTTCGTGGTCCCGGCGGGGTACCGCGCGCTGCTGCGCCGCGCCGGCGGCCTGCACATCGAGCACGAGGGCGAGCCGTGGGGCGTGGTCCACCTGTACCGCCCAGGTGACTGCGCCCGGGCCCACTGCGGCGCGCGCTACACCCTGTGTGACGCCTGGTCGACCGCCGGCACCACCGTCGACGATCGCGAGATCACGACGACCGCGCTCATCTCGTTCGCGAGCATCGGGTTCAGCGTGGAGTCGTCGCGCTGGTGCTTCCACCTCGGCCCCGGGGCGCCACTGCCGATCTACGAGGAGAGCAACGACTACGAGTGCCTGGCCGGGACCTACGTCGACACCGGCGAGCCGCTCAGCACCTTCTACAAGCCGGTGTTCCCTTCGTTCGAGGCCTGGTTCACCACCCTGGTCGACGTCGTGATCGCGAGGCCGTTCGCGCCCGGCGACGATGACGCGTTGGTCCAGCGCCTGTTCGACGCGGCCCGGCGCTGAACGCGCCCGGGTCGTGGCCCTGGCAGCAACGCACCGTTGCAGCCACACGATGGCGCCGCCATCCCCGGACGGGCGCCGCTGGACTATGGTCTCGCCCCGGCGCCCCGATGTGGGTGGCCGAACCAACCACCGACTCCCCCGCGACGAGGACCCGATGAAGCTGTTCTTCTCTCCCAGCGCCTGCTCCCTGTCCCCGCACATCGTCGCCCGCGAGCTCGGGCTCGACGTGGCGATCGAGCGGGTCGACGGCAAGACCAAGAAGACCGCGACCGGGCGCGACTTCCTGGCCATCAACCCCAAGGGCTACGTGCCAGTGCTCGAGCTCGACGACGGCGAGGTGCTGACCGAGGGGCCGGCCATCGTGCAGTACCTGGCCGACCTCAAGCCGGAAGCCGGCCTCGCACCGCCGGCAGGGACGATGGCGCGCTATCACCTGCAGGAGATGCTCGGCTACATCAACTCCGAGCTACACAAGACCTACAGCCCGCTGTTCACGCCGACCACCACGCCCGAGGCGCGCGAGGCGGCCGGGGCCTACCTCAAGCGGCGCTATGCCTTCATCGAGGCGCGGCTGGCCGCGGGCGGACCGTTCCTGTTCGGCCCGCAGTTCACGGTGGCGGACGCCTACCTGTTCGTCGTCACCGCCTGGGCCGCGTTCGTCAAGCTCGACCTGTCGGAGTTCCCGGCGCTGATCGCCTTCCAGGAGCGGGTGGCGGCGCGCCCGGCGGTGCAGGCGGCCCGCGCCGCCGAGGCCGCGGCCAAGGCGAGCTGAGGCGCGCGGCACGCGCGCTAGCAGGCTGCTGAAGAAGCAGCCTGCGAGTCATCTTCGATCTCGCAGGCTGCTGAAGACACAACGCCCGTCCCGTCGGCAGGAGCCGCCGGCACGGGTCTCTCAGCAGCCTGCTAGGGCTCCGACCGCATCGTCTTGATCCACGTGGAGGTGACCGGGAGAGGTCAACGCTCCACCGCCCAGTCGCCGATGACACCCCGACCGAGCCGCATCACGCCGTAGCCGACGAAGAACACGATGAACACCTGGGTCCGGATCCGCGCGTCCGAGCCGATCACGATCAACCCGAGCGCCACTCCGAGCATGATGGAGAGACTCCCGAAGAGGAGGTCGCGCTTGCGCGCGGCGCGGACCATGTCGCGGTGAAGGCGACGGTTCACGTCCGAGGGAGTCGGCCCGAACTCGGAGCCATCTGGCCCCGCCGAGTCCTGGAACGAGCGCACCAGGTCCTGGTCCGGCCGCCGAGTCGACGGCTGGCGTCGCTCCATGTTGCGGGCGATGTCGTCGAAGCTCATCGCGTTCACCACTAGCTCAGCCGGCCCTGGAAAGGAAGTGAGAAGCGCCCGCTGCGTCGCCCTGGCGGGTACTGCCAGCTCATCTCGCGTGCCGCGCGAGTCCGCTCAGCGGGTGAGGCAGCGGGCCTCGACGATCGAGCCTGGGTATGGCGGCGTGGTGCCGGGGACGAGGCGAAACGCGGCGGCGGCGCCAGGGCACAGGGCCGGATCGGGGTCGAGGGTCCAGCACGGCGGCCCCGGTGGCGCGGCCGCGCCCACACACGGCGCGAGCAGCGTGTCGGTGCGACCGGGACCGGGCGGATCGTTGACCAGCGTCACCGTGCAGCTCGGCTGCAGGCCCGGGCTCGTCGCGTCGAGGTCAGCCAGGGTGTCGCCGAGGCAACGCACGCCCGCCATGCCACGGGCGGCGACGGCCGCGACCTCGGACAGGGCGAGGTCGTAGCGGTCGGCGCAGGCCGACGCCTGCGAGGTGCGGTCGGAGAAGGCGGCCAGGAACGCGGCGAGGCGGACCGGCGGGCTGGCGCCGGCGAGCGGATCGGACGGGTCGAGCCCACACGAACGCTCGACCGCCGGCTGCAGCGCGGGCGCGCCCGGAGTCGGGTCCTGCACGACGGCGAGGTGGCTGCCGTCGAAGGTGCCGACGATGCCGGCGACGGAGACGCGACCGGGCGAGGTCTCGACGGTGCGCACGAAGTCGACGTAGCGGCCGAGCGGGAACATGTACGGCGAGTCGGCGCGCGGGCGGCAGCCCTGGCGCGGCCCGAACTCCCGCGGGGCCGGATCGTCGTCACACACCACACCGAACTCGTGGCAACGGAACGAGGTGCGTGGCCCGAGCGGAGAGGTGAGCGTCGCCAGCGGATCCCCGAACACCGTCCCGTCGGCGGTCGAGCAGTCGTCCTCGTCGGCGACGACCACCAGCGCGAGGTGGGCGTCGGCGCGGCGAAAGCCGGGATTCCGACCGGGCTGGAGCGCGCGCCAGGCCGACTCCAGGTGCATCTCGAAGCCGCAGCCGGTGGTGCCGCGCTCGACCAGGCAGCCCAGCGCCTCGGCCAGGTCACCGCCGTAGTTGCGGAGCCGGTCGCCGTTGGCGCCGGCCACGTCGCGCACGTAGTCGTCGGTCACGCCGCCGCAGCGTTCGGTCGAGAACGGGACCAGCACGGCCAGCGCGCCGTCGTCGCCGAGCGGCGGGCAACCGGGCACGCCGGGGGCACCGGCCGCGCCGGCGTTGGAGGTCACCACGCCGACGTGCAGATCGGGCAGGCGGCCGACGTGGGTGATCAACGCCGCCAGCAGGGCCGGCGCGGCCGCGGCCAGCTGCTGCTGCTCGACCGCCATTGCCGCCGAGTTGTCGACCACCAGCAGCAGGTCGAGCTGCGTCGTCGGGACGGCCGGCACCATCCACGTCGCGTCCTCGCACGACGCCCCGGCAAAGCCTGGGGTGCAGGTGCAGGTCTCGGCGCCGGCGGCGCCCTCGCACACGCCCCCGTTCCGGCATGGCACCTCCACACACGAGCGCGGCGGCGCATCGACCGCGGCGTCGAGCGTGCCGGCTCGGTTGTCGCCACACGCCGCGGCCGACACCAGCGCGGCCCACGCCAGAACAAGCACCGGTCGTTGGGTTCTCAGCATGGTGACTCCAGCGTGGTCATCTGGCCGGACCTCCGCATCCCCCGATCACGAACGCGCACCGCCTGCGTTCACGCGCGTGTCCGGCCGTGACCAGCAACCTTTCGCCTGATCTCGACTACCTGCGCCCGTTCACGTCCGGCGACCGGCCACCTGCGGCCCTGCATCGGACACGCCGCCGCCATCTTCCCCATCAATACCAACACGTTGCCCTGTCCGGCGCGGGTCGCTGATCAGGTCGGCACGACGGGCACGACGGGGACGAGCCGACGGGCACGAGGGGCACGAGGCACGACGGGGAGCATGACGACGCGCGAACGACCGAGGCGGCCCACCGCGAGGGCTCACCAGCCGGAGCTGGCGCCGCCGCCGCTCCAGCCGCTGCTGCGGGAGCTGCTGCCGCTGCTGCTGCCGCTGCTGCGGGAGCTGCTGCTGCCAAGGCTGCTGCGGGAGTTCGAGGACGACCCTCCGCTCCAGGACGAGCTCGAGGCGCTTGCCGAGGCCATCCCGGCGAGGATGACGCCGAGGATCACGAACGGTATGGCGATCACCTTGCCGGTGGCCCAGGCCCAGTCGACCCAGAACGACCGGCGCGGCACCGCCACCCCGTCGTGGGTGACCGTGAGCGTCGAGGTCCGGTTCAGGTAGGCCCAGGCAGCGCCCCCCAGCAGAACACACAGGGCTACCAGGGTGATCACGAGCCACGGCGATCCGCCCTCGCTTGGCGGAGCACTGGCCGCGCTCGCCCTGTCCTCGGTCGACGCCTCGCCGCCGCCCGGCGCAGGCTGCGAGGGGTGCGGGCTCTCGAGGTCGACCGGCTCCTTGCGGATCGCCGCCCGCACCTCGCGCACGACCGCGCGGATGGCGCCCGCGTGATCCCCCGCGCGCAGGTAGCCGCGTACGTTGTCGAGGATCGCCTGGGCCCGGGCGTCGGAGAACGTCGGCCGTAGCGCGTCGCTGACCTCCAGCCGCGAGCGCCGGTCCGTCAAGGCGAGGACGAGCACGGCAGCCCGCTCGGACCCCACGCTCAGCTCGACCGCGATGGCGCGCGCGAACGCCTCGATCGACTGCGGGCCAGTCGTGTCGACGAGCACGACGCCGAGCAGCACGCCATCGGCGTCCCGCAGCGATCGCAGCTCGTCCTCGAGCGCCCGCGACTCGTGCGGCGCCAGCACCCCGACGCGATCCGCGATCAGCGCCGACGCCGACGGTGCCGCGCTGGTGACACCGGCCAGGCCGAGCAGCAAGGCTAGGCCGAGCGCCGCGAAGACGACGTGCCTGACCGCCCAGCTCACGACCGCACCACCTCGTCGAGCTCGTTGCCGTGGCGGTCGACGCCGGCCGCGCGGGTCATGAGCACCTGGCCGAGCGCGGCGATCGCGGCGCACAGGCGATCGACGTCGAGCGGCCCACCACGCACCGCCGCGAACACCGGCGCCCAGGTCTCCGCCTGGTCGCCGTCGGTGACGCCGGAACCCGCCCACACCGCGAGCCGCCGCGCCGCGGTCGCGACGTATAGCAGCGCGCCGGTCCCATCGCGGGTCCGGCCGACACCGAGAGCCGTGAACAGGCGCGCGGCGCGCCGGAGCGGATGCTGGAGGGAACGCCGCTCGACGTGGACGACGATCTCGCCGCGGTGGCCGACCTCGGCCGCCCGGATCGCCGAGGCCAGTCGGGCCCGGTCGTGTTCGCTCAGGGCCTTCATCGTCGCCCGGAAGGAGACCACGGCTGGCGCGGTCGTCGCCACCAAGATGCTCGTCGTTCACCTCGAGCCGCGATGGCGGCGGGCGCTCGACGGAGGGGTCGGGCAGTCGAGGTGATGGCCTCGATTCCCGGGACGCCTGGAGGGGTAGAGTGATCACCGACGATGCCTGTCCCGAGCGAGCCCGAAGCGAACGACGACGATGAACTCGCGCGCTTCGTGACGATGCTCGGCGAGCTCGGCCACCCATCGCCGGGCCAAGGGATCGCCGCCCGGGCGAGCGACATCGCTCGATTCATCGCGATCGCAGGCCACCCCCTCCCGCGCTCCTATGTCGCCTTCGTCGAGCGCTTCGGCGAGCAGGCGCCGGTGTTCATCGCGATCGGTGACGGGCGCGGATCCCTGTCGGAGGTGCTCCGGTTCTACGACGAGGAACGGGAAGGCATCGACGCCCAAGAGGTGGTGATCGCTGCGCCCAGCATCACCGAGGCGACCGTACTCCGGTATACGAGCGACGGTCGCCCACCGTCGGTTGGTCATCCGGGTGGACCCATCGCGGCACCGACGTTCACCCACCACCTCTATCGCCAAGGATGGGTGCAGACGCTACGCGGTGCGGAGGTGCAGCTGACGGTCAAGGCCGGTGACGCCGCCTCGCTCGCCGGCCTGGCCGAGGCCGCGGGCTTCCACCGGCTCTGGTTCAGCGGGGGCGAGGGGATGTGCCTCGAGGTGCCACGCACTCAGCTCTTCATCCGCGCCGAGCACTCCTGTGTCCGCCTCTTCGTCCTGTCGCGCGTGGCGGCGGAGCGAGAGCGCTGGGCTGCGTGGTTCGAGCGCAAGGCGGGCGCGCGTCGCCTCGCCGCCTGATCCAGGCGCCGCTGCACGGCGACGACGACGACGAAAGAGCGCGTGTCGAGGTGTATCCTGGCGGCCGTGCGCCCGTTTCCGCTCGACGACGCCCTGCTGCTGTTCGACCGCGAGCGCGGGGTCAACCTGCTGCTCGACGGGCCCGAGCTGGTCGGCCTGCGGCAAGAGGCGCCGCGGTCGGTGCAGTTCGGCATCACCAACCTGTGCAACCTGGCCTGCCGCTTCGACACCGGCGACAACCGCCCGCGCCTGGTGGCGGCGCTCGCAGGCCTCACCGACGAATCGGAGTCGATGGCGCGCGAGCGCCTGCTCGCGCCGGTACCGGTCGTCGCCACCCGCGGCGCCTTCGAGCGCACCGCCCGCGCCTGCCTCGCCGCCCTCGAGGCCGCCGGGGCCCGAGTCGACCTGCGCCGCAACGACGGGTGAGCCTGAGGCCAGAGCCGCGGCCCCTCCGTGGAGCTCGCTCCGTCAGTACGGCGGCAGCAGGCGCCGCACACCGGTCGCCAGCACGACCGCGGTGAACGCCGCGTTGCGCAGCGGGATCGCCGGCCACCAAAACGGCAGCGGGCGGCCGCGCTGCGAGAGCCGTGCCCCGAGCGCGCGGATGGAGGCCAGGGATCGTGGCCAGTCGGAGATGGCCAGCCACTCGGGCGGGATGCCCGACGCACCGACGGTCGCGCCCGCCAGCGCACCGGCGATGGCCCCGGTGGTGTCGGCGTCGCCACCGAGGGCGATGACGTCGCCGACGACGCGGCGGAAGTCGGTCGGTGACCGCAGCCAGGCGTGAAGGCAGACCGGCACGGTGTGGAGCATGTAGCCGGTGACCCCGTCGGCAAGTCCGAGCGTGCCGGCCAGCCGCGCCGGGGTGTGGTCACAGTCGAGGGCGGCCTCGACCTGGTCGACCGCCGTGAGCAACTCGGGGTCGGCGACGTGGCGCCGGATGTCGCCCAGCACCCGCGCCGGCGCGACCGGGGCGGCGTGGACGGCGTGGTGCGCGGCGATGGCCACCGCGACCGCACCGGCCAGGGCGCGCGGATCGCGATGGGTGAGCAGCGTCGAGGCCTCGACGAAACGGCCGATCTGGTCGAGGTCCTGGACCCAGGCGCCGATGATCGGTGCGCGCATGGCGGCGCCGTTCCCGGCCGACCAGACCCCGCTGCGGCGAGGCGAGAAGCCGACCCACGACCGCGCGATGGCCCGCAGGGTGCCCCAGCCGACCGCCGCCGGAAGCCCGAGCAGCCACCAGCGCAGCTTCCACGCCAGCACGCGCGCGAAGCGGCGTGGGTCGTCACCGGCGGCGAGCAGCGCCTGCGCGGTCATGCAGGCGTGTTCGGTGTCGTCGCTGAGCATGCCGCGCCCGAGCAACAGGCGCTGCCGGAGCGGGCCGGGGAAGAGCGCGGCGGCCCGGCGCGGGTGGAGCCCTTCGCGCGGGAGCCCGAGCGAGTCGCCAACCGCGGTGCCAAGAAGGAGCCCTGTGAGGTGGTCCACGACCCCGGTAGAAGCACGCCGCGTGCCGGCGCAGGAGCGCCGCGCCATCGTGTCTTGGGCGAGGGGCCGCGACGTCCTGGCGCCGTGTCAGCCGTGCGCCGTGCCACCCTGGCACCCGCGCATCGGGTGCGAGTCAGGCCTTCGAGCGGGTGCGGCGCGCGGGGCTGCGGGTTCGCGCCCGCGTGGGCGCCGGCGCGGCCGCGTCCAGCTGCGCCACCAGCTTCTTCGGAGCCTGGGCCCGGTAGCTCTCGAGGATCCAGGCCCGGTACATCTCCAGGTCGAGGGCGTCGGCCGGAGGCGTCGCCGAGACCCAGCCGCTCTTGCCCAGCCCGTACCCGGTCGGCTGGCAGTACGGGAGCATCAGCGCGACCGCGCTCGTCGTCGGCAGCTTGCAGCTGATCGTGAACGGCTGCCCCTCGGGCGGCAGGTAGGCGAAGGTCTTGTCCTTGACCGCGAGGTCCTCGTGGCCGGGCCACGGGCTCTTGAGGTGCGCGCCGGGCAACGCCAGCCCGAACGCGCGGAGCTCGGCGATGGCAGCATCTCCTCGCGATGGTCGACGAGCCTTGGCCATGAGCCCGATGCTACCGAGCGAGGGCCGACGAGGCCAGCCGGCCAGAGCGACAGGACGAGCCGAGGGCTAGTCCGGACCGACGAAGGTACGGTGGAGCGGGGCTGGCCCTGAACAAGGACACTAGCAGGCTGCTGAAGAAGCAGCCTGCTAGTCATTTTCGATCTCGCAGCCTGCTGAATACACGGAGCCCGTCCCGTCGGCAGGAGCCGCCGGCACGGTTTTTCAGCAGCCTGCTAGCAGCGACGTTTTTCGTGGAACTTTCGGCGGCCAGCCCCGAGTAACCCGAAGAATGGGGATGATCTCGGCCATGAGCCAGACGGTCCGGCCCGGGTCGGTCGCGCGGACGGGCACCGGCTCGCGTGCGGCGGCCGGCCCGCGCGGCGGCGCGGCCGACGAGCTCGACGACGTGACGCTGGCCCGGGTGGTGCGTGGCGACGAGGCCGCGGCGCGGGTGATGGTCGACCGCTACGCGCCCCGGGTGTTCGCCCTCGTCGGCCGCATGTTGCCTGGGCGCGACCACGCAACCCTCGAGGACCTGGCCCAGGACACCTTCCTGCAGGCGTTCGCGCGCCTCGCCGCGTTCGACCCGCAAGGCCCGGCCCGCCTGTCGACCTGGCTCCTGACCATCGCCGCCCGTCGCGCCATCGACGAGCTGCGCCGCCGGCCGCGGGCCGAGCCGCGGGCCGAGGTCGAGCGCATCAGCGCCGACACGGCCGACGCCGAGACCCATCGACGCCAGCTGCGCGCCGCCCTCGAGCGGGCGCTGGCCGATCTCAGCCCGGAGCTGCGCGCCGCGTTCTTGCTGCGCGAGTACCACGACCTGTCGTACCAGGACATCGCCGACGCGCTGCAGATCGAGCTCGGCACGGTCCGGTCTCGCCTGGCCCGCGCTCGTGACGCCCTGCGCGCGGCGCTGACGGAGGTGGCGCATGGATGATCACGAGCTGACGACCAGCGAGCGTGCCGCGCTCGCGGCCTGGGATCCTGTCCCCACGCCACCAGGCTTCGCCGACCGCGTGGTCGCCGCTCGCAGGGTCGCCACCCACGCCGCGCCAGGCCGCCCAGGGTGGAAGCTCGCCGCGGTGCTCGCCGGCGCGGTCGCTGCCGCCGTCGTCACCCTGGCGATCGTCGCCCGGACCGGGCCCGACGACGGCGACCCGGCCGCACCGGCGACCGGCGCCAGCCCGCCAGCGGTCGTCGTGGTCAGGCCGGCGCCGGCGCCGGCGCCTGTGCCGGTGCCTGCGGCCGCGCCGCCAGGCGGCCTCACGATCGCCGGCGGGGACGACGCCGCGATCTACGACCCGGACGGGGTGGCGACGGTGACGATCGGGCTCCCCGCAACGTGCGCGGGTACCGGGACGGTCGTGGCCACGGCCGGTGGCCGGCGACGCGAGGCCAACGGGATCGGCGCGGTCGCGCTCGGCCTGGACGCCGGGACCTGGCGCTACCTGGCGACCTGCGGGGGCGGCGGCGCGTCGGTCGGCGGTACGATCGCGCTGCGCCGCGCCGCCGGCACGGCCCCGCTGCCGCAGGACCCGCAGCGCTTCGAGGTGACCGCGGACCAGCGGGCGTGGCGCCTGAACGTGCTCGCGCCGTCGGCCGTGGTCCGGGTCAAGCCGCCGGGCCCGCCGTCCGGGCAGGCGCTCGAGGTCGTGGTGTCGGGTGCGGACGGCGCCGCGACGCGGACCGAGCCGGTCATCGACGGCGTGGCCACCGTCGGTGGCCTGCGACCAGGGAGCTACCAGCTGGCGCTCCGACCGCGCGGTGGCGGCGCTGGCCCGATCACGGCCCTCACGATCACCGAGCGCGTGGACGACGTTCCGGCCATGCTGGCGTCGCCGCCACACGGCGCGACCTGGTCCGACACCGTCGAGGTCCGCGGCGCGACGCGACCTGGCACGTCGGTCGCGGTCGACGGCGTGTCGGTCGCGGTCGATGGCGACGGGGGCTTCGCGACGACCGTGCCCACGCCGATGGACGGCGTGCTGGTCGTGCGTCTGGACCGCCCCGGACGGCCCGCGCAGTTCCTGGTTCGCCGCGGATCGGCCACGCGGCCCCGCTGATCAGGTCGTGACGACCGTGCCGCGGAGCACTAACCCGCGACGGACGTCGTGCGCGGCGCCGTGAACTCCGACGTCGGCGCGTCACCCGTGTTCACGACCTCGGACGGCTCGAAGATCATGACCTCGCACTCCTCGTCGGAGCCGGTGCGATGCTCGAGGCCGCGCGGCACGACGATCAGCTGGCCCGGCCGCAGCTCGACGACGCGATCGCGGAACTCGACCCGGAACACCCCGCGCCAGCACACGAACACCTCGTCGGCGTCGACGTGTCGGTGCCACGGAAACAGGCCTCGCGTCTTCACCAGCCGCACGTCCTGGCCGTTCGCCGTCGCCACCACCACCGGTCGCCAGGGTTCCGAGATCGTCGCGAAGGACTTCGCCAGGGTCACCGCTGCCGACATCGTCCCCGTGTAGCACGCGAGCATCGGGAACGCCGGCACCGGACTCGATCGGTGCGATCGAGCTACGGCGCCCACACAGGGTTCGCGGGGAACGAGACGAGCGCGCCGTTTGACGCGGTGGTGGCCGAGCACACGACCGCACCGGCCGCGCTCACGCCACACGCGTAGCTGGCCCCGCTGTCGATCTGGACGAAGCGGCCAGCCGGGCTGGGCACGTCGCCCCAGCACACCACGCGGCCGTCGCGCCGACGCGCGCACGAGTGCCCACCCCCGGCGCTGACCTCGACGACGTCGGTGAGGCCGGGCGGGACGCGGGTCTGGCCGGCCCAGATCGTGTTGCCGTCGCCCCACCCGTCGGCGCCCCAGCACACGACGGTCGCGGTCGTCGTGACCGCGCAGGTGTGGCTGGCCCCGGCGGCGATGGCGACTGCGCGGAGGCCCGCCGGCGCGGGCGTCCAGCCCTTGGGGATGGTGTCGCCGGCGCGACAGGCCCCTTCGGGCACCGACTCCAGCTGCTCGCACGGCAGGCGCTCGCCGCCCGCCTCGCCGAAACACGTGACCTCGCCCCCCGGGCGCAGCGCACATGCGTGGTCGAAGCCAGCGGTCAGCGCGACGAACCGACCCGAGGGCGGCGCGGACGCCCAGCCCCGGTTGCCCCAGCACACCAGCGCGCCGGCCGCGTCGAGCCCACACGAGTACTCGGAGCCGGCCGCGATCGCGACCAGGCGCACGTCCGGCGGCGCGGGCAGGTCGGACGTGGCGTTGCCCGGATACGGCCCTCGGTCCGCCCCCCAGCACAGCGGCTTGCCCGCCGTGGTCAGCCCGCAGGAGTGATAGAGCCCGGCGCTGATCGCGGTCAGCCGATCCTTCGGCACCCGCAGCTGGTCGAGCTGGTTGCCACCATCGCAGCGGGCGGTGCCGTCGGGGTCGAGCACGCAGTGGTGCAGGTAGCCAGCGCTGACGATCGGTCCTGGGCGTGGTGCGTCGCGCGCGGGCACGACCGCGGGCGCGACCGCCGGTGTCCGCGTGCATCCGGCGATGAGCAGCAGCAAAGGCCAGCGACGCATCACGAGATCGTACCTCCGCCCCGGTCGCGCGGGTGTCGCCACGTGATGCGTGGTGCGTGGTGCCGCGCCACCGACACCGCCCGACCCGCGCGCCCTCTCGCCCTCCTCACACCGTGGCGAGGCAGGCCGGGCCGCGCGTTAGCGTGAACGAACATGACCTACCGAACCTCGATCGATGTGCTCGCGAGCGTGATCCTGTCCGCGGCGCTGACCGCGGCCTGCGGCGGCGACGACGGCGGAGGCGGTGGGGGTGGCCCCGACGGCGCGCCGCCGCCGATCGACGCCGCCCCGGCCGCGCTCGGCGCCGCGTGTACGGTCGGCGCAGGATGCGCCAGCGGCTTCTGCGCCGACGGCGTGTGCTGCGACGCGGCCTGTGGCGGCACGTGTGAGGCGTGCGGCGCCAGCGGCGCGTGCCAGCCGATCGAGGCCGGGCAGGACCCCGACGAGGAGTGCGCGACCGACGCCTGCGCGGCCGGCACGTGTGACGGCGCCGGCGCGTGTGTGATCACCACGGCCGGCGAGCCGTGCCGCGCCGCCGCCGGCGAGTGCGACGTGGCGGAGGCCTGCGACGGGATCAACCCGGCCTGCCCGGCCGACGAGATCGCGCCGGCCGCGACCACCTGCCGCGACGAGGCCGGGGCGTGCGACGTCGCGGAGGTGTGCGACGGCACCACCACGGCCTGCCCGGCCGACCTGCTGGCCGACGCCGGCACGGCCTGTGGCGGCTTCGTGTGCACCGGCGCCGCCGCCGCGTGCCCGGAGCAGTGCACCACCGACGAGCAGTGCGGCGCCAGCTTCGTGTGTGGCCTCGGCAGCAGCTGCATCCCCGGCCGGCGCGCCTTCACCACCTCGACCGCGACCGGTGGGGCGCTGGGCGGCCTGGACGGCGCCGACGCGTACTGCCAGCAGCTGGCCAACACCTCGCCGCTCCTGCGCGGGACCTACCGCGCGTGGCTGTCCGACGCCACCGGCTCGCCGTCGACGCGGTTCACCCAGTCGACCGTGCCGTACTACCTGCCCAACGGCGCGCTCCTGGCCAGCTCGTGGAGCGATCTCACCGACGGCTTCCTCGCCCGCGCCTTCAACGTCAGCGACGCCGGCACCGTCGTCGGCGACAACACGCCGTTCACCAACACCGAAGCCAACGGCACGCCCATCAGCGCGGCGTCGGGCGCCGCCAACTGCGTGAACTGGACCAGCGGCGGCGCCAGCCCCGGGGCCTGGGTCGGCTACAGCGCGGCGGTGGATCAGGGCTGGACCCGGAACGCCAACACCGGCTCGTTCACCCAGTGCAACGTGCTGCACCGCCTGTACTGCTTCCAGCAGTGAGCGAGCGGCGCGCCGTCTCAGCGTGGACGGCAGCGCAGCGCGGTGACGCTGGCGCGCGCGCGCAGGCGAGCCCCGTAGTGCTCGAGCTGGTCGGCGGTGAACAGCAGCTCCACCAGCGGGACGCCGTCGGCCAGGGTGTAGGCGATGGAGCTGTCGAACTCGGTCACACCGCGCTTGGCCAGGCTGTCGATCCAGGCCAAGAACTCGTCGGCCTCGGACTCGTTGTACGCGACCTCGGCGTCGCCGATGGTGAGGTTGCCTTGCGCCTTGGTCTCACCCACGACCCGCGCGGGCAGCTTCGGCCCGTCGCCCAGGGTGGCGATGAAGCGGTCGGCCCGGCTGCTGCGCTTGGCCCGGGCCAGGGCCTCGGCGTCGGCCGCAGCCAGCGCGGCGGCGGTGGTCGGCTTACACGCCGCCGATGCAGCGCGCAGGCGCAGGTCGACGCCGGTCTGGCCGGCCTGCGCGCGATCGGCCAGCGGCCAGGTCACGGACTCGACGTATACGCCGGTCAGGTCGAGGCGACGCGCCGGGTTGCGCAGGTGGATCGACGCCGTCCCGCCCGGCAGGGGCTGGCGCAGCGCACGTTCGAGCCAGGCGCAGGCGGGGCCTGCCAGGTCGGTGCCGAGGCGCACGGTCCAGCTGGTCGCCGCACACGGGTCGGCCGGCGTCAGCGCCAGCACCGCGGCGGCCGGGGCGCCGTCGAGGGCCAGCAGCTGCGGTGCGGCCTGGGCCGCGGCGGGCTCGAACGCCGGCGCCTGGTCCTCCTCGTCACCGACACAGGCCGCGGTGACGACCGACAGGATGACCGCGAAGCGGGCCGGAGACCTCATGCGGCGACGGTGGCATGCCTTGGGTGTGGTTCCAAGCTCGATGGCATAACCTCGACCCATGCCACCCCCGTCGACGTTCACCAGCCGCCGGCTCGGCACGTTGCCCTTCAGCCCCACCGACGGAGCGTACGCACCGGCGCTGGCGCTGACGGTGAACGGTCGGCCGACCACCTGCTCGCTGTTCATCGGCCCGGGCTGGGCCCAAGACCCATCGGTGCTGGCCCGCGCCGCGGCGCTGGTCGACGACCACCTCGACCGCCTCGACCTCGACGGCCGGGCCGCCCTGGCCAGCGACGCCACCGGCCTGGTCGCCGACTTCGTGGCGTTTCACCTCGAGGAGCTCGACGCCGCCGCCATCACCCAGGTGCTGGGCCGGGCCCCGGGCGAGATCGATCGCGCCACCTTCCTGGCCGGGCTCCAGCTCGTCGCCATCGGCCTGCACCCTGACGCTGCGGCTGCCGGTGGCTTCACCCTGAACCTCGACTACTCGCTCGGACGAGACCTCAGCGACCAGCTGCTGGTGGCCCGGTTCGACGGCGCCGGCCAGCAGGTCCGGATCGCGCACGAGAGCTGAGCGACGGGCCCACGACGGGCCCGCCGGGTTTGTGCCCGCCGCGCCGCGCCGCTATCCTCCGCGGCCATGACCCGAGCAGCGTTTCTCATCGATGGAGTCCGGTCGCCGTTTGGTCGCTACGCTGGCGGCCTGGCCGGGACCCGGGCCGACGACCTGGCGGCGGCGGTGATCCAGGCGCTGGTGGCGCGCACCGGCGTGCCCGGCGACAAGATCGACGAGGTGATCCTCGGCTGCGCCAACCAGGCCGGCGAGGACAACCGCAACGTCGCGCGCATGGCGGCGCTCCTGGCCGGGCTGCCCATCGCCGTGCCCGGGGTGACGGTCAACCGGCTGTGTGGCTCGGGCCTGCAGGCCATCGCCGACGGCGCCCGCCTCATCGCCACCGGCGAGGCCGAGCTGGTCATCGCCGGCGGCGTCGAGCAGATGACGCGGGCGCCGCTGGTGATGGGCAAGGCCGACAGCGCGTTCGCGCGCGGCGCGCCGACCATGTACGACACCACGCTGGGCTGGCGCTTCGTCAACCCGAAGATGGAGGCGGCGCACGAGACCATCGCCATGGGCGAGACGGCCGAGCGGGTGGCGCGGCAGTGCCAGGTGTCGCGCGCGGCCCAGGACGCGTTCGCGCTGCGCTCGCAGCAGAAGGCGGCGGCGGCCCAGGCCAGCGGCCGCCTGGCCCAGGAGATCGTGCCGATCGTGACCGGGACCGACCGCAAGACCGGCGCGGCGATCACCGTCAGCGTCGACGAGCACCCGCGGGCCGACACCACGGCCGAGTCGCTGGCCAAGCTGAGACCGGCGTTCGCCAAGGACGCGGCGGCCACCGTCACCGCCGGCAACGCGTCGGGGCTCAACGACGGCGCCGCCGTGGTCCTGCTGGCGTCGGAGGCAGCCGCGCGCGCGCTCGGCCTGACCCCGAAGGCGCGGTACCTCGGCGCCGCCACCGCCGGCGTCGAGCCCAGCCTGATGGGCCTGGGCCCGGTCCCGGCCACGCAGAAGCTGCTGGCCCGCCTCGAGCTGAGCGCGGCCCAGCTGGCGCTGGCCGAGGTCAACGAGGCGTTCGCGGCGCAGGCGCTGCCGTGCCTCGACCAGCTCGGCCTCGACCCCGACCGGGTCAACGTCAACGGCGGCGCCATCGCCCTGGGCCACCCGCTCGGCGCCTCGGGCGCTCGCATGGTGCTGTCGCTCATGCTCGAGCTGCAGCAGCGCGAGCGGGCCGGCGCGCGTGGCCTGGCGACGATGTGTATCGGCGTCGGCCAGGGTATCGCCGCGATGATCGAGCGGGTCTGAAGCGCCGTTCAGTCGGGTCGCAAGGGCACGTAGGTCTTGTAGCGCGCCTTGTACTCAGCGGTGACATCGGCCACGAACATCATCGTGCCGCACTTGTGCGAGCGCACCTTGGCCGGGTGCTTGAGGAGGTCCTCGTAGACCTGACGTCCCTCGCTCACGACCCATCCCCCAAAGTCGACCATCGCGTCATGGGACGTGCCCTTGGGAAAACTCCGCACGTGCCGATCGCCTCGCAGCTCGGCTGCGGTCTCTTCGTAGGTCCAGTAGAGGTCCACCAGCGCCTCCTGGGACAGCGCCTTGAGCCGCTGCAGGTAGGTGTCGTGGTTGGTCCTTGCCACCTCGATCAGGGCCCAGAATTCATCCATCGTCATCGCATCTACACTGTGCAGCGGCCATGCCAGGCCGACAACGCGGTTGCGCCGCGATCTCGCGGTCGTTGCGACGGCCAACCGCGCCATTTCGTTGGTGACCCCCTGCACCATGCAGCAAGCTGCAACCGGAGCTGCACCAGTGGCACCTGGGCTACTGGTCGCGAACCTGCAGCCGTCCGTGGGTGTTCTTGCCGGCCCAAGGCGCCTCGGCCGGCGAGCCCGCGTGGCAAGCTCCGCCCATGCCGAGCCACAGCGTCGAGAGCCTGACCCAGAGCCACAACCTGGTCGCCGCCACCGAGTCCCAGCTCGAGCTGGTCGCCGATGAGGACATCCGCGGCTGCGTCGACGAGGCCATGGTGTTCGAGGGTGACCTCACCCTCGAGGGTGACCTCGACCTCAACAGCGGCGCGGTGCTGATCG
>JAGPCO010000213.1 GCA_018058095.1 Kofleriaceae bacterium
GGCCGCGAGGTGCTCGAGCGCGCCCTGACCGGCGCGCGTGACCACACCCGCGTCACCGGCTTCCGCGTCCTGCACTACGCCCTCGAGGGCAACCACCTCCACCTCATCGTCGAGGCCGACGATGACACCGCGCTGTCGCGCGGCATGAAGGGCCTGGCGATCCGCCTGGCCCGCGGCTGGAACAAGGCCTTCGGCCGCTGTGGCCGGGTCTTCGCCGACCGCTACCACGCCCGCCCGGTCACCTCACCGACGCAGATGCGCAACACCCTGCGCTACGTGCTGTTCAACCACGTGAGTCACTCCATCCGGGATTGGCGAGCCAATCCCGGCCAGCTCCGTCAGCGCCTGCGCTTCTTCGAGCCCGACCGGTGGTCGTCGGGACGATGGCACCCGACGAAGTCGGGTGTCTGGGTCATCGACGGGTCGCCGCCTCCCGCGGGCTCCCCGTTGAGCGCCCCGAAGACCTGGCTCGCGCGCGAGGGCTGGCTCCGCGCTGGCGGGCCGATCGACCCGGCCGAGTTGCTGGACCGCCGGCCTCCACGCCCTCCACGCGCGCGAGACGGTGCCCCGCCTCGACGAGGCCTGAGCGAGTCCGGCTTTCGCGGCGCCCAGAATACGGGGTCGGACTCCTAGCCGCGGATCAGCTCACACGCCCACAGCAGGTACAGCAGGCGCGCGGTCCGCATGCGCTCCTCCCGATCGCTGCTGCGCTCGACCAGCTCGCCTACCGTGAGCGTGCCGTCGAGCTGGGGGTCGAGCTCGAGCACGCCGGGCAGCTCGAACCGGTCGAGGCCGATGCGGCGGGTGCGCGCCGGCCGGAAGCGCTGGGCCCGGTGCGCCACGACCCAGTCGTCGGCGAAGTCGTCGGCGATGGCCAGCGCGCCGGCGCCGAGCACCTCGTAGATGTTGAGGTCGAGCGGGAAGGCCTCGCGCGGGTTCTCCCGCCCGCCGTACCAGGCGAACGTCCCCTTGCTCCAGGTGCACACGTCGATGAGCTTGGAGCGGACCTGCCGGGTCAGGTGGCGGAACACCTCGAGCGGCTTGAGCAGGCCGAGGCCGACCACGGTGTCGCCCAGCTTGCCGCCGTAGTGCGGCATCATCGCCAGCGCCATCGCCAGCTCGCCGTCCGACAGCACGCCCTTGGCGACCAGGTAGTTGCCGAACAGCTCGCTCGCCACGTTGGACGACACGAACTCGGGCTGGCCGTCGCGGATGTAGATCTCCTTCTTGATGCCGCCGACCTGGACCACCAGCAGGCCGGTCAGGTTGCCGACGAGCAGGCGGTACAGCAGCTTGAGCGCCGGCGTCTCGGCGAAGTCGCCGTGGTCGTCGGGGGTGTCGGCGATGTCGGCCAGCGTCGGTGGGGTGGGCGGCTTGCTCCGGACCAGGTCCTCGGGGCCGGGCACCCGGATCACCGCCGAGCGCCCGTGTGGCTCGACCTCGCTGTCGTCGAAGTCGATCGCCGACGGATCGGGCGCCATCGGCATGAGCGACTCGATGGCCGCCTCGATCGACGGGAAGCGCGACGACAGGTCGGCCGCGGCGGCGATCTCCGACGGCGCCGACGGGTCGCGCGGTGCCCGCGGCGCGACCCGCCCGGCCGGCCCCAGGCCGAGCGCGTCGGCCTCGAGCGAGGACGGGCCCGGCGACGGCGCGCGCCGCATCGGCGCGCCGGCCCGGGCCGGTGTGCCCGCGGCCGGCGCAGCGGGCGACGGGACCTCGACCGGGCCGGGCGTCGGCACCAGGTCGAACTCGATGTCGACGCCGTCGGACGCCAGCGCGGCCGGGGTGCTCGGTCGCCGGGCCCGGCTGGCGTCGTCACCGGCGCCGGCGCCCCCTTCCTCGTACGACAGCGAGATGATCGGCATGCTGTCGCCGACGTCGAGCGCCCCGCTCGGCACGCCGCCCTCGTCGCCGCGGCCTTCGACCTCGAGCACGGCGGTGCCGATCGAGTCGGCCTTGAGCTGGGTGCTGCGCCGGGCCTCGACCGCGTCGCGCATCGATCCGACCAGCTCGGCGATCACCGGCGGCGTGACCCGCCTCCGCTGCTCGAACATCCACTCGCCGAGGGCGTCGCGGTAGGCGGCGGCGCTCGGCCATCGCTCGTCGGGGTTCTTGCGCAGGGCCCGGCGCATGATCGCCGACAGCCCGGCCTCGAGGTCGGCGCCGTACTTGTCGAGGCGGGCCAGCCGGGCGTCACGCACCATGAGCAGCACGTCGAGCTCGTTGGCGGCGGCGAACAGGCGGCGCCCGGTCAGCATCTCGGCCAGCAGCACGCCGACCGAGAACACGTCGGACCGGTGGTCGATCGGGACCTCCTGGACCTGCTCGGGCGACATGTAGCCGTACTTGCCCTTGAGCGTGCCCGACTTGCTCTTGTGCGCGCGCTCGGGGTCGCGCGCGCGGGCGATGCCGAAGTCGACCAGCTTGACGTCGCCACGCGCCGACAGCAGGACGTTCGACGGCGAGATGTCGCGGTGGACCACGCCCATCGGCTTGCCATCGTCGGTGGTCAGGTTGTGGGCGTACTCGAGCGCATCGAGCACCTCGTGCGCGATCCACACCGCCAGGTGCGGCGCCAGGCGCTCCTTGCGGTGCGCCAGCTCGCGCAGCAGGGCGAGCACGTCGATGCCATCGACGAACTCCATGGCGATGTACAGCTGCTCGCCGACCTTACCCAGCTCGTGGGTCTGCGCGATCTTCGGGTGGACCAGCCGCGCGGTCAGCTTGGCCTCGTCGATGAACATCGCCTCGTACAGCGGCTCGGTCGCCAGGTGAGGCAGCAGGCGCTTGATGACCAGCCGCTTGGCGAAGCCGTGCTCCCCCGCGGCCGAGGCCACGAACAGCTCGGCCATGCCTCCGACGGCGAGGCGCTCGACCAGCTGGTAGCGCCCGAACTTGACTGGGAACTCCGACACGCGGGGGCATCATCCTACCACCGATCGGTGGTGAGCTAGCCGCGCCGGACCAGCAGCTTGCGCCCGGCCGCCTCGACGGCGTGGATCACCGCGTCCTCGAGGGCCTCGAACGCCCGCAGCGGCACCTCGTGCCGGGTCGCCAGCGCGGTCCACTGCTCGCGCACCGCGCCGGCGATGCCGACGACGAGGACCTCGACCTGGTGGACGCGCTTCTGCGCGAAGAACTGCCCGATCGCGAACAGCATCGCCTTGCCGCCGGGGTCGGTCGCGCCGCTGGCGTCGACGATGAGGCAGCGTGCGCCGCCGGCGACGACGGTCAAGAGAGCGCGCGCCAGCACCCCCTCCAGCACGGTCGCGTCGGGCTCGCCGACCAGGAACAGCGCCGGCACGTCGCGCAGCAGCTGCACCACCGGGGTGCCGTGCTCGAGCTGGTCCCGCATCTGTTCGCGCACCGCTTGCAGGGCGGCGCTGGCGAAGCTGTCCATCGCCACGATCATCAACCACTCCGAGATCGAGGCCAGGGCCGGCGCGAACGCCGGGCCACAGCGGGGCGCGACGGCGTCGCGGAAGGCGACCAGGGCGGCGGCGACGTCGAAGCCGCCGGCGCCGATCGCCGCCATGTGGCCGCCGAGGAAGGCGCACGCCCGCTCCAGCTCTCGCACCTCGGCCCGGCCAGCCGCCAGCGCGTCCGGGCCGACGTCGACCCCGCTGGCCAGCCCCTCGACCAGCTGGACCACCACCGCGGCCAGCGCCGAGGCCGAGGTGCGGCGATGCAGGCGGATGGGCGACCGATCGAAGCGCTCGACCCACTCGGCCACGACCGCGTCGACCTCGGTCCGCAGCAGGTCGGCGCCGCTCATCCCGGGCAGGGTAGCATGTGGCGCCGACCCACCGCCCGCGGATTTGCGACGGCCGGCCCGGCCGGGCACCGACGCCGGCACCGCCCACGTCTGGTACCATGGACACCGTGCCGCTCGTCACCAGGTCGCATGGGGTCACCGACGTCGGCCGCAAGCGCGAGATCAACGAGGACGCCTACGTCGTCGACGACCCCCGCGGCTTCTACGTCGTCGCCGACGGCGTCGGCGGTCACAACAAGGGCGAGATCGCCAGCCGCGAGACCGTCGACCAGCTGGCGTCGTGGGCGCGCGGGGCCGACCCGCACCTGGCCGCGCTGGCGGCCCGCACCGACGACGATCCCGAGGCACCGTGGGAGATCCGGCGCATGCTCGAGAGCGCGGTGCAGTCGGCCTGCTACATGGTGTTCGGCATGGCCGAGCTCGACCCCGAGAAGAAGGGGATGTCGACCACCTGCTCCTGCCTGCTCATCCGCGGCGGCATCGCCTACGCCGCCCACGTCGGTGACAGCCGGGTCTACCGCATCCGCGCCGGCGCCGTGCTGCAGATGACCGAGGACCACACCCTCATCAACTACAAGCTGAAGAACGGGCTCATCACCAAGGAAGAGGCCGAACGCGCCGCCGGCAAGAACGTCATCACCCGGGCGGTCGGTCACAAGGACTACGTCCAGGTCGACACCGCCGACATCGACGTCCGCCCGGGCGACCGCTTCCTCATGTGTACAGATGGGCTGCACACCTACATCCGCGACGATCAGGAGATCGCGGACTTGGCCGCCGACGGCCCGATCGACGCCTGCGCCAGCGCCGCCGTCGCCCTGGCCAACCAGCGGGGCGGCAAGGACAACACCACGGTGGTGGTCATCGAGGTCACGGAATAGCCCAGACCAGGAGCGGGTTTCGATCGTTGGGACGATGCAGCCCCGCCGTGGATCAACCCCGGCGTCACAGCTCGGCGAGTCGCCGAAACCGGCCGCGGGCCGCGGTGTCAGGACAACGTGCCCCCCATGCCCAGCCCTCGCCCCAGCCCCCGCACCCGCCC
>JAGPCO010000035.1 GCA_018058095.1 Kofleriaceae bacterium
CCCATGGTCCCCGGCGCGCCTCGTGCGCGGGCGAGGCGGGGGCGGGCCCGACGGTCGGGGCCACCGGAAGGACCGGCCCTCATCGCGCCCTCGCCGCCGCCTCGCGCCCTCGGCGACGCGGCCTCCCCTCGCAGCAGCCAGCGAGCGCAGCGCCTCATCGGGCACCGCGAGCCGCCGCGACCGCGCCACCCTACCGCTGAGCCCACCGCTGCCGCCGCCGCTGCGCCTGTTGCTGTTGCTGTTGCCCTCGGCGCGTCCGGGACGCGGGCCGAGCTGCGACGTGATCGTCGCTATTCGCCCCGGTCGGTGAACGTGTCCTCGACGCGCTCATGTGCGCCGCAGGCGTCGCGGTCTCCACCGGCGCAGGCGCGCCGCATCAGCTCGTCACTGTCCGGGTCACCGGACGGCTTGAACCTGCCACCCTCGAGGTAGTACGCCAGCATCCGGCACGGCGGCCCGTCGAGCTCCGCGCAGAAGCCCGACAGCAGGCCATGCGCCAGTTCGTCGCCGATGCTGGTGGTCGCCGCGCTGACGGTGGCGCGGCCGACCATGCCGCAGCCCATGGAATCGCCGACGGCGCACGTGCCGACGAACAGCGCGGTGGCACAACGCTGGTCCCCGGGCAGTTCGTTCGACCACAGGTGCGCCGCGTAGTTCGTGCACGCCATCGCCGAGCCGCGCAGGCAAGCGCGGCTGTACAGGCTCAGGCTCTCTGGCTCCCGGCCCTGCGCCTCCGCGGCGAAGGCCAACGACAAGCAGTAGTCGCGCCCACCGACGGCGCAGGCGAGCCAGCATCCGGGCGCCCCCGCAGGGAGGTCGCATTGCTCGTACCGGCGCCAGGCCAGGTCGAGCGCCGGCAGCTTGTGGACCACGCAGGCCGGCGGGAGGTCGGTCCTGTGGCGCGGCCTTCGCACCACTCCGATCGTCACGGCCGTCGCGACCGCCAGCGCCACCACCACCGCGAGCCAGGCGGCCGCTCGTCGCCCCGACACGTTCGCCACGCGCCGAGCCTATCAGCACCAGCCCGTGGCTCGATCAGACCCACCGCCGGCGTGGTGCGTCGACAGCCTCATGTCCCCTCGCGCCGGCCTCGTCCTCGTCCTGCTGGCGGCCACGGTCGCCGGCTCCCTCGTCACCCCCGACGCGGCGGCGCAGCCGCGGCCCCGACGCTTCGCCAGCGTCGTCAGCTACCAGAGCTGCTCGACGTCGTGGGCGTTTGCGTGCGGCAAGACCGACGCCGGCGGCCGCCGTTACGGCACCGCGCACGAGCAGCGGCACTGCCAGACCTACACGTTCCGGCCCGACGGCACGGTGTCCGTCGCTGGCGACCTCTTGCTCGGGCTGGGCCAGGCTGGCACCTACCGCCTGTTCGGCGACCGGGTCCGCCTCGAGCTGCAGAACGAAGAGGGTCCACCCGACGTGTTCGAGCTGCCGCTGGGTAAGGGCGGCGCGACCCTCGGGGGCATGAAGCGCCTCGGTTCGTGATCCACCCCGGCCGCGCGAGTTATCGTCCCGGCATGGGGTTCACACGCCGCGGGACGATCGCAGCCTTGGCCGCGTCGCTGGTGTCGGTCATCCCGGCGCGGACCGCGGCCGCGCAGCCGCTGCCACCCGAGGCCGCGCGGTGTGAGGCGGCCCTCGCGGGCGCGCGCGACGACCTCGCCCGCACCCACCGGATGTTCCGATCCACCACGGTCGAGGGCCTCGCGCCCGAGGTGCGGCCGACGATCCAGGGTGGCCCGGGACGCAAGGCGACGCCGGGCTTCGTGCGCCACGGCTGGGGGGCCGGCGCCGAGCTTCAGCGGCGCCGGGTGCCCGAGTACTACTACGTCGACGTCGTCGACCGGCGCGACGACCAGGGCGACTGGGCGGCGCTGGCCGGGGACGACACCTGGCGCTGCCGTGACCGCGCCAGCGGCGCCCAGCACAACCTCGACTGCGCACGCCGTCGCGGCACACACGTCGCCATCGTCCGGGCCACACACTGGCGCCGCGCCACCCCACGCCACGTCGCCGCCTACCTGGTGGCCCTCAAGGCCGCCACCGAGGTCTGCCTGGTGCCGGCACCTCCGGCCCGTGGCACTCCAGCGCCTTGAGCGCCTGAGCCGTTACTGCGCGCGCTCGATCCGGACCTTGGTGCGGCCACCGGCCCGCTCGACCGCGACGGTCCACGGCCGGCAGCACACCGCGCAGTCCTCGACCATCACGCCGGTGCTGTCGGGGTCGACGTACAGCTCGACCCACTCACGACAGTAAGGGGCCGGGAACGGGCAAGTCGATCGATGCGCGCGGTCGAGGCGCCCCGCGGGCAAGGCGCGACGAGGGAGCATACCCGTCGGTACGTGACCGAGGAGCAACGAAGCCCCCGGGGATGGATCGGCCGCGCGCGCGACCGAGTTGCCCGTTCCCGGCCCCTAAGGGCAGCGGACGTTGACCACCTCGTCCATGAGGCCTCAGGCATCGCGCGGCGGGCGGGCCGCCTTCTCGGCCAGGCCGCTCACGCCGGCGCGGCGGTCGAGCTCGGCCATGACCGCGGCCAGCGGGATGTGGCGGTGGACCAGGCCGGCCAGGGTGTGGAACAGCAGGTCGGCCGCCTCGGCCACGACCCGGGCGTCGGGGCCGTCGCCGGTCAGCTCCGCGCACAGCTCGGCCTGCTCCTCGGCGATCTTGGCGCAGATGGCCGGCGCGCCACCGTCGAGCAGGCGCCGGGTGTAGCTGGTCGAGCCGGTGGCGTGGTCACGCCGGGCCACCATCGTGTGCTCCAGCTCGGCCAGCGCCGCCAGCGCAGGGCGCGCCACCGGCGCCGCGCCGGGCACGCCGTCGTCGGTGTGACCGTCGTCGCGGGTGAAGAAGCAGGTGGTGGCGCCGGTGTGGCAGGCCGGCCCGCGCGGGTGGGCCCGGGCCAGGATGGTGTCGCCGTCGCAGTCGAGCCGGAGCTCGACCAGCTCGAGGCCAAAGCCCGAGGTCTCGCCCTTGCGCCACAGGGCCCGGCGCGAGCGCGACCAGAAGTGGAGCCACCCGGTGTCGCGGGTGCGCTCGAGGGCCTCGGCGTTCATCCACGCCATCATGAGGACCACGCCCGTCGTCGCGTCCTGCACCACCGCCGGCACCAGGCCGCGGTCATCCCAGCTCGGCTGCATCGCCATGGTGCCCTCGGTCATAGCCCGGAACCCGCCCGACGCGTAGCGCGGGGCTGGCCCTACGCCAGATCCTCGTAGACCGCGGCGAGCTCGATCCGGACGCCGAGGCCGGCCAGCACCACCTCACCCTGGTCGTCGAGAGTCTCCTCGGTCCAGCCCTCGCCAGCGCGGCTCAGCACCGTCACCGAGCGCCTGGCGTGCGCGACGATGACGACGTGGCGCAAGCTGGCCAGCAGCTTGTACTGGTCGCACTTGAGACCCCGATCGTACGCCTCGGTGGAGGGACTGGTCACCTCGACGAGCACCAGCGGATTGGTCGCCGCGAGTGGGTCATCGGTGGCCGGCACCACCTTGCCGCAGATGACCGCGCCGTCCGGGTAGGAGGTCACGTTGCTGGCCTCGATCCGGACCCGCAGATCGGACGTGTATGTCCGGCACCCGGCGGGAAGCTGGTTGCCGATCATCCGGAGCACGGTGGCCGCGAGCGCGGCATGCTCCGGTGTTCCCCCGGCCTTCGCGTAGATCTCACCAGCGACGAACTCGTGCCGCACCGGACTATGGCCCTCGAGGGCCACGTAGTCCGCGTAGGTGAACGCGTGCAGCGGGACCATGGCTTTTCAGGCTAGCACGCTGTCGCGCTACAGCACCGGGCGCTCGAAGTCACGCGGGCTGGCGTCTGGCCGCGGCGGCGCCCGGGTGGCGGCGTCGGAGCGGCGTGGTGTGGGCTGGGGCCGTGGTCGCGTCGCGGCGTCGACCGGCGCCGCGGCTGCAGCGTCCGCACGCGCCGCGGCGTCGATCGGCGCCTCCACCACCGGCGCGTCGACCGGCGTGATCGCGGCCGGGCCCGACGGCATGGCGGCGTCGGCCTGGTGGTCGGGCGCGGCCCGGACCTCGGCACGGTCAGGGCGCTTCTCCGACGTCGCGACCGTCCGCGCATCGCGGCTGAGCAGCAGCGTCACCGCCAGCGCGCCGGCACCGAGGCCGGCCAGCACGAGCGGGACCACCAGCCGTGGTGACAACCCGTGCGGCTCGCCGGCAGTCGCCGCCCCCGAGCCGCTGGGCCCGCTGCCGGCCCGCGCTGCCCGCCGGGTGCGCTCGACCTGCTCGACCTGCCGGGCGCGCTCGACCTGCCGGGCGTGCTCGAGGTGTTCGCCCAGCTCACCCGGCGCGACCGCGACGTGGGTCGTGGCCAGGGTCGTGTCATGGGGGTGCACCTCGTCCAGCACCGGGCCGACGTGGGCCAGGCCGCCGCCGCGGCCGCGCAGGTCCAGCGTGCCCGGCCCGGGCACCGCCGCGGGCGCCGCGGCGACCTCTGGGGCCGGCGTCCCCGCGGCCGCGGCCTCGAGCGTCGGGCGCGACCGGCGCGGCGCCGGCTCGTCGGTCAGCGTGGCCAGCGTCGAGGCCAGCTCGTCGGCGGTCTGTGGCCGTGCGCTGGGTGCCTTGGCCAGGCAGCGGGCCACCAGATCGGCCACCTCGGGCGGGACGGCCGGGCGGTCGGACAGCGTCGGTGGCGGGGCCCGCAGGTGCTGCCGGATGACCTCCCCCGCGCTGCGCCCGGTGAAAGGGACCTGCCCGGTCATCATCCAGAACAGCAGCACGCCAAAGCTGTACAGGTCGGAGCGGGCGTCGATCTGCCGGCTGCCCAGGCACTGCTCGGGCGACATGTAGCTCGGCGTGCCCAGGACCGTGCCGCGTTTGGTCAGATCGTCGTCGGGGCTGTCGACCTGCTTGGCCAGCCCGAAGTCGAGCAGCTTGATGCGCCAGCCGCTGGCCTCGTCGGCGCTGGCCACCACCATCACGTTGTTCGGCTTGAGGTCGCGATGGACGATGCCCAGCTGGTGGGCGTGGGCCAGCCCGGTCGCGATCTGGCGCGCGAACACCAGGGCGGTCGCCAGCGGCAGGCCATGGGCGCGCGCGTGCTCCGACAACGTGGAGCCCTCGACCAGCTCGCTGGCCTGGTAGAAGGTGCCGTCGTCGAGCTGGCCGAAGTCGTACACGGTGACGATGTTGGGGTGGGCCACCCGCGCCAGCAGCTGGGCCTCGCGCAGGAAGCGGCTGCGCCCGGTCGGATCGCTGGCGACGTGGTCGCGCAGGAACTTGATGGCGACCGGGCGGTCGAGCAGGACGTGGCGACCGCGCCGGACCGTCGCCATGCCGCCCTGGCCGAGCGGCGGCCCGACCTCGTAGCTGCCGACGCGGGCCGGCACCTCGCCGACGGGCCCGCCGATCACACCCGGATCCGGGCCAGGATGTAGGCGTCGAGCGCGCTGTGGTCGAGCAGGCGGACCTGCACCGCCAGGTCGAGGTCGTGCCCGACCGAGACGCCGCCGCTGACGCTGAGGTACAGGTAGTCGCGTCCGAGCAGCGCCGGCTTGGGCTCGCGCAGCTCGATGTCGATCAGCCGGGCCTCGAACGAGCTCCACACCGTTGGCGTGGCCTGGAACACCAGCCCGAGCGGCAGGCGCAGGAAGACGTCGCGGTCCTCATCGAGCTCGATCGACAGCTGGTTCTCGAAGCTGCGCAGGGCCAGGCGCTGGCTCAGGCGGAGCCGGGCATCGAGGCCGACCGACCACGCCGCCAGCTGGTCGAGGTCGAAGCCGTAGGTCAACGAGGCATCGAGCGCCGCGTCGAAGTCGCCGCGCGCGACCGCGACCGCCAGCGCGATCGCGACGGCGCTGCGGTCGGGCTCGGACAGGTTGACCAGGGCGTTGGTCGTCAGCTGCACGGCGGAGGTGACGCCATAGGCCAGCGCGAGCTGACCGGCGTACTCGTACTCGACGCGGATGGCGCCGGTCGTGCTGCTCATCAGGACTCGCGGCAGCAGGCGCATCGCCAGGGACGACTGCAGCACACCCGCCGGCAGGGTGCGCGGCCGGTCGATCGCCTGCAGGGGGTAGCGAGGGTCAGGCCGCGCCGGCACGGCCGGGGCCGTCGGCGTCGGCGTGCGGACGTCTCCGGTCGGTGGTGCCGGCGCCGCCAGCGCCTGGTCGAGCTCGTCGACGATCTGCCGGGCCACCAGCGCCAGCTGGTCGTCCTTGCCGGCGATGATCAGGAACCGCTTGTAGTAGACCCGGGCCTGGGCCAGGTCGCCCTCGCGCCGGTAGGTCGAGGCGATGTTGAACAGCAGCACGGGCCGGGGATCGAGCTCGCGGGCCCGCTCGAACTGGGCCCGCGCCTCGGCCCACTGACCGGCCTCGAACAGCTCGGTGCCCTTGCGGAACGCGCGCTCGTACGCTGCCTCCTGGTCGGCGTGGGCGGCGGGCGCCTGCGCCGTCACGCCGATCGCGCCGCCGATCAGGCCCAGCGTCACCAGTAGCCCGGTCCGTCGCCCGCGTGGCATCACGACGAGCATACCTCCGTCACCCGGGTCGACGCCGCCTCGCGGCCGGTCAACCTCGGCCGGCGCCAGCGCCGGCGCCACACGGCGGCACCAGGTCGCGCCCGGCGAAGAACTCGTCGACCAGCGCCTTCCACGAGCGCGCGTTCTCGACCGGGCCACACTTGAAGGCCGGGCGGCGCAGGCGACCGCGCCCCAGCATCTCGGTCTGCTCCTGCCAGTAGCGCACCGCCAGCTCGGCGCCGTACTCGTTGACCCCGTCGCCGTTGCCGGGCTGGAACGCGTAGTAGGTCCCGGTGGCGCGGACCTTGGTCGTGCCCGGTGCGTACGGCGCCAGGCAGCTCGAGCGGGTGCCGCAGCGGGCGACGATGGCGGCGTAGTCGTCGGCCAGCACCCGCAGCGACCAGCCGCGGTGGGCGACGTCGTTGTTGTGGAACAGCTCGTGGAACAGCGTCTCGCGCACCCGCTCGGCGCTGACCATGAGCGAACCACGCACGTTGTACTCGACGACCCAGCCGAACGCGTAGGCGCTGGGCGTGCGCTTGCCGACCGAGCGGACGAAGCGCAGCTGCAGGCCGCGCCAGCGGTACGCCGGTGGCGTGGGCGGCGCAGCTCCCGGCCGCGTCGCGTACAGCCGGGCGAAGAAGTCGTCGAACGAGCGCAGCGCCGCGCTGGTCCACGCCAGGTGGGTCCGGTATCTCCCGCTCGGCAGCTGCGGCACCAGCGTGATCTTGCCGCGGTAGCCGCCGTCCATGATCTCGCGCGGCCCGACCCCGGCGACGTCGCCGCGGTCGCGCCACAGCGCCAGCGCCAGCGCGCGGGCGGCGGGATCGGCGGCGTAGCCGGCCTCGAGCAGGCACGGCACGCTGGTGCACGCCGTGTCCGTCGGCAGCAGAGCCTGGGCCTCGGCCAGCGTCGGCTCGGGCCGGCCCGGGCCACCATCGGCGCCGGCGCTCGAGGTGGCGAGGAGGGCCGCGACCCCGGTCAGCAGCGCCAGGCGGGCCGGGGCGTGATCACGTGCAGGCGGCCTCACCTGCACCAGCATAGCCGGTCGCACGCGGCGGCGCCGGCCGCTACTCGATGACGACGTCGTTGATGCGGGTCAGGTTGCCGCCGGCCGGGTAGCCGTACGAGGCGGCGCCGTCGGTGCCCCACACCATCACGCCGAACCGCCCGCTCGAGCTGGCGCCGTGGACGCCGTTGACGCAGGTGCCGACGCCGACGTTGCCGCGCACCAGGTCGGCGGTGGTGAACTGGTGGCGGCCGCCGCTGCCGACCGGCTGCCAGCCGGTCAGCGGGCCGAGGCAGCCGACGGTGACGTCGTGGAAGGTCCCGCCGGCGTCGGCCTCGCGCACCACCGTCAGCGTCGAGGTGAAGTAGGTCGGATCGGTCAGGAACGTATAGCTGCCGAGGTACTGCGCCGGCGGCAACAGGCCGACCCACTCCTCGTCGCCCAGGCACGGGAAGCCCTGGCTGCCGTTGTCACCCGGGCGGCTGCCGCCGATGACCCCGCAGCCCGACATGAGCTGGGCCAGCGCGAACGGGTGGTCCTCGTCCTGGCTGCGCACGGTGAAGGCGCCGGTCACCTCGAGGTCGACCACCTGCCCGGCGGCCAGCGCGGCCGGGGCGCCCGCCTGCGGCGGGTCGACCACCAGCGTGGTGCCGTCGACGACGCCGGTCAGGCGGTAGACGATGGCCTCCTCCTGCAGATCGGCCCGGCGCGTGGTGTACGGCGCGCCGACGTACTCGAAGCCGAGGGCGTTGGCTGGAAAGACCTGCTGGTGGGTCGAGTCACAGCCGCCCAGGTTGGTGGTCGAGCTGTCGAAGCACAGGTAGTCGTTGCCGGCGAACACCGCGATCGGCTGGTCGGCCACCAGCGTCGTGCCGGAGGCGTCGCCGCCGCCGTTCCACTGCACGACCTCGCCGGCGCCGAGCGTGACCGTGCCCGGCGTGCCGGGGTTGACGGCAGGCACCGGGCCACCGCCGGGCAGCGGCGTGGTCGCGTTGACGGTCACCGTGGTCGGGCCGAGGGCGACGACCTGGAACCACGGCCGCGGACCCTGGCCGGCCCCGCGGTTGCCGATCGGGGGCTGGGTCACCACGTACTGGGTCGACCAGGTGTGGGTCGGGAGCAGGAGCGAGGCGCTGGGCAGGAACGACGGCGCGCCGCCGTAGGGGAGGATGTCGTAGGCGCTGATCGGCACGCTGCTGGTCACGCGCCAGGCCAGGCCGACGTCCGAGCCCTGGATCCCCGTGCCCTGGTTGAGGGCCGGGGTGATGGGGCACGACATCGGCGTGAAGCCGTTGACGGAGTTCGGATCGCTCGACAGGAACAACACGGCGAGCGCCCCGACCGGCAGCCCGGTCGCCGGCACCGCCGGCCAGGCCGCGGCGTTGGGGGAGCCGTCGGGGATGCGGCCGAACTGGGTCACGTCGAAGGTCTGGCCGCCGCGGGTCACGGTGAGCTGGACCGGCGCGGCCCAGTCGTTGCTGACGAACACCGCGTGGCACGGCGGGGCGATGATGGACAGGAAGGCCGGGGTCGGCACGACGAAGTCGCAGCCGACGCTGCCGCCGTTGGCCACCGCGGCCTGGCAGGCGGCGACACACGCGCCACCCGCGCAGCCCTGGTCGGGCCCGCACGCGGTGATGGTGCCGTCGGCGTTGACCACGCCGCGCAGGTCGGGCGTGCAGGTCGCGCCGCCGCTGTTGCCGCCGTCACCACCGCTGCCTCCGTCCTGGTCGGCCGCGTCGTCGCTGCGGCTGGGGCCGCACGCGAGCAGCTGGGGGGTCGACAGGAGGGCCACGGCGGCGAGCATCACGGTGCGCATGGGGCGGACTGTACCGCCGTCGCGCCGGGGCCGCGCGAAAACCCGCCGGTCCGGCGCTGGCTCGGCGCGCCATCCGGCTGGCGCTTCGCGCCACGTGGCCGGCTCGTGCCGTTGTCGCCGGCGGTTCAGTGTGAGATCTACTACGGAGCGCACAGCCGGCGGAGTCGTGGAGACCCGTCGCCGCCCAGAGGGAGCCGATGTCCACGTCCGCCGACCGCGATCCACCCGACGACGCCTCGCTCAGCCGCTACTTCCAGCAGCACCCGGCCGCGCTGGTCATGCTCGACGCCCGCCCGGACTACGGCGTGGTGGTCAACGCCGCCGAGGCGCGCCTGGCCGCCGGCGACGCCGCCGGCGCGCTGGCCCTGATCGAGCGCCACGCCCGTCCGGCCAGCCTCGACGGTCCACACTTCCGCGTCCGCTGCGTCGCGGTGCGGGCGCTGGCCGCGCTCGGGCGGCTCGACGAGGCCGTCACCACCTTCGCCCGCGGCGTCCCCGAGGACCAGGGCAACACCAGCCCGGTCCACCACGCGCGCGCGGCCATCGCCTGGGCCCAGGGTGATCGCGCCGCTGCGCAGCGGTCGATGTGCGCCGGGGCGTTCGTCGCCCGCGAGGACGAGGACGAGCTGCGCCTGCTCCAGCGCGACCCAGCCTGGGTCACGGTCGCGGCCGACTACCAGGCCGACGACGAGACGCCCATCCGCCCGCACGGCCTCGCCGCCGAGGCGACCTGGGACCCCGGCGACAAGGAGTGGGTGGTCGGCGACGTCGACGGCGCCGGCCACAAGGTCGGGACCTACCGCTACTACCGGGCCGACGGCACCATCTGCTGCGAGAACCAGTGGGTCGACGGCGAGTGCACCGGGCCGTGGAAGCGCTTCCACGAGGACGGCACCGAGTCGGGGTTCGGCCAGCTGCTCGGCGGCCAGGTCCACGGCACCCGGGTCTGGCTGGCCTGTAACGGCACCACCAGCGAGATGATGCACATCGGCGGGGTGTCGCTCGCCGTCGCCCGCAGCGAGATGGACTACGAGCGCGGCACCGTGGTCGCCATCCGCCACTACGACGCCACCGGCCAGCACGTCCGCCCCGACGGCACGCCGTTCCCGAAGCGGCCGGCCGGCATCCCCGAGCGGGCCGACTACAACCCGGAGCACGACCGCTGGGTGATGGGCGAGACCAAGCTGGCCGACTCGGGCAAGCACAAGGGGGCGGCCCGGACCGGGACCTGGCGCTGGTGGTACGCCGACGGCGCGCGCGCCAAGGAGTGCGACTACGCCGACAACGAGCTGCACGGGCCGTACCGCGAGTGGGCCGCCGACGGCACGGTGATCGTCGAGGCCCGCTACCAGGCCGGCGCGGTGGTCGAGGCCACCTACCACCGGCACGACGGCGCGACCCCGGAGGGCTTCCCGAGCTGCGCCGGCGCGGTCGTGCGCGCGGTGCGGACCGGCCCGGCCCAGCTGCTGCGCCTGTTCGACGCCGAGGGCCACGAGGTCAACCGGGCCGGGGTCCCGCTCGACGCGCTGATCCGCCGGCACCTGCGCCTGACCGACTTCTTCGCCGAGCTGGGGCGGATCGACTGGGCCAGCAGCCCCGATCGCCACGGCCCGTCCGGCCCGGTCGCCAGCCTGCTGCGTGATCTCCTGATCGAGGACGAGGTCGACGTCGACGGCGACGCGCTGGCGCCGCAGGTCCAGGGCGAGCTGGCGTCCCGTTTGCTCCACCGCGGCAACGTCTACCCGGCCTCGGCGCTGGCGCTGGCGCCGCTGCTGCGCCTGGCCGCCGCCGACGAGGCGCCCAACCGCCTCGGCCTGTGTGGCTTCGTGCGGGGGCTGGTCATGCTCGATCGGTCGACGCTCGAGGCCGATCCGGCCAACGTCGATCCCGACGTGCTCGCGGTCAACCGCGCCTACGAGGCCGCCTGGCCGGCGCTGCTGACGCCCCTGCTCGACGCCGCCGACCCGGTGGTGCGGGCGCGCGCCGCGGCGATCGTCAGCTACCAGTACCGGCAGGCGGCGGAGGTGGCGGCGGCGCTGGTGCAGCGCCTGCTGCGCGAGCCGGAGGCCGAGGTGCGGGTGGCCATCCTGGCCGCCCTCGGCAACCTCGGCGACGCCGCCGGGGTGCGGGCCGCCGAGCAACGCATCGGCCGCGACGGCTTCGAGGGGTTGTGCGCCGCGGTGGCCGCGGCGACGGGGCGCGGCACGGCCACGCCGGAGCCGGTGCGGCAGCGCCTGCGCCATGGCCTGCTCGCGGCCACCTCGCTGGCGGCGCAGTGGAAGGACAGCCCGGCCCTGCCCGAGCATCCGGTCAAGTGGATCGGCCAGGCGCTCATGGCGTCGGGCCTCGATCTCGACGAGGGCGTGCACCTGGCGTCGTGGTTCGGCGCGATCGACCGCGACGACCAGCTCGGCCTGGTCGCCGGCGCGCTCTGGATGGCCAGCCCGGCCGAGGGGCAGTCGGACGCGCAGCTGGTGGCGGTGCTCGGCAAGATCGCCGCCGACGATCGGCTGTGGAAGCTGCCGTCGCTGTCGGCCACGCTCGAGAGCTTCGACCTGCCGTCGGAGCGCGACGACCTGCGCGCGGCGGTGGCGGCCCGGCTGGCGGGTGGTGGCGACGAGGACGAGGACGAGGACGAGGATGCAGACGCGGAGGACGAGGACGAGGATCAGGATGACGACGAGGGTGAGGGCGAGGAAGGGGCTGACGAGGTGGCCGCCGCGGCAGGCGATGACACCAGCGCGCACCAGGTCGTCGACCACGAGGACGACGAGGACGAGGACGACGAGGACGAGGAGGATGACGACGACGAGGACGAGGACGAGGGTGACGAGGACGACGAGGACGACGAGGACCAGAACTGAGTCGCGCGCCGGCGCTCAGCGTGTGGTGACCCGCGTGAGCCCCGCGGCGACCTCGTCACATGCGGCGCTCATCCGTGTGGCCTCGGCGGTCAGCCACAGGCAGTCGACCGAGATCGTCGCCGCCTGGTCGAACAACAGGTAGTGCCGTCCATGGCGCACCGGCCGGTTGGGAAGGGGCACATGAGGGAGGTCGATCCGGAGCGCTCGACGGCCACCCACCTCGACGACTTCGCCCTCGCTCGCCCCCTCGAAGCGCTTGCGGACCATCGCCAAGTAGCCGCTCACTTGCGGCGCGCTTGCCGCCTCGGCGCGTGTCGCGATGGTGACCCCGAGGCCTTCTGGATCGCTATAGACCACGATCGAGTTCATCGCCCGGTCGGCGCCATCGGCGACGCCGACTCCCGCCGGGCTCTGGTCGGAGAACTCATACAACATCGCGGGATTCGGGTTACTCACGCCCTGCAGTGGGGCAAGTCCGGCCGGGATCTTGAAGCGAACCCGCGCCGCCCGGTGACCTGCCTCGACGGACCGGCCGGCCCACAGCGTTGCCGCGATCTCCCCAGCGCGATCCTGGTCGACCTTCTCCTCGCACCCACCGCGACAGCCAATCAGCAAGGCCGACGCCGCGGCGAGCTTGCGTGCGGCAGAAGCCACCTCAGACTCGCTCGAGGATGAGCGAGATACCCTGGCCGCCGCCGATACACATGGTGACCAGGCCGTAGCGCTTCTTGTCGCGGCGCAGGGCGTGGGCGCACGTGACGCTGAGGATCGCGCCGGTGGCGCCGAGCGGGTGACCGAGGGCGATGGCGCCGCCGAGCGGGTTGACCTTGGCCGGGTCGATGCCGAGGTCGGCGAAGTCGCGGATGCAGGCCAGCGCCTGCGGCGCGAACGCCTCGTTGAGCTCGACGTGATCGATCTGGTGGCCCTTGAGGCCGGCCGAGGCCAGCGCCTTGCGGGTGGCCGGGACCGGGCCCCAGCCCATGATCTGCGGGTCACACGCGGCCACGCCCATGCCGACCACCCGCGCCAGCGGCGCGACCCCGGCCTGCTCGGCGTCGCGGGCGCGGCCGATGACCATCGCCGCCGCGCCGTCGACCACGGCGCTGGCGTTGCCGGCGGTGATGACCCCGCCCGGCTCGAACGCGGCGCCGAGGCGCGCCATCTTGGCCAGCGAGGCGTCGTCGAGGATGTGGGTGTCGTGCCGGACCAGCGAGGCCGGGCCGCCGTCCTCGCCGCGCACCTCGACCGCCTCGGTCTCCTCGGCGAACGCGCCGGCGTCGCGCGCGGCCTTGGCCAGCTGGTGCGAGCGCAGGCCGAACTCGTCACACGCCTCGCGCCCGATCTGGTAACGCCGGGCCAGCTCCTCGGCGGTGTTGGCCATCGCCATCTTGGCCGACGGGTCGTACAGGCTCATCAGCAGCATGTCCTGCAGGTGCGTGCCCGGCGGCAGCGCCTTGGCCTCGACCGGCCCGTACTTGTGAACCGAGGCGCCGACCGGCTCGCCGCGCACGCCGTACAGCGCCAGCGGGTACTGCATGCTCTCGGCGCCGCCGACCACCACGAACGGGCGGTCCGGGTCGTGGCGCACGCCGGCCAGGATGAGCTCGGCGCCGACGGCGATGGCTTCGGCCCCGCTGCCGCAGATGCGGGCCACGGTCAGCGCCGGCACGTCGGCCGGGACGCCGCCGCGCCAGGCCATACCCTTGGCGGCGTAGATCGAGTCGCGGTGGCTGTGCTGGGCCATGCCCATCACGACGTGGCCGATGAGGCGACGGTCGAGCTTGCTGGCGGCCAGCGTGGCGCCGATGGCCAGGCCGCCGAGCTGGGTGGTGGTGAACTTCGAGAACAACCCGGGCGCCTTGTTGTCGACCAGGATGTCGGCGCGCGGCAGCCGGCGCGCGCCGGCGAGGATGACGATGGGGTTGTCGAGCAGGGCGGTGGTCATGGTGGGCTCCAGCGCTGGGGCGAGTCGTAGCGGAAGGCGAACGGTTACTCGTGCAGGAACGCCGCCGGCACGCGCGGCCCGTTCTGCGTGAAGTTCTTCATGCCGACGTCCATGTCGACGGTGGCGCGGCACCGGCCGAAGCCGTCGGCCTCGACCGCCAGGCCCTCGGCCAGCGGCAGGGCCAGCCCGCGCCGCAGCACGTCGCACAGGATGGCGTCGATGGCGCGCGAGCGGTGGCCGAGCGCGACGTGCGGCAGGCGCTCGGGCACGGCCAGCGCGGCCGGATCGACCGGGGCCAGGCGCACGCGCCCGGCGTGGTGGTCGGCGATGAGGGCGATCGCCGCCGCCACCGGGTCGGCCACCGGCTGGCCGTGGGCCCAGCCCATCGCGCACGCCTCGGTCGCGTTCACGGAGCGCGCGGTGCGCACCAGCTCGGCCGCCCGGGCCAGGCCGACCAGGCGGGCCAGCCGCTGGGTGCCGCCGTAGCCGGGGATGATGCCGAGGTTGACCTCGGGCTGGCTCATCACCAGGTCGGGACCGACGACGCGGGCGTGGCACGCCATGCTCAGCTCGGCGCCGCCGCCCATGACCGGACCGTCGACGGCGGCCACCACCGGCACCCGCGCCGCCTCGAGGCGGGCGAAGATCGGGTGCGACGCCAGGCAGATGTCGCGGCACGCCTCCGGCGTCGGCAGCGCGGCCAGCTCGCCGATGTCGGCGCCGGCCAGCGCGCCGTCCCAGCTCGAGATCACCACGCCGCGCACGGCCGGCTCGGCCACCGCCTCGGCCACCGCGGCGTCGAGCTCCTCGAGCGTGCGCCGCGACAGCGCGTTCTTGACCTCGGGCCGGAACACCCGCACCACGGCGACGGTGCCACCGGCGCCGTCGACCCGCTCGCTCTTGACGAAGCGGCGGAACGCCGGCATCGCGCCGGCGCGCACCGACGGCGGCACCGGGAAGTCGGGCCGGGCCTGGCGGTAGCCGTCGCACAGCGCCCGCACCCGCTCGGCGCCCAGCTCGTGCGCCAGCGACACCAGGCCGGTTCGGAAGCCGAGCGCCATCCGCGTCATCCAGTCGAGGTCGTCGGGCGCGCAGGTGCCCTCGTCGACCACCGCCAGCGTGCGGCCGAGCAGCACCGCCAGCATGCGATCGAGCACGACGGCGCGCAGCGCGTCGTCGTAGCGGGCCGAGCCCGGCGCCTTGCGGTCGTGCCACGGCGAGGTGCCGCGCTCGCGCAGGATGGCCGGCGGCGCGAACCAGGCGTTGCCGTAGCCCTCCTGCATCAGCTCCTGGCAGTGCACCGTGAGCAGGTTGCCGCGGGTGCCGTCCATGACGTTGAACGGGCCGCCGCCACCGACGGCGTCGTCGACGATGCGGTCGACCTGGGCCGGCGTCGCCACGCCCTCGGCGACGATCCGCGCCGCCTCGGAGATGTAGTTGCAGAAGATGTCGTCGGCGGCGAAACACGGCACGTCGGCGGTCGGCAGCGGCACCTTGCCGAGCACGCGCAGGGTGCTCATCATCGCCGCCATCCGCGCCGGGTCGCCCGACGACACCACCTCGACCGGCAACGAGCGCCAGGCCGGGAAGAACGGGTGGTTGACGAAGCAGCGGGCCGGGTGGCGCGCCTCGGCGGCGATCAGCTTGCGCGGGATGCCCGAGGTCGCGAAGCCGATGAGGCAGTCGGGCCCGACCACCGCCTCGAGCTGGGCCAGGATCTTGCGCTTGACCGGCAGGTCCTCGCTGGCGGCCTCGAGCACGTAGCTGCACGGGGCCAGGTCGGCCAGCGACAGCGTCGGCACCAGCGCGGCCAGCGTCGCCTGCGCCGCCGCCGGCGCCAGCTTGCCGCGGGCCACGCCCTTGTCGAGGTAACCCTTGATGCGGGCCACGCCGGCGTCGAGCGCCTCCTGCTTGATGTCACACAGGAACACCTTGGCGCCTGGTGTGCGCACCAGCGCACCGAGGAAGCCGTACGCGAGATCAGGGCCGATCGAACCCGAACCGATGACACCGACGATCATGCGGCCCGTATACCGCTCCCGCCGCGGGGAGGCCAGACCATGTGGCCTGGCCACCGGGAGCGTGGCGACGTCGCGCGAACCGCAGCGGCCGGGTTCCCCCGACCGGATGAACGTGCGACCATCGCCGGCGCACGGAAGGGCAAGAAGGGCAAGGGCAGGGTCAACGTGAGCTACTACATCCGCTACTTCGCCACCCGTCCGATCTCGGCCAAGGCCATCCACCAGGGCCTGCAGGCCGTGGATCCCACGTTCAAGATCGATCTCGGCGAGCTGGTCCGCGGCGAGGTCGCGCTGGGCCAGGTCGAGGTCAACCAGGCCCAGGGTGATCTGTTCGAGGACGACCTGCGCCAGACCGTGAGCCTGGTCGAGGCCACCGGCAACGGCGCCGCCGTGGTGCCGCGCCTGCGCGCCGCCGCCGCCATCGTCGTCGTCGGCCTCGAGTGGAACGGGCGCAGCCCCGACGACACCCTGGCCCTGGTCGCGCCGCTGTGGAACGTGCTGGCTCAGCTCTCGCCTGGCCTGTCGCAGTGGGAGGGCAGCGGCGTGTTCGACGGCGGCCAGTGCCTGGTCGATCTCAGCGCGTCGTGAGCAGCACCCACCTGGTTCGCCTCGCGCTGGCGGCGGCCCTGGCCGGCGCCATGGTGCTGACCGCGCCGGTCGAGCGTGCCGAGGCCTGCAGCTGCGCGGCGCCGGGTGATCTCGGCCTGCTCGATCCGGGGCCGGAGGTCCCGCTCGGCACCCGCGGCCTGCTGTGGGCCGGGCGCGGCACCGCCCGCCCGCGTGACTTCGCGATCACCACCACCAGGGGCGGCAAGCGCCACGACGTGCCGGTCACGCTGGTGCCGGTCGGGACCTGGGGTGAAGGCACGGGGCGCTGGAACCTGGTGCTGGTGCGGCCAGGTCGACCCTTGCTGGCTGGCGTCAGCTATCGCTTCACCACCCGCCGGTTCGACCACGATCGCTCACCGAGCGGGGGAGCCCGGGTGGTCACGGTGCAGCCGGGGCCGGCCGTCCTGCCGGCAAGCCTGAACACCACCATCGGCCCCGTCACCAGCGCCGGTCTCGAGGTGATCTCCCTCGCTGGCGACTGCAGCCACACCATCGACGCCAGCCAGGCCAAGGTCGAGGTGGTCTTGCCGCCGGCCCTCGAGCCATACCGTGGCCAGCTCCTGTATCGCACCTTCGTCGACGGCAAGCCGTGGCAACCCCGGACCTACCTGTGCGCCGCGAACGCGCCCGGGCGGTCGTGGCAGCCAACCGCCGGGACCGACCTGGTGTACAGCGCCTGCGATCGCAGCGTCGACGGTCCTGGCCTGGAGGCGGGTGTACACGAGGTCAGCATCGAGGTCGCCGCGCCCACGCTGGCTGACGGCTACCAGGTCCGCACCACGCCAGCCAGCGTCCGCCTCGGCTGCGTCAGGCAGCACCCACGGCGCCCACCGCGCCGGCCGCCCAGCGCGCCCTGATCCGGACCGGCCAGGCCGGCATCCGCCCTGGTACCATCGGCGCTGATGACCACCCGCGCCGCGAGCTGGGCCATCCTGACGGTCGCCGCCGCCTGTGGCCACGTCGACTTCGCCACCCAGCGCGACGGGTCGAGCGCGGACGCCCACGAGGGTGACGGCGACGCCGCCGCCGGGTACGCCGCGCTGATCGCGACCGACCGCCCGATCGCGTACTGGAAGTTCGACGAGGCGTCGGGCCGCACCGCCCTCGACAGCGCCGGCAACAACCCCGGCCAGATCGGCGGCCAGCTCGAGCGCGGCGCCGGCGTGGCCGGCTCGGCTGGCCTGGTGTTCGATGGCGCCACCACCCGGGTCGAGTTCGGCGACGCCTTCCCGTTCGCCGGCGCGCAGCCGTACACGCTCGAGCTGTGGATCAAGCCGCGCGTGGTCGACGACCGGGTCCGCTTCCTGATCAGCCGCCGCACCCCGACCGGCGCCGAGGGCTACACGCTGTACTACGGCAAGGACTTCGTGCTGGCGTCGCGCACCATCGCCGGGGTCGAGCAGGCCTACGCCGCCGGGCCGGTGCTGGTCGCCGGTCGGTTCACCCACGTCGCCGCCACCTACGACGGGACCGAGGTCGCGCTGTACCTCGACGGCGTGTACCAGGGCGGCATGGTGGCCGCGCCGCTGGCGGCGGCCCTGCCGGGCGCGCTGGTGATGGGCGAGCTCGAGTCCACCACGTTCTACAAGGTCGACGGCGTGGTCGACGAGGTCGCGTTCTACGACACCGCGCTCGCCCCGGCCCGGATCGCGGCCCACCACGCCGCCGGGCGGTGAGGGGGCGGCGGCGGCCGGGTGCTACCAGCGGACCGGACCGCTCGGCAGGTGCTCCCACATGAGCCAGCGCGCCACCTCCTTGCGCGGGCGGAAGCCGTCGATGCGGCCCGGCGCCTCCTCCTGGTACGGGTCGTACAGGTGGATCATGCCCGAGTAGCTGGCCAGCGCCAGCCGGCGGCTGACCGGGCAGAAGTCGATGCTGCCCGCCGACGAGCCGAAGCCCTGGACCGAGCCGATGGCGCCGACGTGGTTGCGGATGCGCAGCACCCCCGAGCCGGCCAGCGCGAACGAGCCGTTCGACTTGGCCTCGCGCCCGATGATCGCGCTGTTGACCGCCTTCGGCACCCAGCACGCCGCGTACACGCGCAGGCTCTCGTCGATACACGGCGCCTGCTCGTGCTGCTCGTACTCTGACAGCGTGGTCCCGCGCACGGCGTCCCAGTCGGCGCAGATCGTCGCGCCGTTGTAGAAGTGGCACGAGTTGAACGCGACGTAGCGGCCATCGTCGGAGAAGCAGGCGTAGTGCGGGTACTCGCTGAGGTACCCCACCGTCGCGTACCACTGCGGCACGCCGCCCGGCCCGACCTCGGCCAGGAAGTGGCCGGCGTCCTGACAGCCGAACGCCAGCCGGGTGCCGTCGCGCGAGATGTCGACGTGGGTCATGTCGCCCGCGCTCGGGAGATCGTCCGGGTCATCGCTCGGCTCGCCCCGCCCGTACGGCGCCCGCGCGTCGGGCCACAGCAGCTGCCAGGCCGGCTCACCCGGGTGGCGCGAGCCGAGCAGGATGCCCTGGCGGTAGCAGCTCACGACCACTCGCAACCCGTCGTCCGACACCGCCAGCTGCTCGACGTCGAGCGTCTCGTCCCCGAACTTCCAGGCCGCGGCCTGGGCCGGGCTCAGGCCGTGCGGACGCATCACGTCGAGGCTGGGCCACGGCAAGGTCGCCCGCGCCGGCCCGCGCAGGCCGGCCAGGCCCGCGCTCGGATCGCGAAACTCCAGCCCGGCCGCGCGCGCCAGCACCAGCACGTCGCGCCCGCGTGAGCGGCAGATGCCGCGCACGTCGTCGATGGTCGTCGCCGTGCCGCCCTGGAGGTGGAACGTCACGCCGTCGGCCTCCCACGCCGCGCCGCGCCGGACCAGCAGCTCGTCGGGGCCGAGGATCGTCACGAAGCCCAGGCTGCGGTTGTTCTGCTTGACCCATCCGAACACCGGCGCGTACGCCGGATCGAACAGCTCGCGCGCCTTGGCCCATTCGCCGGCCGCGTTGAGCGCGATGACCGCCTGCACCACCTGGTCGCCCATCGACTCGGGCCGCGGGTCCTGGACGTCGAGGTCGACCTCGCGATCCCCGTCGCCGTAGAACCGGGTGAGGCGCGCCGAGTACTCGGTGAAGTAGGCGCGTCCAGCCTCGTTCCACGCCGCCGCCAGCTCGGCCGTCGAGGTGTACGTGCGCGCCTTGAGCTTGGCCAGCGCTGGAGGCTTCTTGCCGGGCGCGGCTTGCTTCTTGGCGGCGGGCGCGGCCTTCTTCTTGGCGGCGGGCGCGGCCTTCTTCTTGGCGGCGGGCGCGGCCTTCTTCTTGGCGGCGGGCGCGGCCTTTTTCTTGGCGGCGGGCGCGGCCTTCTTCTTGGCGGCGGGCGCGGCCTTCTTCTTGGCGGCGGGCGCGGCCTTCTTGCTGGCGAACCCCTTGGCGAACCTGCGATTGGTCTTGCTCTTGGCCATGCCGCGACGATACGCCGCCGGCCGGCCGCCGTCAGGGGCCGGGCACGACGGTGGTGGGGTCGGCCCAGGTCATCGACACCCCATCCGGAGCGAGGCGGGCGTTGGTCGTCGTCGCCAGCCAGGCCCGCAGTCCGAGCGGGTGGGTCGGCAGGTCGTCGACGTAGCCGTCGACGCCGCCGTCGCGAGGCAGCAGCATGGTCCGCCCGCTCGGCGACACGACTGGCAGCACCCGGGACCGGGTCGGCAGGCGTTGCACGATGCCATCACGGGCATCGATGCGCAGCACCTCGTTCCCCGCGGTCGATCCGGCGACCACGCCGCCCCAGCTCAGAGAGGGTATGCCGAGCAGCGTCGGCGCCGACGTGGTCCGGACGGCGCCCGAAGCGTCGACGTAGTGAACGCTGCCGTCCTCGGTGTAGGCCACCACGGCCAGCCCGGTCTCGTCACGCGTGTCGTGCACGAGATAGAGGATGCTCGAGCTGAGGGTGGCGACCTCGACCGGGGTGGCGCCGGGGCGCCACTGGACCAGCGTCGCGCCGCGCGCCGCGTGTATGACGCCGGTCGAGCCCAGGCTGAGCGAGCTGCCCAGCCCGGGTGCCACCTGGGCCTCGTCGTGCGTGCCGTCGGCCAGGCGAAACCGGGCCAGCGTACCCTCCGCGGTCGAGACCCCCACCGCGTCGCGGCTGCCGGTCACGGCGAGGATGCTCCCCTCGACCCGCCCCAGCTCGCGGACCGATCCGTCGCCGAGCGGGCGCAGGACGCCGACGCGCCCGCTCTTGGTGATGGCCACGCCGTCGCGACCGGCCAGGGTGATCAGCTCGAACGCCTCCGGGGCCAACAGGGTCATGGCTTGGGTGGAGCGGTCGATGACCAGGTGCCCCGGGCCATCCATCGCCTGCAGCGAGGCCACCGCCACGTCTGACCAGGGCGCAGCCAGCACGCTCTGCAGCATGGCCAGGCGGAGGTCGATCAACCGGTCGGGCCACTGGCCGGTCGCCGAGGACAGGATGCAGTCGACCTGGCAGTTCAGCAGCAGGTCGTCGTCGAGCGGCACGGTCGTGCCGGGGCGAGCGCTCGACCAGGTCGGGGCCAGATCGCCGTCGAGGCGCCACACCGCCACCGCCGAGGAGGAGGTCCGCCCGGCCAGCAGCTGTCCGCGCGAGGTGGTGGCCAGGCTGGTGACCCCCAGCGTGGGGGCCAGGAGGCGGCGGGACCGTCCGCCGCCCAGGACCTGAACCCCGGTCCGGTTCGTGAAGGCGAAGCCCGGACTGTCGGTCCCTTGCCAGCCAGCCATGGCCAGCGAGACCTCCAGGCTGGCCACGTGCGCCATCCCGCCGCTGTGGTAGCGCACCACGCCGCGCAGCGGCTCGAGGCCGACCACGATGGCGCCCAGGTGCAGCAGGGTGATGGCTCCCGGTGTGGGGGTCTGCCAGCGGCGGGATGGAGTCAGGTCGGCCAGGGTGTACTCGACGAGCTCGTGGTCGTCGGCGACCGCCACCAGGGACGAGTCGGGCGAGAAGCTGACGTCGAACACCGGCGCCGCGGCGATCGACCGCGGCCGCGGATCGGGGACGCGCAGATCCCACAGGGTGGCGCCGTGGTCGGCCGCCCACCAGGCCAACCACCGGCCGTCGGGGGAGAACCCCAGCCAGCCACTGCCGGTCGAATGATCGAGCCCGAGGCGGCGCGGCGTGGCCCCGTCCTCGACGAGGTACACGCCCGCGCCGGTCGCGTAGGCCAGCGCGGGCCGATCCTGGGCGCTCGCCATCGTGACGTTTTCGTCGCCGGTCGCCAGCTCGCGGCGGACCTGCCCGTCGAGGTCGACGATCCGGACCGCGCCCTGCTTGGTCAGGACGACGGCGGTGCCCGCGTCATACCAGGCCACGCCGTTCGCCGCGTCGGTCCCCGGAACACTCCGCCGGCGGCCGGTGGGGAGGTCGACCAGGTAGATCGGACCGTCGGAGGGGGCGGCCATCAGCTCCTCGCGCGCGGGGTGCACGCGCACGCGATGCCCATGTCCCGGGACCGGGTACAGGCGGGTAAGCCCCGCGCGCCGGGCCGACTCGAGGATGCCCCGGGCCTGGGGCCACAGCGGCGACCCCAGCGGCAGGCTGGCCGCGGTGATCGCCGCCCGCGTCGGGTCGATGTCGAGCAGCGCCTCGGCCCGCGCCAGCAGGCCGGCCTCGGTCCGCCGCTCGGCCTCGGCCCGCGCCACCAGCGCGACGCGGGCGCTGGCCTCGGCCTGGTCGCGCGCGCCGAGCACGTTGCGGAGCGCCACGGTCACGGTCGTGACCAGGGCGATGGCGGCGCCGGCCGCCACCACCAGGGCGGCGCGGTGGCGGCGCGCGAACCGGCGAAGGCGTTGCCGGCGTGAGTACCGGTGGGCGGCGACCAGCTGGCCGGTCAGGAAGCGCCGCAGGTCGGCGGCCAGCACGCCGGCGTCGGGGTAACGCTGGGTCGCATCGGCCGCCAGGGCCTTGCCGACGATGGCCGCCAGCTCGACCGGGACGGCGTCGGGCAGCGCGCCGGGGCGGCCCTCGACCGCCGCGCCGGTCAACACGTGGGCCAGCGTCGCGCCGAGCGCGTACACGTCGCTGCTGCGGTCGACCGGCTCGCCGCGCTCCTGCTCGGGCGCCATGTAGCCGGGCGTGCCGACCACCGCCCCGAACGAGGTCAGGCCGGCGAACAGGCGCGGCGGCACCACGGCGACCGAATCCTCCTCGTCGATCGCCTTGGCGATGCCCCAGTCGATCACCACCGTCTCGCCGTGCTCGCCGACGAGGATGTTGGCTGGCTTGAGGTCGCGGTGCAGGATGCCGCGGCTGTGGGCGTAGGCCACCGCGTCACACGCGGCCAGCACGCTCGGCACCAGCGCGAGCCGCTCGCTCGGGGTGACGGCCGCCTCGACCCGGTCGCGCAGGGTCTGCCCGGTGACCTTGCGCATGACGTAGTACGGCGCGCCGCCCGGGCCGCGCCCGGCCTCGTACAGCGGGACGATGCCGGGGTGCTGCAGCTGGGCGGTGATACGCACCTCGCGCGCGAACCGGACCTGGGCGTCGGCGTCGGCCTCGGTCGCCTCCTTGATGGCGACGGTGCGGCCGAGCTGGCGGTCGTACGCCTCGACCACCCGGCCCATGCCGCCGCGGCCGAGCTCGGCCCCGGCCTCGAACCGGCCCGGCAGATCCAGCGGCGCCGCCGGCGCGGCGTCGGGCGCCGGCGCCGCGGCGTCGGCCCGGGCCGGCTCGTCCACGCCGGGCTCGCCGCTCGCCCCGGCGCGCCGGCCGGAGCCGCCCCGGCCATCCGTGGTCGGCGCGTCATCTCCGTTCCTCCGCATCGCTACGGGCAGGCCACGCCGACCACGCTGGCGCTGTTGTTGCCCTCGCGGCACTCGAGGTTGTCGCCGGCGGCCTGGCCGGTGCCGTCGTCGTCGACCACGACCTGGGCGTCGCCGGCCGCGCCCGCCCACACGCAGGACACGGTCTGGCACCCGCCCGGGTACAGGTTGGTGACGGTGCTGGCCGCACACACCAGCGCGGGTGGCACGCCGGCGTAGACCGAGACCAGCACGCCGTCGGCGACGGGTTCGGTCCCACGGTTGCACACCTCGGCGGTCACGGTGGCGTCGGCGCCGACGCAGGTGGCGCTGGCGGCGTGGACCGTGAGGTCGGGCGCCAGCGCCTGGTCCGACGCGTCGCCGGGGGCGTTGAGGCGGAAGTTGTTGAGGCCGGGCTGAGCCCAGTTGCGCAGCCAGGCGCTGGTACGCGGCACCCGGGCCCGATCGTCGATGTTGGTCACGCTGTAGGCGTGCTGGTTCCAGATCGTGCGGGTGTTGACCCAGCGATCGAGCTGGTCGGACAGCACCCGCACCCCGAACGCGGTGGCCGACCCCGGGTGGCCGGCCCGACACACCTGGCCCGCCGGCGACGGGCCGGCGATGGGGTCGCGGCACACCGCGCTGTCACCGCCGCAGTCGGTGTCGCTGCTGCACCGGCACCGGCCGAGCGCGTCGGCCGGCTGCTCGCGCCCGCACGTGCTGGCGCCCGGGCAGTCGTCGTCGTCGAGGCAGCGCACGCCGTCGAAGATGGGGTCGAGCGCCGGGCACGACACGCTGCCCGGGCAGTTGGAGTTCGAGGTCGACACGATCTCGGCGTTGAAGTCGCCGTCCACGTCGGCGATGACCGGGTTCTCGTACCAGGTGCACGACGTGCGGTAGCGCGAGTACAGGACGTCGCCGGTGACGCCGTCGTAGACCCGGGTGAAGCACTCATCGCCGTACACCACCTCGGCCCGGCGATCGCCGTCGAAGTCGAACACCGAGGAGCCGGTCAGGTTGGACGACAGGTCCTGCGACGGCTGGGTCCAGGCGATGAAGTCGGTCCGGCCGCTCGGGCAGGTCGCCGGCGTCACCAGCGTGCCGGCGCAGTCGAGGTCGTACACCGTGTAGGCGCTGCCGCCGGCCGAGGCCAGCTCGACCCGACCATCACCGTCGACGTCGGCGATGGTGGGCGGCCCGCCGCGACCCGGCCTCGCCCCCTGCATGGGCGCGCTCATCAGCAGGCGGCCACCGACGGTGAACACCATGACCTGGCCGTTGCCCGAGGTCACGACCTCGGCCACGCCGTCGAGGGTGGCGCGGTCGTCACCGGCCGGGTCGGCGCCGAAGGTGCCGAAGTCGGCCACCGCGACCAGGCCACCACCACCCGGCAGCGCGGCCTCGGGCGCCCACCGCCGGTTGGCGCGATCCCAGCCGTACAGCTGGGTGCCGGTGACCAGCTCGGGCGTGCCGTCGGCGTCGACGTCGGCCACCACCGGGATGACGCCGGGCAGGGTCTGCTGCACCGCCCCCGGCGGGATGGACTCGTCGATGACCACGCCGGCGGCGTCGAACACGGTGGCGTAGAAGATGATCTCCGGCACGCCGTCGTCATCGAGGTCGTGGATCGACGGGCCACCCCAGTTGCACAGGGCGTCGCCGATGGTCGACGCCGTCTCCCAGAGCACGCGCCAGCCGGTCGCGACCTCGAAGGTGAACGCGACCAGGCCGCCATTCTGCTTGGCCGCGACGATCTCCGGCCGGTCGTCGGCGCCGCCGAGGTCGGCGATGGCGACCGAGGCCGAGCCGAGCAAGGGCGGCAGCGCGAGCGACACGGTCTGCTCGCAGGTCCGGCCGTCGATGATCCGCAGCACGCCGTAGTAGGCCGGGTCGGTGCCGACACACGACTGCTCGCCGCCGTCGGTGAAGTTGTACGAGATGAACACGATCGACGGCCGCGAGAACTCCTCGCCGCGGTCGAGCAGCGCGACCGCCGGCGCGCCCAGCACGTTGCGGTGATCGGGATAGGGATCCCCGACCGGCGGGCCCAGCCACTCGCACTGCGCGCCCGGGAAGAACACGCCGGGCACCGGGTCACGCACGCAGGTCGGGTCGGCGTCGCCGACCGGGCCGACCCCGAACGGGAGGCACTCGCCGGCCGCCTCGTCACAGTAGGTGTCGCCGGCGCAGTCGCCGTCGACGGTACACGGCGCCGGGGTCGGCACACACACGTCGTACCGGCACACCTCGCCGGCGCCGCACCGGCCGCTGCAGCCGTCGGCGTCGGCGCCGCCGGCGCCGTCGTCACCACCGCAGCCGCCACAGCCCGCGCTGGCGGCGGCGAGGAAGGCGAGGAGCACGGGCGCCACGATCCGGATCCTGCTGCGCATGGCGCGAGGGTACCACCCGGCGTCATCGACGCCGTGGACACCACGTCGCACCTCCCCGGGGCGCGGCCCGGGGGGTGCGCCCCGAGGCTGGTGGCCCGGCAAGCTGGTACGATGGGGATGATGAGGTCGAGGTTCGGCGTGCTGGCCGCCACGATCGGGCTGTGGCCTGGTATCGGGTGTGGTCGTCACCCCTTCGCCGACCCGGTCGACGGCGGCGGCGCCGACGGGGTGACCGCGCCGACCGCGCCGCTGCACCTGCGGTTCGAGGCCAACGACTTCCTCGCCACCGGCCTGGGCCTCGCCGCTTGCGAGCAGACCTGCCCGGGGGTCACCACCAGCCTGCCCGGGCATGGCGAGGCCGCCCAGTTCGTCGGCGCCGGGGGCCTCGAGCTGACCGGCCTGGAGAACACCACCTGGCCGAGCTTCACCGCGGCGCTGTGGCTGCGCCTGGATGCCGCCACGCTGGTCGCGCCGATGACGTTGTTCGCGCGCGGCTTCGACCCTCTCACCACGGCCTGGAACACCTGGGAGCTGTTCGTGGAGCCAGGTCCGAGGATGTTCGTCGGCACCACCACCGATGACGACCTCGCGCGCATCGCCGGCCTGCGCGCGGGCTTCCCCGTCGTCGGGCAGTGGGGCCACGTCGCCCTGACCTTCGACGGGCGATCTCGGCGCCTGTACGTCGACGGCGAGCTGCGCCTGGCCGACGAGCGCGGCCCGCTGCGCCACGACGCCTCGCCGCTGCTGGTCGGGCTCGACCGCGACGGCGGACGGCTCGTCAACCACCTGGTCGGCGCCCTCGACGACGTCATGCTGTTCGATCGCGCGCTCGGCGCCGACGAGGTCGCCGCGCTGGCGGTGCCATGAGCGGGGACGGCCGGCCCGTGCGTCGCACCCGGGCCATCGGCCTCGGGCTCCTCGGCGTCGTGGCCGCCTGTGGACAGGTCGACTTCACGGCGCGCGAGGTGGGGCCGGGGAGCGCCGATGCCCGGCCCGCGCCGCCCGTGCCCCGGGTCCACTTCACCTTCGACACCGGCACCTTCCTCACCGGCGGCGAGGTCACCGCCACCTGCACGGCCTGTCCATCGGCCACCCCCGGCCGGCCTGGCCGCGGTGGGGCGGCCCTGTTCACCGGGGCACAAGACCTGACCGTGGCCGATCAGCCGACGCTGCGCTGGCCGGCGCTGACCGTGGCGTTCTGGGTGCGCATCGACGCGCTGCCGGTGGACGTCACGGTGCTGGCGTCGAAGCAGCTGCGGTCGGCGAGCACCAGCTTGAACACCTGGGAGGTCTACCTGCACTCCGAGGGCGAGCTCAACCTCGGCGTCATCACCGACACCGGCTGGGTCACGCTCGCCCTGTGGCCCGACCTCGGGCTGGTCGGCGGCTGGCACCACGTCGCTCACAGCTACGATGGCACCCGGTTGCGCTTCTACGTCGACGGCGTGGTGCGCGGCGCGTCCGAGGCCGGCGCGCTCGACTACGACGACTCACCGTTCGGGTTCGGCCACGACGTCGACTCCGGCGCCGCGTTCGCGTATCTCGAGGGGGCGCTCGACGACGTGATGCTGTTCGACCGAGTGCTGACCGAGGCCGAGGTGGCGGCGCTGGCGACGCCGTGACGCGGCGGTGACCGCGGCCACGACCCGGCCCACGAATCAGAACGTCCCGACCAGGATCCAGCCGTGGCCGGTGCCGCTGTCGACCGAATACGCACGACCCGCCACGGCGTAGCGCTCGCCGTCGAGCGCGACCGCGACGTCCCGCGCGACCACGCCGAGGCGGTCGAACGTGACCGGATCCTCCTCGCTGCGCAGGTCGAGGCGCGGGCTGACCGCGCCGGTCGGGCTGACCCGCGACAGCCGCAGCCCGACGACCGGATCGAGCAGCTCGTCGGTCGTGTACATCCAGGCCGCGTCGCCCGCGCTGGTCGCGGCCACCCCGCTGTCGACGTAATCGGGGTCGTCCAGGTCGACCCGCACCGCGTACGCGCCGGCGCCGGCGCCCTGGCCGCGCCGGACCAGGTCGACGTGGCCGTGGCCGGAGGTCGAGCCGAGCAGCTGGCCGCTGCCATCGACGGCCATCGCCGCCTGGTACTGCGGACCGATGGCCGCGCTGTCGGCCAGCGCCACGCCGGCCGCGCTCCAGCGCGCGACCAGCGTGCCCTCGACCGACACCGGGTCCTCGATCGCCACCAGCACGGTGCCGGCGCCGTCGACGGCGACCGGCCCGCGTGGGGTGCCGGTGATGGCGCGGGTCCAGGCCACGGCGCCGGTGCTGTCGACCTTGACGACGTTGCTCGCGACCACCATCACGACCTCGTCGCTCGGGCCGGTCTCGAACCGGTGGGCCATCGTCGACGCGGTTGGTCCGCCGACCTCCGTGCCGGCCGGCGCGACCTCCTGCCGCCACAGCTCGGTCCCGGTGCCGGGCTCGAGCCGGACCAGGTCGCGGCCGTGCAGCACGTAGATCGCCCCGGTCGCGCTGACCCGCGCCGCCCCGGGCACGGCCGGGCTCGCCCACACCTGGCCTCCGTCCGCTGCCAGCAAGCGCGCCCCGGCGCTGGTGCCGATGACCAGCCGGTCGTCGGCGAGGAGCTCGACCGACAGCACCGCCGCGACGTCGACCAGCTCGCGCACCCACAGCGCGCTGGCCGGCAGCGCGAACGTCGCGCCGACGACGACCGGGGCGACCCCGGTGGTGACCTGACAGGCCCGGCTCGAACCGCTACACCCGTCGGTCCAGCCGGTGAACACGGCGGCAGAGCCAGCGTACAGGTCGAGCGTGGTGCCAGGTGCGGCGTCGACGACGCAGTCCTGCCGGCACACCGCCAGCGTGGTCGCACCCGCGCGAACCCGGACCGCGCCACCTGGCTCGACCTGCAGCTGCAGCGCGCCGCCGGCCGCGTCGACCGAGGCGACGGCGTCGATGCTTCCGGTCGCGTCGATCGCGCCGCCGCCGCGTGCGTCGGGACGCGCCTCGTCGTTGCCTCCACACGCCGCCGTCACGCCGACCATCAGGATCGCGAGGGTTCGCATGCGGCGATGCTACCGCCGCGGCGCCGGACGCGCCCGCGACGTTCGTCACTCAGTGCCGGGCCTGACTCAGTGCCGGGCCTGACTCAGTGCCGGGTGCCGTCGGCGCCGATGGTCCAGGTCATGCCCGAACCGAGCAGCTTGCGCAGGTCGCCCGGGCCCTGCGCCTTGAGCGCCTCGTCGAGCTGGGCGTGGGCCAGCGCCTCGTACGACGGCTTGACCTCGCGGTGCAGCACGCCCATCGGCATCGGGAACGCGGGGTGCACCATGCTGGCGATGGTGTAGGCGTAGGCGTTGCTGCCGGTCTCGCGGTGGACGATGAGCTGGTCCTCGCGCACGCCGCCGTCGCCGACGGTGACGATCTCCGGCGTGAGGTCGGCCGACAGGCGGATGCCGCGCTTGCCGCCGTCGAACAGCAGCGGCTTGCCGTCGGCCAGCGCGATCTGCTTGCCGGCCGGGTCGTCCTTGACCGCCTCCCAGATGCCGTCGTTGAACACCGGGCAGTTCTGCAGCAGCTCGATGAAGACCGAGCCCTTGTGGGCGTAGGCCTTGTCGAGGATCGCGGCCAGGCCCTTGGCGTCGGTGTCGGCGGCGCGGGCCACGAACGACGCGCCGGCCGCCAGCGCCACCTGGAGCGGGTTGACCGGGTAGTCGATCGAGCCCTGCGGGGTCGAGCCCGACCGAGTCCCGACCGCCGAGGTCGGCGAGTACTGGCCCTTGGTCAGGCCGTAGATCTGGTTGTTGAACAGCAGGATCTTCAGATCCATGTTGCGCCGCAGCGCGTGCAGCAGGTGATTGCCGCCGATCGACAGGCCGTCGCCGTCGCCGGTCACGACCCACACGTCGAGCTCGGGCCGGGCCAGCTTGAGGCCCGACGCCACCGCCGGCGCCCGGCCGTGGATGGTGTGGAAGCCGTAGGTGTTCATGTAGTACGGGAAGCGGCTCGAGCAGCCGATGCCGGACACGAACACGGTGTTCTCGCGGCGGACGCCGAGCGTGGCCAGCGCGCGCTGCACGGTGGCCAGGATGGCGTAGTCGCCACACCCCGGGCACCAGCGCACGTCCTGGTCCGACTCGAAGTCCTTCTTGCTCAGCTTGATGGTCTTGGGATTCTCGGTCATGGCGTCGCTCCGTTCGGTGCGAGGGCGTCGGGGATCGAAGAGGTCGTGCCGGCTTCAGGCCTTGGCGGTCGGCTGCCCGGGGCGCGGCGCCGGCAGAGGCGCGGGCGCGCCCAGGCGCTCCTCGACCGCGGCCACCACCTCGCGCACCTTGAACGGCTGACCCTGGACCTTGTTGAGGCCGGCAGCGTCGACCAGGTACTTGGCGCGCAGCACGGTGCGGAGCTGGCCGGTGTTGAGCTCGCACACCAGCACGTGCTTGAAGTTGTGGATGACGGCGTCGAGGCCCGGCTCGAGCGGCGCCAGCCAGCGCAGGTGGGCGTGGCTGACCCGCTTGCCGGCGGCGCGCAGCTCCAGCGTGGCCTGGCGCAGCGAGCCGTAGGTGCCGCCCCAGCCGACGACGAGCACGTCGCCGCTGGCGTCGCCGGCCAGGTCGAGCTCGCCGATGTCCTGGGCGATGGCCGCGATCTTGGCGGCGCGCAGGTGGGTCTGCTTCTCGTGGTTGGCCGGGTCGTACGAGATGTTGCCGGTGCGGGCGTCCTTCTCGATGCCGCCGATGCGGTGCTCGAGGCCGGGCGTGCCGGGGATGGCCCAGGCCCGGGCCAGGCTGGCCGGGTCGCGCTCGTACACCGCGAACCCGTTCGGATCGGTGCGGTGGGTGATGGGGAACTTCGGCAGCGCCGCCACGTCGGGCACCGGCCACGGCTCGCTGCCGTTGGCGATGTAACCGTCGGACAGGAGCATGACCGGCACCATGTACTTGCTGGCGATGCGCAGCGCCTCGATGGCGCAGTAGAACGAGTCGCCCGGGCTCTTGATGGCCAGCACCGGCATCGGCGCCTCGCCGTTGCGGCCGAACACCGCCTGGTACAGGTCCGACTGCTCGGTCTTGGTCGGCAGGCCGGTCGACGGGCCGCCGCGCTGCACGTTGATCACCACCACCGGCAGCTCGGTCATGATGCCCAGGCCGATGCCCTCGGTCTTGAGGGCGATGCCGGGGCCGCTCGACGCGGTCACCGCCAGCGCGCCGCCGAAGGCCGCGCCCAGGGTCGCCGCCATGGCCGCGATCTCGTCCTCGGCCTGGAACGTCAGGCAGCCGAAGTTCTTGTACTTGGCCAGGGTGTGCAGGATCGACGACGCCGGCGTGATGGGGTAGCCGGAGAAGAAGATCGGCTTGCCGGCCAGCACGCCGCCGGCGATGAGGCCGGTCGCCAGCGCCTCGTTGCCGCTGATGTTGCGGTAGGTCCCGGGCGCCCACGTCGCCGGCGGCACCTCGTACACGGTCTGGAACACCTCGGCCGTCTCGCCGTAGTGATAGCCGGCCTTGAACACCTTGATGTTGGCGTCGGCGAACTCCGGCTTCTTGCCGAACTGCTGCTGGATGCGGCGGACCTCGGCCTCGGTCTCGCGCCCGTACATCCAGAACACCAGGCCGAGGGCGAAGAAGTTCTTCGACCGGCCCTTCTCCTTGGTCGACAGCTCGGTGCCGTCGAGCGCGCTCAGCGTGAGCGCCGAGATGTCGACGGTGTGGACCTTGTACTTGGCGAGCGAGCCGTCGTCGAGCGGGTTGCTCGTGTAGCCGACCTTCTTGAGGTTGGCCTCGACGAAGGCGCCGCTGTTGATGATGAGCGTCCCGCCCTCGACCAGGTCCTTGAGGTTGGTCTTGAGCGCGGCCGGGTTCATCGCCACCAGCACGTCGGGCGCGTCGCCCGGGGTGTAGATGTCGTTCGACGAGAAGTGGACCTGGAAGCCCGACACCCCGGCGATGCTGCCGGCCGGGGCGCGGATCTCGGCCGGGAAGTCGGGGAAGGTGGCGATGTCGTTGCCAGCCTCGGCCGCGGCCTTGGTGAACTCGCTGCCGGTGAGCTGCATGCCATCGCCGGAGTCGCCGGCGAAGCGGATGACGACGCGATCGAGCTTCTGCTGCTGGGACATGGGGGCCCTCGAGGCGCCGCCGAGGCGGCGCAATTTCGCGGACCTTAACGGAAAGCCAGGGGCTTGGCCAGGTGATGCACGGCCGGCCTGGCGTAGGCGCGGGTGTGCGAAATCTGCGCGATCGCCGCGCCGAAACGCCACCGGCCCGACCACACGTGTGCAGGTCGGGCCGGCGGAGCAGCCGCGGGTGGGCTGGCTGGGTCAGGGCCCGTAGGCCTGCACCGTGACGTAGACCTCGCCCCCATCGGCGTAGACCACCACGGCGCCCTGCGCGCCCGGCAGCGGCGCGACGACCGGCGAGGTGCCGGTGCCGCCCAGGCTGCGTGGGGTGGCGAAGGTGGACAGCGCCGTGTCGAAGCGGTCGAGCTGGATGCCGCCGCCATCGAGCTGGGAGGCGACGAAGGCGTTACCGGCGGCGTCGGCGGCGACGGTGCGGCTCTGCGCGGTCGTCACCGCCGGCAGGCCGGCGTGGCCGGTCGACGCCGACGGGGTCGACACGTCGATGGCGTACAGCACCGTCGCGTCGCCGCTGGCGCCGAGGTTGGTGCCGACGGCGTAGATCGTGCCGGCGCCGATGGCCCAGTCCGAGAAGAACTCCTGCCCGGGCGGGTTGACCTCGGCCTCGAAGCTCACGCCCTCGTCGAAGCTGGAGCGAATGTGGAAGCCCGGCGTGTCGGCCGCCACCACCAGCACTTCGTCGACGATGTCGTACAGCAGGTCGAAGAACGCGATCGACATCCCGACCACGGTGGTGTCGAAACCGCCCTGCCCGCGCGCGTGGTTGCGCGCCACCGCGACGCCGCCGCTGGTGGAGTAGCCGACGTAGATGTCGTCGTTGAACGCGTGCAGCGACAGCCCGGTCGAGGTGCTGGTCGCGGTCCCGATCAGGCTGGCCGGCCCCCAGGTGGCGCCGCCGTCCTCGCTGGTCCGCAGGTACACCTCACCGGTGTTGATCATGAGCGCGGCGTAGGCCACGCCGGTCGGGCCGGCGGCCACAGCGGCCTGCGCCACCACCGCGCCGGCGATCGCCGCGCTGATCTCGAACGGGGCGCTGAAGGTCTGGCCGCGATCGGCGCTGACGACGACGTGGGCCGCCGTGCCGCATTGCATCACGGCGTAGATCCGGCCGCTGCCGTCGACCGCGACCTTACGCGCGGCGTTGGCAGTGGCGGTGGTGCAGCCCGCCCCGGTCGTGCTGACCTGGACCGCGCTGGTGGTGGTGAACGGCTCGACCTGGCACGACACATCGCAGCCGTCGCCGGCCGCGTCGTTGCCGTCGTCGCACTGCTCGCCGCGGGCGAACTGGGTCAGGCCGTCGCCGCATCGCTCGGTCTGGCAGCTGTGGCCGCACCCGTCTCCATCGTCGGTGCCACCGTCGTCACACTCCTCGACGCCGGCCTGGGTGAAGCCGTCGCCGCAGGCGGCGGGCACGCAGGCGGAGGTGCAGGCGTCGGTGTCGTCGGCGTTGCCGTCGTCGCAATGCTCGACGCCGGCCTGGGTGAAGCCGTCGCCGCAGGCGGCGGGCACGCAGGAGGAGGTGCAGGCGTCGGTGTCGATGGTGTTGCCGTCGTCGCAGGCCTCGACGCTGGCCTGGATGCCGTCGCCGCAGGCGGCGGGCACGCAGGAGGAGGTGCAGGCGTCAGTGTCGATGGTGTTGCCGTCGTCGCAGGCCTCGACGCCGGCGTGGGTGAAGCCGTCGCCGCAGGCGGCGGCGGCGCAGGCCGAGGTGCAGGCGTCGGTGTCGATGGTGTTGCCGTCGTCGCAGGCCTCGACGCCGGCGTGGGTGAAGCCGTCGCCGCAGGCGGCGGCGGCGCAGGCCGAGGTGCAGGCGTCGGTGTCGACGGCGTTGCCGTCGTCGCATTGCTCGACGCCGGCGTGGGTGAAGCCGTCGCCGCAGGTGGCGGCGGCGCAGGTCGAGCGGCAGGCGTCGGTGTCGTCGCCGTTGCCGTCGTCGCACTGCTCGACGCCGACCTGGACGAAGCCGTCGCCGCAGCTGGAGGCCACGCAGGTCGACAGGCAGGTGTCGGTGTTGATGGTGTTGCCGTCGTCGCACTGCTCGCCGGCCTGGACGAAGCCATCGCCGCAGGTGGCGCTGGTGCAGGCCGTGGTGCAGGCGTCGGTGTCGATGGTGTTGCCGTCGTCACACAGCTCGACGCCGACGTGGACGATGCCGTCGCCACACCGCGTCGGCACGCACTTGTGGCAGGCGTCGCTCGGGTCGTCGTTGCCGTCGTCGCACGGCTCGACGGCGGCGTGGACCACGCCGTCGCCACAGACGGCGGCCTGGCAGCTCACGCAGGCGTCGGTGTCGTCGCCGTTGACATCGTCGCACTGCTCGACCCCAGCCTGGACCACGCCATCGCCGCAGCTGGCCGCCATGCAGTTGGTCAGGCAGCCGTCGGTGTCGCTGCCGTTGCCGTCGTCGCACTGCTCGGCGCCCTCGATGACGCCGTCGCCGCAGGTGCGCACGTCGTCGACCCGCACCACCACGGTGGCGACGTTCGAGCTCAGCTCGCCATCGCTGGCCTGGTAGGTGAACGAGTCGGTGCCGAAGAAGTGGCCGGTCGGCGTGTAGATCAGGTTGGGCGCGACGCCGGTCACCTCGCCGTGGGCCGGCTGGCTGGCCAGGCTGAAGGTCAGCACCGCCGTCTCGGCGTCGGTCGCCGCCAGGGTGATGGCCACGCCCTGGGCCTCGCTGGTCGCCGTGTCGACGTCGCGAGCCACCGGGGCGGTGTTGGGCCTGGCGGTGATGGTGATGGCGAAGCGCACGATCACCGTGTGCGTGTCGTCGCTGATGGTGATCTCGACCATGTCCGAGCCGACGTAGCCTGCGGCCGGCCGGTACATGAACATCGGCCCGGTGCCGTCGAGCGTGCCGTGCGACGGGCCGGTCACCGCGTAGCGGATCGGGCCGGCCTCGGTCACGCCGGATCGGACCTCGCCGTCCGGGCCGATGGCGCTGACGTCGATGGCGACCGAGCCGTCTTGGACGGCGGAGACCGCGCGTTCGGGCAGCGTGATGGGGGGCTGGTCGGGGTCAGGCCCCAGGATGGGGTCGCCGCAGGCGACGGTGAGGGACAGGAGGGGGATGAGGGTCCATGGATGACGCATCTCCCCGCGGTTCGACCGGGGCGGCGAGTCGTTGAGGTGAGCGTGTGCGCTGGCCGCACTCGCGAGCGGCTCGAGGCCGCTACACGCGGGCGGGATGTGGCCGCGGCGCCGGGCTCAGCTGCCCGGGGTCAGGCCGCGCTGGTCGAGCACGAAGGTGCCGGGGCCGACGTCGACGGCCTTGTCGACGAAGTCGCTGCCGACGAGGAGGCCGGCGTTGCCGGCGAAGGCGCGCTGGCCGGCCGGGCTGGCGAACACGAAGGTGGCCTGGGCGCCGCGATCGAGCTCGACCACCATGCCCGCCTCGACCCGGGTCGCCCAGTAGCTGGGCGTGGGCAGCGGCAGCAGGAAGGCCGGCCGGTCGATCATGCACAGCTCCTCCTGGCAGGTGATCGTCGTCGACCACAGCTCGAGGCCGAGCCGCCCGCTGACCGCGCTGCCATCGGCCGGCACGGCGACGGTCAGCTCGATGGTGCGCCCGGCCAGGCCCGGGTCGAGCCGGGTCGCCCCGCTCGGGCGCAGGGTGGCGCGCATGGTGACCGTGAGCGGCCCGGCGCCCGGCGCCAGCGCGCCGACCTCCACCGCGACGTCGGCGGCGAGCGGCGTGGTGACCGCGCCGCCGGCGCCCGCCACGACCGCGCTGGCCGCGTCCAGCGTCAGCTCGGCCGGGGCCGCCAGCGTGCAGCGCACCGACCGCGCCGCGTCGGGCTCGCCGGCGGTGTCGGCCGCGCAGCTCACCACCAGCGGGCCGGTCGGCTCGGCCACCGGGGTGACGCCGTCGGAGGTGAGCGCGAAGTGGCCGAAGCCGGGCAGCGGAGTGGCGCGGTCACCCACGGTGGCGGCCAGGGGGCCGCCGCGCGACGGCAGGTCGAGCCGGATCTGTCGGCCGGCGATGAGCTGGGCGCCCTTGCGGATGGTCACGCTGGTCGCGCCAGCGGCGTCGACGAACGGCGCCAGGTCGAGCGGGTACGCCACGCTCAGCTCGCCCTGATCGAGGTGGCTGTCGAGCACGACGGTCCCGACCTGGAACGGCACCCGCCAGGTCCGCGGCTGCGCCGCCGTGGCGGCGTCGGGGCCGCTCAGCGAGATCTCCGACACCAGGCGGGTCGGCAGGATGTTGTTGGCGCCGAGGTTGCCGGCCAGCAGCTCGACCTCGAGTCGGACCGGGTAGCCATCTTGACGTGCCAGCCGCATGATCGTCGTCGGGCCGGCCGCGCCGGCCTCGAGCTGCTCACCGCCGCCGCCGCGGCTGGCCGACACCGCGTTGACGACCACCAGGTCGTACACGGGGTCGACGCCGCGCGAACACACCAGCGTGTCGGTGATGAAGAACACCTCGGTGCCCTGGCCCGGCTCGATCCAGCACGACACCAGCGGCGCGGCGCTGGTGGGATCGTCGCACTTGCCGTCACACGGCGAGGGACCGCTGTCGGCATCGACCACCGCGCAGGCGGATCCGGACACGAACGCGGCGACCAGCGCGGCGCGCGCCGCGGAGGAGAAGGGGTGGTGGTGCATGCCCGGCCACTGCTGCAACGCTGGTGCCGGTTGTCCCCAGCTGCCAGCGGGCCGGATTCGCGCGGATCTCGTGCCCTGGGCCGGGTCAGCGTGCTGGCCGGCAACACGACTGGCCGGATAGGCTAGTTGCTCGATATCAATGAATATTCTCCGGGCGTCACGATCCTGACGCGACAGGTACAGGCAGCCCGATCAGGGCACGAACTCATCGAGCCGGGTGATCCGGGCGGCCAGGCCGTCGGCGCCGAGGTAGTGACCGAGCCGCCCGGCCTGGACCTCGGTCAGCGACCTGGACAGGCTGGTGCGGAGCGTGGCGATCGCGCCGCGCAGGTCGGCCGCCGCGACCGGGCGCGGCCGGGCCAGCAGCACACGCGCGCTGTCGGCCGCGCCACAGGCCACCAGCGTCGCCACGTCGTCGGCGCACGGCTCGGCACCCGCGGCCAGGAGCCGCGTGGCCAGCGCCGCTGGCAGCGGACCGTCGACCTCGTCGAACACGTCGCGCGGGACCGCGGCGCCGGCCTCGACCAGGGCGCTGGCCGCCACGAAGGCGCCGGCGCCGACGGCGACGGCGACGGCCCCGGCGCTGCCGCGCAGCGGTCCGGCCAGGTCGACGCCAGCGGCGGCCAGCGTCGTCACCGCGGCGCCGTCGTCGCCGGTGATCGCCTGGAGCAGCGCGGTCCGGGCCAGCTCGGGCGAGGTCACCAGCGTGCCAGCGGCCAGCGCGCTGCGCCAGTCGCGCACCGCCGACCGGAACGCCGCGATCACCCGATCGCGCAGGGCCGGGTCGAGCCCGTGCCGGTCGACGCGCTCGTCGAGGTAGTCGAGCAGCGGCGCGCCGGCGAAGTACGGGTCGGTCGGCGCCAGCGGATCGTCGTCGAGGGCGAGCGCCGCCAGCGCGCCCGCCAGGTCGTCGGCGACGCGGGCCACGCCGGGGGCGTGGAGCCGATGCTTCCACGCCGGCGGCAGGCCCTGCTTCCACGCCACCACCGCGCCGTGCTCCGGGCCGGGCCGGGTCACCACGTAGATGCGATCGCAGTACTCGAAGCCGCCGATCGGCAGGTAGTCGAGCCGCCCGCTCCACGCCGTCCCGGCCTCGGTCGCGGCCTCCTCGGCCAGCTCCAGCTCGTGGTCGATCCAGCCCTGCAGGTCGCGGTAGCCGGAGCTGCCGTCGAAGAACAGCTCGCACCACGAGATGGCCTCGGACTGGCCGTGCATCGTCAGGGTCAGGTCGTAGGCCAGGCGGCCGCCGGCGGTGAGCCGCCACAGCGCCAGCAGCGACGCCGGCAGCGGGCCAGCGCACACCGCGGCGATCTCGGCCAGGCGCGCCTCGCTCAGCGCCGGCTGGGCGGCGAAGATGACGCGGTCGGCGTGCAGCACGACGCCGTGGTCGCGCAGGGTCGCGAGCTCGGCGGCGGTCAGCGTGGGCGTATCCATGACGGCCAGCGTACTACCGCCGGCCGCCGCGCTGGCTCACGGCGGCGACAGCAGGCCACGCTCGTCGAGCGAGACGGCGTAGCGGCGCAGCACGTTCCAGGTCAGCCAGTTGCCGCCGCGACCGACCAGCACCCACGGCGTGTAGGCGTACATCGACGCGGTGGCGTGGCTGCGCGGGGTGACGCTGCGAGGATCGAGCGTGTTTCTGGCCCGGCCCATCCGCCACGGGCCGGTGCCGTCGATCGAGGCCTGGTACCAGCGGTTCATCGTCTCGGCCGCGCAGGTGAGCTGCCGGCCGAAGCCGCGGTAGCTGGCGCTGCAGCCGCGGCCGTCGGGGCAGCCGCAGCCGAGGGCGGCGTCGATGCGCGCCTGCGATGGCCGCACCGTCTTGCTGACCAGGGCCTGCTCGACCTGCATGCGGACCAGCAGCAGGAGCGGGTTGACTTCGTGCTCGTGTGCGACCTGCACCAGCAGCTCGGCCGCGCTGTGGCCGTCGAACTCGGCGTCGGCCAGCCACGACCTCGTGTGGTACGGCGTGTCCTCGAAGAAGGCCTGGAGCCCGGCGGCGTCGACCGCGTCGGTGGTGCGGTACAGCTCGTCGCTCAGGACGAGGTGGCGGTCGAACGCGGTCGGGATGCCGGCCACGTCGGCCTTGCCGTCGGCCACGCCGCCGACCTCCACGAAGTCGCTGTCCTCGTCGTGATCGACCAGGCTGCCGTCGTCCTCGGCGCTGGCGCACGCCATCAGGGCGGCGGTGGCGGCGGCTGCGGCGGTCAAGCGGAGCAGGGTTCCGACGGGCAGCATGTCCCTGGTGGCTGCAAGGGTAAGGCCGTGCCGGCTGGGGCCCATGCCCCCGGTGACGATCTCGCCCGTGGATCGTGCGATGTCAGCGGCCTGGGCCGCGGGCCGCGTCGACGCGGAGAGTCTCGCCCCAGGCCAGGGCGCTAGCCACCGACCTGGTCGTGCTGGGGTCGGATGGCCCGGGTCGCCGCCGGCCAGATCATGCCGACCAGGTCCGGATCCAGCGCCGGAACGCCGCCACGTGTGGCGAGCGCGGGCCCATCAGGCGGGTCAGCCGCGCCAGCTCGAGCCGTGGCCGCAGCTCGGCGTCCGACACCGCGAACAGCAGCAGCACGTCGGCGCCGCGGCCGAACACGGCGCGGTCGCGCAGGACCTCGAGCGCCTGCAGGCAGGTCTCGAACAGCGCGTCCCGGAACGCCTCGAACTGCTCGGGGTGGGTCGAGACGTGGTCGCCGACCTCGTCGCAGATCGCATTAAACGCGCGCTCGGCGCCGACGCTCTCGAGCGCCCACTCCGCCGGTGAGAACGCGGCGTCGGCGGCGTCGTCGGGGTCGCCGGCCAGGCGGGCCGCCCGCGCCGATGCCAGGTCCATCGCCGGGCACACGGTCATCGCGCCCTCGTCGCTGTACAGCGCGAACGCACACACCGGGTCGCCCGGGTGCTGGCGGCGAACCTCCGCCAGCGCCCGCACGCTGGCGTCGATGATCCTGGTCCTCAGCGCCGCGAAGTCGAACCGGGTGCCGAGCCTGGGCCGGGCCCGGGTGGCGCCGGCCACCTTCTTGCTCGTGGCCGGCCGCTGGCTGGCCGCCGCTCGCCGGCCGCCGGCGGGCTGCTTCGCCACGGAGGCCTGCTGCCTGCCCGGCTTCTTCGCCGCGGTCGCCCGGGTCTTCACGCGCGCCATCGCCACAGCGTACCGCGGCGGCGCGCCCGCTTCACGGGGCGGGCGCCGGGGCGGGCGCCGGCGTCGGCGTCGGCGGGTCCGCGTCGGCCCCGTGAACGGGGCGCGGCGCCAGCCACAGCGACACCCCGATCGACACCAAGAGGATGGCCGCCACCGTGCCGAGCGAGACCGGGATCGGGATCTTGTAGACGTCGAGCAGCATCATCTTGCCGCCGATGAAGACCAGGATCGCGGCCAGGCCGTGCTTGAGGTAGGCGAACTTGTCGAGGACGCCGGCCAGCAGGAAGTACATCGAGCGCAGGCCCATGATCGCGAAGATGTTCGAGGTGAAGACGATGAACGGGTCCTGGCTGACCGCGAAGATCGCCGGCACCGAGTCGACCGCGAAGACGATGTCCGACGCCTCGATCAGCACCAGCGCGGCCAAGAGCGGCGTGGCCATCAGGCGCCCGGCCCGCCGGACCCAGAACCGATCGCCCTCGAGGGTGTCGGTGGTCGGCACCAGCTTGCGGAACCAGCGCAACGCGCGCGACTTGCTGAGGTCGGCCGGGCCGTGCTCCTTGCTCATCAGCATCTTCACGCCGGACAGCAGCAGCAGCGCGCCGAACACGTAGATGAGCCAGTGGAACTTCGCCAGCAGGGCGCCGCCGGCGAGGATGAACCCGGCCCGGAACGCCAGCGCGCCGAGGATGCCCCAGAACAACACGCGGTGCTGCAGCGCCGGCGGGATGGCCAGCGCCGAGAACACCAGGACGAACACGAACAGGTTATCGACCGACAGCGACTTCTCGATGAGGTAGCCGGCGGTGAACTCGAGCGCCCGCTCCGAGCCGAACCAGCGCCACACCAGCAGCGCGAACAGCCCGGCCATGCTCACCCACACCACGCTCCAGGTCGCCGCCTCGCGCATGCTGACGCGGTGGCTCTTGCGGTGGAACACGCCGAGGTCGAGCGCCAGCATCACCGCCACGAAGGCGAGGAAGCCGATCCAGTAGACGGGGGCACCAATCGAGTCCATGCAGGCTCCTGTCGAGGTCAGTCAGGGTCGAGGTCAGGGTCAGGGTCGAGGTCAGTCGAACAGCTGGCTCAGGCGGCTCAGCCAGCCGCCCTGACGGCCGTCGTCCCCATCGTCGTCGTCACGACCGCCGCGGCGGGCCGGGCCGCGGTCGGCCTGGCCGCGGTCGTCACGATCAGGAGCGCCCTGGGCGCGGCGGCGGGCCCCGGTCGGGCCGTCGTCCCACGCGTCGTCGTCGTCGTCGTCGTCGCGGCCGCGGGCGCCAGGGGCCCGGCCTTCATCGTGCTCGCTGGCGATGATCCGATCGAGCTCGCCGCGGTCGAGCCACACCCCGCCACAACGGCGGCAGATGTCGACGGTGGCGCTGACCCAGGCGCGCTCCTCGAGGGTGTTGCTGCAGCGCGGGCAGTTCACGACGACCTCCGCCCCGCCGCGGCCCCGGCCAGGGCCAGGGCCAGGGCCGGCGACGCGGTCGGCGCGGCCACGTGGGCGCGTTCGCGGTGCAGGGCCTTCACCACCACCCGGGCCATCCGGTCGGCGGCGCGGGACACCGCGGCCAGGACCGAGCCGTCGTGCTCGAGCACGATCAGCTGCTTGCGGCCGTGGACCCGCAGCTGGATCCGCTTGTCGCGCCCGCCGCGCGGGCCGTTGTCGTCGCTGATGACCAGGTCGACACGGGGGATGGCCTGGCGGAAGCGGCCGAGCGCGAACTGCAGGCGGCGCACGACCTGGTCGTGCAGCTCGGCGGCCAGCTCGACACCCCGTGCCTTGATCGAGATCTCCATGGGTAGCTCCTTGGTCGGAAACGGGTTGTTGAGAGCCCCAGGATGGGTCCGGTCGTGACGTCCGACAATTAGAAAGAACACCAGCAACATGTAGACTAAAGCGACATGTTGGATCCCTGGCTCAACTACCACCACCTGCTCTACTTCTGGATGGTGGCCCGCGAGGGTGGCCTGGCCCCGGCCGGCCGCGTGCTGCGCCTGGCCCACCCGACGCTGAGCGCGCAGATCAAGCAGCTCGAGCGCAGCCTCGGGGTGGCGCTGTTCGAGCGGCGCGGGCGCAAGCTGGCGCTGACCGAGGCCGGCCGGACCGCCTACCGCTACGCCGACGACATCTTCGGCATGGGCCGCGAGCTGGTCGAGGCGATGCGCGGCGGCGCGCCCGGGCACGGCCGGCTCACCGTCGGCGTGGTCGACAGCGTCCCGAAGATGCTGGTGCGGCAGCTGCTCGAGCCGGTGCTGGCGACCGGCGTACACCTGGTCTGTCAGGAGGACCGGTACGATCGCTTGCTGGCCGACCTGGCCCTGCACACCCTCGACGTGGTCATCGCCGAGTCGCCGGCGCCGCCGGGCGCGGCCGGGCCGATCTACACCCACCTCCTGGGCGAGTGCGGCGTGACCTTCCTCGGACCGGCCGCGCTGGCGACCCGCTGCCGCCCGGGCTTCCCCGCCTCCCTGCACGGCGCGCCCTTCCTGCTGCCCCTCGGCGGCAGCGTGCTGCGGCGGGCGCTCGACGCCTGGTTCATGCGCGAGGGCATCGTGCCGCGGGTGGTGGCCGAGGCCGAGGACAGCGCCCTGCTCAAGGCGCTCGCCACCGACGGCCACGGCGTCGTCGTCGTGCCGCACGCGGCCGAGGGCGACAGCCGGCGCCAGTACGCGCTTGCCCGCATCGGCCGGACCGAGCAGGTGCGGGAGCGGTTCTACGCCATCAGCGGCGAGCGCAAGCTGGCCCATCCGGCGGTGCTCGCGCTCCACGGCGCGGCCCGGGCCGAGATCTTCAAGGCCACGCCACGGCCGCGAGCCGCCCCGGGCTCGAGCCGGCGCCTGACCGCCAAGCCGGCTACCGGCAGGGCGGGATGATGTCGGCGCTGGCGTGATCGCCGCTGTCGGTGGCCGAGGCCACGATCAGCACCTCGTCGCGCCCGGTGTCCCAGCCCTGCCAGGTCGAGTCCTCGATCGGCTCGTCCTCGAAGTACTGCCAGCTGGCCTCGCGGTAGCGCCAGCCCCACTGGCTGTACATGTCGCTCATCATGTCGTCGGTCAGCGCGGCCGGGATGCCCGGGACCTCCTCGGGGTCGCCGATGTAGCACGGCTCCAGCGTGCCGACCGAGTAGTCGCTCAGCGACGAGGCGTAGCGCATCAGCTCATCGGACAGGCCCAGCTCGGTCAGGCGGGCCTCGTAGGCCGCGGCCTTGGCGCCGTAGTCGGTGTCGGCGCTGACGAAGGTGTAGCGGGCGAAGGCCTGGCGCCCAGCCGCGCGCGCCTCGTCGTTGTAGGTGGTGAGCGCGGTGCCCTCGCTCAGCACCAGCGGGATCCGCAGCGCGGTCTTGAACAGGTGCTTGTCGGCGGCGTAGGCCAGCAGGCGGGCGAACACCGCCTTGCCGACGTACGGCACCTGGTCGAGCTGGCGCAGGTCCGTGAACGCGCCGCCGGCCAGGGTCGTCCGGGCCCGCACGATGCCGCGCGCGACCCGCGTCGACAGGCCGACGTCGCTCCTGAGCTTGGTCTCGGTCGCGTTGCTCACCAGCCGCAGCACGGCGGCGCCGTCGGGGCTCCAGTCCTCGACGCCGAACGCGTCGGCCTTGCTCTCCTCCGTGTAGAAGACGTCGTCGACCGGGTCCTCGATCTCCGGATCGGCGCAGGCCAGCAGGGTGACCGGCAACACCAGGGCGAGCGAGGACGTGAGGATCCGGATGGCCAGGGGGTGCGAGGGCGTCATGACGCACCTGCTAGCAAGGGGTACGCCATGGCCGGGGCCGCGAGATCATTGACCAGGCGCCGCCTACCCGAGCGGCCATGGCCAGCGCGCTGACCGGGCCGGGGATGCGGCGCCGGGACCAGACAGGCTGGGCCGCGCGTCGTAGGCTCGGGCGGTGGAGACGCGCGACCACGACGCCGCTGGCGGCGACGGCGGCCTCGATGCGCAGGCCAGCCGGTCGGGCGCCTCGGCCGAGACCGAGTCGCTGACCGACGCGGCCGTGGGCGTGGCTGATGGCGCGACGGCGTCCTTGCCCGGGGCTGCCGGCGCCCCACCCGCGCGCCGCCCGGACCAGCGCGCGCTCCTCGGCCGCCGGCTCGGCAAGTACGTGGTGGTCGCGCCGCTGGGTCGGGGCGGCTCGGCCGACGTGTTCCGCGCCGAGGAGGAGGAGCTCGGCCGCAGCGCGGTCATCAAGGTCATGCGTGCCGACGTGAAGGCCACCCCGCTGCGGATCGAGCGGTTCCTGCGCGAGGCCAAGCTGGCGTCGCGGCTCGACCACCCGTACGCCGCCCACATCTACGCGTTCGGGGCCGAGCCCGACGGCCTGCTGTGGATCGCGATGGAGCACGTGCGCGGCACCACCCTCGACGACCTGCTGGCCCGGCGCGGGCCCATGCCGCCGGCGCTGCTGGCCCCGCTGTTCGAGCGGCTGTGCCAGGTCGTACACGGCGCGCACGAGCTGGGCATCGTCCACCGCGACATCAAGCTGGCCAACGTCATGGTGCTCGAGCGCTCGGGCCAGCTCCTGCCCAAGCTGCTCGACTTCGGCATCGCCAAGGCGGCGACCGCGGCCGGCCCGCCCCGACCCGGCGAGCCCGACACCGGCGCCGACGCCGACGCCGACGCGGCGCCGGACCAGGCCGCGGCGGGGCGGCCGCCCGGACCGCCGTCGACCGGGCACGGCGCGCTCATCGGCACGCCGGCGTACATGGCGCCGGAGCAGTGGAGCAACCCGGCCGCGGTCGACCACCGCGCCGACATCTACGCCCTCGGGGTGGTGGCGTACCGGATGCTGACCGGGCGCCCGCCGGTGCAGGGCGAGACCCGCGTGGCCCTGGCCGCGGCGCACCAGCACGTGGTGCCGGCGCCGATCGAGGGTGTCCCGCCGGCCCTGGCCGACGCCGTCGCGCGTGCGCTCGAGAAGCGGGTCGACGACCGCTGGCCGAGCGCGCTGGCCCTGGGCGCCGCCGTCGCCGCCGCGGTCGGCGCCAGCGCCGGGGAGGTGGTGCCGCTGCTCGACGGCGAGACGCGCGAGCGGTGGGAGCAGGCCGGGCCGCAGCCGCTGGCCGAGGCGGTCGCCAGCCTGGCCGTCGCCAGCTCCACCGTCGAGGTCGACGCCGCGCTGCGCGGCTTGATCGACATCACCTGTCGCTGGCTGGCGGCCATCGCCCTGGCCGGCGCGCGTGGCGTCGCCGACGCCGGCCTGCGCGAGACCCTGGTCGCGGTGTGGGGCCGCGAGGACGCCCGGTCGTGGCTCGAGGTCGCCACCGCCGCCGCCGCCGCCGGCGCGCGCGGGCAGGCCGAGGCCGCGGCCGCGGCGCGAGCCGGTGCCGCCCCGCGCCGCCCCCCGGCGCCGGGTGAGCTGGCCGACCCGTTGCCCGAGCTGCCGGCCATGCTGGCCGCGGCCGGGGTGCTGCGCCAGCTCGCGGCGCGGGGTGCGCGCGGGCGCACCGCCGAGGAGCTCGCCGCCGACGTCGGCGCGGTGGCGCCGGCGCTGGCGGCGCTGGCGCCCCTGCTCGACTACCGGCTCGCGGTCGGCGGCGAGGACGGCCCCGAGCTGTGGACCGGGCTGCGGCGCGGGGCGCGCGGCCGGGCCCTGCTGTGGGGCGACGCCATCGCCGTCGGCGAGGTGTGCATGATCGACGACGACGGCCGCATCGTCCTGCGCCTGACCCCGCTGGTGCGGGCCCAGCGCCCGGTCCCGCACGCCGACCTCGAGCTGTTCGTGATCTGGCGGGCCGACAAGCGGGCGGCCCGGCTGGCGGCCGGCCCGTGGGGCTACGAGCGCGACGACGCCGAGGCCGGCTCGATGCTGGCCGCCCTCGGCACCACCGACACCGACACCGCGTACGACGCGGGTGACGACGAGTCGCCGTACCCTGGGCTGGCCGCGTTCACCTCGGCCGACACCGCCCGCTTCTTCGGGCGCGAGGCCGAGGTCGAGGCGCTGGCCAACCGGCTGGTGCGGGCGCCGATGGTCGCCGTCGTCGGCAGCTCCGGCGTCGGCAAGTCGTCGTTCGTCCACGCCGGCCTGATCGGGCGGCTGACCGCGAGCGAGGAGCCCGCCGCCGTCATCACCCTGCGCCCGGGGCGCCACCCGCTGGCCGCGCTGGTCACGGCCGTGGCCGAGGCATCGGAGGCGCCGTGCTCGGCCGACGTGGTGGTGGCGACGCTGCGTGCCCTCGGCGAGCGGCGCCCGCGCGGCCTGCTGGTGGTGGTCGACCAGCTCGAGGAGCTGGTCACGCTGTGCGGCGAGGCCGGCGAGCGCGAGCGGTTCGGCCAGGCCCTGGCCGGCGCCGCCAGCGGCCCGAGCGCGCCGGTGCGGGTGGTGTTCACCGTCCGCGACGACTTCGCCGGGGTGCTCGAGTCGATCGACGGCCTGCGCGGCCAGGTCGAGCCGTTCGTGCTGGGCCCGCCCTCGCGCGAGGCGCTGCGGCGCATCGTCATCGAGCCGGCCCGGCGCCATGGCGCGGTGATCGAGGCCGGCCTGGTCGACGAGCTGGTCGACGCCGTGGTCGATCGGGCCGGCGCGCTGCCGCTGCTGTCGTTCACCGCGGCCCGGTTGTGGGCCGGGCGCGAGCTGGCGACCCGGACCCTGACCCGCGCCGCCCTGGCCGCGATCGGCGGGGTCGCCGGCGCGCTGGCGACCTACGCCGACGAGGTCTACGCCACGCTCGATCGCGCGCAGCAGGAGGTGGTGCGCCAGCTGTTCGCGCGCCTGGTCGCGGCCGACGGCACCCGGGTGCCACACCCGCGGGCCGAGCTGGCCGGGCTCGACCGCGGCGGGGTGGTGATCGATCGACTGGCCGCGGCCCGGCTGCTGGTGATCGGCGACGGCGGTGAACGCGGCGCGGGCGGCGAGGTGGTCGAGATCGTGCACGAGTGCCTGGCCGAGCGCTGGCCGCGCCTGACGCGGTGGCGGCAGGAGGACGCGGCCGAGCAGGCCATCCTGGCCGACCTGCGCCAGGCGTCCCGCCGCTGGCACGAGCAGGGTCGGACCGATGATCTGCTGTGGCGCGGCGTGGCCCTGGCCGACCTGCAGCGGCTGCGCGCCGCCGCCGCCGCCCTGACCGACCGCGAGCGCGCGTTCTCCGACGCGTCGATCGGCCTGGCCCAGCGCGCCCGTCGCTGGCGCCGGATCGTGGTGGCGGCGGTGATGGTGACCCTGACCGCGGTGGCCGGGGCGATGACGCTGCTGTCGCTCCGGGCCGGGCGCGAGCGGACCCGGGCCGAGCGCGCCGCCCGCGCGGCCGCCGGCGCCGCCGGGCTGGCCGAGCAGCGCCTGACCGACAACCTGATCGCCCAGGCCCGGCGCGAGTCCTCCGCGGGCAACCCGGTGGCCGCGCTGGCGTACGCCCGCGCCGCGTTCGATCGCGGCGGCGACGACCTCGCGCTGCGCCTCCTCACCGGCGCCGCGGCCGCGGCCTGGCCGGCCGAGCGGGTCACCCACCGCGACCTGCTCGAGACCCTGGTCGCCGCCGACGGCCGGCGTGCCCTGGTCCAGGCCGGCGAGGAGATGGTGATGCTCGACGGCGACGGCCAGGAGCAGCGTCGCTTCCGGCTGGCCGGGGTGTCCCAGGGCTACCAGATCAGCCCCGACGGCCGCTGGTTCGTGGTGACCGACCCCGACCTGCGGGTGATCGATCTCGACGACCCGAGCCAGGTTCGCCGGGTCGCCCCGGCCGCCAGCGCCGATGACCCGCGCTTCGGCCCGTTCTTCCTGCCCGACGGCGGGGTCGGCGCGCGCCGCCTCGGCCGGCTCGAGGTGCTCGAGGCCGATGGGCGGGTCCGCCACACCGTCGAGCTCGGCGCCGGGACGCCGTTCTACTCGGGTCGCCTCGGCCGGATCGCGCTGGCCGAGGGCGAGGGCGCCGCGGCGGCGGTCCGGGTGTTCGACCTGGCCAGCCTGCGCCCGCGCGGGGCCGTCCCGCTCGCCGCCGTCGACGTCCTGTTCAGCGATGACGGCCGCCGGCTGGCCGTGGCCACCGCCGATGGCAACGTCCACCTGTTCGACGGCGCGCTGCGCCCGCTGCGGGTGCTGCCGATCGGCGCGCCGACCGCCGGTCTGCACTTCTCGCCGACGGCCGACCGCCTGGCGGTGTGGACCCACGCCGGCATCGGCCTGTACCGGGTCGACGACGGGGTGCGGATGGCGTCGATCGACGGCGTCGACATCGGCATCACCGCGCTCGAGTTCGACGGCGACGACGTGTGGACCGGCGACACCGACGGCATGATCCGGCGCTGGCGCGGCGACGGCGCCCTGGTCGGCGCCCTGTTCGGGCCGGGTGGGACCATCGAGGAGCTGCACCTCACGCCGACCTCGCTGGTGGCCAGGACCGCCGGCACGATGCGGTACTACCGGCGCGACGCCCTGGTGGCCACGGCGCTGCCGGCGAGCGCGCAGTGCCACGCCCTGGAGGTGTGGGCGCCGCCGGCCGCGCGTGATGGCCGGGTCGTGGTGGCGTGTGACGACCGCACCCTGCGCACCTGGTTCCCGACCACCGGCGAGGTCCACCGCTACGGCGCCGGGTACATGACGGTCGCGGCCATCGCGCCCGACCGCGCCGGCGAGCGCGTCGCCGTCCTGGTCGACGACCACCTCGAGGTGTACCGGGCCACCGGCGAGCGCGAGCAGGTGGTCACCGGGTTCGCGCTGTCGGAGACCTCGACCCTCACCCTGACCGCGACCGACCTGTGGCTAGGCACCACCGTCGGCACCGTGCGCCGCTTCGACCTGGCGCGGCGGGCCTGGACCACGGTCCGCGTGCGCCCGACCGAGGAGGGCACGGCGTGGAGCCTGACCGAGCTGGCCGATGGCCGCCTGGTCGCGCCGATGAGCGACGGCGAGCTGCTGGTGCTGCGCGGCGACGCGGTCGTCGCCCGTCAGCCGGCGCTCGGCCGCTCGGTCCGGGTCGTCGAGGGCGGCGCCGGTGGCGTGCTCGCGGTGCTGTCGGCCGATCGGCCGGTCGAGCTGCGCGACGGCGCGACCCTGGCGCCACGCCACACGCTGGCGCCGCTGGCCAGCTCGATCGAGGGCGGCAGCCTCGACCCGTCCGGTCGGCTGCTGGCGCTGCGCACGGGCGATCAGGAGGTGGTCCTGGTCGACGCCCGCACCGGGCAGGTCCTGGTCGACCTGCCGCTCGGGGCGACCAGCCTGGACAGCGCGGTGTTCACCGCCGACGGCCGCGCCCTGGTCGTCATCCTGGCCGGACGGCCGACCCTGGTGCCGTTGCCGATCGACGACCGCCCGATCGCGACGATCCGGCGCGACCTCGACTGCCACCTGGCGCTGCGCCTCGACGGGACGACCCTGATCCCGACCGTGCCGTCCTGCTGAGGCGCGGTCGATCGCGACGGCGGCATCGCCCCAGCGATCACCGGTCGACGGCCCGCGCCGCCTGGTGGAGTGATCACCGGTCGACCGCCCTCACGCCGGCAGGCGATCCTTCCACCAGGCCCGGGCCTCGTCCTGGGTCCACTCCGGGATGATCGACGCCAGCGCCTCGAGGCGTTCCACCAGCGCGGCCATCGACCCGATCCGCAGCCGGGGATCGGGCTGCATACACTCCACCACCAGCTCGTGCAGCGGGCCGGGCAGGTCGGGTCGCAGCGCCAGCAGGTCGGGCGGCGGCCCGGCCAGCTGGGCGTCGAGGCGGGCGCGCGGCGTCTCGCCCGGGAACGGCGGTTGCCCGGCCAGCAGCAGGTACATCACCGCGCCCAGCCCGAACACGTCGGCGCTGGCCTTGGGCTCGCCGCCGAACAGGACCTCGGGCGCGATGAAGCCCGGGGTTCCGACGACGAGCCCGGCCCCGGTCACATGGTGGTCGGGTGGCCCGGCCCGGCCCGCGCGATCGATCAGCCCGGGGCCGACCTGCTTGACCAGGCCGAAGTCGAGCAGCTTGACCACGTCGGCGGTGTCGCCGCGGACCGTCAGCATGACGTTGGCGGGGGAGACGTCGCGGTGGATGATGCCGAGCCGGTGCGCCTCGCGCAGCGCCTCGGCCAGCTGGTGGGCCAGGTGGACCACGCGCGCCACCGGCAACGGGCCGCTGGCGGCGACGACGGCGTGGGTGGTGAGCCCGCGCAGCCGCTCCATCGCGTAGTACATCAGGCCCTCGTCGGTCATGCCGACGTCGTGGATGGCGACCACGCCCGGGTGGGACAGCTTGGCGGTGAGGGTGACCTCGCGCTGGAACCGGGCTCGCTGCAGCGGGTCGAGCGCGTCGGGCCGGATCAGCTTGAGCGCGACCGTGCGCTCCATCAGCAGGTGGCGCGCCTGGTACACCACCCCCATCGCGCCGCGCCCGAGCTCGCGCTCGATCTGGTACTGGCCGAGCCGGCCGATCGCGGCCAGCCGTCGCCGCAGCGCCAGCAGGTTGCCGACGATGAGCGCGCCGCCGGTGAGCAACGCGGTCAGGCCGAGGCCGACCAGCCACACCCGCGTCATCGGCTCGCCCGGGGCCGCGGCGACCGAGACCTGCCAGCGCCGGCCGAGCAGCTCGAGCCCGGTCCGGCCGCCGCGGCCGCCGCGGCCGCCGTACAGCAGCTGCCCGGGTGGATCGGTCACGTCGTCGATCTGGACCGCGCCGGCGGCCACGCCCAGGCCGCCGGTCACGTCGCGCACGACGTGGGCGATCCGCACCACCAGCACCGCGTAGCCGTCGACCACGGCGCAGCGCGCGGCGCCGTCGAGCGGCGGCGGGCGCCGCCACACCGGCGCGTACACGATGATGGCCGCGGCGTCATCGGCGGCGGCGCCGGTCACCGCCGCGTCCTCGACCAGCTGGTAGCGCGGCGAGGCGGTCGCCGAGCCGGTCCGGCACGCGGCGTAGGCCACCGCGGCCGCCTCCGGCCGTGACCACACGTCGAAGCCCCAGGCATCGATCGCCGGCACCGCGTACAGCAGCGGCAGGTAGCGGGCGCGCGGGGCCGCCGCCACCAGCGCGCCGCTCGGGCCGACCTCGCGGATGGCGAAGTCGGGGCGGAGCTCGCGCTGGGCCCGGGCCTCGAACTCGGGCCGGCTCGGGCCGGGGACGACGGGCGCCCACTCGATGGCGAAGATGTAGGGCGCGCGGGCGTGCATGGGCTCGGCGATGGCCGCGAACCGGCGCTGGTCGAGCGTGGCCCCGTCGGCGCCGAGGAACGACGCCAGCGCCTGCACCGCCTCGGCCGGCAGGCGCAGCTGCTCGCCGAGGGCGAACGCCACCGCCTGGGCGGTCGCCTGCGCGACGTCGGCCTGGCGTCGGACCTCGCGCCCGTGCAGCAACGTGGCGACCCCGACGGTGGCGCCGACCCCGAGCGCTCCCAGGGCCGCCGCCACCACCAGCACGCGGCGCGTCGGCCGGCCCAGGCTCGCCATCGGTCGACCATAACCTCGGTCGCCGCGGCGTAGCGAGCGTGAGCCAGCGAACCGCGGTTTCAGGCGCCGCGTCGACGGTGAACGCCCGGGTGGGGCCGACCCTGGGTGTCGACTCTCCAGGCGGCGCCGACCGGCGGCGACGACCCCGGGGTGGCTACCGCGCTAGCCAGCGCGAGCAACCTGGTGATCTTCGACGGACGCGCCATCTGATGCGCAGAACGCGCGCCGGCACGCGCCGTGCTGGAAGCAGGCTCATGCCCAAGCTCCTGCGCTTCGCCTCGCTCCTGACTGCGGCGCTCGCGACGGCCGGTACGGCGTGTGTCACCGACGTGATCGTCGACGACGGGATCGGGGCGGCGGTGAAGGTAGGGCTCGACGACGACTTCGCGCTGGCGGCACAACGTCACGGCGTCCCGGTCGACGTGCTCAAGGCCGTCAGCTACGTCGAGACCCGCTGGCAACACATCGCCAGCGATGGCGAACACGAGGGCCAGGCGGGCGCCTGGGGCGTGATGGCGCTGGGCGGCAACCGCCTGCGTGATGGCGCCGGCCTGGTCGGGGTCGGCGAGGCGACCGTGCAGGAGGACGTCGGCAGCAACATCGACTCGGCCGCGGCCCTGCTGGGGAAGCTCGGCGGCGACTTCGGCCTGGGCGGCGCCGACCTGCTCGACTGGGAGCCGGCCATCGGTGAGTTCTCGGCCATCGTCGACGACGACGAGGCGCGGCAGGACTACGTCGACCAGGTCTACCAGCTGCTGCGGGACGGCCACGCCGAGGAGGCCGAGGGCGGCGAGCTCATCGCCTCGATCGAGCCCCACCGCGACCTGCCGGCGCGCGCCACCGGCACGATCGCCCGCGCCGCCGGGCCCGACTACGCGGACGCGGTGTGGCGGGCCTCGGGCAACTACGGCTCGCGTGGCGGCGCCGACGTCACGACCATCATCATCCACACCTGCGAGGGCGGCTACGCCGGCTGCTACGCCACCCTGCGCGGCGCCAGCAGCGGCGTCAGCGCGCACTACGTGGTCAACGAGCGCGGCAGCGAGGTGACGCAGCTGGTGCGCGAGAGCGACCGCGCCTGGCACATCGCCGCCAGCTACAAGTGCTCGCTCAACGGGGGCCTCGACTGCGGCAAGAACGGCACCTCGGTCAACACCTTCTCGGTCGGCATCGAGCACGCCGGCTTCGCGTCGCAGGCCAGCTTCCCGGCCGGGCAGATCGAGGCGTCGGCCAAGCTCACCTGCGACATCGCCCGCGACAACGGCGTGCCGATCGACCGCAACCACATCCTCGGCCACGGTCAGCTCCAGCCCAACAACCGGACCGACCCGGGCCGCAACTGGCCATGGTCGGACTACATCGATCGGGTCCGGCAGAACTGCAACGAGCCGACCGAGGATCCGGGCGGCGGCGGCGATCCGGGCGGCGGCGGCGGCGATCCGGCTCCGACCGGACCGAGCCTGGTCATCGACTCCAACAACGCCAACAACCCGGCCGCGGCCAGCCGGGTCGAGCTGGTCGGCTGGGCCTCGGCCAGCTCCACGCCTGGCTACTACGGCACCGGCTACGCCTTCGCCAGCGCGGGCGCCGGCAACGCCAAGTTCTGGTTCTACGCCGCCACCGCCGGGACCCGCACCGTGTCGGCGTGGTGGACCGCCGGGACCAACCGCACCACCGCCGCCACGTTCGTGGCGTACGATGGCAACCGTGTCGAGCGCGGGCGCGTCAGCAAGAGCCAGCAGACCAGCGGTAGCCAGTGGGTGACGCTCGGGACCTGGGACTTCTCGGCCGGGTGGAACCGGATCGAGCTGGTCGCGCCGAGCTCGAGCAAGGTCGCCATCGCCGACGCCATCCGCGTGCAGTAGCGAGGGCGGCGATGCTCGTGCCGAGGTCGGGCGCCGGCCTCGTCGCCGCGGTGGCCACCCTCACCACGCTCCTGGGCTGTCGTGATCGTCGGCCGGCCCCGACCGAGCCGGCGCCCTCCGTCAGCCCCGGGTCGCGCGCCGACGCGGCGCCGGTGGTCGACCCGGCGGCGCTGGCGCTGCGAGCCCGCCTGCACGGCCGGATCGTCATCGCCGTGGCCGGCGAGGCGGCCGGTGCCGGCGACGATCACGGCCACGGTGACGGCGGGCCCGACCTCCTGGTCGTGCACCTCGGTCCGGCCCCGGGGCGCGGGCCGATCGAGCGGGTGCACGGGGACGGCGTCGGCCTGTACCCGACCGACCAGCGCGACGGCGCCGGCGCGCTGCTGGCGATCGCCACCTGGGGCCCCGACCAGGGTCACCTCGAGCAGCTGGTCGTGGTCGGCTCGGGCGCCAGCGCCGGCGCCGATCCGGCCGCGCCGGCGGTGCTGCGCCGGGTCGGCCCGGTCGCCGAGAAGCTGCGCCACCCGCAGGTCGGGCCCGATGGCCACACCGTGGTGTTCGAGAGCAGCGCGCGCTCGTTCCGCGACCTGTACCGGCTCGACCTGACCGGGCCGCACGACGCCACCCCGGTCCGCCTGACCGACAGCCCGCACGGCAACTTCGAGCCGGCGCTCGCCCCCGACGGCAGCTCGCTGGTGTTCGTGTCGTCGCGCGACGGCGACAGCGAGGTGTACGCGCGGGCGCGGCCGCTCGCAGGCGGCCAGGCCGGCACCGAGCGCCGGCTGACCGCGTTCCACCGCGACGACTGGGGGCCGCGCTGGTCACCCGACGGCAAGACCCTGGCCTTCGTCAGCGATCGCGAGGGCACGCCGCGGGTGTTCCTGATGGCGCCCGATGGGACCGGCCAGCGCCGCCTGACGCGCGAGACCGAGCCGGAGGTGATCGAGGAGTCGCCGCGGTGGTCGCCCGACGGGGCGTGGATCGCCCTCACCGTGCAGCGCGGCGGCGCGGTCGAGGTCCACGTCGTGGCCTCGGGCGGAGAGCCGGCGCCGGGCCCGGGCCTGGTCACCCGCGTCGATCTGACGCCCGACGGCGCCACCGACGAGGCCTTCGCCTGGTCGCCCGACAGCGCGGAGCTGGTGCTGGCGCGCGAGGGCCGCGGCCTGGTCGTCGTGCCGCGCGGCGGCGGCCCCGGCGTGACCCTGCGCGCCGGCGCGATCGAGGCCGGGCCGTTCTGGCTGGCCGGGCCCTGAGGTGCGTGGGCGCCGTCGTGGCCTCGGCCCGACCGTGCTGCGACCTCGGCGCGACCTCGGCGCGACCTCGGCGCGACCTCGGCGCGAACGCGCGTGAACTCACCGCGTCCGCGCGCGCTCGCGTCCGTGCGCCGGGTGGTAGCGTGAACGTGGTCACGTCGCTGCCGACCTCGAGAGGATCCCCATGCGCCCCAAAGGCCTCACGCTCGACACCACCACCGACGGCCACCTGACCCGATGTACGCTGGCCCTCGCCGGCGTGGTCGAGGCACGCGGCGCCCTGGCCGACGGCAAGTTGACCGGGCCGTGGACCGTGTTCGGACCCGACGGCGCCGAGGTGTTCTCGGCCGACCTGACCGGCGACGACGTCACCACCACGGCCGAGGCGAGTCAGCTGCGGACCGACCTCACCATCGCCCTCATGCAGCGCTGGCTCGGGCAGTTCGACGGCCCGCCGGCCTGGATGCAGCGCGCCGGCGTCGGCGACGTCGCCTGGCGCGACCTGGTCGACGACTCGCGCCCGCAGACGGTCAAGCGGTTCCCGGTCCTGCTCCACGCGGCGTGTTGCCCCATCCCCATGGTGCAGGCCTTCGCCATGCGCGGTCTGCACCTGGCCATGTGCGACGACGAGGCGATCTTTCCGGTCACGCCGATCGCCGTGCCCATCCTGGTGGCGCTGGCCGGCGAGCCGGGCGCCCCGGTCGAGTGGGTGGCCGAGGTGCTGGTCGAGGTGGCCGACGCGGTCACCGCTCAGGTCGACGACCAGGAGCTCGACCTCGACGAGGAGATCGCCGAGGCGACCTTGCTCGGGCGCACCGCCGCGGCGCTGCGGGCGGCCCACGCCACCTTGTCGGCGGCGCCGGCGCGCGGGCCCGAGCTCGACCTCTTGGTCCGGCAGCTGTCCGAGTACTTCTCGTCGTGACGGGGGCGGCGGCGCCTCGGCCTGTTCCCGCGCTCAGCGCGTGGCCTGGTACAGCTCGAGGTTGCTGCTGCGCACGCTGGCGAACACCAGGGTGCGCAGGTCCTCGCTCAGCCACGGGTCATCGTCGACGGCGTCGGCGTTGACGCCCGGGACGAGGCTGGCCGGGCCAAACGGGGTGGTGATGGACGCGCGGGTCGACCACCACAGGTCCGACGCGCCGACGCCGCCGCTGCGATCGCTCTGCCAGACCAGCACCAGCCCGTCGTAGCTGATCCACGGGTTGGCCTCGCCGCTGGCCGTGTTGACGTCGCCCGCCACCGGCGCTGGGGGCCCGAAGGCGCAGCCGGGGCCCGACCGCTCCGCGATCCACAGGTCGCCGCCACCCGGGCCGCCAGCGCGGTCGCTGTAGAACACCGCGCCGTAGCCGCCGAGGAATTCGGCCATGCCGGTGTCGATGCCGGTCGAGCTGAGGTCGGCCAGGCGGGTCGGCGCCGGCCAGGCCACGGTCGAGTCAGGACGAACCGACAAGAACAGGTCCGACTCGCCGCCAGGACCGGTGCCGGCCACCGCCATACGCAGGCCGTCGGGTGACACCTTGGGCGTGTTGGCGCCGGCGATGCCCAGCTCGGCGACCGCGACCGGTGTGGTCCAGTCGGCCGCCAGCGTGGGCCGCGTGGACGTGTAGACGTCGGCCCGGCCGCCGCGGTTGGACTGGAACCACACGGTGAGGCGGTCGGCGGTCAGCGAAGGGTCGTCGTCGGCCTGGGCGGAGTTGAGCAGGAGCAACGGGACCGGCTGTGAGAAGTTCATGACCACGTCGCTGCGCGGCGGCGGTGGCGCCGGCTGGCAGGTGTCGCGGGCGTCCGCGCCGGCGGCCGGATCGCCGTCGACCGCGGCGGCGGCGCCGTCGGCCCGGACCCCGAAGTCGACACGCCCGCATCCGAGCGACACCGCGAGGGCGCAGGCGAGCGGGCGCGGCAGGGTCCTGGCGTGCACCGAGGGAACTATATCGCGGGGCGCCGGTTACCTGGCCATCCGGACCAGATCCGGGCCCGACTCGACTATCCTGCCCGCGAGGACAAGCCCGATGGCCAACACCGACAAGCGCAAGCAATCGCTCTACTTCCCCGAGGACATGCTCAAGGAGATCCAGGCCGAGGCGGCCCGGCTCGACCGATCGCTGTCGTGGATCGTCCAGCGTGGCTGGCGCATCGCCTCGGCCCAGATCAAGGCGTTCCCGTCGAGCAGCGACGACGACACCGCCTCGCCCGACCCGCGCGAGCAGTAGGCGCCCAGCAGGGCTGCTGAAGAGCAGCCTGCTAGCGGCGCACCCGGGCACCACCGGCGCGCCCGGGCATCTTGTTGAAGGCGTACGGGTACGAGCAGGCCGGCTCGCGGCCCGCGCTCAGCTCGGCCGCGACCCACTCGAGCCACGCCGCGAAGTCAGCGAAGTCGGGCTTGGCCGAGGCGGGGTCCTCCCACGCCCCGTCGACCTGTCGGCGGGCCCGGGGCTCGTCCTGGTGGTGGAAGTAGACCGGGTACTCGCCGTCCGCGCGGGCCTGGGTGACGTCGAAGCAGAAGGCGCACTCGTCGTTTCCACCGCTGGCGAACGGCACGAGGTGGTTGGTCGTCAGGTACACGCCTTCGTCGCGACTGACGTCCTTCGGCATGTAGACGATGCCACCGGTCTCGCGCAGCTCGTTGGGCGAGAGCAGGATGAACTCGTCGTGGCCGACGTTGTCGCCCCACGAGATCGCCAGGCGCGACGCGTGCCCCAGGAACGCGCGGTAGCTCGGTGGCAGCGCCCACTGGACCGCTCCCCACTCGGGCTTCGGCGCCCGGAGTCGTGTGTCCTGGTCGGCGGCCTTCGCGCGCCACTCGAGCGTGCCGGTCCCGGCCGCGGCCCACTGGCGCAGGGCCGCCAGCGACGCGGCGACCCGCGCCGCTGCGCCGCCCGAGGCGGGCTTCTTCTTGACGGCGGCGGGCTTCTTCTTGACGGCGGCGGGCTTCTTCTTGGCGGCGGCGGGCTTCTTCTTGGCGGCGGCGGGCTTCTTCTTGGCGGCGGCGGGCTTCTTGGCGCGCATGCGAGAGAACGTACCAGCCGGGGCAGCGAGAACCCGCGCCAGGGGCCGGTGAGCGCTCGAATGTGTCGATGGGCTGCCGCCGGGCGGGGGTGACGCGGAGGCACAGGGTCCTTCGGTGCCGAGGTGGATCGCGAGGGTATGCCCCCGTACAGCAACAGCAACAGCTACAGCTACAGCTACAGCTACAGCTACAGCTACAGCGGCAGCGGCAGCGGCAGCGGCAGCGGCAGCGGCAGCGGCAGCTACAGCTACAGCTACAGCTACAGCTACAGCTACAGCTACAGCTACAGCGGCAGCGGCAGCGGCAGCAGCAGCAACAGCAACAGCGGCAGCGGCAGCAGCAGCAACAGCGGCAGCGGCCGGTTCAGCGGCAGCAACAGGCGCAGCGCGGTGGGCTCAGCGGTGGGGTGGCGCGGTCGCGGCGGCTCGCGGCGCCCGACGAGGCGCTGCGCTCGCTGGCTGCGGAGGTGGGAGGCCGCGTCGCCGAGGGCGCGAGGCGGCGGCGAGGGCGCGATGAGGGCCGGTCCTTCCGGTGGCCCCGACCGTCGGGCCCGCCCCCGCCTCGCCCGCGCACGAGGCGCGCCGGGGACCATGGG
>JAGPCO010000036.1 GCA_018058095.1 Kofleriaceae bacterium
TCCCGGGCCCGTCGGTCATCGCCCGCATCCTACTACCCGAGCCGGGCGGGCCGGGCCACACCACGCAAGCAGGATGACCCGCCAGCTGGCCTGTTGGTGGCGGCCAACAGGCTGGCCTGGACAGTGTTGGGGCGGGCGTCGCCGCCCATCGGGTAAGCCCGTGATCCCGGGCCGGTCGCCGCCCCGCCGCGGTGGCCGCCGGCTTGCTTGAGGCGGCGGCATGCAACGCACCACCCTGCTGACGACCGCGGCCGCCCTGGCCGGGGCGGCCGGCTGCTTCCAGAGCATCCCGACCGCGCCGGGCGACGACCGCCCGGGCGACCGCGGCTCGAGCGCCGACGCCATCACCTATCGCGACGAGCTGTCCTTGCACCCCGGCTGCAGCACCGCCGGCCTGACCTACCCGGCGGCCGACCTGGCCGGCTTCCGCTGCGCCGCCAAGGCCTACCCGATCCCGGCCGGCGTGAGCGAGCGCACCGACGGACCGGTCGTGCTGCTGCTTCACGGCAACTCCGACACGCCGGCCGAGTGGGAGCGGTTCGAGGACGGCGCGCCCATGCTGGCCGAGCGGCTGAGCGCGGCCGGCCTGCGCACGCTGGCGCTCGACCTGCGCATCGACCTGGTCGACGACCCGCAGGGCAACAACGACACCGAGAACGCGGCCCGCAACGTCGACCACGCCTGGTCGGTCCCGCTGGCCGAGCACTTCATCACCAGCGCGCTGGCGGCCTACCCTGACCGCCCGCTCGCGCTGGTCGGCTTCTCCCTCGGCGTCACCACCATCCGCGACGCCCTGCGCCGGCTGCACCGCGCCGGCGAGGTCACGCTGTGGCCGCGGCTCGACCACGTGATCCTGCTGGCCGGCGCCAACCACGGCGTGTCGTCGTACGCGCGCCTGTGCGGGCGCAACCCGACCATGCGCGGCCAGGTCGCGTGCGAGATGGGCTCACGCGACAACTTCTCGCCGACCGACTTCACGCTGGCGGTGAGCGGCGTCGACGGCGCCGACGAGGCGCCGTGCCACGACGGCGCGACCGCCTACGGCGACGCCGCCTGCGCCGACCACCAGGTCGCGTACACCACCGTGGTGATGCAGGACATCACCGACGGCTCGTACCAGGACGAGTTCGTGTCGGAGGCCTCGGCCGCGCTGACCGGCGCCGACAATCGAACCGTCGGTCTCGACGACACCGACGACAGCGGCTACTTCTTCGGCGGGCTGCTCAAGAACCACTACGGCGCGGCCCGCTCGGCCGCCGCGCTCGACCTCATCCTCGAGGTGCTGTCGTGACCGCGCCCGGCACGCCGCGCGCCCGCGCCGGCCTGGCCGCCGCCCTGCTGGTGATGGCCCTGGCCGGGCCGGCCGGGGCCGAGGCGCCAGCGCCGGCCGACGCCGCGCCGGCCGCGCCGACCGCGCCGGCCGCGCGCCGGGCCGATCCGACCCGGGTCGCCGCCGCGCCCGTCGCCGGGCCGACCACGGACGCCGCGGTGATCGAGGCCGAGGCCTCGAGCACCGCGGCGCCGACCACGCCGTGGATCCGCCCGTTCGCGGCCGTGGTCGGCGGCCTCGAGGTCGAGACTCTCGACAACCGCCCGGGCGACCAGCGCGAGGACCGGTTGGTCACCGTCGCGCTGTCCCGCTTCGGCGTGCGGGCCGGCGTCGCCCCCGGCATCACCGTCGAGAGCGAGTTCGAGGCCAACGCCGGGCCCCACGGCAGCAGCGCGTGGGAGGGCCAGGCCGCGCTCAGCGTGCGCAACCAGCTGGTCCGGGTCGAGCGTGGCCGGCTGCGCGTCGACGCCGGCCGCATCACCGATCCGGCCAGCCTCGACTTCGTGTCCGACCACGTGTTCGACCAGCTCCTGACCGATGGCTACACCCGCGGCTCGCTGCTGGCCAGCGGCTTCAACCGCGGCAACGGCGTCCACGGCCAGTTCGAGGTCGCGCCGAAGATCCGGCTCGGCCTCACCCTCAACGCCGCCAACCCGGTCAGCACGACCTCCAGCCTGGTGGTCGGTGGCACCTTCCCGCCGTTCGCCCGCTTCTACTTCGCGCCGTACCAGTACGTCGGCCGCGACGCCGCCAACTTCCCGGCCGACGAGTACCACTTCACGATGGTGACCCCGTCGGTGATGATCGATCACGACCGGGTCGCGCTGCACGCGGCCATCCAGCTGTTCCAGGTCAACACCGACACCACCCGCAGCGACGACCAGCACATCGACGGCTACAACGCCCGGGTCTCGGCCGCGACCCGGCTGTGGCAGCAGCGGGGCCGGCTGTTCGCCAACGCCTCGATCGTGCAGAACGAGGTGGTCGACCCCGACGACGGCAAGCGGCTGTCGGGCGACATCTACACCGGCACCTCGGTCGGCGCCGGCGTCGACGTGGCGCCGTGGCGCTGGGGCGGCTTCGGCGCGCAGGCCGCGTACCTGCGCGACCACCAGGGCGCGCGCCACCTGGCCGACCAGCTGTTCGTCAACCTCGGCGCGACCTACCACCTGGCCAGCGCGACCGCCATCGGCGCCCGCCTGGCGCTATACCGGCGGTGCGAGGCGGTCGAGGACCCGGCCGCCACCGCCTGCGTGGTCGACGGCGAGCGCTCGTTCTTCCTCACCCTCCGCACCCAGATCTGAGGCCCCATGACCCGCTGCTCGACCACCCCCGCCCGCATCCTGTCCGTCCTCGTCCTCATCACCCTCACCAGCCTCGGCCTCGCCGCCACCACCACCCCGGCCCACGCCGGCACGATGGAGCAGGTCACCGGCTTCGGCACCAACCCGGGCGGCCTGGCCATGTGGCGCTACCGGCCGACCACGCCGGCGGCGAACGCGCCGCTGGTGGTGCTGCTGCACGGCTGCACCCAGGGCCACACCGACGCCGCCGCCGCCGGCTGGACCACGCTGGCCGACGCCCACGGCTTCTACCTGCTGCTGCCCGAGCAGACCACCAGCAACAACCCGCTGCGCTGCTTCAACTGGGCCGGTGAGTACGGCGACCCGGCCAACCTGGTGCGCGGCCAGGGCGAGAACCAGTCGATCAAGCAGATGGTCGACCGCATGAAGGCCGACCACACCCTCGACGCTGGCCGGGTCTTCCTGTCCGGCTTCTCGGCCGGCGGCGGCTTCGCCGCGGTCATGCTGGCGACCTGGCCCGAGGTGTTCGCCGCCGGCGCCATCATGGCCGGCCTGCCGTACCGGTGCGCGACCTCGGTCAATGGGGCCATCAACTGCCAGAGCCTGGCCAGCCACCCGGAGCTCAAGAAGACGCCGGCGCAGTGGGGCGACCTGGTCCGCGCCGCCGCCCCGGGTCACACCGGCGCCTGGCCGCGCGTCGCCATCTTCCACGGCGCCAGCGACGCCACCGTCAGCCCCGACAACCAGGCCGAGCTGATCGAGCAGTGGACCAACGTCGGCGGCACCGACCAGACCGTCGACGAGACCACCCCCGTGGGCGCGCACACCCGGACCCGGTACACCAGCGGCGCCACCGTGGTGGTCGAGTCGTGGCGGATCGCCGGTATGGGCCACGCGGTGGCCATGGGCGCCGACCCCGAGGTGCCGTGTACGCCGAGCGGCGGCACCTACCTCGAGAGCCGCGGGCTGTGTGCCTCGTACCGGGCCGCCGTGTTCTTCGGCCTCATCCCCAGCCCCGGTGGCGGCGGCGGTGGCGGCGGTGGTGGCGGCGGTGGTGGCGGCGGCGGCGGCGGCGACCCCGGCGCGCCGACGGTGACCTTCACCGCACCCGCCGACGGCGACGAGGTCGGCGGCCTGATCGAGCTGACCGCTGATGCCAGCGGGCCGGGCGGCGTCGCCCGCGTCGAGTTCCTGGTCGACGGGGTCATCAAGGGCTCCGACGCGACCGCGCCGTACCGGGCCAGCTGGCAGACCAGCAACGCGACGGCCGGAGAACACGTGCTCGAGGCGATCGCCTACGACCCGTTCGAGGTGTCGGGCCGGGCCGAGATCACCGTGCTCGTCGGCGACGACGGCGGGGCCGGCGCTGGCGGCGACGACCCCTCGCTCGACCCGATCCCGTGTGGATGCCGGGCCGACACCGGCGGTGGGCAGGCCGGGCTGCTCGGCCTGGCCATGCTGGTGGTCGGCCTCACGCGCCGGCGCCGTCCGCACGCCTGAGCGCCGGTGCTCGCGCGTCGAGGCGGGTGCTCAGAAGTCGGCGGTCAGCCGCAGCGACAGGCCACTGGCACCCGCGCCCAGGCCGACCCGCGGCGCCCCGGCGCCGTCGTCGGACCGGGGCCACCACGCCACCACGCCGGCCGCGACCGCCGCCACCCCGGCCGCGGCGAAGCCGACGTTGGCCAGGAGCGCGGCCCGCTCGCCGCGCGCGCGCACGGCGTCGAGCTCGGCGAAGGTGTGGGCGCCGCTGTCGGCGCGCAGGCGATCGAACTCGTCCTGGGCCACCGCCGAGCGCCAGGCCGCGACGCCGCCGAGCGCGCCGGCCACCGCCGCGACCCCGGCGTAGACCGGCCAGCGCCGGTACAGCGGCGGCGCTGGGTCGGCCAGGTCGCTCGCGACGCCGACCGCGACGGCTGGCGGCAGTGGCCGCACCACCAGCTGGTTGCCGGCGGCGTCGACGGCGACGACCTGGCCACGCGCCCCGGTCGGCACCGGCACGCTGGCGCCCGGGGCCAGCTCGATGCGCCCGCCGCCGTCGAGGACGACGTGGATCCGCGCCACCACCCGGGCCGCGTCGTCAACGGTGGCGACGCCGACCACCCCGCCATCGTGCCGGATCACCAGCGCCAGCGGCCGACCGGCCGCGCGCGCCCGCGCCGCCTCCAGCGGCGCGCGTAGCTTGGGCGAGGCGTCGGCCGCGAGCTGCCCGTCGGGCTCGAGCGCGAGCCAGCGCTGGAACCAGCGCTCCGCCTGCGCCGTGCGATCGAGCCCGGCCGCCAGCTCACCGGCGGTGCGGTACAGCGTGGCGAGCTGGGCCGGGCTGGCCTGGCCGAGTCCGATCGTGGCCTCGACCAGCACCAGCGCCTCGTCGTAGCGCAGCGCGGCCCGGGCTCGGGCCGCGTCCGCCAGCCCGGCGTCGACGCCGGCCGGACCGTCCGCGCGCGCCACCGCCGCGCCGACCAGCAGCGCCGCGGCGACGAGGCCGATCTTCGCCCTCACCACGTCAGCACCACCGGCGGCGCGGCGCGACCGGCCCTCACGTCGACGCTGAAGGTGCGGGCGCGGCCGTCGGCCAGCACGGCGCGCACGCGGTGCCGGCCCGGTGTCAGCGGCTTGTCGATGAACGGGGTGACGCCGACCCGGCGGCCGTCGATGAACAGCTCGGCCCACGGCGTCGAGTCGATGCTGACCCGCCCGCGCGCGGGTGTGCCGGCGACCGGGTCGGCCACCGGCGCAGCGTCGACCGCGGCAGCGGTCGGCGCGGCGTCCGTGGTGGGCGCGGCCACGGCGAGGTCGTCGGCGTCGAGACGGATGGCGGGCGCGCCCGCGTCGGCCGCGGCGGCCGCGACCGACGACGAGGCCGACGACGGGGAGCGCGCCGCCGCCGCCGCCCAGCCCGCCGCGGCCGCCGCGGCCAGCCCGGCGATGGCGATCCACGGCGCCCACCGCCGCGCGCCCGCGGTCACGGGGGTCGCCGTGGCCGCCGCGACGACCGCCGGCGCCACCGTCACGCCGACCGGCGGCGCCACCACCGCGGCGCCGGTGGCCGCCGCGCTCGCCGCCGCCAGCTCGGCCCGGCGGGTCGCCAGCGTCGCGCCGTGCTGCGCCGCGAGCCAGCGCGCCAGCTCGGGCGCGGTCGCCGGCCCGCCGTGGTCGGCCAGCGCCACCTCCAGCGCGGCCTGCAGCGCGGCGGCGCTGGCCGGCCGGTGCACCGGCGGTCGCGCCAGCGCGCGCGCCACCACGTCGGCCAGCGCCGTCGGCACGGCCGGGGCCAGCGCGTCGACCCGCGCGATCGGCTCGTCGAGCACCGCCGCCGCCGTCAGCGAGGCCGACCCGCGCGCGAACAGCGGCCGACCGACCAGCCCCTCCCACGCCAGCACCGCGAGCGCGAACACGTCGGCGCGCCGATCGAGCGCGCCGCCGGCGAGCTGCTCGGGTGCCATGTACGCCAGCTTGCCCTTGACCATGCCCTGCTCGGTCACGCTCGACTGCCCCGGCACCTTGGCGATGCCGAAGTCGAGCACCTTCACCACACCCTCGGTGGTGACCAGCAGGTTGCCGGGCGACACGTCGCGGTGCACCACGCCGAGCGGCGCGCCGTCGTCGCCGCGCAGCTCGTGGGCGTGGTGCAGGCCGGCGCAGGCCTGGGTCAGGATGCCGACGAGCAACCGGGTCCGGGCCAGGTCAGCCGGTCCGGACCAGCCCGCCAGCACCTCGCCCAGCGCGACACCGTCGAGGTACGGCATGGCCAGGTACACCTCCTCGCGGTCGACCTCGAGGTCGTGCACCTCGCACACGTTGGGGTGGCCGAGGCGCGCCGCCAGCGCCGCCTCGTCAGCCAGCATCTGCCGCAGCGACGACGACTGGCCCAGCTCCGGCCGCAGCCGCTTGAGCACCGCCAGGCGGCGGAAGCCGGCGAAGTCGGTCCCGGCGCCGGCGCGCTGGGCCACGAACAGCTCGCCCATGCCGCCGGTGGCCAGCCGGCGCAGCACCTGGTAGCGGCCGATCTGGCGAGGGTGATCCGGATCGATCGACGGCGCGGCGGGGGGCGGCTCGGGCTTCGACATCGACGGGGCCACGCGGTACGGTCGGCGCGGCCCGCAGTGTACTCCCGGAACATGACGCAGGCGACGCACTTCCTCGTCGGCGCGGCCGCCCTGCTCGGGCTGGCCGGGGCGGCCTGTGGCTTCGACGCCGACTACGCCGGCACCCGGCTGCGTTGCCCGGGCAGCAGTCCCGCCTGCCCGCCCGGGTTCACCTGCGTGGCCGAGGTCTGTACCCCCGCCGACGAGACCGTCGATGCCAGCGCCCGCACCGACGGCCCGACCGGCTCCGTGTGCGAGCGGGCCGCGGCCGCGGCCGACAACGATCGCTGCGCCGCCGCCATCGACCTGAGCGCGGCCGCTCGCGCCGCGGGCGGCGCCACGGTGTACGGCGACACCACCGGGTACGCCGGTGACTTCGCCCCGGTCGTGCTGCCCGGCTGCACCGGCTCGGTCGCCCCTGGCCCCGACGCGGTGTACCGGCTCGACCTGCAGGCCGGTGACCAGCTCGACCTGACGCTGGCCCCGGAGCTGCACGACGGCGCGGTGTACCTGCTGGCGGCGTGTGGGGCCGCCGCCACCTGCGTCGGCGGCGCCGACACGTTCGGCCCAGGTGCCATCGATGAGGTCAGCCTCACCATCTCCACCACGACCACCTACTACCTGGTCGTCGACGCCTCGATCGTGACGGCGGCCGGCTGCTTCACGCTGACCGTGCGCGTGACCTGAGCTGGCCCCGCCGCGGCCGCGCCTCAGCGCCCGGCCCGGGCCTGCGCGTACAGCGCCAGGTACTGCTCGAGCATGCGCGACGCCGCGTACTCGCGCAGCGCGACCTCGCGGGCGCGGATGCCCATCGCCCGCGCCTCGCCGCGGTCCTGGTACAGGCGGAGGATGGCCTCGCGCAGCGCGGCCTCCTCGACCGGGACCAGGATGCCGGTGTCGCGCCGGACCACGTCGGGCAGGCCACCGACCGAGGTCGCCACCACCGGCAGCCCGGCGGTCATGGCCTCGGGCACGACCAGCGGCAGGCCCTCGCTCTTCGACGGCAACGCGAACAGGTCGAACGCCGGCAGCAGCTTGTCGACGTCCATGCGCCGGCCGGTGACGTGGATGTACTCGCGGCCGGGGCCGTCGGCCGCGGCCGCCTCGAGCGCGGTCCGGGCCGGGCCGTCGCCGACCACCACCAGGTGCAGGTCCGGCCCGAGGTCGGCCGCCAGCGCCCGCACCAGCATCCCCTGGTTCTTGAACTCGTCGACGCGGCCGATGGTGCCGACCACGAAGGCGGCGGGCGGGATGTCGAGCTCGCGCCGGATGGCGGCGCGGGCGACCGGATCGGGCCGGAAGCGGTCGACCTGGATGCCGTTGGCGATGACCTGGATGCGGTCGGCCGGGTACTCGCGCAGCTCGCGCGCCTGCGCCGCGGTGCTGTCGGACACGGCGACGAAGTGGTGGACCAGGCGACCGACCGCGCGCCGCAGCAACAGCTGGGCCCGCGAGCTGGGGTTCTTGCCGTGTTTGGTGTGGATGACGGCGGCGCCGATGGCCCGGGCCGCGGGCGCGCCGTAGATGAGCGGGATCGGGTTGTGGGTGTGGACGATCTGGGCCCCGAGGTCGCGCAGCACCCCGGCCAGGCGCGCCACCAGCGTGGGGTCGAGGCCGTCGCGCCGCGGCACCGCGCGCACCGTGACGCCGGCGGCGGCGAAGGCCGGCCCGAGCGCGTCCTGCATGCCGCCGTGCAGCGACACCACCGTGACCCGGTGACCACGCTCGACCTGGCCAGCGGCGAGATCGAGCGCCACGCGCTCCTGTCCACCCACCCCCAGCGACGACAGGACGTGGACGATCGACCACGACGGCTCGGCAGCGGACATCCACCCTGACCATACCGCCGGCGCCCCACCGGCGACGACGCGGACGGCGCACTATCGCGCGGCGCGGACTAGCAGGTTGCTGAAGAAGCATCCTGCTAGGCATTTTCGATCTCGCAGCCTGCTGAAAACACGGAGCCCGTCCCGTCGGCAGGAGCCGTCGGCACGGGTTTTTCAGCAGCGTGCTAGCTAGCTGCCCGCGCCCGGCTCGCCCTTGCCGCGTCGGCCGAGCAGCCGGCGCAACAGCCCCGGGCGCCGGGCCTCGGCGCCGTCGGCCTCGACCGCGCCGGCCTCGTCGCCCACGTCCTCGCCCCCGTCCGGCCCGGCGTCGCCCGACCTGGCCGCCCGGCCCGACTCGTCACCGCCGCCGGCCTCGTCGTCGTCCTCCTCGTCGGCCTCGTCCCCGCCAGCCCCGCCGTCGTCCTCGGCGGGCTTGGCCTTGATCGGCTCGTGCAGGCCGAGCATCACCTCTTCCTGCGTGTCCTCGAGCGAGACCAGCTCGTCGCGCAGGGCGACGATGTCGTCGATGACCGCGTCGTGTTCGGCCCGGACGTTGTCCAGCTCGGCGGTCAGGTTGCCGGCCAGGGCCGGGTACAGCGCGGTCAGGGCCTGGTCGAGCAGCAGGCGCCGGTCCTCGGCGTAGACCAGGCCGCCGTCGCGATCGCGCCCGCTGACCGCCTGGGCCAGGAACCGCAGCGCCTCGGCCTGCTCCGGCCCGAGCGCGTCGTAGTCGACCGCGGGCCCGATCTGATCCTGGCGGCCATGACGCTCGTGCTGGGCCGGCTCGCGCCCACGCCGCAGGATGGCGCGCATCGCCGTCAGCGTCCGGGTCTCCTCCTCGGTCGATCGCCCGGCGTCGCGATCGGCCCGCTCGAGCTCGTGCTCGGCCAGGTCGTCGAGCCCCTGCACGTCGCGCCCGGTGTCGCGCTCGCGCTTGCGCTCGACGACGTGCTCGTTGTGCTCGCCCCGCAGGACGCGGTCTTCGCTGCGCATGACCGGGCCGCAGGCTTACGCCTTGGGCAGCGTCTCCCACCACTGGCACCACCAGTCGGCCCCGACCAGGATGCGCAGCTTGGGGTGCCAGCAGTAGGCCAGCTTGGCGTCAGGCTCGAGGTAGTACAGGCAGTTGTCGCACTTCTCGTCGCCGTACGGCTGGCCCTTGAGGACCGCGTCCTCGGCCAGGTGGCGCAGCTGCAGCGCCAGCTTCTCGTCGATCTCCTTGGGCTCCGGGGTCGGCAGGTCGTCGGCCATGCCCCATCCTACCCCATGCCGATGCCGGTGCCCGTGCCCGTGCCGGTGCCCGTGCCCGCTTCCGGTCCCGTTCCTCCGATCGCGCCTGGCCGCGCTACTCGACCTCGATCCGGTACACCCGGCCGGCGTTGCGCGCCGTCACGTACAGCTCGCCGTAGCCGTCGACGCCGAAGCTCGACAACCGGCCCTCGAGCAAGCGCTGTGGATCGAGGTCCATCGTCCGCTCCTGGGCGTCGGTGGCGGCGCCGCCGACGAAGCGGAAGGTGTTGACCTGCCCGGTGCAGTAGTCGCCGTAGAAGAACTGCCCGGCCAGGTCGGGCATACACGTGCCGTTGTAGACGTAGCCGGCCACCACCGAGCAGCGGCTGTTGCTGCGGCGGTCGATGGTCACGACCGGCATGGTGTAGGTGCCCGGCATGTCGCAGCCGGCGTTGCCGCCGTCGTCGGCGGTGAAGCAGGTCGTGCCCTCGAACACCGGCCAGCCGAAGTTGACCCCGGCGGCGCCGGTCGGGATGACGTCGATCTCCTCGAACCCGCCCTGGCCGACGTCGCCGATGAAGAGGTTGCCTTGCGGGTCGAAGCTCATGCGCCACGGGTTGCGCAGGCCCCAGGCCCACATCTCGGGCACACCACCGCCGCTGGCCCACGGGTTGCCGGGCGGGATGGCGTAGGGCGAGCCGCTGTTGACGTCGATGCGCAGGATCTTGCCGCGCAGGGTGGCCGGGTTCTGCCCGCCGTTCTCGGAGTCGTTGGCGCCGCCGCCGTCGCCGAAGGCGATGTACAGGAGGCCGTCCGGACCGAACTCGAGCGAGCCGCCGTTGTGGTTGTCGCGGATGTGCGGGTCGTTGATGAGCACCCGCTCGGTCGTGCCGGCGACGTCGGCGCCGCCGGCGGCGATGAACTCCGACACCACCCGCGCGCCGCTGGGGCGGGCCGAGTAGCTGACGTAGAACTTGCCGTTGCTGGCGAACTGCGGGTGGAAGGCCAGCCCGAGCAGGCCCTGCTCGTCGCCGACCGACAGCACCTTGCTCTCGATGTCGAGGAACGGGGTGGCGGCGACCAGGCCGTCCTTGAACAGGCGGATCCGCCCCGGCTGCTCGATGATGAAGGCGCGGGCGTCGCCGGCCGGGGCGCCCAGGAAGACCGGGTTCTCCAGGTTCTGCGCGATCTGGGTCAGCTTGAGGCCGGTGCCCGGCGTCGGCGTGCAGAACGGCGCCGGCGCGGCGTCGACGGTGGATCGGCCGTCGATGACCGGGCCGATCGGGCCGTCGCCGTCCCCACCCGGAGGCGCGTCGGGGTTCTTCTTGCCGCCGCCGCAGGCGGCCAGGGCGAGGGTCAGCAGGGCGGGAGCGGTGCGCATGGCCCCGTTATCCGCCAGGCCGGGGCCGCGGGCAAGGACGGTGATCAGCCCTTGCGGCGACCGTGCCGCTGCGCGAACCACGACACCGTCTCGGCCATGCCGGCGGCGATGTCATGCGTCGGCACGTAGCCCAGCGCCTTGCCGATCTTCTCGATCGACGCCTGCGAGTGCGCGATGTCACCTTCGCGTGGCGCCTCGTGGTGGGCGTGGACCTTGGCCAGGGCCGGGTGGGCCTCGGCCAGCTCGTCGCGGATCATCGTGAACAGCTCGCGCAGGTCGGTCCGGCCGTTGCAGCCGACGTTGTAGACCGTGCCGGTGGCGTCGCGCTCGGCGGTGGCCCCGGCCAGCAGGTTGGCCTGCACCACGTTGTCGACGTAGCAGAAGTCGCGGCTGTTGCTGCCGTCGCCGAAGATCGTGCACGGCTTGCCGTCGAGCAGCGCCGCGATCCAGCGCGGGATGACCGCGGCGTAGGCGCCGGCGGGGTCCTGCCGGCGGCCGAACACGTTGAAGTAGCGCAGGCCGATCAGCTCCATCTGGTATAGGTCGTGGAACGCCTGGGCGTAGATCTCGTCGGTCCGCTTGGTCACCGCGTACGGCGACAGCGGCTTGCCGATGCGGTCCTCGACCTTGGGCAACCCGGGGTGGTCGCCGTAGACCGAGCTCGAGCTGGCGTACACCATGCGCTTGATGCCGCCGTCGCGCGCCGCCACCAGCAGGTTCACGAAGGCGTCGACGTTGTGCTGGTGCGACGACAGCGGGTCCTTGATCGAGCGCGGGACCGAGCCGAGCGCGGCCTCGTGCAGGATGATGTCGACGTCGGCGCACGCCGCCCGCGCCACCTCGAGGTCGCGCAGGTCGCCCTCGATGAAGCGGAACTGCAGCTTCTCGTCGGGGTGGATCGCCAGCACGTCGTCGAGGTTGTGCCGGTGTCCGGTCAGGAAGTTGTCGACGCCGACCACCGACTGGCCGAGGTCGAGCAGCTTCTCGAGCAGGGCCGAGCCGATGAAGCCGGCCACGCCGGTCACCAGCCAGCGCCGCGGCCGGTTGACCAGATCCTCACAGACGTCGTCGAAGCGGCTCACGCCCCCATGCTCCTTGTTGCTCACAGGCTCCAGTAGCGCAGGTCGCTGCGCACCGCCGACGGCGCCAGCACGCTCTTGACGTCGATGAGGACGCCGCCCTTGCGGATGCGGCCGAGCAGGCCCTTGTCCTGCAGGTACTCCTGGTGCGACACGGCCAGGATCATGGCGTCGAGGTCGGTCAGCTCGTCGAGCGCCGACAGCGTGATGCCGTACTCGTGCTTGGCCTCGGCGGCGTCGCCCAGTGGGTCGTGGATCATCGCCGTCACCCCGTACTGGGCCAGCTCGGCCGCGATGTCGGGGATCTTCGAGTTGCGCAGGTCGGGCACGTTCTCCTTGAAGGTGAGCCCGAAGATGCCGACCCGCGCCTTGCGCAGCGCGACGTCGTTGTGAATCATCAACTTGACGCACTTCTCGGCGATGAACCCGGCCACGTTGTTGTTGATGCGGCGGCCAGCCAGGATGACCTCGGGCAGGTAGCCCAGCTCCTCGGCCTTGGTCGTCAGGTAGTACGGGTCGACGCCGATGCAGTGGCCGCCGACCAGGCCGGGCGTGAAGCGCAGGAAGTTCCACTTGGTGCCGGCCGCGGCCAGCACGTCGGCGGTGCGGATGCCCATGCGGTCGAAGATGAAGGCCAGCTCGTTCATCAGCGCGATGTTGAGGTCGCGCTGGGTGTTCTCGATGACCTTGGCCGCCTCGGCCACCTTGATCGACGGCGCCTTGTGCACGCCGGCGGTGACCACGCTGGCGTAGACCTGCGCGACCCGCTCGAGCGCGTCCGGGGTCTGGCCCGACACCACCTTCACGATGCGCTCGAAGGTGTGCTCCTTGTCGCCCGGGTTGATGCGCTCGGGCGAGTAGCCGAGGAAGAAGTCGACCCCGGACTTGAGGCCGCTCTTCTCCTCGAGGATCGGGCCACACACGTCCTCGGTCACGCCCGGGTACACGGTCGACTCGAACACGACGATGTCGCCCTTGCGCAGGTGCGGGCCGACCGAGCGCGAGGCCGAGATCATCGGCCCGAGGTCGGGCCGGTTGTTGTGATCGATCGGGGTCGGCACCGCGACGATGTAGAAGGTGCAGTCGGCCAGCCGGCTCGGGTCGGCGGTCAGCTCGAGCTTGGTCGCCGCCTTGAGCTGCTCGGTCGTCACCTCGCGGGTGTCGTCGAAGCCACGCACCAGCTCGTCGATCCGCTTCTGCCGGATGTCGAAGCCGACGGTCGGCAGGGTGCGGCCGAACGACAGCGCGACGGGCAGCCCGACGTAGCCGAGGCCGATGACCGCGATCTTCTCTTGCGCGAGTGCGACTGACGCCATGGCCTCGGATGGAACCACGCCCGGCGCTCACGATCAATCGAACGCCGACCCGGCATCACCCGGCCGCCTGAGCGATACTGCGGCGGTGAGCAGCGAGGACGAGGACGCGCTCCTGCGCCAGATCGGGCTCATCATCGATGACCCCTCGGCCGGCGAGCTGCGGGCCGAGTGTGGCCGCATCGCCCGCCGCCTGCACCTGCGCGCGACCCGGGTCATCGGCTTCGTGCCGGCCGACGACACCATCGCGGTGCCGCCGCTGCTGGTCCACCTCGGCCTGGCCCTGACCCAGCTGACCGGGGCGACCATCGCGCTGGTCGACGCCAACGTGCGTTACCCCGGGCTGTCGCAGCTGGCGGTGGCGCGGGCCGGCGAGGACTCCGTGTTCTCGACCCGCTGGCTGCGGGGCTCGCTCGCCCTGCTCACCCCGCCCCGGGTCGAGCGCGCCGGCGAGGTGCTGCCACAGCTCGAGCGGGCGCTCGATGCCGGTGGCGAGCTGTTCGCGCACATGCTGGTCGATCTGACCGGGTTCGACCTGCTGGGTGAACACGCCGCCGCCGCCGCCCGCATGGACGCGGTCGCGCTGGTCGGCCGGGCCCGCCACACCCACGACGAGCAGCTCAAGGAGCTGGCGCGGCAGATGCCGGCCGATCGGTTCCTCGGCGTGGTGCTGGTCGGCTAGTCCGGACCGAGCGACGCCGACGAGGGTCGCCGAAGGCGGTCCCCGTCGAAACAGCGAAGACTGGGACAGCCCCTGCAGGCTCGGCTCAGGGCGTAGGCGCCGGCAGGAGGACGACCGCCCCATCGTTGCCACCGGCCGAGGTCACGGTGCGCCGGTCGTCGAACCGGGCGCTGGCCCAGAACTGGGCCGACAGGGCGGCGCGGTCGCCGCCGGGAGCGAGGGCCATCCGGCGCCAGGTCACCAGCCCGGTCGAGCCCATCTGCCGGACCGCGAAGGCGCGACCGGGCCCGATCCACGCCAGCAGGTAGGCCGCACCGGTGGTGGTCCGGGTCACCGTGGTCGACGCCAGCGCGTTGCCGAGCACGGCCGAGGCCGAGGTCATGGTCGCGGCCGCCGCGATCCGGCCGCTGCCATCGATGCCGAGGCCGTCGATCGACTCGGCACCCGGTCCGGCCAGCGTCAGGCCCTGGCCGGTCGACCGGCCGAGGCCGTCGAGCATCGCGATCATGCCGTCGCTGCCGCCGGCCGAGCGCCCGACCCACGACGAGCCGGCGCCGGTCGGCACCAGGTACAGGTCGCCGGTGAAGGTCCCGCCGACCCGGACCTCGCCGGTCGGCCCAAGCGCCAGGGCCCGGACCCAGGCGTCGCCGGCGCCGCTGGTCTTGTAGGCCGAGCCGACGTACGTGACCCACTGCGGCGCGAACGCCCCGGCCAGGGCGGCATACCGCACCACCGCCGCGTCGGTGCCGTAGGTGGTGCGGCTGGGCAGCGCCAGCGCCACCGTCACCGCACCGGTGTGGTCGAAGCTGGCGGTGGCCCGGCCGGTGGCGTCGACGACGACGTCGCCGGCGACGCAGCCCCCGGCGCCGGTCGCCAGCTGCACGCTCTGCAGCTGGCCGGTCAGGGGCGCGTAGAACGCGGTGAAGCAGTCGCTCACGCCCTGTGCCGGCAGGCCAGCCAGCAGGTCCGACAGCGTCCCGGAGAAGTCTCCGACCACGACGATCTGACCGCCACCGGCCGCGACCGCGCGGGCGTCGGCGCGCCCGCCGCCGGCCATGGTGCGGGCCCACTCGACCCCGAGGTCGGCCTGGTGCAGGCGGACCACGAACGGATCGTAGCTGGTGCTGGTCCACTCGAAGCCACCGACGCGGGTCGAGCCCAGGCTGGAGCCGGTGATGACCAGGCTGGTGCCGTCGATGGCGACGTCGCTGACCAGCTGGGTCCCGGCGCCGCCGACGACGAGGCGGGCCAGCAGCTGCCCGCTCGGGCTGTACTTGAGGACGACGCCGTCCTGGTCGGCCGCGGTGTGGCTGCCGAGTGCGCCGCTGGCGCCCTCGAAGCGGGCCACGGCCCGCACGGCGCCGACGGCGTAGACCTGGTTGCTGGCGTCGACCGCGGTCGCGGTCGCCAGATCTTCGCCGGTTCCTCCCAGCGCCCGGGTCCAGCTCGTGCCGGTCGGCGTGTCGGGGAAGGCATCACACAGGTCGGGCACGCCGTCGAAGTCGCGGTCGAGCGCGCGGTCGGAGTACGGGCACTCGGCGCCGGTGGCGAGCGGGCGGCGCAGCGTCCACACCGGGTTGCTGTAGGCGTAACGCGCGGCGCAGCCGGCCCGGTACTTGCCGGTCGGGGTCAGGGCCGCGCACGGCGCGGTGGTGCGGACGAACGCGCGCACGTAGACCCGGGTGGCGCGGGTGAGCTGCCCGCCGGTCGGGAAGTCGTCGAGGTTCAGGCTGACCCGCCACACGCCGTCGACCAGCTCGGCCGCGGTCGCGCGCAGCTTGCTGCGCACCTCGGCCCGCGGCATCCAGTAGCCGTCGGCCATCTGGCACACACCAGCGCCGCAGCTGGCGGCCGGGGTGTCGGCCAGCAGCTCGTGGGTGACGTTGTCGCGGTGCAGGCCGCGCACGCCGTGGTCGTCGGGCGCGTAGGTCCGGGCCCGCAGCTCGGCCGGATCACTCGAGCACGACGTGCCGGTGCACACCTCGAATGGATCGGTGTCGACCCCGACGTACAGGTCGATGCGGTCGAGCAGCCCGAACTCGCCGGTCGAACGCGCCTCGATCAGCAGCGGCAGCTCCTCGCCGGCGTACAGCTCGATGGTCGCCCCCATCGGGTAGTCGGTCGGATCGATCTGGCCGTCGCGGTCGCGATCGACCAGCACCCGCAGGGCCGGGCCATCGGTCACGGCGAAGCGGCCCTCGCCCAGCGCCTCCGCCACCTGGTCCTGCGAGTGGCCGGGGTCGTCCGGGTCGAGCGCGCCACACTTGCCGTCGGCCGCGCGGCAGGCACCACGCGGCGCGCCGACCTCGACCAGGTTGCGGACCTTGGCGATGGCGGTGTCGGTGGTCTTGTCGGGGCCGATCATGTAGCCCTCGCGCCGGTAGTTGAAGTCGCCGTGCGCGTCGGATCCACCCGCCATGAACAGCCGGCGCGGTTCGCCCGGCTCGAGCCAGCCGATCTGGCTGGTGCGAGCGAGGTCGAGGCCCCAGCGCAGCAGGCGGTCCCACTGCGCCGTGCCGTGGTGCAGCCCCGACGCCGGCGATTCCTCCTTGGTCCAGACCCAGCTGCCGAGCCCGTCGACCGGCGTGAAGGTGAACCCGCCGCTGAGGTAGCCATCGAGCAGATCGCCATCCTCGCTCAGCGACCAGTCGCACCACACGCACAGGAACTGGTACCCGGTCTGGCCGAAGTCGCCCTTGCTCGACGACACCCGCGAGTCCTCGTTCCACAGCTGCAGGCCGACCAGGGCCTCGTGGGCGAAGATCTTCTCGTACTGGTACGGCGTGTACGGGAGCATGCCGGGCCCCTTGCCGCCGCCCCCCTTGGCCAGCGGGTGGGCCAGGAAGGCCAGGCCCTGCTTGGCCGCGATCTCGTCGAGAACCCCGCCCCCCTCCAGCAGGTGCCGACGGGCGCCGCCGTAGTGCCCGGTCCGGCTGCCGACGAAGCCGGTCGCCTGGTCGCGATACCGCGGCAGGTGGACCAGGTGCTGACGCCCGACCGCGAAGCCCGACAGCCCCTGCGAGTCGGACACGACGTAGGCGGTGGCGCCGTCGACGTCGGTGAACGGGCGGAAGAAGTCGTCGATCGGGCAGCGGTGGCCCGGCGTCGAGATCCAGTCCTCGCACAGCGCGTCGGTGCCGCGCAGGTCCCAGGACAGGCCGTTGCCGTACGGCACGGCCCAGGCCGGGTCGGCCGCGTCGCCCGGACGAGCCGGCACCTCGGGCATGACGTCGACCTCCCCGCCGAGGAAGACCCGGGGCAGGCGCAGGTGCCCGGCCGCGAACTCGGCGCCGGCCCGGTTGGCGCCGTCGGCGCCGTGCAGGAGCTGCTGGGCCACGTCCCAGCGCGGCTGGCTCAGGTCGCGCAGGCCGCGCATCGTCTCGGAGTCGATGGCGATGTCGGCGTCGACGATCTGCTCCGAGTCGGACGCGTGGTCGGTCGCGAACACGAAGTCGACGCCCATCGCCGCCAGCGTGGTGGCGACGGCGCGATAGGCGTAACCCGACTCGCCCTCGTTGTCGGTCGACTGCGAGTGGTAGTGCAGGTCGCCGTAGAGCCAGCCGTCGTCGAAGCGCGGCAGCGGGGCCTCGGCGTAGGTGAGGCGGGCGTAGTTGCGCAGGGCCAACCAGGCCTCGGGGTCCTTGGCGCAGGTCGCCTCGTCACGCGACACCCACATGATCAGCTCGAGGTTGCGCTGGCCCGGGGTCGAGCCGAGGTCGAGCATGAGCTGGGCGTGCCACTCGCTGCTACCCCTCACTTGCAGCAGGTCGGTGCAGTCATCGACGGCGGGCCGGCACAGCCGGCGCAGCGGGGTGGTCGTGCTGGCGAACGGCCAGTAGGCCGGTCGGTCCGGGTCGCCGCGATCGGGGCCCGTCGTCTCGATCCAGTCGAGCTCCGTGGGCGCGTGGAACACCTGGGACATGCGCTCGCCGTCTCCGTCGATGGTGGCGACCGACAGGCCGCAGAACTCGCCGAGCCGCTGCGGCGAGATTTCGAACGTCGGCGTTCCGACGACCTGGCTGTATACGTTGGTGTCCTCGTCGAGGATCGCCAGCGTCAGCGGCACCTTGTCGTAGAGCAGGGCGCCGCCGGGCTGCGGCCGCGGCTCCATCCGCCACGGCAGGTCGATGGCGTAGTCGAACATGCCCTCGATGCCGTGCAGGCCCTGGGTGGCCTGGCCGAGCGGGGCCGGTTCGGTCGAGCAGGCCACGCAGGCGCTGGCCACGACGAGCAAGGTGGACGAGGAGGAGCGGTGACCAGCGCGCGGGTGCATGCGGGCGACAGAAGCAACCGGCGTGCCCACAGCGTGGCCACCGCAACCACCCGCACCCCGACGTCGCCTGGTCCGGCCCGGCCGACGCTGGTCAACCTGCGCGTGCAGTTCGCGCGACCGGCGCGCGCGCCGCTACCAGGTGGCGATGGCCACCACCTCGCTGCGGTGGCTCGGCAGCTGGGTCACGCGCAGCTCGCGCCCGCCCAGCTTGCGGACCCGCTCGAGCAGGCGCGGCAGGGCGGCGGCGATGCCGTCGTCGTTGACCTTGAGGGTGAGGACCGCGCCGCGCAGGCCACCGTGGGACAGGGCGACGAAGCGCTCGACGTAACGCAGCGCGACCATGGGCGCCAGGTTGACGTCGTTGAACAGCCACTGGTACTGGCGCGGCAAGGCGGCGCGCGGCACCTCGGCCGCCGGCTGGTGCAGGTGGACGAAGCGGTTGCCGTGCGGGCCGCGGAAGTCGCGCACGATCGGCGCCATCTCGCCGGGGTCGACGCCGTACACGGTCAGGCCGCGACACAGGAGCGCGTAGCTGGCGCCGCCCGGCGAGGAGCCGAGCTCGACCGCGATCTGCCCCGGGCGCGGCTCGAGGTCGGCCCAGCGCAGCGCCTCCTCGGCCTTGCACCAGGCGCGCGACGGCGCCTCGGCCGGGGGCGGCACGTGGTCGACGCCGCCCGGCCACGGCCCACGCCGGCCGTCGTGCCGGTGCGCCCCGACCAGCCACGGCTCGTCGGGCTCGCTGCCGTGCGGCACGATCACGTCGATCACCAGGTCGCCCGGCCGGGCCCGCACCTCGGGGTCGAAGCGATCACCACCGGCGGCGGCGCGGACGGCGGCGGCGACGCTGGTGGCCCGGCTGCCGCGCACCGCCGCGTCCTGCTCGTCGACCGGCACGTCGACGTCGCGCTCGAACACGTGCAGGCGCACCGGCTCGCCGGCGCCGGCCTGCGCCAGCATCGGCGCGGCCACCACCAGCACCTCGGCCGCGCTGCTGGCCCGGCCGAGCGACAGGCCGCTGGCGCGGGTGAACGCCGACGGCACCAGGGTGTCGAGGCCGGCCGCGCCGCCGTCGACCTTGAAGGTGGTGAGGCCTGGCCGGGCGAAGGCGAAGCGCAGCGTCGGAGCGTCCCGCGCGACCTCGGCCTTGAGCCAGCGGGTGGCCGGGACCTGGTGGGTCACCCAGACGAACTGGCCGGACGCGCTCACCGCCGCAAGGTACCCGCGCCGGCGCTGCTTGCGCTACCGTCGCGGCCGATGACTGGCCGTGGGCACAGCGGGTGTGGGCGATGACCGGCCTGGCCGCGCACCTGGTGTGGGCGCGGCGGGCGCTCGAGGTGGCGGTGCTGCGGCGGATCAACGCTGGCATGCCGCTGCTCGACGGGCGCAGCCCCGGTGACCTGTACCTGCGCGACGAGGTGGCCCGGGCCCGGCTGGTGCGCCCGACGCTGCGGCCGCAGGGCGCGTTCACCCGTAGCGAGGCCGAGGCGGGGAGCGCGCTGGCCGAGGCCGAGGTCGCCCTCGCCGCCGCCGGCGCCGATGCCCTGAGCCGCCTGGCCCTCCGCCTCGGGCTGGAGCCGCGCACACGGGCGCTGCTGACGCTGGCCCTGGCCATCGAGCTCGACCTCGACAGCCACGAGCTGGCCGGCGTGCTCATCGGCGGCCGGCGCCGTGGCGTGCTCACCGCCGCCGCCGCGTGTGACACGCTCGGGCTGGCCCCGGCCGAGGTCGCGGCCGAGCTCAACCCGGCCGCTCCGCTGCGCCGGCTCGGCCTGATCGTCGTCGACGGCGCCGGCCCGGCCGCGACCCTGGCCGCCCGGGCCGGCCTGGCCGGTGCGCTGTGTGGAGAGACCCGGCTGCCCGCCCCGCTCGATCGCGCCGTGGTGCTGGCGGCGCCGGCGCCGGCGATCTGGCTGGCGCCGGTGGCGCAGGCCGGCATCGACGACGGCGCGGCCGCGCTGCGACGGCAGCCGCGCGGCGTGGTCATCGTGCGCGGTCCGCGCGGCAGCGGGCGCGGCGCGGTCGGCCAGGCCATCGCTGCCCGGCTGGGCCAGCCCGCGCTGGTGTGCCGGGCCGATCGCCTGCGCGAGCTCGAGGCCGACGCCGACGGTGAGGCGGCCCGGCGCCAGGTCCTGTCCGACGTGCTGGCCGAGGCCGCCATCCGCGACGCGGTGCTGATCGTGGCCGACGTCGACCTGCTGGGCGAGAGCGGCGGGCTGCCGCCGTGGCGCCGGGTCCTGCTGACGGCGCATCCCGGGCCGCTGGTGCTGACCAGCAGCGGCCGCGGCGGCGACTTCGACCTGGAGCGACCGAGCGCGACGGTGACCGTGCCGCGGCCATCGCTGGCCGATCGCGAGGCGGCCTGGGCCCATACCCTGGCCACCGTCCCGGCCGAGCGCCTGCCCGCGCCGGCGACCACGGCCGGGCCGGGCGGCCTGGCGGCCGAGCTGGCCGCGCGCTACGTGCTCGGCGCCGGGGCCATCGCCGAGGTGGTGGCGGCGGCCCGGATCCACGCCGAGGTCGTCGCCGGCGTGGTCGACCAGCCGGCGCTCGAGGCCGCGCTCGGCCGCCGCCTGTCGCTCGACCTCGGCGCCGCCGGCACGGTGGTGACCCGCAAGGCCCGCTTCGCCGAGCTGGTGCTGCCGGCCGACGTGGTCGACACCCTGCACGACGTCATCGCCATGGTGCGCGAGCGGGCCCAGATCCTCGAGCGCTGGGGCCTGCAGCGCCACCTCGGCATCTCGCGCGGGGTGTCGGCGCTGTTCTCGGGCGAGCCCGGCACCGGCAAGACCATGGCCGCCAGCGTGCTGGCGTCGGAGCTCGGGCTCGAGCTCATCCGCATCGACCTGGCCGCGGTGGTGTCGAAGTTCGTCGGCGAGACCGAGAAGAACCTCGGCCGCATCTTCGACCAGGCCCAGGACGCGCACGCCATGCTGCTGTTCGACGAGGCCGACAGCCTGTTCGGCAAGCGGACCGAGCTGCGCTCGGCCCAGGATCGGTTCGCCAACCTCGAGGTCAACTACCTGCTGCAGCGCATGGAGGGCTTCGACGGCATCAGCATCCTCACCACCAACTGGGAGTCGTCGATCGACCAGGCCCTGCTGCGCCGCCTCAACTTCCGGGTCCGCTTCCCCGAGCCCGAGGTCGAGGAGCGCATGGAGCTGTGGCGCCGGCTGGTCCCGGCCGAGGCCGCGCCCGAGGCGCCGGTCGACGTGCGCGCCCTGGCCGAGCGGTTCGACATGACCGGCGGCTACATCAAGAACGCGATCGTACGCGCCGCGGTCATCGCCGCACGGGCCGGGCGCCGCCTGACCGCCGACGATCTGTGGGCCGGTGCGTTGAACGAGTACGCCGAGATGGGCAAAGTCATGCCGTCGACACCGACGTCGACGCTGACCACCACGACCAGCCCCAGCCCGGGCCGCAGCCGACGAGGAACTCCATGACGCTCAACATGTCCGGCACCCCGCGCGACAACCGCCCGACCGCGATGATCCTGGCCTTCGTCGCCGCCGCCGCGCTGCTGTTCACCGTGGTGTCCAAGCGCTGGCTGACCATGGGCGCCGGCGATGTCGGGTTCGGCCTGACGCACTTCTCGGCCTGTTTCAACGGCACCTGCGACAGCAAGAGCAACGGGGAGATCATCGCCGAGCTCGACCGGCGGGCCGCCGATGCCGCCAGCTCGCTCGCGGCGCTGCGGAGCGAGGGCTCGCTCGGCGTGCAGATGGCCGAGCGGTCGGGCCTCCGCGCGCCCGAAGGCGGCAAGTCGGGCTTCGTCCCGCTCGGCTGGATCACGCTCCTGTCGACCGCGCTCGGCGCGCTGGCCCTGGCCGGCGCGGCCGGGCTGTTCGCCAGCAAGAAGAAGGTCAACCTGCCGGTGTCGCTGCCGGGCCTGGCGCTCGGGATGCTGTTCCTGTCGCTGCTGGCGGCGATGATCTTCGTCGCCCGCAAGCCGGGCGGGCGCGAGTTCGGCGTCGGCTACACGTTCTGGATCTTCGGCGTCGCCAACGTGCTCGGCATCGTCGCCGCCCAGATCCTCGGCAAGCGACCGGCCGAGCCGCTGCCCGACGACCTGCCGCTGTGACCGGCCCGGTCGCCCGGCTCAGCGGGTGACGCCGACGGTGCCGCCGAGGATGAGCGCGGTCATGTCCGGCAGCGGCGCGAAGTCGCGGTAGCGGTAATAGATGGCCTCGGCCCGGGCCGCGACCGACACCGTCTCCCACGGCCGCCAGATGAGCGCGCCGCCGCCGCCGGCGTTCCACATCGACGCCAGCTCCTTGTCGGTCGAGAACGCCTCGAGCCCGGTCGGGCTGGCGTAGGTCTCCTGGTAGAACTCGGCGTGGCCCTGGGTGTAGGCCCGGCCGCGCAGCTGCAGCGACAGGGCGTCGCCGAGATCGAGCATGGCGGCCAGCGCCACCGTGTGTGACCACACCGACCAGCTGTCACCGTACACGCGGTAGCTGGCGACCACGCCGACGTCGTGCCCGAGGTAGTGGTTGAGGGTCGCCCCGAGCGACAGCCGGACCCGGCGGTCGGGGTGGACCTCGTCGAGGGTCATGCCGTCGGTGAAGTCGACGTGGCGGTACGGGCTGGCCTGGTAGCCGAGCGCGACCTGGCCGGTCTGGGCCACCGCCAGGCGGGTGCGCGGCGCCAGCAGCTGCGACACCTCGAGCTGCCAGGTGTGGCCCCACAGCGTCTCCGAGAAGTCGCGGCGCCCGCGCTCGTGCCGGGCGTCGCCCACGGTGTTGTGGGTGGTGGCGACGGCCACGCCCAGGCCCAGGTTGCGCCGCAGCAGCTCGCGCCGCCACGACAGCCGGACCGACTGCGAGGTCCAGTCCTCCTCGGCCGAGACCACGCCCTCGAGCCGGACCGTCTCGTCGTCGATCCGCTTGAAGGCCGCGGCCAGGCCGAGCTCGCCGCGGGCGCCCGAGAACGACTCGGTCGCGGCCGAGATGACGTCGACCGAGGCCGACGTCACCGCGTCGATGACCACGTGCGGCTGCAGCTGGAGGTGATCGCCGGTCTGGATCGCGCTGTCGGCGGCGACCGTGACCACCGTGGTGTGATCGGTGTCGGTGTAGACCTCGACGCCACCCGCCACCGCCAGACGATCACCCTCGCCGAGCCCGGCCTGGGCCGCGGCCGACCCGGCTCGCCCCAGCAGCAGCACGCTGGCCGCGGCCACCGCGGCGACGTGTGCCCACCCTCGCATCAGTTGCACCCGCACCCGCCGACGCCGACGCCGGTGCCACCGATGGAGCCCTCGCGGTACTCCCAGATGTGGCCGTCGAGCGTGGCCCGCAGCGGCAGCTCGTCCTGGCGCATGCTCGGGCGGGTCAACGTCTCGCGCTGGTGCGGCTGGACGCGCACGCAGCCCCCGACCAGCGATAGACCGAGCAGCACACCGAGGGTGATCCGCAGCGAGGACGGTCGGGGCATCGCGAAAACCGTAGCAGACCCGGCGTGGTCACCGTCGACGCGACGGCGGCTCGTGCGGGGATTCGTGTGTGCAAGAGCGGGACAGATCGTCCCGGCCGGCAAGGTTCGTCGGGGTTTCTCCGAGGCGGCGGCGCCGGCGCCCTACCCGACCGCCGATGGTGGTCGATATCCCCAGGGTGCGGTCGCGCATGCTCATCGCCGGGTGGTTCGTCGCCGGCCTGGCCCTGATGGTGGGCTCGGCCATGGCCCTGGCCGGCGGCTGCGCCAACCGCAAGGATCCTCAGGGCAGCGTGTCCGCGGACAACCCACGCGGGCACTGGCGCGAGCGCCGGGCCGATGGCTTCCGGGTGTCGGCCCCGGCCCAGCCCCGGGTCGAGAGCCCGGAGACGGCGGAGATGGCGGCGGCCGGCCGGTCGCGCGGCATCACCTACGGCTTCCACTCGACCATGACCCGGGCCGTGCTGCAGGTGCGGGTGACGCGGCTGCCGCCCGACCGGGCCGCACGCGGAGCCGAGGTCCTGGCCAGCCTGCAGGCCGAGCTGGCCGATCAGGCCGGCGTCGAGGCGCTCGAGGCGACGGCGCTCGAGCTCGAGCGCGGGCGTGGACTCGAGCTGCGCTTCACCAGCGTGGTCGGCGAGCGCCGCGTGGCCACCCGCATGCGCGCGATCTTCCACGCCGGCGCCATGTACCAGGCCATCGGCGGCGGTCGCACCGACTACGAGCGCAAGGACGTCGACGCCTTCGTCGACAGCTTCCGCGTCGACTGACCTGGAGCGGCCCGGCCCGGACGGCCGAGCGACGCGCCGGCGAATGCAGTAGGCTGCCGGCATGTCCCTGCAAGGCAAGACCCTGTTCATCACCGGCGCCAGCCGCGGCATCGGCCTGGCCATCGCCCTGCGCGCGGCGCGTGACGGCGCCAACGTCGTGGTCGCGGCCAAGACCACCGAGCCCGACCCTCGCCTGCCCGGCACGATCTACAGCGCGGCCGAGGAGATCGAGCGCGCCGGCGGCAAGGCCCTGGCCTGCGTCGTCGACGTCCGCTCCGAGGAGCAGGTCGCCGAGGCCATGGCCAAGGCGGTCGCCACCTTCGGCGGCATCGACGTCCTGGTCAACAACGCCAGCGCCATCAACCTGACCGGCACCACGTCGACGCCGATGAAGCGGTACGACCTGATGCACCAGATCAACACGCGCGGCACCTTCCTGTGCTCGCAGCTGGCCATCCCGCACCTCAAGAAGGCGGCCAACCCGCACGTGCTCAACCTGTCGCCGCCGCTCAACATGGAGACGCGCTGGTTCGCGCCGCACGTGGCCTACACCATGGCCAAGTACGGCATGAGCATGTGCGTGCTCGGCATGGCCGAGGAGTTCAAGCGCGACGGCATCGCCTTCAACGCGCTGTGGCCACGCACCGCCATCGCCACCGCCGCGGTCAAGAACCTGCTCGGCGGGGACGCCGCCATGCGCGGCAGCCGCAGCCCCGACATCATGGCCGACGCCGCCCACGTCATCCTGACCCGGCCCAGCCGCGACTGCACCGGCAACTTCTTCGTCGACGACGAGGTGCTGGCCTCGGTCGGGGTGACCGACCTCGACAAGTACGCCATGCAGCCGGGCGGCCAGCTCATCCCCGACTTCTTCGTGTAGCGCGGCGGCCGCGCCGTCAGCCGCCGGCCGCGAGCAGGTCGAGCAGCCCGGCCGCCCGCTCGCGCAGGCGTGGATCCGCCTCGACGTCGGCCAGGCGTGCACGCAGCACCGGCATCGCGACCAGCCCGGCGGCGAGCGCGACCCGCGCGAACTCGAGGTCCTTCTCACGTCCGGCCATCAACTTGGCGATCACCAGGTCGTTCGCCTCGAGGCAGAACGCGGTGGCGCCGCGGGTGTTCTCGATGCGAACGACGACAAGACGTTCGGTCCAGCCGGCCGGCAGGGACGCGAGCTCCGGCTCCACACCCTCTCGATCAGCTCGGCCCGCTCGGGGTGGTTACGCGGATAGACGTCGGCTTCGTCGCTCATCAGCAGCGCTGCCGGTGCGTCCGGGTACTGCCCGAGAATCGCCTGGCTACCGATCACGATGAGTTCGTCGTCGCCGCTGATCATCGCGGCGGCGCGGACGATGTGCTCGAGCGCGGCGCGGTTCACGAGCGCGCTTCGGCCAGCACCCGCCAGCGCTCCTGCGGCGACAGCACCCCGACGAACGGCGTGGTCTGGCGCAGGGCCCGCATGTGTTCATCGTCACGGACCAGGGCCGCCGCCACCACCGCGACCGGCTCGGCCAGCAGCGCCCGCCACGCCGCCAGGTAGCGCGGATGGGTGGTGCCGGCGTGCTCGGCCCAGGCGAGGCGCGCCAGCGCCTCTTGCAGCAGCGCGGGCGTCAACCGTGCTGCGACCGCACGGTGCAGCGCCAGGCTTCGAAGCTCGGCCGACCGGTGACCCATACGTCCAGCGTACACGCCCGGACCGGCGGTGGCCACAGCGGCGGCCCGGCCGCCACCGGCGCCGCCGCGCCGGCGTGCTAGCGTTGGGGTGTGGCCAGGCTCCGCATCACGTACAACGCGCCGGTGGTGCTGACGTTCGCGCTGGCGGCGACGCTGGTCCACGTCATCAACGGCGGCCCCTCCTCGTGGTTCGCCGCCTGGCCCGAGTTCCACGACGCCCGCAGCTACGTCGGCCTGTTCTCGCACATCCTCGGCCACGGCAACTGGGACCACCTGCTGTCGAACTTCACGATGATCCTGCTGCTCGGGCCCATCCTCGAGGAGCGGCACGGCTCGCTCAGCCTGCTCCTGATGATCGCCATCACCGCGCTCATCACCGGCCTCATCAACGTGACCTTCTCGTCGCACCCGCTCATCGGCGCCAGCGGCATCGTGTTCATGATGATCCTGCTGGCGTCGACGGCGAACATCCGCGCCGGCGAGATCCCGCTGACGTTCATCGCCGTCACCGTGCTGTTCCTCGGCCGCGAGGTCATCGCCGCGTTCGAGGACGATCGCGTGTCGCAGATGGCGCACATCGTCGGCGGCCTGGCCGGCGCGGCCTATGGCTTCCTCACCGCCGCGCCCGGTGGGAGCGCGCCGCTGGGGGGCGGGTCCCGCCCGCTCATCACCCCGCGGCCGGGACCACGGCCGACCGCCTCGTCGACACCCTCCTCCGCCACCCCGGGTGGACGCGGCGACAAGCCCGCGATCGCGCCGTGACCGGGCGCGGCGTGTTGCTGGCCGCCGCGCTGGTCGCGTGTGGCGGTGGGGCCCCGACGGCGGCGACCGGGCCGCACGACCAGCGCGTCGGTGCCAGCGCCGGCGCCGCCGACGGCCTGGCCGTGCTCGGCCCGGCGCCCGACCTGGTGCTGCGAGTGCGTGCGCCGTCGACCGTGGCCCGGCTGGCGCGCGAGGCCCGCCTGGTCGGCGGCGAGGGCCTGGCCAGCTGGATGGCGATCCCCCTGGGAGAGGTGCCGTGGTCGGCGGCCGAGCTGACCGGTCGCGGCGTGGCCGACGCCCCGCTCGAGGTCGCGCTCATCGCCAGCACCGGGCTCGAGCTGCACCGGGCCGGCGTGGCCGACCGGCCCCGGCTCGAGGCCGAGGTCTCGCGGGTGCTGCCGACGACCAGCCCTCGTCGCACCGGCGGCGCCAGCCTGTGGGCCAGCGAGGGCCCGGAGGGCCGGGTGGTGCTGGTCGACGACACCCGGTTCATCGTCGTCGCCGGCGGCGCGGCGTCGGTGCGGGAGCGCACGGCGCTGGCCCTGGCCGAGTCGACGCCGGTCAGGCTCGTCACCCCGACGCCGGCGGGCGCGAGCGGTGCGCTGGCCGCGCCCGACGTCACGCTCGAGGTCGAGGCTTCGCTGGCGGCGGCCACGGTGCTGGTTGAGGGCGCCCTGGCCAACCCGGCGGTGCGAGCGTTCGCCGACGAGGTCGGTCGAATCCACGGCGCGGTCGCGGTCACGGCCGACGAGGTGACCTGGAACCTCCGGCTGGCGCCACGTCCGGGCTCGTTGCCCGATCGCCTGCTGCGGGGCGCCGGGCTGGCGCCGACGCCGATGCTGATCCCACTCGGCGGCGTCATGCTGGTGAGCCGGGTCTCGCCGGCCGACGCCGCGACCGCGCTCGAGCTGGCGGCGACGGCGCGGGCCGGGGCCACGGTCGCGATGATGACCGGCGTGGGAAACCTGCCGGCCGTGCTGACCGGGCAGGTCGGCGTTTCCTTGGCCGGGATCAGCGCCGAGCTGGTCGACCAGTCGACGATCAGCGATGCGGCTGCGACGCTGTCCAGGATGACGGGACGGATCTTGAGCAGCACCGGCGGCCTGGTCCAGGTCGGTGGCGAGCGGTCGGCGCGCCTGCGCGGCCTGGGGGTCGCGATCACCGCGTGGCGCCCGACCCCGCCGCTACCGCCGGCGCCTCCCACCGCCACCTTCGCCGACGACGACAACGCCGACGTGCCGTGGTCGCTGCCGTACCGGGACACGCGCGCCCGCGTGACCACGCTGGCCGAGCGGGTGGAGGATGCCCACAAGGAACTGCTCGCCGCGCGCACGAAGGCGCTGCACGAGCTCGGTGACGACCTTCGCGCCGTCGACCTGCCGCTGGCCGCCGATGGCGCCGCCCTCTCCAGCCGCGGCCACTGGAAGGCGCCGGGCGGCACCCTGGCCGAGATCGACCGCCGCTTCGACGACACCGTGACGGCGGCGATGGCGCCGGCCCGCGACAAGCTGCGGCGCCGGATCGCCGACTTCGAGCTGGCCTACGCCGAGGCGGTGGCCCAGCGCGCGCGTGACGTCGCCGCGTTCGATCGGGCCCGGACCAAGCCGCGCTGAGCCCGGGCCATGTCGACCGTGCCCGAGGAGCTCGACCACGTCGTCACCCACTTCCACCAGCATGGCTGGGCCCGCCTCGGGCCGCTGCTGCCGCCGGCCCAGGCCGACGCCCTGGCCGCGCGGGCGGCGGCGATCATGGCCGGCACCGTCGACGGCCGTGGCCTGTTCTTCCAGCACGACGCCCCGAGCGGGCGGTACGACGACCTCGAGCTCGGGCGCGGCTGGATCGGCCCGTCTCCGGCGTACCGCAAGATCGAGCGGCTCGAGCGCGACCCGGTGTTCCGGGCCTGGATCGAGGCGCCCGCGCTGGCCCCGGTCGTGCGCGCCATCGTCGGCGACACGGTCAGCTTGTACCGCGCGGTGTTGTGGACCAAGGCGGCGCGCCAGGGCGAACACGCCGGGGGCACCGAGCTGCCCTGGCACCAGGACGGTGGCGCGTTCTGGGGCGTGACACCGGCGCCCATCCTCACCATCTGGACCGCGCTCGACGACGCGCCGGTGCAGGCCGGCTGCGTCGAGCTCATCCCGGGCAGCCACCACGGTGGCCTGGCCACCCCGGAGGGCGGCACCGTGCCCGAGGCGCTGATCGCCGGCGCCGGCGCGCGCCTGCTGGTGCCGGCCCGGCGTGGGGACGTGCTGCTGCTGCACAACCTGGTGTGGCACCGCTCGGGTCGCAACCACACGGCCGCGCCGCGACGGGCGCTGTCGGTGTGTTACCAGCGCGGCGACGCCCGCTGCCTGCGCCGCAAGCACGCGCCGCGCACCTTCGTGCCGCTGTTCTGACCCGGCGCGGCGCGGGACGTCGGTCGCTCAGGCCGCCGCGAACACGTCGATGCGGCGACCGTCCTGCTCGGCCGCGACCGCGCCCTCGACCGCGCCGTGGGCCAGCGCCAGCAGCAGGTTGGCGGCGGCGTAACGCTGCGGCGCCTCGGCCGGGATGCTGAGGTTGACCACCACGGTGGTCTGGGTCGTGACGAAGAACCGCATCCAGCTACCGGCCTCCTCCAGCTCGTCGTCGAGGACGACGTCGCGGGCGCGTGCCAGCGCGTCCTCGAGCGCGGGCCGGTCGCGGTAGCGGTACGAGCCGTGGAGCCGGATCGAGGGGACCTGCATGGGCCAGGTGTACCGGGCCACGGCGACGCTCCGGTCACAGGTCCGGATCGACGCGGCAAAAGGTCGAGCACGTCCCGGTGCCGCGATCAGAACAGCGAGCGTTGCCCGGTCGACCAGCGCTCGAGGTAACCCTTCACCCGGAGCTTGCGCGCGGTGTTGGCCGACGACATGTAGCGGATGTGGCCGAAGATCGGCCGCTCGGGTGGCCACGGCCGGTCGAACCGGCCCAGGGTCCAGAAGATGCCGCTGTACGAGTTGGGGTCGCGGCCGTCGACGGCGTACTTGTTGTTGAGGTGGATCAGCGCGGCCAGGGCGGCCCGCGGCGAGGCCGACCACTCGAGGATCTTCTTGCCCCAGAGCATGCGCAGGTAGTTGTGGATCTTGCCCTCCACCACCAGCTGGCGCTGCGCCGCGTTCCACAGCGGGTCGTGCGTCGCCGCCGCCTCGAGGGCCTCGGTCGAGTATAGGTGTGGCCGCGGGTCGGCGGCGTGTTTGTCGAGCGTGGCCTGGGCCCAGCCCGGCAGCGACTCGTACTGGTCGTAGTCGCGCCGGTGGTGCGCGAACACGTGGCCGAGCTCGCGCCAGGTGACCAGCTCGTCGAGGAAACCCTCGGTCGCCGCCGGCAGCTGCCACCAGCCCTCGCGGTAGCCGGTGGTGCGGACCCCGGCCAGGCGGGCCGGGTCCCAGCGGTGACGGGTGAAGATGCGGTCGACCACGTCGTGCACGCCGAGGTGGCCGAAGTGCAGGTACGGCGACAGGCCCGACGCCACGTCGTCGTCGGGCTGGTTGCGATCCTCGCCGTAGCGGTCGAGCCGCTCGTCGAGGAACGTCGCGCACGCGGCGCGCGCGTCGTCCTCCCCGCCGGGCAGCCCGGGCACCGGCGCCACCGCGTGATCGATCGGCAAGGCGGCCAGGGTGCGGGCGCCGCCGGCGAGGGCCTCGGCGCTGGCCATCGGCCACCGGCGCAGGGTGGCGCCGGCGACCTCACCCGCGCGCAGCCCCGGCGCCAGCGCGGCCAGCGGATCGGCGCGCGGGCGGTCGGCCAGGTGCGGCGGCAACGTCCGCTGCAGGTGGCGACGGAAGGCGATCGCGGTCGGGAAATCCTGCCCGGTCGCGCGCAGCGGCAGGAGGCCGGTGCCGTCGACCTGCTCGAGCCGGCACGGCAGGCGACGCGCCGCGGCGGCCACCATGTGCGGCAGGAAGAAGACCGGGTACTCGTCGGTGACGACCAGCGCGGCGTCGGTGGCCAGCGCGGCCAGGAGGCCACGCCCGGCGCCCGGCGTGGGCTCGAGGTACGGCAGGTAGGTGATGCCGGCGGCCGACAGGCGCGCGGCCTGGGCCCGCATCCCGTCGATGACGAACTGGTGCAGCCGGTCGCTGGCCCAGGCGTAGCCCGCGCGCAGCGGCTCGAACACCACCAGCGGCAGGTCGAGCTCGGCCGCACGCGCCAGGGCGTGATCGAGCGCGAACGACCAGCGGGTCCGACGGGCGGCGATCATCCAGTACAGCACGTAGCGGCCGGGCCCGACCGGGCGGTCCCCCGGCGCGGTGACGCGCAGCGCGGGCGCAAGCGAAGGGGTGACGGCGCGGCGCGACGTGGCCATGACGGGCCCAGCCTACGCTGGATCGCCCGCGGTGGTAGGCTGGCCCGGATGTCGCGCACCCTCGTCGTCGGCGGCGCAGCGCTGACGCTGGCCCTGGCGGCGCCGCCGGCCGCGGCCGACGACGCGCTCGGGCAACGGCGCGAGCTGTTCGGGCTCGACCCGCCAGCGCCCCCGGCGGTCGTGGTCGACTGCGCCGACGGCGAGGCCGCGCCGTGCGTGCGCGCGACCGACCCGATCGACGACGACGCCGCGCCGGCGCTGCGGACCCGGCTGCGGCCCGACGAGCGCTGGGCCCTGCCCGGGGTCGACGCCAGCATCGACGGCCTGGCCGGGCTGGCGCTCGGCCTGGGCCGCGACGACGCCGGCGTGACCGCCGGGGGCGCGACCGGCCTCGACAACCGCTGGACGATCGGCGGCGCGCCGATCGAGCACGTGCGCACCGGCGGCCTCGAGCTGCGGGTGCCGCTCCTGTTCGTGCGCCAGCTCGACGTGCGCGCCGGCGGCGCCACCGCGGCCGACCGCATCGGCTTCGGCGCCGCCGTCGACGTCGGCCTGCTCGATGGCGCCGACGCCAGGACCGACCAGGTCCGCGCCGTGGGCTGGATCGGCCTGGGCGCGGCGCGCCCTCGCCCGGCGCCGCTCCCCGGGACCTACCAGGTCGCGACCGGCACGTTCGACCCGGCCCGGGCCAGCCAGGTCGCGATCAGCGCGCGTGGCCCGCTGTCGCGCCTGGGCGCCGCGCTCGGCGGCCGCGCCTGGTACGCGGCCGGCCTGGGCGCGACCCTGCTCGACCTCGGGTACACCCGGCGCGCCACCCGCCTGGTCGACGCCGACGCCGACGGCCAGCCGGATCGCGACGGCGCCGCGCTGGTGACCGAGCCGGTGGCGACGACGGGCCTGCCCGAGCTGGGCGCGACCGTGCCGGTGATGGTGCGGCTCGGCGCCGCGCGCGGGCCGCACCACCTCGAGCTCGACCTGGTCGGGGCGCTGGCCGAGGACGTGCGCATGAACCCGATGGCGACCCCCGGCGCCGCCGGCGTCGACCGCCGCAGCGGCGCGCTGGCGGCGACCCTGCGCTGGCGCGGGCGCTGGGGCCGGACCCGGGCCCGCGTGCTGGCCGGCTGGTACACCAGCCGCCTGGCCGAGTCACCCCGCGTCGGCAGCGCGACCACGCCGCAGGTGCAGACCGCGTTCATCCCCGGGCCGGTGACCCTGCCGAACGACCCCGCGCTCGCCGCCGGCTGCAGCGACGGCGACGGCGACCCGTACCCGGGCGTGCCCAACTGCCCGGTCCCGATCGGCTGGTTCGCGCGCGGTGGCGCCGGGCTCCTGGTCGATCAGGCCAGCGACCGCCCGGTCGTGCGCCTCGATCTCGACCGGCGCCTGGGCGACCACGTCGTGCGGACCGGTGCCCTGGCCGAGGACGCCCGCACCGTCCACACGCTGCGCTACAGCGGCGACGTCCTCACCCGCAGCCTGTTCGAGGGCCACCGCGACGAGGTCCGGTTCGCCGAGCTCGGCAGCGGCGACGGCTTCGAGGTATGCGATAGCGAGACCGGCGCGACCTGCCGCGCCGTGGCCAGCGCGCGCCTGACCTACCGGACCCGGCAGCTCGCGGCCTACCTGCAGGACGACTGGCGCCCGCTGCCCGGCCTGGTCGTCACCGCCGGCGCGCGCTGGGAGCAGACCCAGCTCGGCGGCGCCGTCCGCCTGCGCGACCAGGTCGCCCCGCGCCTGGGCATGGCGTGGGATCCAGCCGACCGCGGCCGGGTCCGCGTCTTCGCCAGCCTCGGCCGCAGCTTCCTGGCGGTGCCGACCGGCCTGGGTGAGGCCGTGGTGGCGCGGGCGATCACCACGCGCGTCAGCGACAGCCCGTTCGGGACCAGCCGGGTCCTCGACGACGGCGCGGTGACCCGGGTAGCGTCGACGCTGGAAGCGCCGTTCGCCGACCAGGTCGCGCTCGGCGCCAGCGCCAGCGTGGTCGACCGGCTGTGGCTGACCGCGTGGGCCGACCGCCGCTGGGTCCGACGCGGCCTGGAGGACGTGGCCGGGATCGGGCTGACCAACCCGGCCAGCGCCGGCACCAGCGCGCGCCGGCAGGCGACCACGCTGGCGGCCGAGCTGCGCACCGGCGGTGAGCCGCTGTGGCTGCGCCTGGCCTACGCCCACACCCGGGCCCGCGGCTCGTGGCTGGGCCCGTACGACCCGCGCCAGGGCGTGACGCTGTACACCGGCGACGACTTCGATGACGGCGCCGCCAACCTCGACGGGCTGCTCCCGGGCGACAGCCGACACCGCGTGCTGGCCGAGGTGGTGGTGCGCGGCGCGCTCGGTCGCCATCGCTGGTCGATCGGCAGCCGCGGCCTGGTCGCCTCGGGCCGCCCGCTCAGCGTGCTGGCGCCGTCCGACGCCGGCACGGTGTACCTGCTGCCGCGCGGCCTGGCCGGCCGCCTCGGTCACACCTCCACGCTGTCGGCGATGGCCACGCTCGGGCTGGCCGGCCGCCTGCGCGGGATCGAGCTGTTCGTCGACGCCAGCAACCTGATGCGGCGGGCCGACGCCACCGCGGTCAGCGAGGTGTACACGCCGGGCGGCGTCCGCCCGATCGACGGCGGCGACCGCGCCGATCTCGTCTTCCTCAAGCGCGAGGACGCCGACGCCGGCGCCAGCCCGGCGCCACGCAGCGCCGGCTACGGCCAGCCGACCGGCTACCAGGCGCCGCTGGTGGTGGTGGTTGGCGCCCGCGCCGGGTTCTGACCCGCCGCCTCAGGCGCGCCGACGTCGCCGCGCCCACACCGCCGTGCCGAGGAGCCCGAGGCCAGCCAGCGCCGGGACCAGGCCGGCCACCGCCAGCACCGAGGCGGCGCCGCCGACCGGGCTGCCGTAGGCCAGGTGCATCGGGCCGGGCGCCTGACACCACAGCTGGAAGCGCCCGGCCGCGCGTGGGTAGACCTCGAACAGCAGGCGACCGCGGCGACCGGCCAGGTCGTAGCTGGTGGCGGCGCTGGCCGGGCGCATACGCTCGCGCTGGCCGGCCGCGCTGGTGACGACACACGCGTAGTCGCCGGTCGGCTCGGCCTCGCCCTCGTGGTGCTCGGCGTAGACGCTGGCGCCGGCCGCGCTCAACGTGACCTCGACCTGCCCCGGCAGCTCGACCCGGTGCAGCCGCGCCACCTGCTGGCGCAGCCACCACAACCCGCCGCCCGACACCCCGAGGCCGAGCAGCAGCGCCAGGCCACCGGCGACGAGGCGGCGGCGTCCGGCCGGCGCGGCGCCCGTCACGCCAGCCTCGGCCCGGGGGCGAAGGAGGAGGGGTCAGGCCGAGGCATGGTGGCGCGGCGAGGCGAGGGACGGCGAGGCGCTCAGTCGAGCTCGGCCGGAGTGCCGCTCTTCTCGAGGATCCGCTCGAGGGCGGCCTCCTCCAGCAGATCGAGCATGCGCTGTCCGCCGTACTTGGCCATGAGCTTGTCGTCGTACTCGTCGGCGATCAGGGCGACGTCGGACAGGGTGGCGACCAGCTCGTCGGCATCCAGCGTCGTGCCGCCGAGGATGGTGTGGGTGAACAGGATCGTGCCCTCCTGGTCGTCCCAGGCGAAGGCGCCGAAGCGAAGGTGGGCGTTGAGCTCGAGCAGCTGGGTCGCCAGCCGCGGATCGAGCGTCACGCCCTTGACCAGCTGGGCGGTGCACCGAAGCATCGCCTTGTTCTGTCCCCACGGCACCACCGTGATCATCACGTAGGCCGAGCCCTGCTTGATCACGTACAGGTTGTCGTCGACCTTGCGGTACGCGGCGCTCTTCGACAGGGTGCGCTCGATCACGAGCGACGTGGCGACTTCAGCGGGGTTCATGGCGCCGGTGTACCACGAGATTTCGCGGGACGTTTCATGGGACAATCACGTCGTGATCCCGGCGCCATCACGCGTGTCCACCGTCGCTGCGCTGGCCGTGCTCGTGCTGGCCGGGCCGGCCGCGGCCGAGGAGATCCGCGACATCGTCGTCGAGGAGAACAGCAAGACCACCGACGAGACGGTCATCCTCATCGCCGATCTCGAGGTCGGCGACAGCTGGGACTCCAGCAGCGCCGATCGGGTCAAGGTCGACCTGGTGTCGTCGGGCCTGTTCAAGGACGTCGAGGTCTTCACCGCGCCGGTCGACGGCGGCGTGCAGGTCCACATCGTCGCGCGCGACAAGCACTCGTGGGTGGTGGCGCCCGCGTTCTACTGGCAGCCGACCAACAAGGGCGGCGGCGTCGGCTTCGGCGAGAACAACCTGTTCGGCGAGAACGAGAAGCTGCTCCTGTACGGCCAGGTCGCGACCGGCGACTCGTTCTTCGTCGGCGCCTACGTCGACCCGGCCATCGCCGGCTCGCGCTTCCACTGGCAATACGACCTCTACCTCAAGTCGGGCCGAGTGTTCGAGTACGCGGTGCCGACGGCGTACAAGTTCGACCCGCGCCCGGTCCGCACCTCGCGCCTCAACTACCTCAACACCGGGGCCCGCCTCGGCGTCGACCTGTGGAAGCTCAGCCTGGACGGCCGCCTGCGCGGCGCCTGGGTCTCGTACGGCAAGGTCGAGCTCAACGACGGGGCCACCATCGCCGACGTCACCGGCGACCCCGGGTCGACCGCGGTGCCGGTGCCCGGCGCCGAGGGCTGGGACGTGTCGACCGAGCTGTCGCTGACCTACGACGACCGCGCCAACTGGTACGGCATCTCGACGGGAGACCGCTACAAGGCCAGCTTCGAGCACGCCCTGCCCGCGCTCGGGTCGGACTTCGACTACTGGTACGGCACGGTCCGGGCCGGGCGCGCCCGCAAGTTCCTCGAGCGGCACAACCTGGTGGCCAAGGCCTCGCTCGGCTACGGCCGGCGCCTGCCGTTCCAGCAGGAGTTCACCGCCGGCGGCACCGCCATGCGCGGCTGGAAGAACGCCCAGTTCCGCGGCAACCTGCAGGCCACGGCCAACGTCGAGTACTCGGTCCCGGTCTTCACCGTGTCGGGCCTGGGCCTGCGCGCCCTGGCGTTCTGGGACAGCAGCTACACGACCTTCACCCGGGCCACCGACGGCGTGCGCGACTACCTGCCCAACGCGACCAACCACGGCCTGGCGCCGCTGAAGAACTCGGTCGGCCTGGGCACGCGCCTGTATCTACGACAGGTCGTGCTGCCCCTCCTCGGCCTCGATTTTGGGTATGGTGTCGAGCGCGGTGACCTCGAGATGTACATCGCGATCGGCCTCACCGACTGAGCCGACGCGGCGCGCGGGCCTGGCCGGCGTGCTGGTGATGGCCCTGGCCGGCTGTGGCGGCGCGCGCGCGCCGGGCCCGGGCCGGGTCGCGACCCAGGCCCAGGCCGCCGCCGACCTGATCGTCGTCGGTGGCGACGTGGTCACCCTGGACCCGGCCCGCCCGCACGCGACCGCGCTGGCGGTGCGGGCCGGGGCGATCGTCGCCGTCGGCACCGACGCCGAGGTGCTGGCGCTGGCCGGACCGACGACGCGCCGCCTGGTGCTGGACGGGCAGACCGTGACGCCGGGCCTGGTCGACGGCCACTGCCACCTGTACGGCCTTGGCGCCGACCTCGACTACGTGTCGGTGCGCGAGCTGTCGGCGGCCGACGCCGCAGCCCGGGCCGGCGCGGCCGCGCGTGCCGCCCCGGGCAGCTGGATCCGCGGCCGGGGCTGGGACCAGAACAAGTGGCCGGGTCAGGAGTTCCCGCACCGCCGCCTGCTCGACGCCGCCGCTCCCGGCGCGCCCATCGTGCTGCGCCGCATCGACGGCCACGCCGCCTGGGTCTCGACCGAGGCGCTGCGCCGGGCCGGCATCGACCGCGCCACGGCCAGCCCCGAGGGCGGTGAGATCGTGCGCGACGCCGCCGGTGAGCCGACCGGCGTCTTGATCGACAACGCGATGAACCTGGTCGACCGCGCCATGCCGGCGCCGACCGCGGCCGAGCGGACCGCGCGGATCGAGCGCGCGGCGGCGGCGGCGATCGCGGTCGGCCTGACCGGGGTCCACGAGATGGGAATCGACGCCGACACGGTGGCGGCGTACCAGGCGCTCGACGCCGCCGGTCGGCTGCCGCTGCGCGTGTACGCGTACCTCGAGGGCGATCCGGCCACCAGCGCGGCGCTGCGCGCGACCCCGCCGCCGCCGGCCGGGGCCCGCTTCGCCCTGGCCGGCGTGAAGTACTTCGCCGACGGCGCGCTCGGCTCGCGCGGGGCCCGCCTGCTCGACGACTACACCGACCGGCCCGGCCAGCGCGGCCTGTGGGTGACGGCGCCGGCGGCGCTGCGCCGGGCCACCATCGACGCCGTCGCCGGCGGATGGCAGGTCGCGGTGCACGCCATCGGTGATGCCGGGAACCGCGCCACCCTCGAGGCCTTCGCAGCGGCGCTGGCGGTCAACCCCGGGGATCGCCGCCTGCGCATCGAGCACCTGCAGGTGGTGCACCCCGACGACCTGCCGCGCCTGCACCAGCTCGGGGTCATCGCCTCGATGCAGCCGACCCACGCCACCAGCGACATGCCGTGGGCCGAGCAGCGGCTCGGACCGACGCGGATCGCCGGCGCCTACGCCTGGCGCCAAGTGCTGTCGAGCGGGGCGGTGCTGGTCGCCGGCTCCGACTTCCCGGTCGAGGGGGTCGCGCCGCTGTGGGGCGTGTACGCGGCGGTGACCCGGCAGGACCACGCCGGCCAGCCGGTCGGCGGCTGGCGCGCCGGCGAGCTGCTGTCACTCGGCGAGGCGCTGACCGCCTTCACCGCCGGCCCGGCCTACGCCGGCTTCGCCGAGGCCCGGCGCGGCCGCATCGCGGTCGGCCTCGACGCCGACCTGACGGTGTACGATCGCCCGCTGGCGGCCGACGCCAGCCTGCTCGCGACCGGCATCCGCTACACGATCGTCGCCGGCGCGGTGGTGCACGCGGCCGCGGGGGCGCCGTGAGGTTCTGCCCGTTCTGCAGCGCCGAGAACCCGCCCGAGGCCTCGCACTGCGCGGCCTGCGCGCGCCGGTTACCGCCCGTGCCGCAGCGCCGCCTGCGGCCGCCGACGTCACCTGGCCGGCCGGTCACCCAGATCACCCAGGTCACCCAGCCCCCCCCGGGCCCCGGTGTCCCGCCGGTCTGGAACATCCCGCCGCCGAGCAACCCGCCGCCGCCTGGCGCCGAGCCGGCGCGCCCGGCTCGCTCCATCAGCCCGCCGCCGCCCGCCGCCGAGCCGGCGCGCCCGGCCCGCTCCACCAGCCCGCCGCCGGCGACGACGACGACCGCCGCCGAGCCGAGCCCGGATGGCGCGGCCGGCGAGTCGCAGCAGGCCCTGCGCGCCGCCCTGCGGCCGGCCCCAGCGCTGGCGCGGCGCGAGGCGCCGGCGCCGACCAGCCGCGGCGAAGGTGAGCAGGCGCGGCGCAGCACCGACACCAGCGTCGACGCCGACTGGACCGACGCGCCGGCGCCGGCGCCGGCGCCGGCGCCGGCCGTGGCCGCGCCCGGCCCGGGCCGGCGGGCCTCCCCGACCTCGCCGCCGCCGCTGCCGACCCGCTCGCCAACGCCACCACCGACGCCACCGCCGTCCACCCACGCGCCGAGCCCGGCGGCCACGACGAGCCCACCCAGCCCCGCCCCCACGCCGACGAGCGCCGGCCCGGCCGACGACGGCCAGCACACGCGCCTCGATCCGCCACCGACCCGGGTGTTCCGCGCCGACGGCATGGGCGACCGCCCGTTCGTGCCGCCGCGGGTCGCGGCCATCCCCGAGGTGCCGGAGCCGGGCCTGCTCGGGGCCGCCCGCTACGCGGTCCGCTTCGTCCGCGCCAGCTGGCAGCGGCGCGGGGCCATCCGCGCCCTGACCGAGGAGATCAAGCAAGACACGGCCGCGCTCGACCACGTGCTCGGGGCGCTCGGGCGCGCGGCCCGCGCCATCGGCGTCGAGGGGCGGGTCTTCACCGCCGAGAACGCGGCGATCAGCGCGGCCGAGCAGCGCCGGATCCAGCTCGAGCAGGAGCGGTCGGAGGTCGAGACCCGGCGCGGCGACGAGAACGTCAAGTTCTCCGAGCTCGAGAGCGGGCGCACCAGCAAGGTCGGCGAGGCCGAGCGCGCCCTGACCGAGGCCCAGGACGCGCTGTCGCACCTCGAGGCGCAGCGGCGTGGCCTGCGCGATCAGCGCAAGGAGCTCGAGCGCCGGCAGCGGGCCTACCTCAAGGCGGCCGAGGATCGCGACGGCCAGGCCGGCGCGGCCGAGATGGGGCAGACCCGGACCGAGCTGCGCCAGGCGGCCGAGGCCCACCGCAAGGAGGCCGCCGCGCTCGAGCCCGAGCGGCAGGAGCTCGACCGCAAGCTGGCGGCGCAGGACAAGCCCATCGCCGACGCCCAGGCCAGCGTCGACCTGGCCCGCGCCGATCTGGAGACGGCGCGGCGCAGCCTGAGCGACGCGCGCGAGGGCCACGGCCACCGCCTGGCCGAGCTCGAGGCCGAGCAGAAGCGCAAGGCCAAGGAGATCGCCCTGGCCGAGGGCGAGATCGTGCGGCGCATGGTGACGCTGGGCACCCTGGTCAACCTCAACCGGGTCGACAAGCCGGAGTTCGCCGAGCTGTACGAGCGGGTCGACCGCCTGCGCGGCGCGATCGGCGCGCGCACGACCGAGGTCGACAAGCTCACCGCCGAGCGCGCCGCCTACGACCGTGGCTCCCTCGCCCGCGGCGGCGCGGTGTGGGGCGGCGGCCTGGTGCTCCTCATCCTGCTGGTCGTCATCCTCATCGCCGCGCTGTGACCGCTCGTGCGCCGGCGCGCACGCCGTGCGCGTCCGCACTGGCACGGCCCGGGCTCGTGCGGTGGCGGCGCCACCGACGGCACGTGGTAAGCTGGCGCTGGTGCCCCGCGTCCTGGTCAGCAACAACAGCGAGCTGCTGCGCCACTTCGCGTCGGCCCCGTTTCGCCGGCTCGATCTCGAGCTGGTGGTGGCCGCGTCCGGGGACGAGGCCCTCGGCCACGCCCGCACCGGTGAGTTCGCGGTCGCCGTCCTCGACGCCGAGCTGATCGGCCCGTCCGGCTACGACGTCGCGCGCACCTTCAAGTCGACCCGACCGGCGACCCGGGTCGTGCTGGTGACCGGCAAGCGCCTGGTCGGGGATCAGATGCGGCGGGTCGCCGAGTGCGGCTGCGACGAGGTCCTGGTCGCGCCGATGACCGCCGACGAGCTGTTCGACGTCGTCGCCATCCAGCTCGGCGCGCCGCGGCGCGGGGCCGAGCGCTACGACATCGCCGTCGACCTCGACGGCCAGTCGACCTCGGCCCGGGTCAGCAACCTGTCGGTCGACGGCGCGCGCCTGATCGTGAACGGGCCCGTCAGCGAGGGCCAGGCCTTGACCGTGACCATCGTGCCGCAGCTGGGCGCCGACCTCGGCGGGCCCGGCCAGCCGGTCGCCATCCGGGCCCGCGTGGTGTGGGCCCAGGCTCATGACGCCGGCACGGTGGTCGGCGCCGCGTTCGAGAGCCTCGACGATCGCAGCCGCGAGCTGCTGGCCCGGCTGACGCAGTGGGAGATCGTCAAGGACAGCGACCGGACCCGGGTCGTGCTCAAGGGCGACTTCACCGAGGCGACGCGGTTCGACGCGCTCCTGACGTCGATGGTCGGCCGGGTCGACTTCGACATGGCGCAGGTCACCTACATGAACTCGATCGGGGTGCGGTCGTGGTGCCAGTTCCTGCGCGCCGCGCCGGTGCAGGGCTACGAGTTCCACGCCTGCTCGGTCCCGTTCGTCCTGCAGGCCTCGCTGATCGAGGACGTGACCGGGCGCGGCACGATCACCTCGTTCTTCGCGCCGTACCACTGCGACGCGTGCGACCGGCAGGAGGAGAAGCTGCTGCAGACGGCGACCATCCTCGCCTCTGCTCTCGAGCCGCCGACCTTCACCTGCCCGTGTGGTGCCGAGCTGGTCTTCGACGACCTGCCCGAGCGCTACTTCGCGTTCCTGCAGCGCGCCAGCCGGGGCTAGCAGGCTAGCCGAGCACCCGCTCCTGGTAGATACGCAGGATGTCGGCCGCGGTCTCCTCGATGGCGCGGTTGGTGACGTCGATGACCGGCCAGTTGGGGTGCTTGCGGAAGATCTCGCGCGAGTAGCCGATCTCGGTCTCGATGTGGCCGCGCTGGCCGTAGCTGGCGTCGGCCGGCATGCCGAGGTGCGACAGGCGGTTCTGGCGGATGCGCATCAGGGTGTCGGGGTTGACGACCAGGCCGAACACGCGGCGGTCGTCGACCTTGGACAGCTCCTCGGGCGGGTCGACCCCGAGCACCAGCGGCACGTTGGCGACCTTGAGGCCACGCTGGGCCAGGTAGGTCGACAGCGGCGTCTTCGACGTGCGCGAGATGCCGACCAGCACCAGGTCGGCCTTGGGCAGGTTACGCGGCTCGGCGCCGTCATCGTTCTTGACCGCGAACTCGACCGCCTCGATGCGGCGGAAGTAGTCCTCGCCGATGGTGTGCAAGAGGCCGGGCACGCCGGCCGGGGCCGAGCCGAGGAAGCCGCCCAGCTTGGCGATGAGCGCGCCCATCAGGTCGACCGCGTCGACGCCGTGGCGCTCGACCAGCTTGGTCAAGAGCTCGCGCGCCTCGGGGTTGACCACGGTGAACACCACCAGGGCCCGGACCTCGACCGCCTTCTCGATGATCTGCTCGCACTCGCTCTCGAGCCGGACGCGCGAGTAGGTGCGGACCTGGACCGGCACCGAGAACTGCAGGGTGGCGGCGCGGACCATGCGCTCGGCGGTCTCGCCGGTCGAGTCGCTGATGATGAAGACGGTCTTCATGGGCGCCCGCCTTATACCACGGGCAGGTGGTGCCGCCGCGGTGATGCCCCGGTGCCGGCCTGGCTCGTCACCGACGAGCGCTGATGGTCGACCACGCGCGGGCACTCCGGGTCGGGCGCGCGGTCGTCGCCGGCGACGTGGGCCGACACCACCCGGCAGCCGCCTCGGCACAGCGTCAGGTAGGCGCAGCTGCGGCACGGCTCGGCCGCGTCGCGCCAGGTCCGGAACGCGCCGAACGCGCCCGGCTCGCGCCAGTAGGTCGTCAGCGCATCGGCGCGCGGGCGCGCGCCATCGGCGCCGGCCGGCGGCGGGGCGGCGAAGCTGCACGCGGTGAGCTGCCCGCCGGCCTTGGCGCCGACGAGGAAGTCGCCGCCGGTGCAGCCGTACACCGCCAGCGACGCCAAGAGGGCGCGGTCGACGCCGTGGTGGGCCAGCATCGGCGTGTACGAGCAATCGACCTTGACCCGGACCCGGTGCCGACGCGCCGCCGCCAGCACCGCCGGCAGGAACGCGCGGTGCTGGGCGTCGGTGCAGCGCTGCCCGGCGTAGGCGCCGGCGCCACGCCCGGCCGGCTTGAAGCGCAGCAGCTCGACCTCGACCAGGCGACGCCGGCGCGCGTACGCGAACAGGTCGTCGAGCTGGTCGACGTTGTGCCGGGTCACCACCACGTTGATGCCGACCTCGCGCTTGACCGCGCGCAGGGCCCGCACCGCGTGATCGGCCCGGGCGAACCCGTCGAAGCCGCGCACCGCGGCGTAGGTGGCGCCGAGCCCGTCGATCGACACGTTGATCTGGCCGAACAGCTCGGCGATCGGCAGGAGCCGGTCGAGCCCGTCGAGGCCGCTGGTGGTGAGGTTGGGCACCAGGCCACGCACGCGGGCGTGCCGGGCCAGGTCTCCCAGCCACGGCAGGGTCGCGCTCTCGCCGCCACCGAGCGCGACGTGGAACACCCCGGCGTCGGCCAGGTCGTCGATGGCCGCCATCCACTCGCGCAGGCCCCACTCGCGCGGCGCCCCGGCCGGCGACGCGCCGGTGTAGCAGCCAGCGCAGCCGGCGCCGCACTTGTTGGTCAGCTGCAGGTGGGCCTCGAGCGGCGCGGTCAGGACCTGCTGGCCCAGGGCCGGCTCCGGCCCCGACCAGCGCGTCTCGTCGTCGACGCCGAGCAGGCCTCGCGCGTACTCGCGATCGACGAACACCAGCGCGCGCGGCGTGGTGAGCTGGACGATGGCGCCGAAGCCCTCGAGCCGGGCCTGGCGGGGCCGCGCGCGGTCGAGCCAGCGGCGGACCGCGCCGATCATGCGCGCGGGTCGCGCGGCGCGGTGGCCGCCGGCGCCGGGTCGAGGCGAGGCCGGCGCGCCCGCAGCAGCGCGCCGATCACCGGGGTGGCCAGGGCGACGGCGGTCGCGCCCAGCAGCAGGAAGGTCACGTCGACGCCCAGGCTCGACGAGTTGGGGTTCATGCCCCACTTGACGGCGAGGATCCTGCCGCGGCGTGCCTTCACCGGCCGACTATGCCCGGCCCCGTCGCCCGGGGCCAGCGTCCCCGTGACCGGCCGGGCCACGCGGAGGGTCAGCGCCCGACCGCGAGCACACCCAGCACGGCACCGATCACCGGCATCGCCAGCGGGCTCGACTGGTACCAGCAGCCGCTGCTGCATCCGACCAGCGCGTAGTAGGCGTAGCCGGCGCCGGCGCCGACCAGCGCCCCGGCCACGGGGCGCCAGCGCGCTGAGCGCGGAGCGGTGGTCGAACCGGGTCCGGTCGTCATGGCCCGAGCTGGAGCAGCAACCGGGCCAACCACGCACTCCCCCAGACCGGCCCTGGGCTGGGCACCCCGGCGGCGCTGCAGCAGGGCGAGGCGCCGCCCCGGTGACCGACTGCTTCACCTTGTTTCACCGGCGCCGGGCCAGGTCGTCGGGCCACGCACCCGAGGCCTCGCGGGCTGGCCCGGTGGTTGCTCTCCTCTCCGACATGCGCTGCCAAATCCGTCCCTTCTGGCTCCTGGCCAGTACCCTGGCCCTGGCCGCGCCGCTCGCGGCCTGCGGCAGCAGTGAGGCCGACGCGTCGGCTAGCGCCGACAAGGCGCCGTCCCCGCGCCAGGCCGCCCGGGCCGCGGTCGCGGCCGGCGCGCTCCTGCTCGACGTGCGCTCGGCCGAGGAGTTCGCGGCCGGCCACCTGCCCGGCGCCCGCAACCTCCCGGTCGATCAGGTCGCGGCGCGGATCGACGAGGTGCCGACCGACCGCCCGCTGGTGGTGTACTGCCGCAGCGGCCGCCGCTCGGCCAGCGCCAGCGCCACCCTGCGGGCCCGTGGCCTCGAGGTCATCGACCTCGGGCCGATGTCGGCGTGGTGACCGTGCCCACGCCAGCCTCAGCCCCGCCCGCGGACGTGTCGGCCATGCTGGCGCGGCACGCGTCGACCATCCATCGCTTCGCCCGTCGCCGCTGCGGCCACGGCGAGGACGCGCGCGACGTGGCGCAGGAGACCATGCTGGCGGCGGCGCGTGGCCTCGGCGAGTTCCGCGGCCAGGCCGCGCTGTCGACCTGGCTGTACGCGATCACCCGCAGCCAGTGCAGCCGGCTACGCCGGCGCAGCGTGTTCGCCCCGCCAGCGCCGGGGCCGACGCTCGACGACGCCGCGGTGCGCGACCACCTGGTCGACCCGGCCCCGCGCGCCGACGTGGCGCTGGCCCGGCGCGAGCTCGACCACCTGGTGCAGCGGGCCATCGACCAGCTCGAGCCCGGCGCGCGCGACGTGCTGGTGCTGCGCGACGTCGAGGGGCTGAGCGCGCCCGAGGTCGGGGTCGCGCTCGGCCTCACCGTCGAGGCGGTCAAGAGCCGGCTGCACCGAGCCCGCCTCGCCGTCCGCGCCGCCCTGCCGGCCGCGCTGGTCGCCGGGCACGGGCTGGATCGCGCCTCGACCGGGTGACCTCAGTCGCCGCCCTGCTCGCGCGGCGACGGCGGCGTCGGTGACCTCGGACGCCAGCGCCAGGTCACGCAGGTCGAGCTCCTCGATGGCGCAGCCGACCGCGAGCGCGTCGACGCGCGCCGGAGCGCCCCGGGCGACTAGCTCGGTGTACAGGCCCTGCAGCACCGGGTCGGTGAACTGACCGGGGCCCATGCCCGCCGCCGGATCGGGCAGGCCGTACTGCGTCAAGAGGGCGCCGATGGCGTCGAAGTGGCGCTGCTCGCTGGCCTGGATGTTGATGAAGGGCTGGCCGTTGCCGTCGAGGGCGTCGTACACGTCACGCGCCAGCTTCTCCTCCTCGCGGGTGAACAGGAGATCCAGCCGGGCCTGGTCCGACAGCCCGCCGGGGGCGTCGACCGACGCGCCACCACCGGCATCGACGGCGGCCGGACCGGCGGGATCGTCGGCGCAGGCGGCCAGGGTCAGGCTGAACAGGACCGACGCCAGGGTGAGGGTACGCATGGGACCTCCAGATGAGTGAACAGCGTGTTAGGTGGAGAGCTAGAGAGTGGGCATCAGACAGCGTCGATTCGGCGCTCAGCGCGCCGCGGCGGCCGAGCGGCCGGCGTCGGCCGCCGCGAGCTTGGCTCGCACCGCGGCCATGTCGAGGGCCTGGGCCTGGGCGATGATGTCGTCGAGGGCCTTGGCCGGCAGGGCCCCGGCGCGGGACAGCAGGACGACGCCGTCGCGCATCACGACGAGAGTCGGGATGGCCTGCACCTCGAACGCCCCGGCCAGGCCGGGCTGAGCCTCGGTGTCGACCTTGCCGAAGGTGACTCCCGGGTGGCGGGTCGCGGCGGCCTCGAACACCGGCGCGAAGGCCCGGCACGGCCCGCACCAGGCGGCCCAGAAGTCGATGAGCACGATCCCCTTGTCCACGGTGTGCTCGAAGTTGGCCTCGGTCAGCGAGATGGTCGGCATCGGCAGCTCCTTTACCGGTGAGAGCCAGCTCCGGGCAAAAGGGTTCGCGTGCCAGATCCCTGCGCGAGTTCGAGCACTTGCGGGCGAGGCCCAGGCCGCGCGCAACCGGGCGCCGCCGTGGTCGACACCGGCGGCCACCGGAGGTCGTCATGTCCATCTCATCCAGCCTGTCCCTGTCCACCCTCGCCGCCGTCGCCATCCTGGCCGGCACCACCACCGCCGCCGCCGCCAAGCCGGCCAGCTCGTATGGGTTCGAGCTCGGCAGCCACGCCGGCGACCTCGAGATCCTGAGCGGCAACGACCCCGACCGCATCGGCCGGATGCCCGACGTGGCGGCGTGCCGGACCCTGGCCGCCGAGGCCAAGGCCGAGCTTCCGGCCGACACCATGCTCGACGCCTACAACTTCACGCTGCTTCCGGGCGGCACGCGTCATCTGCGCGTCGATCACGCCGGCCGGGTGTGCGACGCCCTCGCCGCCGCGGTGCCGGCGCTGTCGGCGTGGCGGCGCGCCATCGACACCCTGGCCCCGATCGCGTCGCGGGTCGACACCCTGCGCCAGGTCGCGCCCGGCGAGTGGGCGCCCGAGGCGCTGGCGGCGCTGGCCGAGCTGCCGGCGACGTGCCGGGCCGAGGTGGCGCGCGCCCGCGCCGCCGGCATCCCGACGACGCAGAAGCTGACCCACCACCTGACGCTGGCGCAGGCCGAGGCTGACACCTGCGGCTGGCTCGAGGCCAACGTGGCCAGCTATCGCAAGGCCAGCGGCGAGCAGCGCGCCGCCGTGGAGGAGAGCTACCGGGCCCCGTTCCGCGCCGCCGGCGCCCGCGGCGAGCGGCTCGAGCTGCTGGCCAAGTACTCCGGCCTGGCCTGGCGCCTGCCCGGCGGCCGCACCACCGAGGACACCCACGTGCTGGCCCGGGCCCGCGTGCTGTACCAGTGGCTCGAGGCCGACGACCCGCACCCGCGCTACGTCATCCACACCGTGCGCCGCTACCAGCTGGCCGGCGACAAGGTCGTCAAGGTCAGCGAGCAGAGCGTGCGGGGCCTGCGTGGCTCGGTCCCGACCCGCCTGTTCAAGTAGTCACAGCTCCGGGCCAAACCGCACGGTCTCCGCGACCTGGTCGTACAGGGCGTCGCGGTCGATGGCGAGGAACACCAGGCCGAGGATGATGAGCACGGCCAGCGCAACATGGAGGGCGGCGCGGCGGCGGACCGGCCGGCCGGCCGCGCGCACGGCGTCGAGGCCGGCGCCCGACAGCCAGGCCACGGCCAGGCCGCCGCCGGCGATGAGCTGGACCGCGGGCCAGACGTCGACGTGGCCGGTGTAGGCCGCGCCGACGAGGACCGCCAGCACCGGGGCCGCGAACAGCACCTCGAACGGCGGCGCCAGCGCGCGCAGCCCGCGCCGGCTGACGACGACGGCGTGGGCGACCGAGCCGAGCAGGGCCAGGCCAGCCACGATCACCGCGACCCACGCGGCCACGGCCCCGTGCGAGCGGGTCTGCGCCGCGCCGATGCGCTGCAGCAGGGACTCGCGCAGGGTGCGCTCACGCGCGTCTCCGGCCGGGAGCTGCGCCGCCAGCGCCCGGGCCCGGCCCCACTGGCGCAGGCGCAGCGCACACTCGGCGGCGCCGCGGATGGCGTCGGTGGCCTCGGCCGTGCCGGCGAAGCGGCGGGCCACGTCGTCGTAACGCGGCGTGGCCAGGCCACACCGACCGAGGTCGCGGTAGGTGTCGGCCAGCCACAGCCCGGCCTGGGCCGCGTCGACCTCGTCCCCGGCGGCCAGCGCCTCGCCGGCGGCGAGGACGGCGAGCGAACGCTCGGCGGCGTAGGTCGCGCGCAGCCGGGCCAGCGCGTCGCGGGTCGGGGTGGCGTGGGCGCCGTCGCCGATGCGGAGCAAGGCCGACGCCGCGGCCGGCGCCTCGTTGCTGGTCGCGTGCTCGTCGCGCAGCCGCCGGTACAGCACGCGGGCGCGCGGCAGGTCGGCCAGCTGTTGCTCGGCCGCGCGCGCGGCCCGGAACAGCGCGAACGCGGCCACGGCCGGATCGCCGGTGCGATCGGCCAGCCCGACCCAGCCGACCACCGCCGCTGCTGGATCGGTCGCCTGCAGCCGGGTCAGGCGGTCGAGCTCGGCGCCGTCATCGGTCGCGCCCGGGGCGGCGGGGAGCGCGCCGGGGGCCGCGTCGACCGAGCCTGGCGCGGCGGCGTCGGCGCGGGCCGGCCCGGGCGCCCCGACCAGGCTGGCCGCCAGCAGCGCGGCCAGGCCCAGGCCGCCCGGGGCCCGGCGGGCGGGTCGCGCGGCGCGGCGCATCAGCCGAGGTCGCCGGGGCCACCCTCGCCGCGGTGGATGCCGAGCGCGCGCAGCTTCTTGTGCAGGTTGGTCCGCTCGATGCCGAGGGCCTGCGCGGTGCGCGAGATGTTCCAGTCGTACTCGGCCAGCTTGAGGCGGATGAACTCGGTCTCGGCCTCCTCGCGAAACTCGCGCAGGCTCTTGCCGGCGTACTTGCCGAGGTCGATGGCGGTGACCGGCCCGGTGCTGCGGCCGCCCGGCGGGCGCGGCCCGCCCAGGTACGGCGGCAGGTCCTTCTCGCGGATGACGTCGTCGCTCATGATGACCAGGCGCTCGGCCACGTTGCGCAGCTCGCGCACGTTGCCGGGCCAGTCGCACTGCTCGAGGCGGCGGAACACCTCGTCGTCGATCGGCTTGTGGGCGAAGCCGTTCTCGTCGCAGCACTCGCGCACGAACGACTCGAGCAGCATGGGCACGTCGCCGGTGCGCTCGCGCAGGCTAGGCGAGTGGACGGGCACGACGTTGAGGCGGAAGAACAGGTCCTCGCGGAAGCTGCCGGCCCGCACCATCTCCTCGAGGTCGCGGTTGGTCGCGGCCACCACCCGGCTGTCGGTGCGCAGGCTCTTCTCGCCGCCGACCCGGGTGAACTCGCCGGTCTGCAGCACGCGCAGCACCTTGGCCTGGGCCGACAGCGCCATGTCGCCGATCTCGTCGAGGAAGATGGTGCCGCCGTCGGCGACCTCGAACAGGCCGCGCTTCTTGGCGACCGCGCCGGTGAAGGCGCCGCGCTCGTGCCCGAACAGCTCGCTCTCGATCAGCTCGGGCGGGATGGCGGCGCAGTTGACCTTGACGAACGGCCCGCTGGCGACGGCGCTGTTGCGGTGGATGGCGCGGGCGATGAGCTCCTTGCCGGTGCCGCTCTCGCCGGTGATGAGCACGCGGCTGCGGGTCGGCGCCACCTTGGCGATCTGCCGGCGCAGCTCCTGCATGACCGGGGTGGTGCCGAGCAGCTCCCAGCGGGCGTCGACGGCGCGGCGCAGGTTGTGGACCTCGCGCCACATGCGACGGCGCTCGAGCGCGTTGCGCACGGTGACGATGACCCGGCTGCGGTCGAGCGGCTTCTCCATGAAGTCGAACGCGCCCAGGCGGGTCGAGGCGACCGCGTCCTCGATGGTGGCGTGGCCGGAGATCATCACGACCGGGATCTCGGACTGCTGGGCCGCGACGGCGTCGTCGCTGCGGGTCTTGATCCGGCGCAGCAGGTCGAGGCCGTTGTCCTCGCCCAGCTTGACGTCGAGCAGCATGACGTCGACCGGGTGGGCCGCCAGCACCTGCTCGGCCTCGCCGATCGAGGCCGCCTCGTGCACCGGGTAACCCTCGCCCTCGAGGATCATGCGCAGGGTTCGGCGAATGTTCTTCTCGTCATCAACGATCAGCACGGGTTCGGCCAGGCCGGCGGCGGGCGGGTCCGGGGCGTCGCTCATGGGGCTCCTTCATCGGGCGGAGACGGCTCGGGCGGATCGGTGGGCGGAGGTGACGACGGCGGCGGCGACGCCTCGTCGGCGCTGCGCTTGTCGAGCTCGGCGCGCCGGCCGCGGTTCCACAGGAACGCGGCCAGGAGCAGGAGCAGGCCACCCAGCACCCACACGTGCCGGCTCGGGCCGGTGGAGCGGCGCGCCGGCGCCGGCGGGACGCGGGTGGGCGGCAGGGTGAGGTGCGCGCCGTCGGACAACCGGGCCGGCTCGCGGCCCGGGCCGGGCGGTCGCTCGGTCGTCACCGGCGGCGGCGCCGTGGCCGACGCGATCGGCACCGTGAGCGGCAGGCGCTCGGCCGCCGCGACCGTGCTGCGCAGGCTGGCCAGCACCTCGGCGCAGCGCGCCACCGCCGACTCGGTCCGGGCGTGGCACTCGACCAGATCGGCGGCCAGCCCGGTCGCGGTGACGGCGAACAAGCCCCGGGCGTGGCTGGTGAGGCCCTCGAGGCTGTCGCGCCACACCACCGTGCTGGTGACAAGGTTGGCGGTGTCGGCGGCGGGTCCGGTCTCGGCCCGCACCGGCTGGGTCGGCGCGCCACCCGCGGTCAGCTCGGCCAGGCGCGGGCGGGCCTGCAGGCTGTCGAGCTCGGCCCGCAGCGCCACGTCGATGTCGAGCGGCGGCCGCGCGGTGCGCAGCTGCGTCACGTAGACGACGAGGTCACCGGCCCCGGCCGGGCGGCCAGCTTCGACGAAGCCACGCAGCGACACGAAGGTGGCGGCGCCGGCGAAGTGCTCGGCGCGCAGCTGCGAGGCCAGGACCAGGCGGCTGAGGTCGGCGCTGGCCGCGGTCAGGCCGGCCGGCACGTCGATCGGCAGCGCCGGCGGCTGCGGGTCGGTCTGGTTGGCCGACGGCGGCGGCGCCGGATCGAGATCCTGGGCGACGGCGCGGCCGGTGCCGGCGGCCAGGCCGAGCGCGAGCAGCACTCCGGTGCGGCGCGTGCTCATCGCGGCACCGGCGCGGGTGTGGGCGCGGGTGTGGGCGTCGGGCCCGGCGTCGACGGGGTACCCGGCGCCGGCGCCGTGGCCAGGATCGGCCCGCACGCCTGCTGACACGCCGCGGGCTCGCGCTCGTTGCCGACGCAGGCCAGGGCGACCAGGCGCGGCGTGCCGTCGCTGGCGCGGGCCGCGCGGACCCGCAGCTGGCCGGTCATGGCGCCGCCGGTGAGCGCCACCGTGGCGTCGTAGGCGCCGGCGCCGGCGGTCGGGTCGGGTAGGTCGGCGGCGCCGAGCTCGGACGCCACCACCTCGCGCAGGCCGGCGACGACGGCGGCGATCGAGGCGCGGGTGGTGCCGGCGCTGCTGACCAGCATGGCGTAGCAGCCAGCGGCGCGGTCCCCCCAGGCCTGCACGGTGACGCTGGCGCCCTGCCCGGCTTCGGCCGTCCCGGCCGCAGCGACCCGGTCGAGCCGGGCCCAGCCGGGCGGCAGCGCCGGCATGTCGGCCGTCGCCGCGCCCGCGCCGACCGGCGCCGGTGCCGTCGCGGTCGCCGTCGGTTCGGCGCTGGAGGTGCGGGGCGCGCTCCGCTCGGCGCTGGCGCCCCGGCACGCGGGCGCGCCGAGCGCGGCCAGCACGCCGACGGCGAGCCAGGCGACCCGCGCGCCGATGGCCGTGGCCCGCGTCGGCGCGCTCATCCCGGCGCCACCCAGACCCGGTCACCCGGGGTCACGCCCAGGCGCTGGCAGGTCTCGTTGGGCAGCCAGACCTGGTCGGAGCCCAGGCCGACCCGGGCCCCGCAGGCGCGGAAGCCAGGCCGCTCGGCGGTGCGCTCGACCGCGACCACGGCCCAGGCGTGGCCACCGTCGGCGGCGTCGGCCGGCGCCACCATCACCTCGCGCGCGTCGCGCACCACGGTGATGCTGTCGGTGGCGGCGACGAAGTGCGGGCCGCCGTCGAACGGGTCGATCTGGCCGGCGTAGTCGAAGCCGATCCGGCGCAGCATCTTCTCGACGCCCTTGGTGTCGGGCCCGACCTGCCCGATGGCGGCCCGCACGTCGGCCGGCAGCAGCTCGGTGTGGATCGGCTCGTCGGGGAACAGGGCGTGGATGAACTCCTTGTTGTCCTTCGACAGCAGGTCGGCCTCCTGGTAGGTCAGGCCGGTGAAGTGGCGGCCGAGGTGCTCCCACAGCGGCGAGGTGCCGTCGGCGCCGAGCGGTGGCAGCAGCTCGGACAGCACGCGATCGCGGAACACCGGGCGGTGCATGCGGATGAACAGGAACCGCACGTACGACAGGAGCCGGCCGAGCGCCTCGGGGTTGCCGCGGTACTCCGGCAGCAGGATGAGGCCGCCGATCTCCGTCGGGCCTTCGTAGTTGTAGCCGATGCGCAGGGTCTGATGGACGAAGTAGCGATCGAGCGTGTACGAGTAGCGCTCGTCGTTCTCGACGCGGAAGAAGATGTGCGGCGCGCGCCGGGTGCCGTGCTGGGCGTAGATGATCGAGGTGCCGATGATCCGGCGCGCCGCCAGATCCTCGAGCACGAACAGGAACTCGCGCTCGACCACCGGGACCTCGGCCGCGAACGAGCGGGCCGAGCGCTCGAGGATGCCCTCGATGTGGCGGCGGTCGGCCGGCAGGTTGACGGTGTCGAGGTGCTCGGCCACGGCCAGAACCTGATCGACATCCTCACGATATGATTGACGAATCCGAAACATGGCGAGGGCCTGGCGCAGCCTACCACGAGGGGCCCGAGCATGCCCGGTGGCGGGCTGCCGGGAGGTCGAGGCCGGTCGCGTCGAGGTGCCCCGCCGGCCACCACGACCAGTGTGCCAGCTGCGCCAGCGCTGGCGCACAGGGTCACGCCGGCGCGCCGACGGTCGTGCGCCTGCGGCACGACATCGTGAAGCTGCGTTCACGAACCCGCCGGTAGGTGACCGATCTGCGGTGGGCTGGTGCTGGTCCAGGACTTGCCATGGCGTGGCGCACGATGATGTCCCTCGCTGGTTCTCTTCCTCGCGGCGCCCTCGCCGCGGCCCTGGCCGCCTCCACCCTCGCCGCCTGTGGCGGCGCCGAGGGCGCACCCGACAACGGCGACTGCAGCTGCGTCGTCGTCGACGAAGGCGCCGACGTGGTGCTGGCGTGCGGCGACACGCACTGCATCGGCGAGGCAGGCCTGCTGTGCGCCGACCACGACACGGTGGAGGACACGACGTGTGAGGCCGAGCCGCCGCCGCCGCCGCCGCCACCCCCGCCGGCGCGCTACCGCGGCGACCTCGAGCTGCTGGTGCAGCCGCCGTACTGGGTGGGCAACGGGCAGTCCGGCAGCACGATGGTGTCGGGTGGTTTCGTCAAGAGCGACCACTGCCAGCGCCAGCAGGTCGGCACCTGCCAGGTCGAGCGCTGCACCTACCCCATCGCCGACAGCTACGACGCGCCGGGCCGCTTCCACGTCAGCCCGGCCTTCTCCGGTCAGTTCTCGTGGGACCCGGGGCCGTTCCGCATGTTCTTCCGTGTCGACGGCGTGCCGTGGGATCCGGGCGACCAGGTGACGATGGCGTGGGACGGCGAGACCGTGCCGGCCGGGCAGGCCGTGCTGCGCAACCCGAGCGCCGGCCGCTGGGGCGACTTCGACAACCTCCCGCCCGCGGTCAGCCACGCCCGCAGCGCCGACCTGGCCCTGACCTGGGACCCGATCGCCAGCCCGACGCTGATCCGCATCCGCCAGGATCGCGACGTCGGCTTCACCGGCCACACCATCCTCGACTGCGAGTTCCCGGCCGGCAGCCGCGGCGGCACGATCCCGAGCGTGGCGCTGCGCGAGCTGCGCTCGTCGAACGAGGTCAGCTACGACGACGTCGACATCGACGTGTTCGGCGTGACCCGGGCCGAGGTGCGGGCCGGCGACTACGGCGTCCACGCCCGCATCCTGCGCGGCTTCGACTGGCCGACGCTGCGCTACCGCATGCCGTGACACCCGCGGTCACGGCAGGACCTGCTTGGCGCTGCCGAGCAGGTCGAGGACGTCGGCCCAGGCCAGCCGCCCGAACTCGATGATCGACGCGGCCTGCTCGGCCGCCAGCTCGGCCCCGCCGACGATGCGGATGGGCCGGCCGCCGCGGGCCCGGCGCGCCGCGTTCTCGGCGGCGATCCAGTCGAGGATCATCGGCAGCGCGATCACGGTGGCGACCTTGGTGTCGTGCATGAGCAGCACGGCCCGGCCGTCGAGCCGCTTGAGGCGGTTGATCACGTAGGCGGCGGCGCCCTTGCCGCTGCCGTACTTCCACTCCTGCGGATCGATGTCCCAGTGGAAGTGGCCCAGGCTGCGCGCGCCCAGCTGCGCCTCGAGCCGGTTGCAGTGGGCGCCGTACGGGGTGCGGAACCAGCGCACCGGCATGGCGATGGCCTCGCGGATGAGGCGCTCGCTGTCGTCGATCTCCGGGCCGACCGCGTCCTCGGCGATGCCGCACAGGTTGAGGTGGTTGACCGAGTGGTTGGCGACGACGTGGCCCTCGCGCAGCATGCGCCCCAGCACGGTGCGGATGCGGCCGGGGTCGCCGCGCTGCAGGCGCCAGCCGACCACGAAGAACACGGCGCTGGCGTGGTGCGCGGCCAGGGTGTCGAGGATCTTCTCGGTCGTGGCCGGGTTGGGCCCGTCGTCGAGGGTGATGATCAGCTCGGGGTCACCGCTGGCCGACTCACCGGCGGCCGGGGTCGGCCAGCTCGCCGCGGCCGGGCGCGGGCTGGCGGTGAGGGCGCCGATCAGCGCGGCGGCGAGGGCCACCGGCGGCAGGCGACCGGGGCCGGGGCCGGTGGACGGGGAGGACTGGACACGCGGGCGCATCGAGGGCCAACGCGTATTGTGACGCGATCCTTCGCCCGGGCCCAGCTTCTTGCCACGCCCGCGCGCCCGGCCGGCGACGCAGAAGCTGCGGGCGACGGGCTACATTCGGCGCATGCCCCTGCCCCCCCCTGCCCGCGTCGACCTGGCCCGCCTGGGCACCCCGCTGCAGCACCTGCCGCGCACCAGCGAGGCGCTCGGGGTCGAGCTGTGGATGAAGCGTGACGACCTGACCGGGGCCGAGCTGACCGGCAACAAGGTCCGCAAGCTCGAGTACCTGATGGCCGAGGCGCTGGCCGAGGGCGCCGACACGGTGATCACGTGCGGCGGCGAGCAGAGCAACCACGCCCGCGCCACCGCGCTGGCCGCGGCTCGGCTCGGGCTGCGCGCACGCCTGGTGCTGCGCACCGACGACCCGGACCATCCGCCGGCGCCGACCGGCAACATCCTGCTCGACCGGCTGGCCGGGGCCGAGCTGCGCTGGATCTCGCGCCCGGCCTGGAGCGACCGTGCCGCCCTCATGGCGGCCGAGGCCGCGGCGGTCCGCGCCGGCGGCGGTCGGCCGTACGTGATCCCGGAGGGCGGCTCGAACGCGCTCGGGTCGTGGGGCTACGTCGGCTGCGCCGCCGAGCTGGCGGTCGACCTGGCGGCGCTGCCGGCGCGGTCGACGACGATCGTGTACGCGTGCGGCTCGGGCGGGACCGGGGCCGGCCTCATCGTCGGCGCCGAGCTGCACGGCCTGGCGGCCGGCGGGGTCCGGGTGGCCGGGGTCAACGTGTGCGACGACCGCGCCTACTTCGAGGCGGCCATCGGCCGCATCGTCGCCGACATGCACGCGCGCTGGGCGGTGCCGACGACGGGCCCGATCGAGCTGGTCGATGGCCACGTCGGCCTCGGTTATGCCCGCAGCCGACCGGAGGAGCTGGTCACCATCCGCGACCTGTGCCGGCGCGACGGCGTGGTGCTCGATCCGGTCTACACCGGCAAGGCGTTCCACGGCGTCGTCACCGAGCTGGCGCGCGACCGCCACCGCTTCGGCCAGCGCATCGTGTTCGTGCACACCGGCGGGGTGTTCGGCCTGTTCCCGGCGGCCGAGCAGCTGGCGCCGCTGCTGTAGCTCGACGAGCCGGGCTCGGGCGTCGACCGCGGGGCGGCCGCACCTACATGTAGGGCCGGCCGGCGCCTGATTCGTCGTCGGTGCACCGTCGAGGATCTGTCCGGATTGAGTGTCAGACCACGTTGCTAACGTCCCGGCGTGGCAGTCATGCATGTACCCGACGAGAGCGCCGCCATCCGACACGTCGTCGCCGGCATCAGCACCGCCTGGCGCGGCAAGCGGATCTCCGAGCTGCACGACTTCTTCGCCGACGACGTGGTCCTGGTCGTGCCAGGCAACCGCGGGCGCGTCGTCGGGCGGGCCTCGGTGGTCGAGACCTATCGCGAGTTCGCCGAGAACACGACGACGCAGGACTACCGCGAGCTCGACCTGCACGTCGACGTGTTCGGCGAGACCGCCATCGCGACGTACCGCTACGAGATCCAGTGGACGCGCGAGGACCAGCTGCTGACCGAGGGCGGGTCCGACGTGCTGGTGCTGTCCCGGCGCGGCGGCAAGTGGCGGGTGGTGTGGCGCACGATCTGCCCCGACCGGCAGAGCTGAGCGGCGGCCGGCGCGCACGCGCCCGGCCGGTCGTAGTACCGTCTGCCCATGCAAGCTCGTCTGTTCGCGCTGTGCCTGAGCGTCCCGGCCGTCCTCGCCACGGCCTGTGACAAGACCGTCGACACCAAGGGCTTCGAGAACACGCTGCGCGACAAGGTCACGCAGATGGGGCTCACCGCCAGCAAGGTGGCCTGCCCGGGCAACGTCAAGGCCAAGAAGGGCGGCGTGTTCGTGTGCGCCATCGAGATCGCCGGCAAGTCGTACGACCTCGAGGTGACCATCACCGGCATCGACGGCAAGCGCGTCGACATGGACACCAAGTGGAAGGCCGGCGCCATGGTGGTGACCAGCAAGCTCGGCCCGGCCCTGACCGAGGAGCTCGGCAAGCAGCTCGAGGCCCAGGTCGCGATCGACTGCGGCGCCGACGCGCTGACGCTGCTCGACGACAAGAAGCAGGCCCGGTGCGTGTTGAGCTCGGGCGCGACCAAGAGCACGGTGGTGGTCACGTTCGACGACAAGCTGGTGCCGACCGGGTGGGCGCTCGAGCCGGTGCTGCTCGGGCGCGGCAAGCTGGAGGCGGTCCTGGCGCCGACGGTGCAGGAGAAGCTGGGCGCCGACGCCAAGGTGGCGTGTGGCCCGGACGAGCTGCTCCCCCGGCCCGACGACGGCATGGTGATGTGCGAGGTCACCGGCGCCGCCGGCAAGACGCCGATCAAGGTCGAGGTCGACAAGGATCTCAACGTGCAGCGCTGGAACGCGGTCGCGGCCGGCGCGCCGTGAGGTGAGGCGGGGGGAGCGGGGCAGCAACAGCAACAGCAACAGCAACAGCAACAGCAACAGCAACAGCAACAGCAACAGCAACAGCAACAGCAACAGCAACAGCAACAGCAACAGCAACAGCAACAGCAACAGCAACAGCAACAGCAACAGCAAC
>JAGPCO010000037.1:0-20548 GCA_018058095.1 Kofleriaceae bacterium
CACCAACACCAACAGCAACACCAACAGCAACACCAACAGCAACACCAACAGCAACAGCAACAGCAACAGCAACAGCAACAGCAACACCAACAGCAACAGCAACACCAACAGCAACAGCAACAGCAACAGCAACAGCAACAGCAACAGCAACAGCAACAACAACAGCAACAGCAACAGCAACAGCAACAGCAACAGCAACAGCAACAGCAACAGCAACAGCAACAGCAACAGCTTCGGCGGCAGCGGCAGCGGCAGCAGCGGCAGCAGCGGCAGCAGCAGCAGCAGCAGCGGCAGCAGCAGCAGCAGCAGCAGCAGCAGCGGCAGCGGCAGCAGGCCCTCCCAGTTCCACCAGCTCCACCAGCCACGCCTCCCGGCCACCCTTCAACGCCCGCTTGCGCCCCCGGGGTGCGAGGCATACGGTGCTCGTCGAATGACCGACCCCGACCCGCACCTGCCCGACCACCTCCGGGCCCGCCTGGCCGAACCCCGCGGCGTGCGCCGGATCGACGCGCTGCTCGCCGCCGACGACGCCGCCGCCGCGGTCGCCGCGCTGTCGCCGCCCGAGCTGCATCACCTCGTGCACGAGGTCGGGTTTAACGACGCGACCGACCTGGTCGCGCTGGCGACGCCGGCCCAGCTGCAGGGCTGCGTCGACCTCGACGCCTGGGACGGCGACGTGTTCGTGGCCGAGGCGATGAAGCCGTGGCTGGCCGCGGTGGCCGAGCACGGCTACGAGAAGGTCGGCGAGTTCTGGGCCGGCCTCGACACCGAGATCCGCGCGCTATTCCTGGCCCGGCACTGCCGCAGCATCTACGACCTCACCCTCGGCGAGGAGCCGTGGGACGACGAGGAGGTCGGTCCGATCATCACCGTCGACCGCTTCTTCGCGCTTCAGCTCCGGGTCGAGGACGACGACACCTACCGCCTCATCCGCAACCTCATCGACGAGCTGTACAAGGCCGACGCCCACCTGGCCCGCAACACCATCATGGTGGCGCGGTCCGAGCTGGGCGCCGAGATCGAGGAGGACGCGGCGCGCTGGCGGCGCGGCCGGCTGGCCGACCTCGGCTACGTCGACTTCGAGCACGCGCTCGAGCTGTTCCGGCCGCTGCCGGCCGACCAGGTGGTCATCGGCGAGGACACGCGCGACTCGAACCTGAACTCCGACCAGCATGGCCACCTCCCGGTCCCGGCCATCGAGGAGCTGGTCCGGCGCAGCTTCCTGGCCCGGGCCCTGGCCCGCATCGGCGAGCCGGCCGAGACCTCGCGTCTCGAGGCGTCGCTCCTCTTGGTCATCAACCAGGTGCTGGCGGCGGCGCGCGCCCGCCCCGGCCAGACCGAGGTGGTGCAGCGAGCCAGCGCGTACGCGGCCGGCACGCTTTCGCTCGGCCTCGAGACCGTCAGCCGGGGCGACCTGGCCCGGGCCGAGCAGGCCCTGCGCACCGTGGCCATGACCCGGCTGTTCCGCGTCGGCTACACCGTCACCACCACCCTGCAGCGGATGGCCAAGGCGTTGCTGCCGCGGGCGCAGACCGCCGGCGAGCCCGGGCGCGACCTGTGCGCGGCGCTGGCCCTGCCCCGCCCGCTCATGGCCCGCGCCGCCGATCGCCCGCCCGGCGCCGGCCTGCGCCCGATCGAGAGCAGCGAGGACCTGCGCCGCTGCGCCGAGGTGCTCACCCTGCTGGCGGCCCGCATCGCCCTGGCCGAGGGCCTCGGCGTCGACCTCGTCGCCATGGCCACCCTGCCCGAGCCACGCGCCGGCCTCGACGACCACCTGCGCACCGCGCTGGCCCGCGTCCTCATCGGCGGCGAGTGGAGCGGCCAGGCCCTGACCGCGACCGAGGTCACCGCCATCCGCGCCGACGCCGTGCCGGGTGGCGCCGCCACCGCCGCCGCCCGCGCCATCGCCCTGGCGACGCTCCGGGCCCAGCTCATCCGCGCCGGCGTGACCCTGGCCGACGGCCCCCTGCGCACCCTCACCGACGGCTGGCTGGCCGACCTCGAGCGCCTCCTCGGCGCCGTCACCGACGCCACCGTCGACGCCCGCTTCGTCGAGGGCGTCCTGGTCGAGGCCGGCCGCGGCTGAACCATCCACCACGCCCGTGGCCGCGCCTGCGCCTGCGCCCGTGCCCGTGCCCGTGGCCGCCCCCGTGATCGTGGCCGCTCCCGTGGCAGCGCTCGTGATCGGGAACGCCCGCCGTGATCCTGGTCGACGCCGTGGCCGCCGGCGCCACTCCGGTCGCGCCGGCGCCGAGGCAGGCCCGAGCCAGGCGGGCTCCAGCCGTCAACCTTTCGTCTCCTTCCGCCGCCTTACCGGTCACCCTGTCCGGCCCAACGGACAATCCCGTCCGGCCCGTCCGGCTGTCGCCCACTCCCGGACACTCTCACCTCGTCCTTTCGCCCGCTTGGGCACGACCGCCGCTCGAAGAGGCGCCTCTGCACAGGTCGTCACGACGTGATCAGGCGGCCGCTCGAAGAGGCGCCTCTGCACAGGTCGTCACGACGTGATCAGGCGACGTGATCAGGGAGACGTGATCAGGGACGTGATCACGGGTCGTCACGACGTGATCACGGGCCAGACGCCTCCGCACAGGTCGTCACGACATGATCAGACGTGATCACTGGACGTGACCACTGACTGGAGGCCGGGAGGCTGACCCGCCGTCGGGGCGCTTCACAAACTACCGTGCGCCGGTGATCAACCTGCGGCGTGCGCGTTCGAGCGACTTCCTCACGGCGTCGGACAGCCGCTCGGGAGGCGAGGCGACCAGCTCGCGAAAACGGTCGAGCGCTCGGGGATGGAAGTTCACGATCGAAGACTTGGGACCTCGGCGCACCGTCACCGCACAGTCCCCGTCCTCGGTCAGCCTGAAGGCGCGGACCAAGACGGACACATCGGCCGGACTGATGCCGAGCGCCTGGGCGAGGTTCGCCTGGGTCATCGTGTACCCGGTTGCGATCGGATCCGCGATGACCACGGTGCTCGCGATGTCCGGACGGGCGTCGGCATCGACGATCCGAATCGCAACCGGAATGCGATCTCTGATCTCGGGCGCGATCTTCTCGATCAGTAGGTGCAGCGTCGTCTGCAAGCGCTCGAGAGCAGACGCCTGGATCCGCTGCGTCTCGAGCATCTGCACGAAGCTCTGCTGGTACTGGGCAGCCAATTCCGCCAGGATCGCCCGCAGCGCCTGCTTCGCCGGCTCCCCAAGATCGAGGCGCTCGATCGCTTGGGCCGCCAGGCTTACGGAGCTGAGTTCGTCACTTGCTGGAGCCACGGCGCTGCTTGCCGGTGGACGTCGCCTGTCGTTGGTTCAGCTGCACCAGGCGATCGAGGCTGGTCGCGATCCGGGCGACTCGTCCTTCATCGGACGAGAGGTCGCCAACCATCAAGCGGGCAGCACGCCGCGCCGCCGGTGAGGACGGCAGATGGGCCGTCGCCATCAGTGACGTTGGCAGGGCCGGCATGGCCGCGGCAAACTCACGGAAGCGCTCCTGGGGGGTCTTCTTGGAGGTCATCGATCAGCTCGCGCAGGCGATGAAGCGCTGCCGCATTGAAGGTCAAGGGTACCAGCTGCGGCGGGTGGTTCCAACCAGGAGGTGCGCCACGCTCCGCCCCGAGGTACTCGTAGGCTTGGAGTAGCCTATCTATGCTGAATGCCGCGAGAACCACACCACTCGCGCCGTGCTCCTCCGCTCGCTTGGCGATCAGCCCCAAGAGCAGCGTGGAGGTCTGGCCGTCACCCCTTCGGGCCGGGTCGACCTCCAGGTAGTCAAGCCGGTAATACCTCCGCCCAGCCAGCGCGATCGGGCTACCGACCTTGCTTGCCCAGATCGCAATCGGCGCCTGGTCGGCTCGAACCACGAACGCCTCACGCATGTCCGGCACGATCTCGGCCCATCGCCATGCGCGGTGGATGTCATCGCCCTGTCTGCGGGGCCGCCAAGCCTGGTCGATCGAATCCGCCGCCTCTACCGACGCCGCAACGACTCGGACCTTGCCTAGCTCCGCCGCGGCCCACACCCCTCTTGTGAGCTTGCTCGCCTTGGCTGGCCGCTGGCGCCTCATCCACCCGGTCCAATACCACCCCGGTCTGAGACTACACGCCCACCGCCGACCCGTCACTTGCGTGACCCATTGCCAACCTCACCGACGACTGGCTGGCCGACGTGAGTGCCTCCTTGGTGCCGCCACCGGATCGGGGAGTCCCCAGTTCACATCCGGTGGGACGTCTGTGTCTGGGACATGTTTGAGCATTCGTGGAATCCAGGTCGGGAACGAGCGTCGTTCGCGCGAAACGGCTACGCGAAAATTGACCCTCGAACTCACGCCGCGATGAGCTGGCGTAACCGGTCGACGGCCTGGGCGTGCATGCGGCTGGCCCACGACTTGGAGATGCCGAGCTCGGCGCCGGCCTCGAGCAGGTTCTTGCCCTCGAAGTAGTGCTTCTCGAGGAGCTGGCGCTCGCGCTCGGGCAGCTGGGTGATGGCCTCGCGCACCCGCTTGGACAGGCGGGCGGTATCGAGCTGCTGGTCGGCCCCGGGCGCGACCTCGGGCAGGTCGCCGCCCTGCTCGCGCAGGCCCTCGAGCGAGGTCAGGTACACGGTCTGGATGGCGGCGATGGCGTCGCGCACCGCGGTCAGCTGGTCCTCGGTGGTCTGGGCCGGCGCCCCGGCCGCGCGGGCCCCGGCGTCGCGCTCGCCGCGATGCTCGAGGTACTCGCCGGCGGCGCGCAGCGCGACCAGCTTGGCCCAGGTCCGGCGCGGCAGGGTCGAGCTGCGGCGCAGGCCGTCGACGATGGCGCCGTACACCCGGTACCAGGCGAAGGTCGAGAAGCTGGCGCCCCGGCTCGGGTCATACCGGCCGGCCGCCTCGGCCAGCCCGGCGTTGCCCATCGCGACCAGCTCGTCGTACTCGACGTAGTCGCGCACCCGTGGGTACAGCATGGACGCCGCTTTCTTGGGCAGCTCGAGGTGAGCCGCGATCAGCGCGTCGCGATCGGCCACGGCCTGACGATAGCCGCGCCGGCGGCCCAGGCGCCACTCGGGCGATCCCGCAGATCGGCGCGCCGAGCAAAAAAATTGCCCCCACCGATCACGGGTGGGAGGGTCGGTCCATGGACGTCGAGACCGTGTACACCAGCGGCTACACCCCGGACCCCGCGAGTGCACGCGACGTCCTCGCCTTCATGCTGACGCCGGCCTCGGCCTTCGCCCCCGCCGGGGATGAGGACGAGCTGGCCGCGGTGACCGAGCTGCTCGAGTCGGCCAAGGCCGAGGCGCTCAAGCGCTGGTACGACGCCGCCCTGGCCCGCCTGCGCAGCTGAGGCCACGTCGGCCGGCCTCACCCGGCCCTGCCCGTCCGCGCGCCCGTCGGGCCGCTCAGCGGATGGTGTTGACGGTGGTGATGTTGGCGCCCTCGAACCGGACCACCCGGCCACGAGTCGACGCCGCCGCCCCGGACGACAGGAAGTCGCCCTCGTCGACGACCCACACGCTGTCCTGCGGCCCCCGCACCACCCGCACCGGCATGGTCGTGTCGACGTCGTCGGGCACCATCGGCAGGAACCCGCCGACCTGGCGGAACTGCAGCACCATCCCGGGGAACACCGTCGGCACCCCGACCAGCGTGCCGCCGCGATCGCCGCGACAGGTCGCGTCGCCGGGGTAGGTCGGGTCGGTCACGGTCAGCGTGAAGCCGCGGTTGCGGAAGCGAATGCCCGAGGCCGACCGCACCACCAGCTCGTCGGACGGATCGGCCAGCGTGCAGGTCCCGGCCTGGTAACGCGGCTGCCGCTCGGCGTGCGGCACGGTCAGCGAGCACGGGTTGGGCAGGAGGTCGGTCAGGCCGTCCCCGGCGCAGGCCGGCGCGGTCAGCGGGATGCGCCCGACCTCGAGCGGGTGTGCCCCCGGGTCGCGCTGGCACACGCCACCCGGGCCCTCGACGATCGGGTGCAGGTAGCCGGTCCGGCTGCCGATGACCACGAACGCCTCGCTCGCCCGCATCTCGTAGCGCTGGGCCCCGGTCACGCACTGCAGCGGCGGCACCGGTCCCATCACGCACACCCCGGCGTCGTTACACACGTCGCCGGACAGGCAGTCGTCGTCGGCCTGGCAGTGCATCACGCAGCGGTCGGGCCCGGGGCCACGCGACGGCTCCTGCTCGCACGCCCACATGCGCGGCTCGGCCGTGGTGTCGTCGTCGACCGGGTGGGCCGAGGTCACCAGGCGGGCCTCGACGTCGGCCAGCTGCTGGCACTGCTGGGCCGAGGTGCACCCGGTCAGCGGCGAGGTGCGCAGCACGCGCGGGCGCTCGACCAGCGGCAGCTCGTCGGCCGCGGCGGCGCCGACGCTGTAGACCCGGCGCGACACCAGGAAGTCGCGGCACGGCCCGGCCAGGAAGTCGATCTGGTCGGTCGGCAGGCAGCTCCCGGTCGCCACCTCGGCGTCGGGGTGGACGTAACACGAGTAGTCGAGCGGGCAGTCGAGGTTGCCCTGGTTGGGGTCACACCCGCGCAGCACGACCTGATCGTGCGGCTCGACGCCGGCCGCGCAGAACGGCCGGCTGGCGTCGACCACGCGCATGCCGGTGCCGCCGACCCGGACCAGGCCGATCCGCACCGGCGGGCCGTCGACGACCTGGCTGCTGTCGTTGGACAGGCGGCCCTCCCACTCCAGGCGCCACGACTCGTCGGCCTCGAGCGAGCCCCAGTCGGGGAAGGTCGCCTCGCGCACCGCCAGCGGCGCCGCGAACGACAGCTCCGACACCGCGCGCTGGCCATCGGTCGCGTCGCACAGCACGCCGCGCAGGCCGGGCAGCGACGAGGTCTTCTCGCTGGCGATGGCCGCCGCGGTGACGTTGCGGGTCGGGGTGGTGGCGGTGCGTGGCCCGCCCGAGTCGCTGACCTGGTTGACCGCGTCGGGCGGCGCCGGGCCGTCGGTCTGGCAGATGAACTCGCTCTCGCGCTCGGCCAGATCCGACCGGCCGGGGGTGGCGTCGCGCAGCTGGTGCGGCAACGCCAGGCTGAGGTCGGCCTGCAGCGGCGAGCCGGAGTCCTCGGTGTCGTAGTAGCTGTCGTCGTCGATGTTGGCCAGGAAGACCGAGCCGGTCGTGCTGGTGATGGCGGCGTAGTGCCCGGCCAGCCGCTGCGGATCGCTGCCGGCCTGGGCGCTGATGGCGCGGTCGACCGAGAACGTGGTGACCGCCAGCGGCGCGCCCTGGACCGGCAGCGTGATGCCAGGGCCACGCGCGCGCGCGCGGCGCGGCACCAGCGGGTCGCCGATGGGGAGGCAGGCCAGCTGGCTCACGCTGGTCTGGTCGTGCAGGTAGCGCGGATCGGCCTGGGTCTCGCACTCGCGATCGTCGTCGAGCACGTCGGCCACGCGCACGGTGCGGTCGGTCGCCACCGCGTACACGAACTGGGCCTGGCCACCGACGCCGATGTCGTCGTTGAGCTGGCCGGAGGTGCCGCCCATGCCGATCTGCTTCGACAGCGCGACGTCGATCACCCCGAGCGTGCCGTCGGCGTCGACCAGCGCGACCTGCTCGATCGCGGTCGGCAGGTACGACGCGTCGAGGTCGACCACCGTGACCCGGTTCGAGTTCTCGGCGCCGATGGCCAGGCGCCGGGTCCCGACCCGCGCGTCGTCGACCAGATCGAGGCTGACCGGGCGCGGGCCGGCAGTGCCGGCGGTCACGCCGGCGCCGCACTCGGCGGCGCAGCTGACGTTGCCGTCGGTGATGGTCGCGGTGCCGTCGGCCGCGAACTGCACCCCGGCGACGATGCGGCCGTTGCCGTCGATGGCCGCGACCAGGTGACAGGCCGGGTACGCGACGTAGACCAGGCCGCTCGGTTGGGCCGGGCAGGCCTGGCCGATGACGCCGCTGGCCGGCTCGGCCACCATGGCCGCCGGGCGGGCCAGCACCGGCTGGGCGCCGGCGTTGGTCACCGTGACCCGGTTGACGATCGCCGACGAGTTGAACTGCAGGCTGGAGGTGACGTCGAGCACCGACAGGTCACACGAGCCGGCGTTGGCGGTGGTGACGTGGCAGCCGGCCCGGTCGGTGGCGATGGCGATCGGCAGGCTGCCGACGCTGATGCCGTTCTTGCCCGGGGTGAGCGGGTCGCTGTCGAGCACGTTGCCCTCGGTGATCGAGCCGGCGGCGAACGCCCCCGACGGCTTGGTGTCGAACCGGGCCACCGCCACGGTGCCCGGCACCGACTGGACGATGAACGCGTAGTAGTCGACCGAGGCCAGGCCCGGCGCGCCCTCGATCCGCTCCTGCCCGGGCGGGAGGCGCTCGTCGACGGTCGTGGTCGTCTCGTCGTCGACCCCCGAGCGGATCGCGCACGCGGTGGCCGGCATGGCGCTGACCGTGAGCGGCTGCTCGGCGGTGGCCGGTCCGCCGCCGGTCAGGCGCAGGCCGCCGAAGCACGAGAACGCGACGTCGACCGGGCGGTCGAGGTTGATGGCGGTGGCCGCGCCGGGGTCGGTGCTGTCGCACGCGCCAGCGGCGGCGGCCAGCGCGGCGACCAGCAGGCCGGCGCGCACGCGCGGAGAACGACGGAGGGACGGGGACGGGCTACGCGGGCTCACAGGCGGGGCTCCCCCAGGCGAAGGATCACCTGGTAGCGACGCGGCGAATCGGGCGACAGCTCGACCACCGCGATCGAGTCCTCGAGGAAGTTGGACACGTACAGCTTGCGCCGGGTGGTCGACACCACCAGCGCGAACGGGCCGCGACCGACGGTGGCGATGGCCTCGACCGAGGCTCGCCCGCGCGGATCGATCACGTAGACCTCGCCGTCGCGGAAGCAGCTGACGAAGGCGCGATCGCCGTCGCCGACGTCGGCCACCACCAGGCTCGACGCCTCGCGGCACAGGTCGGTGCTGGTCAGGCCGACGTTGCGCGGCACGCCGGTCGCGGCCAGCGAGGTGTCGAACACCTGCAGGCTGGGCGGCTGCCGGTTGACCAGGTACAGGCGGTCACCGCCGCTGCCGAACTGCATGGCCCGGGTGTCGGCCGAGGAGCCGTTGCTGGAGCCGACGCTGTCGAGGAAGAAGAACGGGCCGAGCACCAGGCTGGCCGGCCGGCCGTCGCTGGGGCGATCGACGGTCATGAGCTGGATCCGGTCCTCGGTCCGGCTGCCGACGTACCACAGGGTGTCGGGCTGGCCCGGGTTGCGAGCGGCCAGCGCCAGCGCGCCGGGCTGGCTGCTGGTGCCGGCCTCGAACAGGCCGTTGATGGTGTCGGTCAGGATCGGCGTACCGGCGCGCCGGCTGTCGACCAGGGTGACCCGGCCCGACGTGAAGTGGCTGACCAGCGCGACCTCGCTGCCGGCGTCGGTCGCGACCGCGAACGGCTCCTCGGCCAGGGCCGGAAGGTCGGCGTCGCCGCGCAGGCGGGTCAGGCGGTGCTCGTCGTCACACAGCGGGTAACCCTCGGCGCCGCCGTCGCAGCGGATGCGGGTGCCATCCCACTCGGCCCAGGTCACCGACGGGTCGCCGCGCACCGCGGAGATGAGCCGGAGCCGCCCGTCGCCCAGGTCCTGGGTCGCCACCGCGGTCCCGAAGTTGCCGACCCGGACGCCGGCGTCGGGCAGGATGAAGCCGGGACCGGCCTGGCCCTCGTCACACACCAGGATGTCGCGGCTGGTGTCGTCGATGCGGCACCCGCCCGGCTGGGTCCGGTTGGCCAGCCAGCCGGCGGCGATCTCGTCCACCTTGGCCAGGTCCCACGCCGTGAGCGAGCCGGAGTCGAAGCGCAGCTCGGAGTTGGCCGACAGCACGAACAGCCGGTCCTCGGTCGGGGTCATGGCCAGGCCGGTCGGGAAGTAGATCTGGTCACGCTCGGGCTGGACCTCCTCGCTCGAGGCGGTGCAGGCGACGGCCAGCAGGCAGGCGCCGACGACGGCGCCCCACGGCGCCAGCGCGGCGCGGTTCGACAGGCTGCGGGCGGGCCACATCGCCGGCTTGGACCAGCCGCCCCGACCGAGGGTTGCCCGCGACGACCCGGGGGATGGCGGGGAGCCGGAGGTCGCCGGGGCCATGGGCCCGGGCACGAGGGGGGGACGGCGGGTGGTCATGACCGAGGCTCCTCGAGCAGGGCGGCGCGCGCGGCCGCGACCCGGGCGATGGGCACCCGGAACGGCGAGCAGGACACGTAGTCGAAACCGGCGCGGTGGCAGAAGGCGATGGAGCTGGGATCACCACCATGCTCGCCGCAGATGCCGACCTTGAGCCCGGGCCGGGCGGCCCGACCCGACCGCACGCCGAGCTCGATCAACGCGCCGACCCCGGCCTCGTCGAGCACCACGAACGGGTCGACCGGGAGGACCGCGCCGTCGACGTAGGCCGGCAGGAACCGGCCGGCGTCGTCGCGCGACAGCCCGAACGTGGTCTGGGTCAGGTCGTTGGTGCCGAACGAGAAGAAGTCGGCGTGCTCGGCGATCGCGCCGGCCACCACGCAGGCCCGCGGCAGCTCGATCATGGTGCCGACGGTGTAACGCATCGCCACCCCGGCGGCGCCGAGCGTGTGATCCATCACGGCGGTCACCCGGGCCCGGATCCGACGCAGCTCCTCGGGCACCATCACCAGCGGGATCATGATCTCCGGCTGCACGACCACGCCGGCCTGGTGCACGGACACCACCGCCTCGGCGATGGCCTGGACCTGGGTCTCGTAGATCTCGGGGTAGGTGATGGCCAGCCGGCAGCCGCGGTGGCCCAGCATGGGGTTGGACTCGGTCAACTCGGCCACCTTGGCGGCGACCTGGGCGGCCGGGCGGCCGAGGGCGGCGGCGACCGCCTCGATCTCGGTCGGCGTGTGCGGCAGGAACTCGTGCAGCGGCGGGTCGAGCAGGCGGATGGTGACCGGCAGGCCGGTCATGACCGTGAACAGCTCGGCGAAGTCGGCCCGCTGCATCGGCAGGATCTTGGCCAGGGCGGCGCGCCGGCCGGCCTCGTCGTCGGCCAGGATCATCTCCCGCACCGCCAGGATGCGCTCGGGCGCGAAGAACATGTGCTCGGTCCGGCACAGGCCGATGCCCTCGGCGCCGAACGCGCGGGCGGTGCGGGCGTCGGTCGGGGTGTCGGCGTTGGTGCGCACGCGCAGGCGGCGGAACTGGTCGACCCAGCCCATGGCGGTGGCCAGCGCGTCGCCCATCGACGCCGGCACCAGCGGCGCGGCGCCGAGGTAGACCTCGCCGGTCGAGCCGTCGACGGTCAGGGTCTGGCCCTCGCGCACGACCGTCTCGGCCGCGCCCGGCCCCATGCCCGAGCTGGCCGCCCCGAAGGTGGCGGTGCGGCGGGCGGCGTCGACGCGCAGGCCGGAGCAGGCGGTGATACACGGCTTGCCCATGCCGCGGGCGACGACGGCGGCGTGTGAGGTCATGCCACCGCGCCCGGTCAGGATGCCGGTGGCCGCCTTCATGCCGTGGATGTCCTCGGGTGAGGTCTCGGTCCGCACCAGCAGGACGCGCTCGCCGCGCTTGTGCCACTCCTCGGCCGCGCTGGCCGAGAACACGACCCGGCCGATGGCCGCGCCGGGCGAGGCCGGCAGGCCCTTGGCCAGCGCCGGCGGCCGCGCCGACGGGTCGATGGTCGGGTGCAGCACCTCGTCGAGCTTGGCCGGATCGAGCCGGAGCACGGCGTCGCGCGGGGTGAGCGCGCCCTCGGCCACCAGGTCGACCGCGATCTGCACCATGGCCCGGCCGGTGCGCTTGGCCGATCGCGTCTGCAGGATCCACAGGCGGCCCTGCTCGATCGTGAACTCGATGTCCTGGGCGTCCTTGAAGTGAGCCTCGAGCCGCGCGCACGCCGCGCGCAGCTCGTGGTCACAGGCCGGCATCGGCGCGGCCAGCGCGCTGATCGGCTCGGGCGTGCGGATGCCGGCGACGACGTCCTCGCCCTGGGCGTTGATCAGGAACTCGCCGTACAGCTCGCGCGCCCCAGTCGACGGGTTGCGGGTGAAGCACACGCCGGTGGCCGAGTCGTCGCCCTTGTTGCCGAACACCATGGCCTGGACGTTGACCGCGGTCCCCATCGTCGCCGGGTAGCCGTGCATCTTGCGGTAGACCTGGGCCCGCGGCGTGTCCCACGACCGGAACACCGCGGCGATCGCGCCCCACAGCTGGGCCCGCGGGTCGGTCGGGAAGTCGCGCCCGGTCGCCTGCCGGATCTCGACCCGGAAGCCGTCGACCAGGCCGCGCAGGTCGGCCTCGGTCAGGTCGCTGTCGCGGGTGACCCGGCGGGTCGAGCGCAGCTCGCCGAGCAGGCGCTCGAACGGGTTCTCGTCGTGCTCGCTGGCGGCGACCACGCCCATCACGACCTCGCCGTACATGGCGACGAAGCGGCGGTAGCAGTCCCAGGCGAAGCGTGGGTTGCCGGTGCGCGCGGCCAGCGCGGCCACGGTCGTGTCGTTGAGCCCGAGGTTGAGGATGGTGTCCATCATCCCCGGCATCGACGCCGGCGCGCCCGAGCGCACCGACAGGAGGAGCGGGTTGGTCCCGTCGCCGAAGCTGGCGCCGACCTCGGCCTCGACCGCGGCCAGCGCGGCGTCGACCTGGCCGGCCAGCTCGGCCGGGTAGCTCAGCTCGGCGTCCGCGCCCGCGCCCATGACGTGGCGGTGGACGTCGGTGGTGATGGTGAAGCCGGGCGGCACCGGCAGGCCGAGGCCGGCCATCTCGGCGAGGTTCGCCCCTTTGCCGCCGAGGAGCGCCTTGTCGGCGGCGCCACCGTCGGCGCGGCCGCCGCCGAAGCGGTAGACCCAGCGCGCGGCGGTCACGACGCACCCCCGGCCGCGAGCAGGCGGAAGTCGGCGATGTTGAAGAACGGAGCGATCAGCTTGTTGAGCAGCCCCAACCGATTGGCGCGCACCGCAGGGTCGGGGTCCATGACCATCACGCCGCCCTTGTCGAAAAACGCGGCGACGGCCGGCTGCAGCTCGACGAGCACGGCGAACAGGTCGCGGTATCGAGCATCAGCGATCGCGCCATTCACGCGATCGAGCCGAGCCTCGAGCGCCGACCAGAGCGCGTGCTCTGCATTCCCCGGAGCAGCGAACAGTGTGGGCAGAACGTCCGGCGCAGGGCGAATGCCCTTGCTCGCAGCGTCGTCCAGGATGTTGGCGATGCGCTTGAATACCTCGCGGGCTGCCTGCGGAACGACGGCGAGGTCGCGAGCGCGCAGGCGAGCGTCGGCCGGATCGTTCCAGCCGTTCCCGTTCGACGCCCCCAGCGCGGCATCCACGTCCTGAGCCGCAAGCCCCTCCTCGATGAGCAGGCCCCGAAGGCGAGCACGGAAGAACTCACCGACTTTCCTGCGCGCCTCGACGGTCTCGAAGCGCGCGGGGTCACCATACGCACGTGCGCTGAACGTAATCAGGTCGTTCAGCTGCAGTGGCCAACCGCTGTTTGTGACGAAACGCGCCCCGCCCGGACCACGGTCCATGAGAATGGCGAGCACGCCAATGGCCGCCCGACGCAGACCATAGGGGTCGGCCGATCCGCTCGGTTCCAGCCCGACAGCGAAGCAGCCCGCAAGGGTGTCCATCCGGTCAGCGATCGCGACAAGCGCACCCTCGAGGCTGGTCGGCGTCGGGCCCCCCTGCCCCTTTGGCTGGTAGTGCTCGGCGATGGCCAGCGCGACCACGTTGGCGCGGTCGCCCAGCTCCCCGGCCAAAGAGGCCCGAGCGTAGTGCATGCCCATGATGCCCTGCAGCTCGGGGAACTCGCCGACCACGCCACTGGCGAGATCGGCCTTGCAGTACTTGGCTGCGATGCGTGCGGCCGTCAGGTCGTGCATGCCGAGGCGCTCGGCCGCCAGCGCGTCGACGATGGCGGTGATGCGCGCGATCTTGGCGCCGGTGGTCTTGGCCTGCTCGCCGAACTTGGCCTGGAACACGACCTTGGCCAGCTTGCCGTTCCAGTCGTCGAAGCTGTGCTTGCGATCCTCGGCGAAGAAGAACTTGGCGTCGGCCAGGCGGGCCGCCAGCACGCGGGCGTTGCCGGCCACGACCTGGGCCGGGTCGCGCACGATGGTGCCGGCGATGGTGACGAAGCGATTGGCCAGCGCGCCGGCGGCGTCCTCGAGCGCGAAGTAGCGCTGGTGGGTGCGCATGGCGGTGACGATGATCTCGGCCGGCACCTCGAGGAAGCTGCGATCGAACTCGCCGACGATGGCGACCGGGTACTCGACCAGGTTGGTCACCTCGGCCAGCAGCTCGTCGTCGGGCCGGACCCGCAGCCCGGTGTCCCGCTCGACCCGGGTCAGCTCGGCGGCGATCAGCTCGCGCCGCAGGCGCGGGTCGACCACGACGTGGGCCCGGCGCAGCGCGGCCTCGTAGTCGGCCGGCGCCGCCAGCTCGACCGGCCCGGGCGCGAGGAAGCGGTGGCCGCGGCTGACCCGGCCGGCCTCGACGCCGCGCCAGCGCACCGGCACCACCTCGGCGCCGAGCAGGGCCACCATCCACTGCACCGGGCGCACGAAGGCCTCGTCAGCCCAGCCCCACCGCATCGACTTCGGCCAGGCGATGCCGGTCAGGAGGCCGAGCAGCAGGTCGGGCAACAGGGCGCGGGTGTCGCCGCCGGCGACGAAGCGCTCGGCCACCACGTACTGGCCCTTCTTGCCGGCGACCTCGCTCAGGGTCAGCGCGGACGGATCGACGCCGTTCTTCTGCGCGAAGCCGATCGCGGCCTGGGTCGGGGCGCCATCGCGGAAGGCGGCGCCGGCCGGCGGGCCGACCACGCGCTCGCGCAGGTCGGGCTGGCGCGTCGCCAGGGCCGACACCAGGAGCGCCAGCCGGCGCGGCGCGCCGACGACGCGGACGTCGCCGTGGGTCAGGCGGGCCGCGGCCAGCGCCGCGGTCGCCTGGGCCGGCAGCTCGGCCAGCGCACGCGCCAGCATGCGGGCCGGCACCTCCTCGGTGCCGATCTCGAACAGCAGGTCCTGGGTGTCAGCCACGGCTACGCCTCCTCGTGCGCAGCGCCAGGGCCGCGCTGGCTGGCTCGCACCACCCGGGCCGCGGCCAGGGCGGCGGCGTTGACGCCGCTGTCGATGGCGCCATCGAAGGCGGCCTTGGCGGCCGCGCCGACGTCGGCCGGCAGCAGCGGGAAGCCGAGCCCGGCCCGAGCGGCGACGTAGGCCTCGGCCGAGGCCTTGGCCATGGCCCGGACCCGGCCGATGAAGCGCTGTCGCTCGGTCACGCTGATGGCGCCGCGGGCGTCGAGCGAGTTGAAGGCGTGCGAGCTCTTCATGCACATCTCGTACGCCGGCAGCACCAGGCCGCGCCCGAGCAGGCGACCGTGCTCACGCTCGTAGCGATCGAACAGGTCGAAGAAGAACGCGGCGTCGAGCTCCTCGAACTGGTAGCGCGAGTACTCGACCTCCCACGGCCGGCGCAGCTGGCCGTACGTCACGTTCTTGTCCCAGCGCAGGTCGAACACGTTGTCGACGCCCTGCAGGTACATCGCCAGGCGCTCGACGCCGTACGTCAGCTCGGCCGTGACCGGCAGCAGGTCGAGCCCACCGGCCTGCTGGAAGTAGGTGAACTGGGTCACCTCCATGCCGTCGGACCACACCTCCCAGCCCAGGCCCCACGCGCCCAGCGTCGGCGACTCCCAGTCGTCCTCGACGAAGCGGATGTCGTGCGCGGCCGGGTCGAGGCCGATGGCGCGCAGCGAGTCGAGATATAGATCTTGCACCGCCGGCGGCGACGGCTTGAGGCCGACCTGGAACTGGTAGTAGGCGCCGAGCCGGTTGGGGTTCTCGCCATAGCGGCCGTCGGTCGGGCGGCGGCAGAACTGCGCGAACGCGGTGTTCCACGGCTCGGGGCCCAGGCAGCGCAGGAAGGTGGCGGGGTGGAACGTGCCCGCGCCGACCTCGACGTCGACCGGTTGCTCGACGACGCAGCCGCGCTCGGCCCAGAATCGTTGCAGGGTGGCGATGAGGTCTTGCAGGTACATGGGGGCACCGAGCTTGGCCGCCGCCGTCGGCAAGGGCAGCCGGCGAGGGGCGGACGAGGCGGCGCAACGTATCGTCCGGCGGCCACCTGGTCAAGCCGGCCAACCCCCGCAAGTGCCTGCGATCTCTTGACGATTCCGCCCGGCGCGGCTAGCGTGACGGGTGTGAGGGCGACCCCGCTTGCCGCGTCCCGTACCCACCGTGGCCGCACCCTGAGCCTGGGCGTGCTGGTGGCCGCGGCCGCGCCGGGCTGCTCGCTGGTGCTCGACTTCTCGTACGACGCGGCCCCGCCGCCGGTCGACGCCATCAACCAGACCGCGTGTGACTTCCGCGAGCCCAACGACGACCTGGCCAGCGCCTCGCCCATCACCACGTCCGACACCGGACCGGCCGCCATCTGCACCGATGGCGATCGCGACTTCTACCGGTTCACGGTCCCCGACAGCAGCAGCACGGTGACCGTGGCTATCGCCTTCGCCTCGGCCGGCGGCGTGGGCGACCTCGATCTCACGCTGTACGCCGCGGCCGGCTCGGTCATCGTCAACCGGCAGACCCTCGGCAGCGGCGAGACCATCACCTGCCCTGCCGCCAACCTCGAGTGCACCACGCTCGCCATGGGCGACTACGTGTTCGAGGTGCGCGGCGCCACCGGCACGGTGCGCAACGGCTACACGATGGCGCTGACGGTGACCCCGAGCGCCATGCCCGACGCGTCGATGATCGACGCGATGTGACCTCCCAGCTCGAGGACGGGGCGATCCAGGCTCGAGCAGGAGGCCACGTCCAGGCCCGAGTGATCGGGCACGGGCACGGGCACGGGCACGGGCACGGGGCAGGTTGGCTTCGAACGCCTTCGGCGTTCTTCAGCAACCTGCTAGAGGTCGATCAGCCCGCCGCCGTCGTCGCGGCCGCCGCCGCCGGTCTTGCCGCCGCCGGTCTTGCCGCCGCCCGTCTTGCCGCCGCCGCTCTTGCCGCCCCCGCTGCTGCCACCCGAACGCCGGGGCAGCTTGATGGCGATGGTCTCGTCCCCGGCGACGGTCAACGTCTTCTCGTAGCTGCGGTAGCCGTCGGCCTTGGCCACCAGCTTGATGACCTTCTTGCCAGCCGCCAGCTCGACCGCGCTGGTGCCTCCGCTCACCGCCACGCCATCGATGGTCACCACCGCGTCCGCTGGCACCACGTCGAAGGTCAGGGTCGCGGTCACCACCGTCGGTGCCGCGTCGAGGGTCGCGGCGTCGACCGCCGGCACGGCGTCGATGCCGGCGTCGACCACGCGGGCGTCAGGGGCGCCGCCCGAACGCAGGCGATCGAGGTTGGCCGGATCGCCGGCCGCGGCGGTGCCCTGGTCGCTGCCGGAACCGGAGCCGGACCCAGCGGAAGCGACCGGCTCGTCGCCGTCCTCCGCCTTGCCTGTGCCGACCCCGAACAACAGCCCGACGAACACGCCGACCGCCAGGCCCGCCGACACCACCACCGGCACCGCCTTGGAGGTGCCCTGCCGCGCCAGCTTGGCGCCTGGCGCCGCCGCCGGGATTCCGCCGCTGGCGTAGGGCGAACCGGGCGGGACCATCGGGTACGCGGGGCGCTGCCCTGGGGGCGCGCCATAGCCGGGCTGCCCCGGCGGCGGGCCGTAGCCAGGCTGCCCGGGCGGCTGGCCATAACCCGGCTGCCCCGGGGGCGGGCCGTAGCTGGGCTGCCCGTAGCCGGGGGGGCCGCCCGGCTGGCCCGGCTGCCCCGGCCCAGGGGGATACGGTGGGTACGGCGGCGCGGCCATCAGAACCCTCCGACCACCGCGAGGCCGCCGCCATCGCTGCCCAGCCAGGGCGCCAGCGCCGTGCGCTCGGCGCCGGTGACCTTGCCCTGCGCGCGCGGCCGGTAGTCCGTGAGGTAGTAGTAGGTCGTCACCCCGGCCGCGACCAGGGTCGCGCCGATGGTGAGGTCGGTGATGAACGCCAGGGTCCGGCCGCTCGAGCGAGCGTCGGCGCGCTCCTCGTCGGTGCTGCCGGCAGCGGTGAACACGCCGTGCCGCTTGCTGGCCAGGATGCCGGTGGTGGTGGCGACGCCGGCCAGGGCGATGGTCACGCCGCCGCCGACCCAGAGCCAGCGCTTGGACACCGGCGGCGGGGCGATGGTGCCGTCGGGCAGCTCGCGCCCGACCGGCGCCTGCTTGGGGGTCTCGACGATGATCGTCACCTTGTCGAGGGTGAACTTGCGCTCGGCCTCGCTGCCGGCCTCGACCGACAGCTTGGCCTCCTGCGGGACGAAGCCATCGGCGCTGATGGTGAGCGTGTACTCGCCCGGCAGCAGCAGCAGCGGCTCGGCCAGCGGCGCGATGCCGATCGGGTTGCCGCCGAGCTCGAGCGAGGCCCCGACCGGATCGACGTTAATGGTGACCGCCCCGAACGCACCCATCAGCACGTCGAGTCGCTCCTGCGCGTTGCTCCGCTCGTCACCCCGCGCGTCCTTGGCGTCGGACAGGAACTTCCGGTACTGCTTGGCGGCGTCGAGGCTCTTGCCGAGCTTGTCGTAAACCAGGCCGAGCTGGTAGTGCAGCGCCGGCGCCGCGCCGGCCTCCCACGCCTTGAGGTAGGCCGCGAGCGCGCGCTCGAAGGCTGCCTTGGCCTCGGCCTGGCGGCCCTTGCGCGCGAAGTAGTCGCCCTTCTTGAGGTTGGTGTCGCCCTCCTCCTGGGCCGCGCGCACCGCGGCCGGATCCGCGGCGGTGCGGTCCCCGGTCATGTCGAGCTCCTGGGCCGCGGACAGGGCCGGCGCCAGCGTGGTGGCGCCGACGACGAACAGGAGCACGAGCAGGCGGGCGACTCCGACGCGCATGGCGCTTAGCATACACGGTCAGGCCGGCCCCAGCACGTCGGCCGCACGGCCGCACGCTGCGGCGCGCCGGTCACGGCCGGTGCGCCAGCTTGGTCAGGAACTCGACCGGCCGCACGGCGCGCCGGTCACCGGTGCGCAAGTTTGGTCAGGAACTCGACCGACCGGAGCGGGTGTCCGACCTGGGCCGCCAGCACGGCGTGCATCGCCTCGCGCGCCAGCACCCGGTCAGCCGGGTCGACGGTGGCGTCGATCGCGCCGGCCTCGGCCAGGTCGGCGCCAGCCAGGCGGCTGAGGTAGGCCCGGGTCGCGGCCGCCAGCGGGCGCACGCCGTGGCCGCGCGAGCCCTGGGCGCAGCGGGCGCACAACGCGCCGCCACGCCCGGGGTCGAACCAGGTCAGGTCGTCCTGGCGCCCGCACACCGCGCACAGGTCGATCGCCAGGCCGGTGCCCAGGCGCTCGAGCAGGGCCAGCTCGTAGGTCCGCAGCGCGCCGGCGGTCGGCCCGCGCGCCACCAGCACGTCCCACAGCGCCGTGACCGCCGCCAGCACCTCGGGCTCGGGCTCGGCGGTGGGGAACAGCTCGCGGGCCAGCTCGAGCCCGTAGCTGGCGTGGGCGAAGGCCACCAGGTCGCCGGCCAGCACGGTCCACTCACGCTCGAGGTCGGCGCGCTCGAGGGCCCACAGCTCGCCGCGTGCGGGTCGTCGCAGCTGGAAGCGCGCCAGCACCAGCTGGCCGAGCGCGGGGCCGAACCGGCGGCGCGAGCCACGAGCGCCACGCGCCAGCGCGTCGATGGTGCCGAGGTCCTCGGTCAGGAGGGTGACGATCAGGTCGGCCTCGCGGTAGGGCGCGACCCGTGCGATCACCGCCCGGGTCGCCAGCTCGCGCTCCACCCGGCCCCCCGCGCCGGCCGGCTCAGGCGACCAGGGTCGAGGTCGGCCGCGGCAGGGCGGTCACGCCCTCGCCGCTCGCGCTCGGCGAGCGCATCAGGTACGACAGCGTCAGGGTCGCGGCGATGATCAGGATGATCACCGCGAGCGTCAGCCCACCCTGGCGGGCGCCGCGCTCGCCGTCGACGACGATGGGCGGCAGGAAGATGCGACGGCTGGCGCGCTCGTGCTGCTTGGCCTGCTGCAGCTGCTCGGCCAGCTCGGGGCGATCGTCGTCGATGGTCAGGACCGGACGGGCGACCAGGCGGGTCCCGGCGGCACCGTGCCACCCGGACGCGGTCGACCGCACCGGGGCGCGCGTCGCCGGCGCCCGCAGCACCATCGGCGCCGGGCTCAGCGACGGGATCGCCGCCAGCGCCGCGTCCACCTCGGGGGGGCTGACCAGGTCGGCGCGCGGCGCGGCCTCGACCGGCGTGGCGTCGGCCGCCTCGCGGCCCTCGAACGTCGACGCGGCCGTGGGTTCGCTCGCCTCGGCAACGACCGTGGTGGCGGTGGCGGTCGCCGGCACGTCGCTGGCCAGCTCGACCGCCGGGGCGACCACGACCGGCTCGGCCGCCGTCGCGGTGACGACCGGCTCGGTGCCGCGGGCGACACGACGGCGCTTGCCGGTGCTGGCCTTCTTGCGAGTCCTGGGTGCCTTGGCAGCCTTCGGCGCATCCGCGGCGATCGGCGCCGCGGCCTCCTCGGTCGCGAGCACCGGCTCGGTCGCGAGCACCGGCTCGGTCGCGAGCACCGGCTCGGTCGCGAGCACCGGCTCGGTCGCGAGCACCGGCTCGGTCGCGAGCACCGGCTCGGTCGCGAGCACCGGC
>JAGPCO010000037.1:20648-56617 GCA_018058095.1 Kofleriaceae bacterium
AGCACCGGCTCGGTCGCGAGCACCGGCTCGGTCGCGAGCACCGGCTCGGTCGCGAGCACCGGCTCGGTCGCGAGCACCGGCTCGGTCGCGAGCACCGGCTCGGTCGCGAGCACCGGCTCGGTCGCGAGCACCGGCTCGGTCGCGAACTCCACGGTGGGCGCGGGCGCCGCTGGAGCGGTGACCTCGGCCGGCGGCGCGGCCAGGCGCGCGAACGCGGCCGCGACCGCGCGGGGGGCGCCGGCGCTCGGAGCAGGCTGGCGCAGGAAGGACGGCGCCCCGACCTCAACCCGGACCACGCTCGGGCTCGGGTGGCTGTCGGTGCTGGCGCCGGACGTGACGTCGGCGGCACACTCGGCCCACAGCACGAGCGCGGCCTTCTCGTCGGCGCCGACGCAGCGGGCGTAGGAGCGGATGAACCCCCGCACGAAGACCTCGGCCGGGAGCTGGTCGAGGTTGCCGGCCTCGAGCCGCTCGAGCAGCCGGACCTGGATCTTGGTGGTGCGCGCGACCTCGGCCAGGGTCAGGTTGCGGGCCTGGCGGGCGGCGCGCAGCCAGGCCGCGAAGACCATGCGGGGTCCACCGAACACCGCGGCGCGTGGGGCGTCGGCGCGAGTCGGGTCGTGCGCCGCGGTCATGGCAGGAGGCTCCGGCACTGCGCGGCCAGGCAGCTGCCGCCGGCGCGCGCCACGCAGGCGTCGCGGGCGCTGCGTGCGCCCTCTTGATCGCCGAGCTGCAGCTTGGTCTTCATGAGGTAGTAGCTGGCTTCCTGGGACCCGCAGTCAGGTTGCGCGCTCACCGTCGCGAATTGCTCGGCGGCGTTTTCCCACTCTTCCCTGGCAAAGTAAACCCGACCCAGTCGATAAGTTGCGACACACATACCCGGCTGGAATTGCACCGCCTGCCGCAGTTCCTTGGCCGCCTTGACGTAGTCGCCGCGCGAGAAGAACGCCCAGCCCAGGTGGGCCCGGGTCAGGCCGGGGTTGGTCAGGCGGACCGCGTTGGCCAGCGCCTGGCCCAGGTGCTCGATGGCCAGGTCGTGCGCGGTCAGCAGATTGTCGACGACGCCGAGGTTCGACCAGGCGTCGCCGAAGTCGGGCGCCAGGGTGACCGCCTTGGTGAAGTCGGCCCGGGCCTTGCCGAGGTGCTCGTCGCGCTCCTCTGACAGCGCGTCGGCGTCGACGCCGGTGAGGCAGGCGTCGATCTCCAGCAGGCGGGTGGCGTTGAGGGCCCGGGACACCGCCGTCAGGCCGCGCACCCAGTACGCCTCTTCGTTGCTGGCCAGGTAGGCGATGGCCTTGTTGGCCTCGGCCTCGGCCGCCTCGAGCTCGCCCTTGCGCAGGAACTCCTTGGCCAGCTCGAGCCGGTTGGCGCTGCGCTTGGGGTCACCGTCGGGGCCCGGGCAGGCCGCCAGCCCACCCAACACGAGCGCCAGCACCAGCGCCGTCGGCGCGATGCGCGGTCCCGGGCGGGAGGGGGGGGCCGACATGGCGCGGACGCTAGCGTCGGCAGGGGGGGCTGTCAATGCCAGCCCGGCACCGCCCGGGCCTCGTAATGGACGGAGATCGCAAGGAGATCGGATCGCGTGGTACGACGAGGGCCTGATGCCGCCCGGCCCGATCGAACCGACCCGCGTCCTGTCCTTCACCTCCGGTCCGCACACCCTGTACGGCGAGTACTTCGCCGCCGCTGGCAGCCCGAGCGGCGTGGTGGTCATGGTCCATGGCTACGCCGAGCACTGCGGTCGCTACCGCGAGGTGGCGGCGGTGCTGACGGGGGCCGGCTTCGCCGTGGTCGGGTTCGACGTGCGTGGCCACGGCCGCTCGACCGGGCGGCGCGGCCACGTCGACCGCTTCGCCGAGTACCTCGACGACCTCGACGCGGCGATCGGCCAGGCCCGCGCCCTGGTCGGCCCCGACCTGCCGCTGGTGCTGGTGGCTCACTCGAACGGCTCCCTCATCACCCTGCGCGCGCTGGCCGAGCCGGCGCGCCGGCCGGCGGTGCGCGCGGCCATCGTGTCGTCGCCGTTCCTCGGGCTGCGGCTGAAGGTGCCCGGCCTCAAGATCGCGATGGCGCGGGTCGCCAGCCGGATCGCCCCGCGCCTGACGCTGCCCAACGCGCTCAAGGTCGAGGACCTCACCTCCGACGAGGGCAAGCAGGCCGAGCGGCGGGCCGACACGCTGTGCCACGAGGTCGCGACCGCGCGCTGGTTCACCGAGGCCAGCGCGGCCCAGGCCTACGTCGCGGCCCACCCGCAGTTCGGGGTGCCGACCACCTGGCTCATCGGCGGCGCCGATCCGATCGCCGATCCCACGGTCAGCCGCACCGTCGCCGCGGCCGCCTCGCCGCCGGCCCAGATCCACTTCCTCGACGGGCTTCGCCACGAGGTCTTCAACGAGCGCGAGCGCGACCGGGTGTTCGCGCTGCTGGTCGCGGCGCTGCCGCGCTGAACGAGCGCGGTCAGAGGACCACCCCGACGCCGGGCGGCGCGGTTCACGGCGCGAGCGGCGCCAGGTCGACCCGGAGGTCGCGGCTGATCAGCGCGGCCTGCCCGAGCGGCAGCTCCTCGAAGCCCTCCCCCGGCGCGCTGCCGGGACCCGACACCAGCAGCACGCCGCGGAAGCTATCGTCGCGCTCGGTCCGCTCGCCGCGCACCCACAGCCGGCGCAAGTACATCGGCTGATCGACCCGGGCCGCGACCATGGTCCGGCCGTTGCCGACGATCAGGTTGCCGACGGCGCCGGCCAGCCCCGCCTCGGTCGCCTCGCGCGACACCAGCGCCAGCGCGGCCGCCACCGCCCGACGGATCGTGCCGATCTGCAGGTTGGGATCATCGAGGCCGCCGGTGTCATGCAGCATGGCGAGCAGCAGGTGGAACCGCAGCTCCGCGCTCATGCGGCCCTTGAGGTTGCGCCGCATGTAGTCGGGCACGTGCTGGAGCAGGCGCGGCCAGATCGGCTCGAGCGACGCGCCCTCGTGGCCGACGAAGAGCCAGCGGCGGAAGCGGAACGGCGGCGTGTTGTCGGTGCCCGACACCCGGGCGTCGACGACCGCCTGCCCCATCGCCGTGTCGGTCCGGATCTCCTGCAGCGGGGCGAGCAGGTCGACCGGCTCGAGCGAGCTGCGCGGGGTGCGGACCAGGAGCGCCTCGCCGCCCTGGACGTAGCCGAGGCCCCAGCGGCTGACCGGTCCGGGGACGACCAGGGCCGAGCGCACCGGCGTCAACGCCTCGACCAGGCGCTGCGGCTGGTTGCACATGCAGGCGAACAACCTCATGACGGATGGAGAGTATAGGGCGCCGGTCCGACGCCGGCCAGGTGCCGGACCGGCAGGTGGAGATGGCGTTCGACGCCGGTCCAACGTGGCGGGATCCCTCGCTGATCGGCCCAAGCGGCGGGTGGGGATCCGTTCCCGCCCAGGCAAGACCTAACGGCCGGCGCCGTGCGATCGGGGGGCACAGGGCGCGAGGACCGCGCTGCGCGGCGTTCTCCGCGCTCTGCTAGCGGAACGGGTTGGGCTCGGTCGAGAAGCCCTGCGCCTCGAGCTCGGCCCAGAACCGTGGCACCGCGCCGGTGGCCGCGAACCCGCCCTGCCAGGTGAACAGCGGCTGGGACTCGACGCCCTCGCCGGCGCCGAGCACCTCGTCGATGGCCTGGATCCGGAACCCGCCGGCGTGATGCACGACGTGGATCACCAGATCGAACGCCGCCCCGACCAGGTCGCGCGCGACGTCCTCGGACGGGGCGCCGCCGCCGAGCCGCACCAGGTGGACCAGCCGGCTCAGCGCCAGGCTGGCGCCCTCGCCGGCGACCGCGGCGCTGGCGCCATCGACCGAGGCCGCCAGCGCGCTCACCAGCGGGTAGGCCTCGTCGGCACGCACCTCGCCGACGACGAGGCGATCGGGCCGCATCCGCAGCGCCGCGGCGACGAGCGAGCCGGCGCCGACCGACGTGCGCCCACCGTCGCCGAGGCAGACCTCGAGGGCGACGTGCTCGTCGCGGCCGAGCACCAGCTCGGCCACGTCCTCGACGCTGACGATGCGCTCGCCGGCCGGCGCGGCCTGGGCCAGCGCGCCGAGCAGCGCCGTCTTGCCCGCCCCGGCGCCGCCGCACACCAGCACGTTGCGACGCGCCGCGCTGGCCACGCCGAGGAAGTCGGCCATGGCCGGCGACATCGCGCCGGCGGCGACCAGCGTGCTCAGGGTCGGGGCCTGACCGCGCGGCTTGGTCAGGACCAGGTAGGCGCCGTGGCTGGCGACCGGCGCGATGGCCGCGGTCAGGCGCGAGCCGTCGCGCAGGCGCACGTCGATGACCGGGTGCTCCTCGTCGATGACCTGCCCGCTCGGCGCGACCAGCCGGGCCAGCACGCGCCGCAGCACGTCGTCGGACGAGAACGCCTTGCCCGACGGGCGCAGCGTGCCGCCCTTGCCGACGACGATGCGATCGCGCCGATCGACCAGGATCTCGTCGAAGTTGTCGTCGGCCAGCAGGTCCTCGAGCGGGCCCAGGCCGAGCGCCTCGTTGAGGGTCTCCTTGATGAGCACGTCGTGGTTGATGTACTTGGGCAGCTCGCCGGAGCCGTCGAGCGACCGAACCAGGTCCTCGATGACCCGCTCGGCCCGCTGCCACAGCTCCTCGTCGCCGAGCCGGGCCAGCGGGATCTTGTCGAGGTCGAGCTTGGTCCGCAGGCGCTCGAGGATGCCGCTCTGCAGATCGAGCATCGTCGTCGCCTTGCTGTCGAGCTTGTCGACCACCACGCCGCGCCGTCGCGCCGGCGCGACCGGGCGCGACCGGCGTGGACCGACCGGGGCCGGCGACGTCGCCACGCTCGGGCGCGCGCGCAGGCTGGGTGCGGCCGACATCGGCACCACCGGCGCGGGCGCGCCGAGGGCCGGCGCCGCCGCCATCACCGGTGGTTGATCGGCGGTGGTCGGCTGCGCCATCGGGGCCACCGGCGCCGGCATCGGCATCGGCGCGACCGGGGCCACCACCGGCGCCACCATGGGCGGGGCCATGGCGGCGATGGGCGCCGGCGCCGGCGCGGGCGCCATCATCGGCGCCGGGATGGCCGGCCCGACCGGCGGCGGCATGGTCCCGCCGGGCGCGGGCCGCGGCGGGCGGGTGCGCGGCTCGCCCGGAGGGGCCAGCGGCGGCAGCGGCTCGCGGGCCGGGCCGGGGGGCGCGGCGATGGGCTCGGGCCGGGACGCTGGGCCGGGAGCCGGGATGGGGCTGGGCTGCGCCACCGGCCCGGGCGGCGGCCGCAGCGGCTGCCGGGACGGCGCCTCGGTCGGGTCGGCCACCGAGCCCATGCCGGCGGTGCGGCGCGGCTCCGGCGCGGACATCGGCTGCGGCGGCGGGTTGGCCTCCAGCGGCGCCTCCGCCGCGCCACCACCGGCGCCCGACTCGTCGACGCCGACGATGAAGTCGCCGATGTAGATCTTGTCGGTCTCCTTGACGACCAGCGGGCTGGTGATCTTGCGCCCGTTGACGTAGGTGCCGTTGGTGCTCTTGAGGTCGACGATGATGAACTTGTTGTCCTTGAGCACGATGCGGGCGTGCCGCTTCGACACGTTGCCCTTGGGCAAGACGATGTCGTTGCCCTGGACACGCCCGATGGTGATCTCGGGCTTGTTGAAGCTCATGCGGCGCTGCTCGCCGCCCTTCTCCTGGATGATGATCGAAAACATGGTCCCCCAAGGAGCGACTGGACCGGGCCGCTGCGCGCGGTCCCAGCCAAGACCGAAGTCCGCGTAGATCCTACTAACTCCCGGACGAGCGGGTCAAGCTTCTGGGCCGGGCGTCGGCGCCGGGTTGGCGATCAGCGACGATCACCCCGTCAGGTCGCGCCGGTGGGCGCCGCCGGCCCGGGGGTCGGAGCGGCCGCGGGTGCGCCCGCACCGCCGCCCCCTGCCCCGCCGGCGAGCCGGCGCAGCTCGTCGCCCCACAGGGCGGCCAGCCCGCCGATCAGCAGCGCGACCAGGGCCAGGGTGATGACCACGTCGGGCCAGCGGCCCGGCCGGCCACGCCCGGGGCGGGTCGTTTGCGCCATGAATCAACGCTACCACGCCGACGTCTTGGGTCATCATGGCCGTCATGCGTGTCCTCTCGGCCGGCCCGGCCGCCCTCGCCCTGGCGCTCCGCCTCGCCGTGCCGGCCGTCGCCGCCACCACGCTGGTGCTGGGCGCCGCCACCGCCGACGCCGCCCCCGCGGCCGGCAAGAAGGCCAAGCCCAAGGGCAGCAACAAGCGCTACCTGTTCTCGCCCGACAAGGTCGTGCTGTCGGCCAAGGCCGGCGACGAGGTTGGCAAGACGGCCCAGGCCCGGCTCGGGCCGCAGCTGGCCACCGCCATCGGCGAGCACCCGCGCCTGGTCGCGGTGCTGACCGGCGCACCCGACCCGAGCGCCGACCCCAAGGGCTTCGATCGCGCCCTCAAGGCGCAGAAGCTGGCCGGCGGCTACCGGGTCACGGTCGAGGTGACCGAGGCCAGCGAGGAGATCGAGGAGCTCGACGGCCGCCCCGGCCAGCTCCGCCTGGTCGTGCGCCTGAGCCTGCACATGTTCGGCGAGACGCTGCCGCGCCGGACCATGGGCTTCTCCGGTGAGGGCTCGGCCACCATCAAGGTCGACGTCGGCAAGAAGGTGCGCCCGCGCGATCGTGAGTACGCGTGGGACAGCGCCGGCGCCCAGGCCGTGCGCGACGCGCTGGCGGCGTCGCTCGACAAGCTCGGCGTGCCACTGCCGCCGCCGACGACAAAATAGGCCCGGACGCGGGACGGCGCCCGCCGCCTCCGGGCCAGCCGCCGGCGCACCGGGCGGTCGCCCTCGGCCTGTGGGCCGACGGCGGGGGTGGCGCACGCCTGCGTGCCGCCGGCGAGCGGGCGCTGGCCGAGATCGCCCGGCTCGGCGCGACCGACGTGGTGCTGGTGATCGGCTGGCGCCAGCGCGACGTCACCAGCGTGGCGCTGGCGCCGGGCCCGGCCACCCCGAGCGACGCCGACGTCCACGCGCTGGCGGCGGCGGCCACCGGCCTCGGGCTCGCGGTCACGCTGTTCCCCATCGTGCTGCTCGACGAGGTCGGGCCTGGCCGATGGCGCGGCACGCTGGCGCCGGCCGACGTCGACGCGTGGTGGGCCAGCTACGAGCGGTTCATCGACCACCACGCCGGGCTGGCCGCGGAGGTCGGCGCGGCCCGGCTGTCGGTCGGCAGCGAGCTCGGCAGCACCGAGGCGTGGCGCGACCGCTGGTTCCACCTCATCGGCCGGGTCCGCCGCCGCTTCACCGGGCAGCTCATCTACTCGGCCAACTGGGACCACTACCGCGCCGTCAGCTTCGCGGCCCGGCTCGACGCCGTCGGCGTGACCGGCTACTTCGAGCTGACGCAGGATCGCGCCGCCAGCGAGGCCACGCTGACGGCGGCGTGGGCGCCCATCCGGGCCGGCCTCGAGGCCCACGCGGCCACGCTCGGCAAGCCGCTGTGGCTGACCGAGCTCGGCTACCCCAGCCGCGACGGCGCCGCGACCCGGCCGTGGGACTACACCAGCAGCGGCCCGATCGATCTCGAGGAGCAGCGCCGGGCCCTGGCCGCGTTCGCCCGGGCCTGGGACGGCAGCCCGCTGGCCGGCGTGGTCATCTGGGAGTGGAGCGGCGCGGGCGGCCCCGGCGACGGCGGCTACACCCCGCGCGGCAAGCCGGCCGAGGAGCTGCTCCGCGCCTGGTGGGCGCCGCGCTGAGTCCCACCACCTTCCCCTCCCCCGCCGATCCGCCGCACAGCGCTCGGTCTCGCCGCACGCTGGGTTGTCTCTAGCAGGCTGCTGAAGAAGCAGCCTGCCAGTCATTTTTCGATCTCGCACCCTGCTAAGAACACGGAGCCCGTCCCCGTCGGCAGGAGCCGCCGGCACGGGTTGTTCAGCAGCCTGCTAGTCGTGCACGAAGTCGCCCATGCGTCCGGCGCGGATCCCGCCGCCGAACCACCCGCCCGGGCCGAGCGACCACCACACGAACATCGCCTTGCCCTTGATGTTGGCGAGCGGCACTGGGCCCCAGAAGCGCGAATCGTGGCTGTTGGCGCGGTTGTCGCCCATGGCGAACACGTGCCCGGCCGGCACCACGTAGTGAGCCTGCGGGCCGCACGCGTCGGCCGGCTGGGCGCCAGCGGCGACGGTGCGGACCAGCGGCGCCGGGACCGCCCGCATGCCCTTGCAGCTCGGCAGCTCGGGGTCGATCAGGACGGCCTGGCCGTGCTCGTCGCGCATCTTGTCGGCGATGAGGAGCGGGAAGTCGGTGTGCTCGCTCCAGGCCACGTAGCCGCCGCTGCCGTCGGCGGCGCGCCGGGCCTCTTTGCCCGGACGGCCCTCGTGCATGAGCACGTCGTAGCCGAACCCGCCGTGCTGCTCGTGGTAGCGGCTGCACGCCGCCTTCGACCAGGCCCCGGTCACCTCGTCCTGGTCGTCGTAGCTGCACGGGCCGGGCACCAGGGTCTGCGCCACCGCCGCGCCGTTGACGCGCAGGATGCCGCAGCGGACCTCGACGCTGTCACCGGCGACCGCGACCACCCGCTTGATGAAGTCCTTGTCCGGCTCGCACGGAAAGTTGAACACCACGATCTCGCCCCGGGCCGGACCACGCAGCGTGAACAGCCGGCGCTGCGTGTACGGGATACGCGGGCCGTACACCAGCTTGTTGACGAAGATGTGGTCGCCGATCTCGAGCGACGGGATCATCGACGCCGACGGGATCTTGAACGCCTCGACCACGAACGCCCGCAGCAGCAGGGCGATGACCACGGCCACCCCGATCGACTCGATGTACTCGCGCGCGGTCGACTTGTTGTCGTCGGCGGCGGCGGCGTCGACCGCGGCGTCGAGCGCCGGCAGCGCGGCGCGCAGGGCGAGCCGGTCGCCCTGCGTCAACGCGGCCTCGACCGCGCGCACCGCCGCCTTGAGCTCGGCCTCGCGCTTGCCCCCGGCCAGGCCGCGCGCGGCCCGGATCAGGAGGCGGGCCTCCTTGTCGACGCGGCGATCGAGCGCGCTGGCCTTCATCGGTGCGCCCGCGCCCCTCAGTCGACCTTGAGCACGGTGAGGAAGGCCTCCTGCGGCAGCTCGACCGAGCCGACCGACTTCATGCGCCGCTTGCCCTCCTTCTGCTTCTCGAGGAGCTTCTTCTTGCGGGTGATGTCGCCGCCGTAGCACTTGGCGGTGACGTCCTTGCGCATGGCCTTGACCGTGGTGCGGGCGATGACCCGGCTGCCGATCGCGGCCTGGATGGCGACGTCGAACATCTGCCGCGGCACCACGTCCTTCATCTTGCTGCACAGCTCGACGCCGCGGTGGTACGCGCTGGCCTCGTGCGACACCAGCGACAGGGCGTCGACCCGCTCGCCGTTGATGAGGATGTCGAGCCGGACCAGGTCGGCGTCGCGGTAGCCAGCCGGCTCGTAGTCGAGCGAGGCGTAGCCGCGCGACATGGTCTTGAGCCGGTCGTAGAAGCCGAACACGACCTCGGCCAGCGGCATCTCGTACACGACGCGGACGCGGCCGCCCGGATCGTAGTGCAGGCCCTTCTGCACGCCGCGCCGCTCCTGGCACAGCTGCATGATCGGACCGACGTAGTCCTGCGGCACGTGCACGGTGGCGTTGATGATCGGCTCCTCGATCTTGTCGAACTTGCCGAGGTCGGGGATCTTGGCCGGGTTGTCGACCACGGTGGCGTCGTCGGCGCCGGGCAGGAAGACCCGGTACTGCACGCTGGGCGCGGTGGTGATGAGGTTGAGGTTGAACTCGCGCTCGAGCCGCTCCTGGATGATCTCCATGTGCAGCAGGCCGAGGAAGCCGGTGCGGAAGCCGAAGCCGAGCGCGGCCGACGACTCCGGCTCGTAGGTGACCGAGGCGTCGTTGAGGACCAGCTTGCCGAGCGCGTCCTTGAGGTTGCCGTAGTCGGCGGCGTCGACCGGGAACAGGCCGGCGAACACCATCGGCTTGACCGCCTTGAACCCGGGCAGCGCCTCGGCGCACGGGTGGTCGGCGTCGGTCACGGTGTCGCCGACGCGGGCGTGGGCGATGTCCTTGATGGAGGCGGCGAGGATGCCGACCTGCCCAGGCGAGAGGTCCTCGAGCTCGACCGGGGCCGGCCGGCGCACCGCGACCATCGTGCACTCGTAGGTCTGGTCGGTCGCCCAGAAGCGCAGCTTCTGGCCCTTGCGGATGGTGCCGTCGACGACGCGGACCAGCACGACCACGCCGCGGAAGGTGTCGTACCAGCTGTCGAAGATGAGCGCGCGCAGCGGCGCGTTGGGGTCGCCGACCGGCGGCGGGATACGCTGGACGATGGCCTCGACCATCTCCGGCACGCCGACGCCGGTCTTGGCCGACACCAGCAGCGCGTCCGACGCGTCGAGGCCGATGGTCTCCTCGATCTGCTGCTTGATCTCGTCGGGCCGAGCCACCGGCAGGTCGATCTTGTTGAGGACCGGGACGATGGCCAGGTTGCCGTCGAGCGCGACGTACACGTTGGCCAGGGTCTGCGCCTCGACGCCCTGGGCGGCGTCGACCACCAGCAGGCAGCCCTCACACGCGGCCAGGCTGCGCGACACCTCGTAGTGGAAGTCGACGTGGCCGGGGGTGTCGATGAGGTTGAGCTGGTAGGTGATGCCGTCGGCGGCCTTGTAGTGCAGCTGGACCGACTGCGCCTTGATCGTGATGCCACGCTCGCGCTCGAGGTCCATGCTGTCGAGGAACTGCGCCTGCTTCTCGCGCGCGGTCAGGGCGCCGCAGTGGTCGAGGATGCGATCGGCCAGCGTGGTCTTGCCGTGATCGATGTGCGCGATGATCGAGAAGTTGCGGATACGGTCAGCAGGGAACGACATCGCGGAGACGGCGATGTAGCACAACGCCGCTGGACGCGACACCTGCCGGGCGCCACCGGCGTGTGCACCTCGGCGGCCGGGCTGGCCTACTCGATGCGCAGATCGACCTGGCCCGGCAGCTCGGCCCGGTACCGCTCGAGCACCAGGTCGATGCCCTGGCGGATGTACTCGGCGACCGGGACCCGGGTCCGGGTGTGCAGCAGCTTGAGCTGCGCATCCTGCTCGGGCGTGATGTACACGGTGGTCGAGAGCTTCTTGCGGGCCACGGCGCCGTGACCATACGTGGCCATATGCCGGTGGTCAATCTTCCGTCGAGTGGAGGATCCGCGGGCCTCACGTGGAGCCGGCCGGCCCGCGTGATCGATCCCCGATCCGGGCCGGCCTCGACTTGCACCGCCCAAGGCGTCGTCGTACTCTCCGCCTGCATGTCGAACCGTTCGAAACTGCGTGAGGTTTTCCACTTCGTCGGCCGCGCTGGCGGGTTGGTCGGGCTGGCCGGGGTCGTGCTGGTCGCCGGCGCCTGCAAGGGCAAGAAGGACGTGGCGGCGCCCAAGGGCGGCGACACCTCGGCCTCGGTGCCCAAGGTCGATCCCACGCTGTGCGAGACGGCGGGCAAGAACGTCGTCACCTACGACCTCAACCGCGACAACCAGCCCGACGTCTGGCGGCTGTACAAGACCGAGGAAGAGGGCGGCACCAAGATCGAGTTCATGACCTGCAAGCAGGTCGACTTCGATCACGACGGGCGCAAGGACTGGGTGGTCGGGTTCAACCGCAAGGGGACCCGCCTGTTCGAGAAGGTCGACATGGACTACGACGACAAGTTCGACCTGTCGGCCATCTTCGACCCCAAGACCGGGCTGATCGCCGAGGTCGAGCGCGACCGCGACTTCGACGGCAAGTACGATCTCAAGGAGATCTACGACAGCTCCGGTCAGCTGCAGTCGGTCCGCCACGACAAGGACGCCGACGGCGAGCCCGATCAGTGGGAGCAGTACAAGGACGGGGTGCTCATCACCATCCTGTTCGACGACAACTTCGACGGCAAGGTCGACCGCCGCGAGGAGGTCCCCGGCGCCCGTCCCAAGATCCAGATGCCCGACACCGGGGTGGCCCCGGTCGAGCCGACCGAGGGCGAAGGCGCCGGCAGCGGCAGCGCCGCCCCGGCCCCCGGCGCCGGCAAGTAGCAGGGCGGCGTGAGCACACGCGTCGACAAGCCCTGGGGCCACGAGCTGATCTGGGCCCACACCGCGGCCTACGTCGGCAAGATCCTGCACGTCCGCGCCGGCGAGGCGCTGTCGCTGCAGTATCACCGCGTCAAGGACGAGACCATCATGGTCCTGCGCGGCCGGCTGCAGCTGATCCACTTCGCCGAGGGCGAGGCACCTCGCACCCTCGAGCTGCTGCCGCACCAGCCCTTCCACATCCGCCCGGGCCTGCGCCATCGCATGATCGCGCTCGACGACACCGACGTGCTGGAGGTGTCGACCCCGGAGCTCGACGACGTGGTCCGCCTCGAGGACCGCTACGGCCGGACCCCTTGATGGATCGGCCCGCCGCCGCCGCGAGCGACCCGGGTCGAACCAGGCGGTGCCCGACCGCTGCGTGCCGGGTCGCGGCCCTGGCGCTCGGCCTGCTGCTCGTGCTGGTCGCGCCGCGGCCGGCCGCGGCCGACGGCGCCGGCATCCTGTTCGCGCCGACGTACGCCGACCCCGACCTGCGCGAGGAAGCCGGCGCGCTGTCGCTCCTGGTGCGCGGCGCCCTCGACGCCGACGGCACCGGCCTGGTCGCGCCGTACGAGCTGGTCCGGCGCGGCGTGGCGCCGAGCCTGGCTCGGGCCCGCGAGGTGGTGACGGCCGCGAAGGCCCGCTTCCTGGTCGTGTCGGATCTCGATCGGCTCGGCCCCACCCTGCTGGCCTCGGCCCACGTGCTCGACCACACCGGCTCGGTCGTGGCCAAGATCTCGGCGGTCGCGCCCGAGGGCGCGATCGACGAGCTGGCCGACGAGCTGGCGCGTGCGCTGGCGCCGCCGCTCGGGCTGCGCGCCGGCAAGATCCCCGACGTCGCCGTCGGCCAGCTCCGGCCCTTCTTCGAGGCCGAGCGCCAGCTGGCGGCGGGGCGACCGGCCGACGCGGCGCGGGCGCTGACCGGGGGCGAGTCCCTGGTGGCGCTGCGGGTGCCGGCGGCGGCCCAGCTGGCGCGGGTGGTGGCGGCCGACGCCAGCCTGGCCCTGCCCGACCGCGCCGCCGCCGCCGCCGTGGCCGGCACCCCGCGCGAGGTGTTCCTGCTCACCGGCGCCGACAAGACCCCGGCGGTGCGCGCGCTGCGGGCGCTGGCCCACGTCGAGCTGGCTGACGCCACCCGGGCCCGGGCCGAGCTGACCGGCATCCTGCTCGATCCCGCCACCGCGCTGGCGCGCGCCGCGCTCGGGCAGCTCGAGCAGCGCGCCGACCAGCGCGACGCCGCCATCCGCACCCTGCTGGCGTCGACGCCCAGCCCGGCCGCGCTGCGCTGGTTGTCGCGGCTGGCCCCGGGTGCGCTCGGGCCGGAGCTCGAGCGCGCCGTGCTGGCCGCGGCGGCTCGGACCCCGCAGCGCCGGTTCGTGGCCGCGCTCGGCCTGCGCGCGGCCGAGGCCGGGGTCGAGGTCGACGCCGCGCTGGCGCTCATCGCCGTGACCGAGCTCGACAAGACCGAGCGGGCCCGCCTGGGCAGCGCGCTCGGCCGGGCCAGCGGCGCCGAGGCCGACCGCCTGGTGTGTGAGCTGGCGATGGTGCGCGGGGACATCACCGCGGCCCAGGAGGCCGTCGCCCGCCTGGCCCGTTCCGGTGACCCGCGCGCGGCCCTGTACCGCGGCCGCGTCGCCTGGCAGATCGGCGACCTGGCGGTGGCCGCCGACGAGCTGTCCCACGCCGACGCCCCGCTCGAGGCAGCTCGTGTGCTGCTGGTCGCCGGCGATCCACGCGGCGCCGCGGCCGCGGTGGCCGGCGCCGGCGCCGATGGCTCGGCCTCGCGCATCGGTCGCCTGGTCAGCGCCGAGGTCGCGCTGGCCGAGGCACGCCCCGAGGCCGCGGTCGCCGCGCTGCGCGAGGCCGAAGCGCTCGCGCCGGGTTCGCGCGCGGTCCAGGCCCGGCTGGGCGACGCGCTCGACAAGTCGGGCGACGCCAGCGGCGCGGCCGAGGCGCGCGCGCGTGCGGTCGGCCTGGTCGAGCCGCCGGCCGGCTCGGTGCTGGCGGCGAGCGCGACCTCGGCGGCGGTGGCCGGCGCGAGCGCCACGGCCGGCAGCGGCGCCGCGGGCAGCGGCGCGCCCGACGGTGCGGCGGCGGCGGCCGCGGCGCTGGCGGCGGCCGCCAGCAACCCCGAGCTGCTGCGCGTGCTGACCGACCTCCTCGGCAAGTTCCCGCAGGGCACGTTCATGCGCCAGGGTGTGGTGCTGGCGGCGTACGGCGGCGCCGACCCGTGGTGGAGCCTGCGCGTGGCCCGGCCCGAGGTCCTCGTCGCGCACCTGAGCAAGGTGCTCAGCGGCGCGCCGTTCGAGGCCCGGCTGCTCGGGCGTGGCCTGGCCCAGCCCGAGCCGGCCGAGCGGACCCGGCTGGCCGAGCTGGCCAGCGCCAGCAACGCCGCGCTGGTGGTCCTGTACAAGGTGCGCGCCTCGGGCGCGATCACGCTGCTGATGTTCGACGCCCGCAGCGGCCAGGCCATGGAGGCCAAGGGCCAGGCCGATCCCGACGCGGCCGGCCTGCGCCAGTGGAATCGCTGGCTGGTCGGGGCCGGCGCCGCCGTGCTCGGCCTGGCGCTGCTGTGGTTCCTCCTCGTCGTCATCCGCGGCCACGGCACCGTCGAGATCCGCGTCGGCCTCGACCCGTCGGGCACCGACGAGGTGCTGTGCGTCGAGCTGTCGACCGGCAAGAGCCGGCCGCGCGTCGGTGACCCGCAGCGCTTCGTCAAGGAGCACCGCGCCGCCGGCCAGAAGGTCAGCAAGAACCGCATCACGCTGGCCAACGCCAGCAGCAAGCTGCGGGCCCAGGCCGGGACCTACTGGGTCCACGTCTGGGGTGTGTACCAGCGGGCCGGACAGCCGCGCATGGTCGACGACCTCGCCTTCAGCCAGGAGATCGAGGTGATGCGGCGTGGCAACCACCGGGTCGACATCGATCTGGCCCCGCGCACCGCCGAGCTGCGCATCAAGGTGGTCGACGCCAAGGCCGGTGGCATCGCGGTGTGGCTCGACGCCTCGACCGTGCGCCTGTACACCAGCGACGCCGGCGAGGTGACCATGCAGGTCCCGCTCGGGGCGCACACCCTGCACTTCGACGCCGACGGGCTGCACGTCGAGAAGCAGCTCTCGATCGCCACGCCCAAGGTCGAGCAGCTGGAGGTCAACCTGATCCGCGAGCGACGCCTGGCCGACGTCTCGGGTGGCCTGACCCTGCAGAAGCAGGCGGTCACCACGTTCGGCCCGGCCCAGCCCAGCGGCCGCAGCTCGCGCGACCTCGAGCTGGCGACGGCGGCGCCGACGGTGCCGGAGCCCGCGGCGCGGCCCACCGACGGCGCGTGGGCCAGCCGTGACGAGGTGGCGATCGGCGGCGGCGGCGCGGGCGCGACCCAGGTGCTGCCGGCCGGCGGTCCCGGCATGGCGGTGACGGCCTCGCCCATCGGCGACCGCGCCGCGCCGATCGCGGGCACCCCCACCCCGGGCGAAGGCAGCCTGCTGCTCGGCCGGTACCGGATCAGCCGCATCCTCGGCCAGGGCGCGATGGGCGTGGTCTTCCGCGCCACCGACCAGAACCTCGAGCGCGAGGTGGCGGTCAAGGCGATGTCGCGCGACCTGCGCCGCAACCCCGACGCCCTGCGCTTCTTCATCGAGGAGGCCAAGGCGCTGGCCCAGCTCAACCACCCGAACATCGTCTCGGTGTTCGACCAGACCCACGACGGCGACGAGACGTACCTGATCATGGAGTTCGTCGACGGTCGAACCCTCGACGAGATCCTGCAGGAGCGCGGGCGCCTGCCGGTACCGACCGCGCTGGCGCTGATCGATCAGCTGTGCGCCGGGCTGGCCTACGTCCACAGCCGTCGGGTCATCCACCGCGACATCAAGCCGGCCAACATCTTCGTGTCGTCGGAGAAGGTGGTGAAGCTGGGTGACTTCGGCCTGGCCCGGGTCATGCGCGAGCTGTCGATCCGCCGGACCGAGATCCGCGGCACGCCGCTGTACATGGCGCCCGAGCAGATCACCGGCCAGAACGTGACCCACCGGGTCGACCTGTACGCGGTCGGCTGCACCCTGTTCGAGCTGGTCACCGGCCGGCCGCCGTTCATCGAGGGCGAGATCCTCATCCACCACCTCGCCACCCCGCCGCCGGTGCCGTCGTCGCTCGAGCCAAGCGTGCCGCCCGCGCTCGACGAGCTGATCCTGGCCTGCATCGAGAAGGAGCAGGACGCGCGGATCGAGTCGGCCGGCGCGATCCGGGATCGCATCCGCGCCATCGCACGCTAGCCCGTGCCCGTGCCCGTGCCCGTGCCCGTGCCCGTGCCCGTGCCCGATCGGACGCAGGTCATGGCGCTAGCGCGCGCGCAGGCGCTGGCCGAGCGCCTGGCACACGGCCGGGCCGAGGCCGGGCACGTCGTCGAGCAGCTCGGCGAAGGCCACCCGCTCGAGGTGAGCGAGGCGGCCGGGGCCGGCGGCGCGGATCGCGCACGCCCATGGCCGTGGCGCCACCAGCGCCAGCTCGTCGACGACGTCGCCCGGGCCCCAGCGCCGACCATCGTCGCCGACCAGGGCGCCGTCGCCCACGATCAACAGGGCGTCGATGACCTCGCCGCTGGCCACCACCAGCGCGCCCGGTTCGAGTTCGGACCAGGTCACGGCGGCGGCGAGGTCGGCCAGCTGCCGGCTGGTGAGCGCTGACAGCAGCGGCACCTTGCCCAGCACGACCAGCGTCTCGATCCGGGTGGGCATGTCGTCGACGCCCTCATCATCGGTCACGCTCAGGCGGCGCAGCAAGGCCTCGGGGCCAGCCAGCTCGGCGGCCTGGCGGGCCGCGCTGGAGATGAGGGCGCGGTGGGCGGCGCGGGTCGCCGGGTCGAGCGCGCCCAGCAGCAGCGCCCGCGCCAGCGGATCCCCCGTCGCCAGCTCGGCGGCGATGGCCTGATCGACCTCGACGACCCGGGCCGAGCCTCCACCGAGCAGCGCGGCGGTGGCGGCCAGGCGGGTCGGACGCAGGCTGCCGGCGATGACCTCGAGCGCCCGGGCTCGGGTCCTGGGCTCGACGCTGCGCCGCCAGGCCCGCGCCGCCGTCGCCAGCGCGGTGGCGCCGGTGCGGGCCGACCACAGCAGGATCACGGTGTAGGCGATCTCGTCGGCGCGCTCGTGCAGGCGGCGCGGCAACCATGGTCGTCCCAGCGTCGCCAGCGCGGTGTGGTGGGCGCGCGCCTGCGCCAGCGCCGCGGCCTCGCGATCGATGAGGGCGTCGAGGTCGCCGCGGGTGACCGGCAGCTCGGCCAGCAGGCTGGCGGCGTGATCGCGGGCGGCGCGGCGGCCGTAGCTGGCGGTGGCCAGGAGCGGCCCGACCGCGGCCCGGCCGAGAGCGCGTACGGCCTGCCCCGCCGCCAGCCGCACCTCGTCGGCGCGGGCGCCGAGGGCGGCGCCGACCCGCGCCACCGTGGCCGGCTCGATGACCTGCCCGCGCGCCGCCAGCGCCGCCACCACCATCAGCGCGGCCGCCTGTTCTCCGGCCGAGGCGGTGGCCTCGGGGTCGAGCCACGCGTCGGCCACCGCCAGCAGCTCGGCCCGCAGCAGCGCCAGCTCGGCCCGCGCCGCCACGTCGACCACGGCGCCCCCGTCGCCGGACGCCGGGTCGCGGCCGGGGACGTGGCCGAGCTCGGCGCACAGCGCGACCAGGGCGCCGGCGTGGGTCTCGTCGTCGCCGCGGCGCCGGCGCAGCGCCCGCACCAGCAGGCGGGCCAGGCCGCGCCCGGCCTCGGTGCGCCCGCGCCGGCGCAGCTCGACCACCAGCTCGCGCAACACCACCACCCGCGCCGCCTGCGTCGGCGCGCGCAGGCCGTCGTCGAGGTCGGCCGCGAGGTCGTCGGCGTCGTCACCACCGGCGCGGGCGGCGGCGATCGCCCACGCCTCCGCCAGCTCGACCGACCCCGCCGGCGCCTCGGCGCCAGGCCCCGCCGGCGCCCCGGCGCCCAGGCGCGCCGCCACCAGCCCCGCCACCCGGATCACCTCCTCGCCGACCCGGGCCGGCCAGGCCTCGAGCCGCGCGGCCCAGCCCGGGCCCAGGCCAGTCGCCGGCGCGGAGGCGCCGACGGTGAGCACGGTGGTGGCCGCGCTCGCCAGCGCCAGCACCATCGCCGGATCCGTGGCCGGCGCCTCGAGCAGCCCGGCCAGAGCGCGCACCAGGGCCGGGCCGGCGTCGAAGCCACGCTGGCCGTGGATGGCCGCCAGCGCCGCGGCAGCACGATCGGGCGCCGGCCCATCGAGCTCACGCAGCAGCAGGCCGAGCGTGCGCCGATCGGCCGCCACCACCGGCGCCGCCGCCGCGCTGGTCGTGACCTGCGCCACCGCCAGCGCCGGCAGGCGTCGCCCGAGCCGGACCGCCCAGGCCCACCAGCCGGCGGCGAGCACCGCGGTGACGAGGAACAGCAGGCGCGGGGTCGCGACCAGGAGCGCGGCCAGGCCGGCCCCGAGCATCGCCCCGCCCCGCTTGGCGGCGCCGTCGATGACCGCGCCGACGCGGCCGCGCTGCGCCTCGGGCAGCAGCGCCAGCGCCATCTTCTCGGCCGGGGTCTCGACCGCGGCGTCGAGGATCTTGGCCTGGCCCTGGGCCACGACCGCCACCGCCAGCAGCGGGTCGATCGCCAGCGCCAGCGCCGCCAGCACCGCGCCAGCCGGCGCCACCTGCAGCGCGCGCCCGGTGCCGAGCCGGCCGAGCCAGCGCGGCGCCAGCACCAGCTGCACCACCACCGCGACGACGCCGACGATGGCGCGGCTGCCGGCCAGGAACGCGGCCAGGGCGTCGGCGTCGACGTAGTGAGCGTGCGCGGCGGCGCCGAGCGCGAAGAACATCAGCGACGCGAACGCGCCACCGAGCGCGACCAGGCCGGCCATCGCCGCCGCCAGCGGGAGGCGCGCGGTCATCGCCAGCCCGTCGGCCCAGCCGCGCCACGCCAGCCGCCAGCGTCCGGACGTGGCCGCCTGGTGGCGTGCCGGTTCGGCCGCGTCGGTCGCGACGCCAGCGGCGGGTGCCGACGCGGCGCGCCGCCCCGGGCCGAGCAGGCTGGGCCGGCCGAGCAGCCGGGTCGCGCCCCCGGTCATGGCCGGGACCAGCGCCGCCACCCCGAGCAGCAGCAGCGCCGCCGCGCCCAGACAGGCCTCGGCCCCGCCGATGGCGGCCGCGGCCACCGCCAGCCCGCCACCGAGCGCGCCGCCGACGCCGCCGATCGCGGCCAGGCGGGGGATGGCGCGTGCGCTCTGGCCGGCGTCGAGCTGCTCGCCGAGCTGGACCCAGAACGCGAGCTCGAGCGTGGCCACGACCTGCTTGACCAGCACCACGCCGAGGCCGGCGCCGAGCGCGGGCGCGAGGCGGTCGGCCAGCACCAGCCCGACCAGCACGACCACCCCGGCCGCGACCAGGCCGAGCAGGACCCGGCCGCGATCGCCGCGATCGAGCCAGGCGCCGACCAGCGCCAGCACCGGCACCAGCAGCGCGCTCGACACCAGCAACGCCAGGCCGAACTTCCCCGCGCCCCAGCGGGCCAGGAACATGGCGTCGGTCCCGGCGCTGGCCAGCACCGCGGCCGCGCTGACCGCGGCCAGCACGATCGCCGGGGCGCGGCGCGGCGATGGCGAGGGCGACGACGAGACAGGCACCACCGACGATGGTAGTCGGTTGCGCCGGCGCGCGCTGGCCGTGCTCCGCTCTCGTTCCCGATGGGGCGTCAGCCCTCCGACCGGCGCGGTGGACCGCCTCGGCCGCCCGATCCAGCGTCGGCAGCGCGTCGGCAGGCTCGGCCGGCCCCGCCCGAGCGATCGGGCACGGGCACGGGCACGGGCACGGGGCAGGACGCTGACAAACCCGGCTGCGCCGCGTTTGTCCGCGTCCTGCTAGTCGGAGATGGCGGCGTTGAAGCGGGCGTCGTCGCGGGTCGACGCGTACACCTCGTACGCCTTGAGGTCGAGCGTGGCCGGCAGGTCGCACTCGATCGCGAACTCGCCGGTGCCGTCGGTGACCCCGCGCCCGACCAGGATGGAGTCGACGCCGCCCCGGCTGGCCAGGAACACGTCGATGGGGCGATCGGCCAGTGGCCGACCGCCGACGTCGACCAGGCCGCTCACCGTCAAGCGCTCGCCGCGGTAGCCGACGTCGTCCCACCGGGTCACGACCACCCGCGGCGTCAGCTTGCGCGGATCGGCCACCCGCGGTGGCAGGCCCGGATCCGGGCCGATCGGCCCGGCGCTGTCGTCGACCGGTGGGGCGTCGGCCGGGTCGAAGTCACCCGAGGCCGGGGTCTCGCCGGGCTTCTTGCGCCACTCGGCCAGCTGCTGGTCGGACAGGCCACGCACGTCGCCCTGCAGCGCCGAGTAGTTGGTGCCGCCTTGCAGGTACGGCTCGGGCTTGGCGAACGGGTCGTCGGCGCGCGGCACGTGCCGGCTCTTGCCGTCGGCGTTCTCGATCTCCATGCGCAGGGCGGCGCCGCCGAGGTCGATACGCTGCCAGCCACGCTCGGGGAACCACACCTCGACGAAGGCGTGCGCCTCGTTGTAGACGAACCGGGTCGGGATGCCGACCGCGTTGGCGGTGACCATGAACGCGAACGAGCGGTGCCGGCACACCCCGGCCTGGGAGTCGCACAGGTCGCGATAGATGTCGCCCGACGGGGTCGGCGCCGGCTTGGCCTCGAAGCCGCGGAAGTAGTGCACCAGGCGGTTGAACACCACGCCCAGCTCCTGGTCGGGGTCGAGCGCGAGCTGGTCGAGCGTGCGCTGGGCCGCCTGCCGCACCCCGTCGGGCAGCGCCGGCCGCACCTCGGGCGGCGCCAGCGCGCTGACCCGGCGCGGGGTCAGGCGGGGGCCGGTCGGCAGCGCCGGCGCGAAGTACCGCCCGTCGGCGTCGGCGAAGAACACCAGGTGGTACTTGCCGGCCACGGCCGGATCGTCGGACCGGACGTAGAAGTTATCGCCGCCATCGCGCGAGAACGTGAGGCGGACCCCGGCCGGATCGGTCCGGTACGACAGGATGCGCATGTCCGGCGCCACGCTCGGCAGCGCGACGTCGGACCCGGGCGACAGCTCGACCCACAGGTCGCCCCAGAAGCGGTCGCGATCGAGCCGGGTCTGGCCGCCGACCGGGACGTCGGTGGTGGCCCGGCTGCGCAGCACCATGGTGTAGTCGGGCGTGACGGTGTCGTAGGTGCCGTTGCGCTTGAACGGGACGACGTCGGGGTCGAACACCGACACGTAGTGCAGGGTCGGATCGGCGCTGGTGTTGAGGTCGGGCCGATCCTCGGTCCGGCGGTCGGTCGCCGCCCCGGCCCGCCCGTACACGGGCTCCTTGGCGCCCTGGCTGTCCATCTTCGGCTCGGCCAGGACCTTGTCCCCGGCCGCGAAGCCGGCCGGGTTGAGGCCCTCACCCGACTCCCCCACCTGCGGCGTGCGCACCCCGTCGCCCGGCCCGGGCAGGTCCTCGTGCAGGACCCGGCCGCCGGTCGGCGCCTGGGCCACCGCCACCGTGACGGCGGCGCCGCCGAGGACGACGAGCACACCGGCCGGGAGGGCGAGGCGACGCATGTGGGAACTCGACATCGCGACCCGGCAAGGGTTGCACGCCCGGGCCGGCCAGGCCAGGCCAGCGGCCGGTCGTGGGCGGCGCAAGTCGGGCTCGTCTGACCACCACCCCGCGCTATACTGGGGCCATGAAGCGTTTCGTCGGTGAGCGTCGCGCCCTGTCGGCCGCAGTGCTGGCGTTCTTTGCGTTCCTCTACCTGCTGGTCGCGTTCTCGGCCGGGCCCCCGCTCGGCCGCATGTTCGGGGCGATCGCCGCCGTGTACGGGGTCGCCTTCTTCGGCCTGGTCGCCGGGTACTTCTGGGCCCGCTGGTTCGCCCTCGGCGTGGCCATCTTCGGCGTGATCCAGGGCGGGGTCGCGGTCTGGCAGCTCGGCGTCGACGTCTTGCCGCTGTTCTTGCTCGGGACCCACGCGGCCGCCGCCGGCGCGCTGTGGGGCTCCTCGATCGGCGAGCTGTTCGACGGCCGCACTGGCTGGCGCGAGCGCTGGAGCATGGACGAGGCGGCGGCCAACCGGCTCGGCAACGCCGTGACCCGGGCCGGCGTCAGCCTGCCCTTCGTGCTCATCTACGCCCTGGCGCCCAAGGCCGGCGCCGCCGCCCTCGCCGCCGGCGCCCTGGCGGTGGCCGGGACCTGGGGCCTGGCCCGCCTGCGTGGCTGGTCGGTGCTGGCGCTGCTCGGGGCCAGCGTCACCGCCGGCGTCGGGGCGATCATCGCCGTGACCTCGACCGGCGCCGCTGGGCCGGCCGGGCACGGCTGCCACGCCGTGGCCACGACCGGCCTGACCGACGCGACCGCGTTCGGCCCGCTCGGCGTGACCGCGCCGGTGTGGCTGCTGGCCGGCGCCGGCGCCATCCTCACCGCCGCCGCGCTGGCGCCGCTGGCCCGGCCCATCGTCGCCCGCCTGCTGGGCCGGACCTGAGCCCAGCACGGGATCCGCGGCCGATGTCGCGCACACCGCGCCGGCGGCGCGTTGACGGGGCCAAAGCCGGGGCGATACCGTCCCCGGCGATGACCTCCCATCCCTACCGCGCCGTGGCCGGCGCCACGCGCGGCCGCGTGGCCCGCGCCCTGGTCTGCGCCCTGGCCGCCGCCGTGCTGGGCGGCGGGCTCACCGGCTGCCAACCGCTGTACAGCGGCAAGCCGGACCGCATGCGCAACCCGGAGAAGAAGAAGGCGCCGGTCGAGGCCGAGGCGCCGGCCGCGCCCATCCCGTGGGACGAGGAGTGCAAGGCCGAGTTCTTCGCCAAGTCGACCGCGGTGCCCAGGCCGGCCGAGGCCCGCCCGCTGGTCGAGACCGGCAACACCGCGCTCGGCGGCGCCGACCGTGCGCCCGACCTCAAGGCCCGCGCCAACCTCATCATCGACGCCATCGGCCGCTACAAGGGCGCCCTGGCCAAGGACCCCTACAACGCCGAGGCCACCTACGGGCTCGCGGTGGCCTACACCAAGGCGCTCAAGAAGGGCTGCGCCCTGGCGCTGCTCAAGCGCCTGGCCGCCCTCGAGTCCAACCCGCGCTTCGCCGATGACGCCCGCCGCATGATCGACGCGGCGATGGCCGACACCTCGTTCAAGGCGTTCCGCAAGGACGCCGAAGGCGCGCTGGGGCGCTGACATGGGCAAGGCGAGCCACCTCACCGCGGCCCTGTGGGTGCTGCTGCTCGGCTGCGGCGGCGGCGGCGAGCTGACCGCACCCCCGCCCCCGCTTCGGCCCAAGGCGATCCCGGTCGCGGCCGAGAAGGTCGCCGCCGCCAAGGACGACTGCGAGCCGACCGACGCCAACGACGAGGACCCGGCCAAGAGCTTCCAGCAGCGGTCGATCCCCGAGGCCGAGAAGCTGGCGCGCGAGGGTCAGGTCAAGCTGGCCTCGGCCGAGAGCAAGGAAGTCGACGCCGAGTACCGGGAGCAGCTCATCACCGAGGCGGTCGGCAAGTTCACCACCGCGCTCCTGGCCGACCCCTACAACATCAACGCCACCTACAACCTGGCCGCGGCGTACGCCCGCATCGGCCGGGTCCAGTGCTCCATCAACCTGCTGCGGCGCATGCTGCAGATGCGCGAGCACCCGAGCCGGCAGGACTTCGTCGAGGACAAGCTCGACCGCCTGCTCGGCCGCAACAAGCAGAGCCTCGACCCCGACTTCAACGACATGCGCGACGACGTCCGCTTCCGCACGCTCATCGAGCGCATGTGCGAGCGGGACCGCGACCCGAACTGCGTGTTCGGCGGCGCCGCCCCGACGCGCTGAGGCGGGGCTGGGGCGGGCCCGCACGCTCATCGAGCGCATGCGCAAGCGGGACCGCGACCCGAACTGCGTGTTTGGCGGCGCCGTCCCAGCGCGCTGAGGCGCGGCGGCGGGCGCGTGCGCTCCCTCGAGCGCATGTGCGACCGCGACCCGAACTGCGTGTTTGGCGGCGCCGTCCCAGCGAGTTCGGCGGCGCCGCGCCGGCGCGCCGGGGCGCGGTGGCAGCGCGCGGGTCGCGCTCGCCGATGGGCCGGCCTCGTCGTCGGGGTCGATCGGCGGCGCAGGTGTCACGCCACGGCCCGAAACGACCGCGGGCCACCAGGTCGCCCTGGCAGCCCGCGCTCACGGTCATGCCCCAGCGGCTACTGGCAGGTGCCGGCGGTGCAGGTGGTGCCGGCCACACAGGTCAGAGCCCCGGCCGTGGCCAGCGGGCCGTCGCAGCGGCCGCCGCTGGCGATGGTGCCGGTCAGGTCGACGCTGTACGCCCCGGTCGCGGTCGACCAGCCATCGACGGTCAGGTAGTACCGCCCGGCGGCCAGCGGCGTGCTGATGGTCATGATGTCGGAGTCGTTGCAGGCCACCGCCGGCACGCCGCAGGTCGAGTTGAACAGCGCGTGGACGCTGTCCCAGCTGCCGCTCGGCTTGTCGAGCTCGATTCGCAGCGTGGCCATCGCCGGCAGATCGAGCTGATAGGTCCGGTCGGGCGCGGTGTTGCCCGAGAACGCACACGACGGGTGGACGTCGTCGACCTGGCCCACGGTCGTGCCTGCCGTCGCCGCGGCGACGATCGGGACGATGGGCTCGGACGAGACGCAGCTCTCGCTGTTCTGCGACGCCGCCACGCACTGCAGGTCGCTCGGCCAGTCGATGCGGCCGTCGCCGTCGTCGTCGAGGTTGTTCGAGCACACCGGGCAGCCCGCGCCGCTCGGGCAGGTGTCGACCTCGGTGTCGTCGCTGCGGTTGTCGCAGCCCGGGTCCTCCGGGTAGCCGACCTCGCCGTCACCGTCCTGGTCGAGGTTGTCGGCGCACGCCGCCAGCTGACAGGTCCGGGCGCCGGCCGTGCCCTTACACGCGTAGTTGTCCTCGCACGCCAGCACGCCGGCGGTGACCAGCGGGTGCTCGCACAAGCCGCCCGCGGCGATCTTGCCGGTGACGTCGAGGCTGAACGCGCCCGGCGTGGTCGACGCGCTCCAGGTGTCGACGTCGATGTAGTACCGACCAGCCGCCACGTTGGTCTGGGTCAGGAGCGGGGCGTCGCTGCACGCCACCGGGGCGCCGCCACAGCTGGCGCCGTAGATGGCGTGGACGGTGTCGAAGCTGCCGCTCGGGAAGTCGACCTCGACCCGGAGCTCCTTGAGGGCCGGCACGTCGAGCTGGTACATGCGGTCGGGTCCGCTGCCGCTGCTCGACGCGCAGGTCGGGTCGACGTCGTCGGTAGCGCCGACCAGCGTGCCGGTGGTGGCCGGACCGGTGATGGCGGTGACGCCCTCGGTCGCGCTGCAGCTCTCGGTCTGGCCCGAGGCCGCGCCGCACGAGACGTCGGCCGGGTAGTCGGTCTGACCGTCCATGTCGTTGTCCATGCCATCGGAGCAGACCGGGCAGCCCACGCCCGGGCAGGTGTCGGCCTCGGTCATGTCCTCGGGCGAGTCGCAGCCCGGATCGGTCGGATAGCCGACGTCACCGTCGCCGTCGTCGTCGACGCCGTTGTTGCACTGGGCCGTGCCGGTGCACACCCCGGTCACGCAGGCGTAGCCGGCGGCGCAGTCGATGGCGCCGGACGCGGCCAGGGCGCCGTCGCAGCGCCCACCCGCGGCGATGACGCCGCTGGTGGTGATGGTGTAGGTGGTCGCACCGGGAGGCGCCCCGTAGTCGGTGAACACCACCGCGTACGTGCCGGCGGTGACGTTGGTGAGGTTGATGGTGCCGGCCGAGAAGCCGTCGTCCTCGCACGCCAGTGCGGTGCCGGTGCAGCTCGACGGCAGTAGCGCGAGCGCGGTGTCGACGCCCATGGCGTCGCTGGCGAGCACGAGCGAGGCCATGGTCGGGACGGTGAGGAAGTGGACCTTGTCGAGCGCGTCCGAGCCATCGCAGGAAAGGTCAAAGTCGTCGGTCGCCCCGACCAGGGTGCCGGCGGTGACCGAGCCGACGATCACGCCGATGGCGTCGTCCTCGATGCCGCATGCCTCGACCGGCTGCGAGGCCGACGAGCAGTCGGGGTCGGCCGGGTAGTCGATCATGCCGTCCATGTCGTTGTCACGGCCGTCGCCGCAGGCCGGGCAGTCGGCGCCGGCCGGGCAGTTGTCCATCTCGTCGTCGTCGGTCGGCGAGCCGCAGCCCGGATCGTTGGGATAGTCGATCTTGCCGTCGGCGTCGTCGTCGGCGCCGTCGCCGCACACCGGGTCGCGGCAGATCATCGCGCCGCCGCCGACCGGGGGCCGGCACGCCAGGCCCGGGCCACACTCGGTGCTGTCCATACAGGCGCTGCCGTCGCCGCCGAGCAGCTCGACGTTGAGCTGGAACTGGCCACCGACCATGCCGTTCTTGGCGTCGACGATGATGTAGTACACGCCCGGCTCGAGCAGGCGCTCGATGGTCGAGCCCATGCTGGTGCCGTCGTCGTCGTTGCAGGCCAGCTCGGTCGCGCTCATCATGCAGTCGCTGCGCAGGTACAGCACGGTGTCGATGGCGCTGCCGCCACCGGTGGTGGTGGCGCGCAGGAACTTGGGGGCGGCCAGGGCGAACTCGTAGGCGACCTCATCGCCGACGCCGCCGCAGGTGGCCGAGGCCAGGTCGGACATGCCGCCCATCGTCAGCATGCCGGTGACCTGGGTCCCGACCAGCGGGTTGACCATCACGCCGGCGCCGCAGGCGTTGGGGTTGGTCATGAACTCGCTGCCCTCGGCCGCCGAGGCGCAGCCGCTGTCGGCCGGGAAGTCGGTCAGGCCGTCGGCGTCGTCGTCCATGCCGTTGCTGCACGACGGGCAACCCGGGCCCGACGGGCAGTCGTCGGCCTCGTCGGTGTCCTGCGGCAGCGCGCAGCCCGGCTCCTCCGGGTAGTCGGCCTTGCCGTCGCCGTCGTTGTCGCGGCCATCCTGGCACTGCGCGATCTCGTCGTTGCTCTCGTCGGCGTCGTCGGCGCTGGCGCAGCCCGGGTCGGCCGGGAAGTCGGCCAGCCGGTCGCCGTCGTCGTCGAGGCCGTTGCGGCACACGTCGCTCGGGCCGTCGTCGGCCTCGGCGTTGCCGTTGCGACAGCCCGGGTCGGCGTCGTCGACCAGGGTGTCATTGTCGTTGTCGCGGCCGTCGGTGCAGTCATCGACGCCGCCGCCGCCACCCGTATCGTCGCCGCCACAGGCGGTGAGGGTGACCGCGGACAGCGCCAGGCCGACGAGGAGCAGGTAACTACGGAGGCTGGACATCGAGGAGGTTCGTAGCCAATGGACACACCCGGGGTCAAGCCTGAAAGGTCGTTGCGATCCCGTAGGGTTCCACACCTGTGAGCGAAGTTACCGACCGGTCTGCACGTGCAACCCGAAGGCATCGGTGGCCACCGACGTGGCCAGATCCGGTGGGCACGCTGGACCGTGCGCGAGGCCACGCCGGTTCGTGGCGCCTCGCCCCGAACCGGGGTTACCCAGCGTCGACCACGAGTAGCGCCTGGGCCGGCTGGCGGCCTGGACGACGTTCGGCCACAGCGGCTAGCGGGACACCCGGTCAGACCAGGATGCCACCCCTCGTCGGCTCCGCTCGGATCAGGGGCTGTCCCCGAGCAGGGCCAGCCCTATCCACCATACGTCGTCCGTCCTCGCTTCGCTGTCTCGACGGGGGCCGCCTTCGGCGACCCTTCCGCTCTCGATCCGGACTAGTCGCAGGCGACGGCCCACAGGAACTTGAGATAGCGCCCCTCGGGGAAGGCCGGCAGCGTCGGGTGGTCGGTCGCCGGCCCCGCGGCATGCACGATGCGCAGATCCCGCTCGACGCCAGCCAGACAGTCGCGCAGGTCGTCCTCGGTGATGTGGCTCGAGCACGAGGCGAACGCCAGCGCGCCACCGGGAGCGACGACCGCTGCCGCGGCGCGGGCCAGGCCGCGGTAGGACGCCAGGGCGTTACCCCGGGCCTTGGCGCTAGGAGCGAAGCTCGGCGGATCGACCACCACGACGTCGAACACGCGCCCGGCCCGGCGCGCCTCGGCAAGGAACAGGAAGGCGTCGGCCGCGACCAGCTCGTGTGGCCCCGCTGGTAGCCCCGACAGCTCCAGGTTGCGGCGGACGGCGGCGATAGCCGGTGCGGCCAGGTCGACCGAGGTGACGGCGCGAGCGCCGCCAGCGGCGGCGTGGAGCGAGAAGCCACCGGTATACGAGAAGAGGTTGAGCACCCGGGCCCCAGCGGCGCGGGCGCCGACGAAGGCCCGGTTGGCGCGCTGGTCGAGGAAGAAGCCGGTCTTCTGGCCGGCCCGGACGTCGACCGCGAAGTGGACCGGCCCCTCGCGGATGACGACCTCGTCGGGTGGCGCCGCGCCAAGCGCCCGGCCCTCCTTGTGGCCGCGCTGGCCGCGGATCCACCCCGTGGTCAGGTTGGCGCCGCCGGCGCGGAGGCCGGACAGGACCGCACCCAGGCGGGGAGCCCAGAACGCCTCGGCGGCCGGTCCGTCGAACACCACCACTGCCGCACCCGCGTAGCCGTCCACGACCAGCCCGGGGCAGCGGTCGTTCTCGCCGTGGATCCAGCGGAGGCCGTCGGTGCTGGCCAGCGCGGGGTCGGTCACGCGCAGGCGCGCCGCACGCGTCGCCCGTTCCTCGGTCCAGGCGTCGCCGACCACCGCGCTCGGGTCGAGGTCGAGGACCCGGACGGCGATGGGCGACGCCGGCTCGGCGAAGCCAACCGCGATCGGGCCATCGCCGTCGACCACCACCACCAGGTCGCCGGCGGCGACGGCCGGCGCGGCGGCCAGGCCGCGGTCGTACACCCACGGGTGCCCGCTTCGGATCGAGGCCCGCAGCGGCTTGCCAAGGGCCCAGGTCGGGCGCCCGAGGTACTGGCCGACGCTGGCCGGCGCACCCGACACGGCGGCGCCAGGAGCGAGGCCGCGCTTGGCGGCGCCCACCCTACCGGGGTTACGGTGCGGCGCCTGCGCCGGATAGGGAGGTGGGGTGGCGGAGGCCGAGCGACGCTCGGGGAAGGACGGGTCACGCCAAGGCGCGCCGACCGGTCGCTGCGATGACGACGACGTGGCACGATCCGGAACCCCACGCTCCGGAACCCCGCGATCTCGGGTCGGCGCGCCGCGACCTGGCGGCGGCATGCCGCGAGCGTCGCGCCCGGCGGGTGGCCCGCCGCGATCAGGAGTCGAGGGCCGGCCAGGTGCCGGCCGCCCCGGGCGAGGGCCACGCCGCATGCCCGGCGGACGGCTCACTTGACCAGTGTCAGCTCGGACACCGTGTACTGGTGGAAGTAGCTGTTTCGGAACTGGACCGGGCCGACGCCGTCGGCGAGCCAGATCCAGTTGACCCAGCCGGCCGGCATCTCGGCCGGGCGCTCGACGCCAGGCAGGATGACGCGGCCGGTGATCTCGATGGCCACGCCCAGGGCGGACCACGACTCGCCGCTGCCCATCTTGGTGATGGTCTCCTTCTTCTGGATGACGAAGCGGCGCTCCATCTCCAGCTTGCCGTCGCCGAGCTCGGCCTGGATGCCCTCGCTCGGCACCCGCTTCCACGTAGCGGCGATGTCCTCGCGCCACTCGGGACCGACCAGCCCGCCCTTGCTGACCTGCCAGGTGGTGCCCTTGCGCTGCCACGAGGTGAGCTCGATGCCGAAGTAGCCACCGGGCTCGGCCGCGAAGAGGATGGAGTCGGGCGTGATGTCGAACTTGCCGCTACCGCAGGTGATCGTTGGGTGCAGGATGCGACCGTCGACGTCCTCGTCGAGGGTGACCACCGTGGTGCCTCCCGCGCCGGGCGCGATCGCGGCCACCGTCAGCTTGACCTTCTGGGGCTGGGGCGGGATGAACCGCAACATCGCCTCGGGCGGCTGGGCCGGGGCGGCGGTCGGCACGAACGTCCAGCTGTTGCCAACGACCAGCGGGAAGCCCTTGAGGTCACATGCCGGCTTGGGCGGCTTGGCCTTGCCGCTGCGCTGGGCCAGGGCCGGGGCTACCCCGGTGGCGAGGTCGGTCACCACGGCGGCGGAGGCCAGGCCCAGGGTCGCGAGCGCGAGCGCGATGCGGACGGTCATGGGTCGTTGATACGGTAGGTTGGGGCTCGGCGGCAAGCGGCAAGGCCGCTGGCGTCGATCGCACTCGCCCTCCCCCCGCCACCTGGTAGTCTCGGGTCATGTCGCACTCGCCCCGGTTCACGCGCGTGTTCCACCTGGCCCTGGCCCTGGCCCCGCTGTCCGCAGCGTGTGGAGACGACGCGCCGGGCCACGACAACCCGCGACAGCTGTGGCTCGCCCTCGATGGTTCGGAGACGCAGGTCCGCCTGGTCGCGGCCGAACCAACCCCGTTTTGAGCACCTGGTGTGGGGGCCGGTGGTCCCCGTGAAGCGACGTTTGCGCTGATCGACGCCATCCCGGCTGGGACCTGGACCCTGGTGGCCGACGGCATCATCACGGCCTCGGTCGACGTAACGTTCGAGATCCTGTGGCGACGGGGGGCAACCGAGCAACCGATCGCCAGCTGGCAGCAGCACTTCGATCCGCGCGGCGGCGGCAACTTCGACGCCCAGCCGTTCGAAGAGAGCGCGGCCGGCCCGGCGGTCGAGTACGCACCAGGCGACCTGCTGGTGTTGCGCTACGACGGTGAAGGCACCAACGTCGGCATGGCGTACATCCCGAACGGCGATGGCGCCGAGGCGGCCGGCCGCATCCCGTACATCCGCCTGCCCTGACGCGCCTGCCCATAGCGCCGCGCGGGCCCCAAGGCCGGTGCGCCACGCCGTAACCCCGGTGCGCCGCGCCGTAACCCCGGTGCGCCGCGCCGTAACCCCGGTGCGCCACGCCGTAACCCCGGTGCGCCGCGCCGTAACCCCAGTGCGCCGCGCCGTAACCCCGGTGCGCCGTAACCCCGGTGCGCCACGCCGTAACCCCGGTGCGCCACGCCGTAGCCCAGATGCGCCCGGCCGCAAGCCCGGCGCACCTCGCCTCTCCCTTGCCGTACTCGGGGCACGGCCACAGGCCGGTGCGCCTCGCCTCAACCGGTGCACGGCCCTAACCCCGGTGCGCCTCGCCTACCGTCGGTGCACGTAACCCCGGTGAGCCGTTGCCCTGCCCTCCAGCCCCCCGTGTCGCGGGACCGCACGTCCATACGACCCGCCGGCAGCCACGCTGCCACTGCGAGGTCACAGGCTAACCCCGGTGAGCGAGCCAGATGATGCCGACGATTGCGGCGACGATTGCCAGGACCAGCAGCGTGATCTTCACCCAGCTCCATGGCCGCTCGCCGGACACCTCACCGGTTCTCGCGTTGATCGACACCCGGAACACGCGATCCCGATAGCGGAAGGCCGACAGCCACAGTGGAAGCAGCACGTGCTTGAAGGTGACGTGCTCGTGCCGCACCTTCATGCTGCCAATGCGCTGCTCGTCACCTCCGATATCGGCGCGGATGGCATCGCGAATGCGAGGTTCCATCCGCTGCTCGGCGCGCTGGAAGCCAGCCTCGAGGTCGACCCGATAGCGCTCGGCCATGAACCCTGCCAGGTACTTGCCGTCGAACGGGCGCAAGCTCCCAAGATCCCACGGCTCCAGCTTGTCGACTAGCGGACCGGGCAGCGATGGCGTGGCGCACACCAGGACATCGTCGAACTCCAGGTAGATCGTGCCGCTGGCGAACGACCAACGAGTTCGACGGACCTGGCGCGTGCGCTGATTGCCCTGCGCGTCGCGATACGACTCGCTCACGTAGTAGTAGTCGCCACGCTCGCCGCGGTATGCGGTGGTCGTGTCGGAGTCGTAGGTCCAGTACGGGAGATACACCCCATCCAGCCCCTCTCGCGCAGCACGACGCGTGAGATCAGAGGGCGCAAACCAGCGCTTGCCCAGCCAGGCCACGAACAAGGAGCCGGCGCGATCGCGCGGTATCGCGAATGGCAGCACGGCGGTCGGGACGATGGAGTCCTCGCTCCGGCCGAGCTCGATCACGAGGGCGTGATCACAGAATGGGCAACGCTGGGCCTGTGCCGTGGTCACGGTCCGCGCCCCGCAGTTCTCGCACTGGACCTCCCGGCCGCCGGCAGCCAGGTCGGCAGGAGCGCCACGCCGGACACTTGCCAGCGCCTCGTGCAAGTCATGCTCGTGAATGGGAACGTCGCTGGGCGGGATCGGCGCGCGGTTCCCGCAGTGGGCGCACACCAGGGCGTCAGCACCCGGTTCGAGGGTGGTGTCGGCATGGCAACGCGGACACGGGTACCGCTCGGCCCGACCAGCAACCGGGCCGGATGGCTCGAGGGGCGGAGGCGAGTCCGTGGCGGGGTCTTCGCTCATGAAGAGCCCATACTTTCGCCCCAACCTCCCAGATAGTCGAGGTGGACCGTGCGCGCCCCCTCACCGGGGTTACCCACGTAACGCTCCCCAGCGCTGTCTCAACCGGGCATCTGGGTCACGCCCCGCCGGCGCTGGGCTCCGTCCCCCCCCCGGGGTAACCGCCGACCGCGGCCCAGCGCCTTGGACGCACGGTCTGGGCGCCCTGCGGCCGCGGCTCGGACGGCACTGCGTGCCGCATCCCGCTCGAGCGGGCGCGGCCAGGTGCCGCAGGCGCCTGAGGCGGTCGCCTCGACAGGGTGCGATACGATGTCCCCATGGATCTCGATCGCATGCGAGACAAGTGCGTCCGCGGGCAATGGTCCATCGATGACCTCGACTGGTCTCTGCCGCCTCCAACCCTGCCCCCGGCCAAGGAGGAGGCCGTCGTGCAGGCCTTCGTCGACATGGCAGGCATCGAGCGCCTGGCAGGGGCCTTGTTCGCGGTCCAGCGTGACAAGACCGGTGACCCCATCCTTCGCGACATCTTCGCCAGCTTCGTCGTCGACGAGGAGCGTCACAGCGAGGTCGCCGCGCGCCTGGCGCGGCACTACGACGTGCGCCACCTGCGCCGGTATGAGGAGAGCGCCGCCCTGCGGCGATTCCGTCCGCACTTCCTCGACCTGGTCCGTGACAGCTCCCCCGAGATCGCCAATGCCTACATCACGGCGGGCGAGCTCATCCTCGACATCGCGCTGCTGCGGTCCATCGACGACTACGTCGGGGACGAGATGAGTCACCAGGCCATGGAACTCATCAACCGCGACGAGTCACGCCACATCGCGATCGACTTCCACATGACCGAGTTCTACACGTCCGACGCCCACCTGGCCGAGCTGGAACGCCGTCCTTCGCAGCCATGGCGGGTGCGGGCGCGAATGCTGTCAGGCCTCGCGAAGATGATGTGGCACGCCAAGCCGTTCTTCCAGGAGGTGTTCCTCCGGCCGATGGACGCCATGGACCCCGGCGGCCGACGGCTGCGCGAGGCGCTCAAGCGAATCCAGCTGGTGCTTCGCAAGCCCACGGTGGCGCGCGCGCCGTTCACCAAGCTGATGATCGCCGTGCAGGACCTGTACAACCATCCGAGGCTTGGACCGCTGCTGGGACCGGCCTTGCTGCGAGTGCTCGGTGCTGACGACCGGGCCGCGCGCCGTCTCTTCACCGAAGGCGAGCTAGCGCGATCCCAGGCCATGACGTTCGAACAGCTCGCCGAGGAGGCACTCGCCGCCAAGCTCGATTGAGCGGGGCTACCGCGACCGGAACGCCAGCGGTGTCGCGGCAGCCGACCTGGGAGGCGGCGGTCATGCCCCCTGGGGCGACGGCGGTCGGCACCCTACTCGCTACGGCTGGCCGGCACAGCCTGACGTCGACGGCTCGCGACGCGCGGGGGGCGGGCAGGTTCGCGGGCAGGGGCGTCGGGCCAGCGCGCGGCGTCGCACGGAACTTCCGGCGCAGGCGGCACCGGCGACGGGCGATCCTCTAGACTGGAGCCATGCCTGCCGCACCTTGTGCCCGCCCGCCCGATCGCCCGCACCGTGGCCCGGTGCGTCCGGTCCCGTCGACTGCCCGCACGGCCGTCTGCCGCGTCATCTTGGCCCTGGCCCTCGGCGTGCTGGGACTGGCCGCCCCGGGGGCGGTGGCACGGGCCGACAGCCAGCGCTCCTGGATTCGCGCCATCCCTGACCAGGCGACGTGGGACCGCTACAGCAAGGAGCTCGGCGGCGACGAGTTCGGGAAGTTCATCATCGATGTGCGTTCGAATGACATCTACTTCATCGACGTCAACCTCTTCAACCTCCACGCCGACTTCGTGCTCGGCGTGCTGCTCAAGCAGGCTTGGACCGCGGAGAACATCCGCGAGTACAACAAGAACTACGAACGCACCAAGCCACGCTTCATCCTCGGGTACCTGACCCACCATGCCAAGGTCGGGCGCTGGAGCTTCTCGTTCTGGGAGGGCGACCAGATCGACGTCGATGGAATCGTCCGGGTCAAGCGGCGACTCGACGAGGCGTTCTTCGTCAAGGCGGCCAATCTGCCGTTCCGGCCCGACTCCCCCATGCAGGAGAAGCTGCACAAGGCCGTCCGCGCCAAGGGCATTGGCACCGTCAGCAACGACGAACTCTACAAGACGGCGCCCTACCAGGCGTTCAACCGAGGCACTGCCACGGGCACGCTGCGGGTGGTCCGGCCGGGAACGGCGTACGAGTCGCTCGCGTTCGACCGCCATGACATCGTGCTCTTGCAGGAGAGCTACCCAGACATCACGCCGGTTGCCGGCATCCTGGCCACGACGTTCTCGACGCCGCTGTCGCACGTCAACCTGCGCGCAGCGGCCTGGGGCATCCCCAACGCGGGCGACAAGCAAGCCCAGCGCAAGTACGCCGCGCTCGATGGAAAGGTGGTGGTGTACACGGTCGAGGATCGCGGGGCCGAGGTGCGCATCGCGACCCCGGCCGAGGTCACGGCCTGGAAGCAACGCATCGAGACGGCGCGCAAGGTAGTGCTCCCGGCGGCCAACCTCGACAACCCACGGCTGGCCATGCTGACCCGCATTCGCGCCAAGGACGTGACCAGCTACGGCACCAAGACCGCCAACCTCGGCGAGATCCGCACCGCCAACCTCGACGTCAAGATTCCGGACGGCTTCGGCGTACCGTTCTTCTACTACGTGCGGCACCTCCGCCAGCACGGCCTCGATCGCGTGATCGAGGCTGTCCTGTCCGACCCGCGCTTTGGGTCCGACGCGAGCTGGCGGAAGCAAGCGCTCGAGGAGGTGCGCACCAAGATCGTCGCCGCGCCGATCGACCCGCGGGTGCTCGACATCCTGTACAAGCGGGTTCGAGTAGCGCTGGGGGGCAAGGGCGTCTTCGTGCGGTCCTCGACCAACGCGGAAGACCTGCCTGGCTTCAACGGAGCGGGGCTGTACGACACGGTCCCCAACGTCGTCGGCCGCGCCGCGCTCGGGGAGGCCGTCAAGACGGTGTGGGCCTCGTTGTGGAACCTGCGCGCCGTCGAGGAGCGGTCGTTGTTCGGCATCGACCACCGGCAGACCTACGCCGCGGTGATGATCCAGATCGGGGTCGACGCGACCGCGGCCGGGGTACTGGTGACGACCAACCTGTACGACCGCAGCGATGATGACGGCTTCACCATCAACGCGAAGTGGGGGCTCGGAATGCGCACGGTCGAGGGGCAGAAGGTGCCGGAGCAGATCATCTTCGACGCCACCAACGACGGCACCAAGATCATTAGCCGCTCGGATGAGGCGACCATGCTGGTCTTCGACGGCAAGGGAGGAATCGTCGAGCGTCCGGCCCCGGCGGGGACGGTCATCCTCACCGAGGCCAGGGCCAAGCGCCTGGTCACCGCCGTCCGCCAGTTCATGCCCTTGTTCCCGCCCGACAAGCCGCTCGACGTCGAGTGGGTCCTCGAAGGCGAGACCATCTGGATCGTGCAGGCCCGCCCGTTCGTCTCCGGTCGCTGACGGTCGCCACCCCGCCCCACCGGCCGCCCCGCCCCACCGGGGTTACCTTCGCGCGATCTCCTCAACGCAGGTGCAC
>JAGPCO010000038.1 GCA_018058095.1 Kofleriaceae bacterium
GCCGAACACCGCGACCCCGGCGTGGGCGGCGCGCATCGGCCGCCCGCTGTAGCGGACGTCGGCGCCGAGGAAGTGGGCGGTGAACTGGTACTCGAGCTCGATCAGCCGGGCCACGTCCTTGCCGGCGAACATGAAGCCGATCATCACGTCGCCCTCGACCTGGGCGTAGAAGTGCGCGATCACCGCGCGCAGCTTCGCCTCGCCGATCCGATCGAACAGCACGGGCCGGGTCACGGCGCCGCCTCGACCTCGACCGGGACGCCCGTCAGCGCCGCCACACCCGACACCGGATCGACGCGGCGCTCGTCGGTCAGGTCGTTGACGCTGACCCCGGGCTGGGCCCGGGCCACGGACAGCTCGACGCCGTCGCGGTCGTGGCCCCAGCCGTGCGGGATGCTGACCACCCCCGGCATCATGTCGGCCGTGACCTCGACCGGCACGGTCAGCGAGCCGGTCCGGCTCCGCACCACCGCCGTGCCGCCATCGACCAGGTGACGGCGGGTCGCGTCGTCGGGGTGGATCAACATGGTGCAGCGCGGCTTGCCCTTCATCAGGCGGGCGCTGTTGTGCAGCCACGAGTTGTTGCTGCGCAGGTCGCGCCGGCCGATCAGGGTCAGCCCGGCCGGGGCGCCGGCGGCGGCCAGCGCGGCCAGGCGCGGCAGGTCGGCCAGGTAGATCGACGGCGCCAGCTGGATGCGGCGGCCGGGGCTGCGCAGGCGATCGGGCAGGCGGCGCTCGAGCGGTCCCAGATCGATCCCGTGCGGGTGCGCCCGCAGCGTGGCCAGCGACAGCGCCGGGTGGTCGTGACCAGGGCGCACCCGGCCGTACGTGCCGGTGCGCAGCCCGAGATCGAGCACGGCCTCGGGGCCGAGCCGCCCGAGCGTCGCCGCGGCGGCGCGCTCGCCGAGCTGCCCGAGCAGGCCGTCTCCGGCCAGGAGGCGTGCGCCCAGGGCCAGGCAGATCTCCCAGTCGGCGCGCTCGTCGCCGCCGCGCGGGAAGACCGGCGCCGAGTACTTGGCGACGTTGCGGATCGCGAACGCGTTGAGCGCGAGATCGTAGTGCGACTGGGTCAGGGCCGAGCTGGGCGGCAGGATGACGTCGGCGTGCCGGGTCGTCTCGTTGAGGTACGGGTCGATCGCCACCATGACGTCGAGCTGGCCGAGCGCGCGCTCGAGCCGGCCCGCGCCCGGCGCCGACAGGACCGGGTTGCCGGCCACGGTGAGGAGGGCGCGGACCTGGCCCCGGCCCGGCGTCTCGATCTCCTCGGCCAGCGCGGCCACCGGCAGCTCGCCGCCGAACTCCGGGTAGCCGCTCACGCGCGAGCGCCAGCGCGCGTAGCCGCCGTCGAACCCGAGGCGGTCGGCCAGGGCCAGCACGTCGATGGCCGGGGTGGTGAACATGAGCCCACCGGGCTCGTCGAGGTGGCCGGTCAGGGTGTTGACCAGGTAGACCAGCCAGGCCGCGGCGCCGCCGTGCTCCTGCACGCACACGCCGAGCCGGCCGTACAGGGCCGCCTGCGGCGTGGTGGCCAGGGTGCGCGCGAGCCGGGCCACCTCGGCCGGGGCGACGCCGGTCGCGGCCGCGGTGACGGCCGGGGCGAAGCCGGCGGCGGCGGCGCGGACCGCGTCGAGGCCGTCGACGTCGCCGGCCAGGCGGCCGAGCCCGACCAGCTCCTCGGCGAACAGCACGTGCAGGATGGACAGCAGCAGCAGGGCGTCGCTGCCCGGGCGGAGGAACAGGTGGCGATCGGCCAGCGCCGCGGTCTCGGTCCGGCGTGGATCGATCACCTCGATGGTTCCGCCGCGGGCGCGGATGTCGGCCAGGCGGGCCCGCACGTCGGGCGCGGTCATGATGCTGCCGTTCGACACCGCCGGGTTGCCGCCGAGGATGATGAGGTGGTCGCATCGATCGAGGTCGGGCACCGGCATGAGCAGCTGGTGGCCGAACATCTGCAATGCGGCCAGCATGTGTGGCAGCTGGTCGACCGAGGTCGCGCTGTACAGGTTGCGAGTCCCGAGCTTGCGCAGCACCAGCTGGCCGACCGTGAGCAGGCCGAGGTTGTGCACGGTCGGGTTGCCCTGGTACACGCCGAGGGCGTCGCGGCCGTGGGCGCGGCGAACGTCACGCAGCCGGCGCGCCGCGGTGGTGATGGCCTCGTCCCACGAGGCCGGGCGCAGCGTGCCGCCGGCGTCGCGCACCATCGGCGTGCGCAGCCGGTCGGGGTCGTCGTGCAGGTCACCCAGCGCGACCGCCTTGGGGCACAGGTACCCACGCGAGAACGGATCGGCGTCGTCGCCGCGGATCTTGAGCACCCGACCGGCCTCGACCTCGATGGCCAGGCCGCAGGTCGCCTCACACAGCGGGCAGGTGCGGAAGTGCGTCGTCGCCATGGCCGGACGCGTAATGTAGCCCGGAAGCCGCCCGCAAGGCCGCCCGGAGGCCGTCGGCCCGGCGGCGGCCCCGGGTGCGCCGACCCGCGCCGCGCAGACCGGTGGTCGCGACTGGCCCCGGCGTGGGTTTGTCGGCGATACTGCCGGCGGCGATGTCATCGGTGATGGATGTCCAGAAGCTGCTCGCCCTGCACCCGTGGCCGGCCGAGCTGGCGAGCGAGCGTCGCCTCGACTTCCTGTGGACGTTCGAGCTCCCGGTCAGCCCCGACGTGCTGTGGCCGGTCATGTCCGACACCTCGCGCATGAACCGAGCGCTCGGCCTGTCGCCGATGACGTTTCGCGAGGAGGGCGGGCGCCGCCTCGGCGCGTCGCGCAACGGCGGCGTGGCGCACGAATGGGTCGAGGTGCCGTGGGACTGGGTCGCCGGGCAATGGCTCACCAGCACCCGGCTGTACTCGCGCGGTTTCCTCAAGGCGATGTTCGCCGTCCACCACCTCGAGCCGGTCGAGCGCGGGACCCGGCTGTACCTGTACTTCGGCGCGATCCCAGCCGGCGTGTTCGGGAGCAGCGCGCTCCGCCTCGGCTTCCCCAGCATCGAGAAGGCGTACCGCAAGCTGCTGCCGGCGCTGGCGCACCAGCTCGGTCAGCCGGCCCCGGAGCTGCTCCAGCTCCGGCCACCACCGCTGACGAGCGAGGCCGAGGCCCGGGTCGCGGCCATCCGCGCCCGGCTGATCGAGGCCGGCCTCGACGTCGGCTGCCTCGACGCCCTGCTCGATCACGTCCGCACCGGCGACGACCAGGACCTGGGCCGCATCCAGCTGCGGGCGTGCGCGCGGGCCTGGAGCAAGCCCGAGCGCGACCTCTTGCGGGTGGCGCTACACGCGACCCGGGCCGGCCTGCTCGAGCTGTCGTGGGACGTGGTGTGCCCGCACTGCCGGGGCGTGCGCGAGGAAGACGCCCGCATCGCCGAGCTCAACCCGACCGCCACCTGCGACGTGTGTGACGTGACGTTCGGCACCGGCGAGCCGGAGTCGGTCGAGGTCACGTTCCGGGTCCACTCGTCGGTGCGCGAGGTGCCGACGCAGATGTTCTGCTCGGCCGAGCCGGCCAAGAAGGACCACATCCGGGTCCAGCACATGGTCGGGCCGGGGGCCCGGGCCGAGGTCACGCCGCGCCTGGCGCCGGGCCGGTACCGGGCGCGGACCAACCTCGGCATGGCGTGCCGGTACCTGACCATCGCCGCCGATGGCGCCCCGGCGTGGGCGTGGTCGCCCGACGCCACCGCCGGCGACGAGCTGACGCTGGCGCCGAGCGCGGTGATCACGCTGGTAGGACCGGCCACCGGCCCCGCCATGTTCGTGATCGAGCGCTGCTCGTGGCGAGACGACGCGCTGCGGCCGGGCGACCTGCTCAGCTCGCAGGACTTCCGCGACCTGTTCTCCGACGACTACCTGACCGCGGGCGTGCAGCTGTCGGTCGGCCAGCAGACCATCCTGTTCACCGACATGGTCGGCTCGACCCGGTTCTACGCCGAGCGTGGCGACCCCGGCGCGTTCGCCGAGGTCAAGCGGCACTTCGACGAGGTCTTCGCGATCATCGCCGCCCATCGCGGCGCGGTGGTCAAGACCATCGGCGACGCCTGCATGGCGACCTTCGTCGACCCGCTCGACGCGGTGCGCGCCTCGCACGCCATCCACGACGCCTACCCGCCGAGCCGGACCGACTCCCCGGTGCGCCTGCGCATCTCGCTCAACACCGGGCCGTGTATCGCGGTGCGGCTCAACAGCACGCTCGACTACTTCGGCGGCACCGTCAACGTGTCGGCCAAGCTGCAGGCGCTGGCCGAGGAGTGGCAGGTGGCGATGAGCGAGGCGACCTACCACAGCCCCGGCGTGGCCGAGTACCTGCAGGCCCACGGCGCCCGGCTGAGCGAGCTGGCCTACACCTCGAAGGCGCTGCCGGCGCCGATCGCGGTGTGGCAGTGGACCGTGTACGCGGCCCCGACCACCTGACCACGCCTGCCTCGGATCACCCTCGGGTCAGGACGATCTGGTGATCGCCCAGCGTGCGCTCGGCGAACGCGGCCTCGCTGAAGGCCAGGTACATCCGCCAGGTCCGGATGAACGGCTCGTCGAAGCCGAGCGCGCGCACCTCGTCGCGGCGGGCCTCGAACACCTCGCGCCAGGCTCGCAGGGTCGGGGCGTAGTCGGGGCCGATGTCCTCGGCGCCGTGCCAGCGCAGGCCGGCGCTGGCGGAGGCGGCCCGCAGCGCCGCCAGCGAGGGGATGAGCGACCCCGGGAAGATGTAGGTCTGCATCCAGTCGACCTGGCGGCGGTAGGCGTCGAATCGATCGTCGGGCATGGTGATCGCCTGCAGGGCCATGCGGCCACCCGGACGCAACGCGCGGGCGCACACCTCGAAGTAGGTCGGCAGGAACTCGTAGCCGACCGCCTCGATCATCTCGATCGACACCAGCTTGTCGAACCGGCCGGCCGCGCCGAGATCGCGGTAGTCACGCAGCAGGACCGTGACCCGATCGCTCAGGCCGGCCGCGGCGATCCGGGCCTGGGCCCGCTCGTGCTGCTGGCGCGAGATCGTGACGGTCGTGACCCGGCAGCCCCGGGTGCGGGCGGCGTGGATCGCCATGCCGCCCCAGCCGCTGCCGATCTCGAGCAGGTGATCGCGCGGGCCGAGGTCGAGCCGCGCGCACAGGCGCTCGAGCTTGGCGGCCTGGCCTCGCGTCAGCGCGTCGGCGCTGACCGCCTCGTGCTGGCCGGCGCCGTCGCGTGGCCACAACGCGCACGAGTACATCATCGTCGGCGCGTCGAGGAAGAGGTCGTAGAACGAGTTGCCGAGGTCGTAGTGGGCGTGGATGTTGCGGGCCGCGCCGGTCCGGGAGTTGGCGGCGCGGCGGTGCCGCCACAGCGCGGGCAGGCTGGCCAGGCGGGTCAGGCGCGACTCGACGCCGCGGGCCGCGGTCGCGCGCAGGAACGCGCGCACCACCGCGACCAGGTCCGGGGTGTCCCAGTCGCCGGCCACGTACGCCTCGCCGGCGCCGAGCTCGCCGCGCATGAGCACGCGCAGGAAGGTGCGATCGTCGCGCACGATGACCCGCGGCACGGCGTCGACGTCCCCGCCGCGGTCCGGTCCGTGACCGCCGAGGTGGTGGACCGTCCCGTCGGGCAGCTCGAGGGCGAGGCGGGCCTCGGCCCGGGCCCAGCCGGCGTGCAGCGCGGCCAGGCCGAGGTGGCGGGCCGCGCTGGCGATCGGGCCGATCGGCCGGGGCATCGGCCAGATGAGCGGGTGGGCCAGCGGCGAGGACATCGTCGAGGGCACGCTAGCACGCAGGTCGAACACCGCCTCGTCCGGTCGCGCCATCTGCGCGGCGCGCGCGCGCCGAGGATCTGTCGACACGGCCACACCTGGGTACGGATGACCGGACTGAACGGATCGTGGCGCAGCGCGTCGTCAACGGGCGTCGCGCCGGCGCGCCGGCGCCGGTGGCACCGCCGGCGCGGGGCGATGATCGGGGCCCGGCCGCCGGTACGGCACCCGGGCCAGGTGCATGCGGAGGGCCTCGTAGTAGATGAGCGCCACCACCTGGGCCGACATGAGCGGGAAGCGCACCGCCAGCCGCACCAGGTTGGCGTCGGTCAGCGCGACCCGGGTCCCGCGCAGGTGGGCCAGGAGGACCCGCGCGCGATCTTGTATTACGTCCATGCGCACGTCGAGGCTGGCGCCATCGAGCGGCGCGTCGAAGCGGAACCGGTAGAGCGCCGGGCCGTGCAGGAACGGGGACACGAAGAACGTGCGCTCGACCCGGAACGTCGTGAACGGATCACCCGGCCCGGCCGATGGCTGGCGGTTGCCATCGTGCAGCAGGTAGGGGTGGTTGCCGCCGTAGGTGTTGTTGACCTCGGCGATGGCGGTGGTCACGGCCCCGGAGGCGTCGTAGTCGAGGAAGAAGCTGACCGGGTTGAACACGTAGCCGGCGGTGCGCAGGTTGGTGACGAGCCGGACCTGGTGCGGGGTCGGCAGCCCCGCCGTCGCCAGCGCGGCGCGGTGGGCGGCGGCGACGCCGACCTCGGCGGCGCCGCGGTAGTCGCGATCGCGCAGCGAGAACAAGCCCGGTCGGTTGTAGGCGAACCCGCGCAGCCGGGCCGCCAGCACCGGCAGCTCGTCGGGGTCGAGGCAGGCCATGAACACCGGGTAGCGAAACCGTCGCACCGCGTGGCCGTCGCGGCGGGCGTGCATGAGGTGGCCCCGGTACAGGGCCGAGCGGATGACGGCGGCCACCGTCAGGCCCGCCCCAGCGCCACCCCACCGTCGACCGGCACGTGGTCGGCCGCGGCGTCGGCGACCAGCCGGGCGGCGGCGACCAGGCCCGACCGCATGCCGTCCTCGTGGAAGCCGAAGCCGAGGTGGGCGCCGGCGTGATAGGTCCGGTGTTGCCCCTGCAGCTGGGCGATCTGGCCCTGCGCCCACAACGCCGCCCGATCGAACTGCGGATGGGTGAACACCGCCTCGTGCAGGACGTCGGCCGGCGCGATCGGCCGGCGTGGGCCCAGCGTGACCAGCAGCGGCTCGTCCTCGGGGAGGCCCATCAACCGGTTCATCCAGTAGGTCACCGCGACCCGGCCGCGGTCGGGGTCGGCCACGTAGTTCCACGACGCCCGCGCCGCGGCCCGGCGCGGCAGCCAGCTGGTGTCGCGGTGCAGCACGGTGTGGTTGCTGCTGTAGCCGAACGCGCCGAGCACGGCCCGCTCGGCCATCGACGGGGCGTCGAGCAACGCGAGCGCGGTGTCGGCGTGGGTGGCGAGGATGACCCGCTGGTAGCGACGGGCGCCGAGGTGGCTGTGCACGGTCACGCCGCGGTCATCGCGCTGGATCACCCGAACTGGCGTGTCAGTGAGGAGCTGCGCGCGCAGGCGCGGCACCAGGGCGTCGACGTAGCGCCGGCTGCCGCCGACGACGGTGTGCCAGCGCAGCGGCCGGACCGGGCGCAACATGCCGTGCTGGTCGAGGAAGCGGAAGTAGCTCTCGGCCGGGAACTCGAGGCACCGGTCCGGCCCGAGCGACCACAGCGCCGCCGCCAGCGGGATCACGAACTGCTCGCGCACGTCGGCCGGCACGCCGGCGGCCCGCAGGTAGTCGCCCAGGCTGGCGTCGCGCAGCGCCGGCCCACCCAGGTCGCGCCCGGCCCGCACCAGCAGGCGCAGGACCTCGGCCAGGAAGCGCCAGTGTCGGGGTGATGCGAGCAGGCGCCGATCGGCGAACAGCGCGCCGAGCGAGGCGCTGCCCCACTCGAGATCGAGCGCCGGCAGGGTGACCGAGAACGACATCGTGGTCGGGCGGGAGGCCACCCCGAGCTCGCGCAGCAGGCGCCCGAAGTGGGGGTAGTTCTCCCGGTTCCACACGATGAAGCCCATGTCGACCGCGATGGGCCCACGCCGGCCGGGCACGTCGACCGTGTAGACGTGGCCGCCGAGCGTGGGTGCGGCCTCGTACAGGTCGACCTCGGCGTGGGGGCCAAGCGCGTGCGCCGCGGCCAGGCCGCTGACGCCGCCACCGATGATGGCGACGGCCACGCCGCGGGTGCCAGGGCCGACCATGCCTTCGCCGTGTAGCACGGCGGCGGCGCCGCCGCACCACGGCGACGGGGCGCGGCCGGCCTGGTCGCCGTCAGCGCCGGAGCGCCGCCGCGACCGGGCCACGCGCGGCGATGTACAGGAACAGCAGCGCGTAGACGGCGGCCAGCTCGCCGTGGTTCACCGCCGGGAGCAGGGCGGCGCCGCCGGCGAACTTCCAGTGGTACTGCACGTAGGCCACGGCCATCGTCCCGCTGGCGAGGAACGCCGCGGTCCGGGTCATGAGCCCGACGGCGATGGCCAGGCCCGCCACCAGCTCGATCACCCCGCCGATCCACAGCTGGCTGCCGACGTCGGGCTGCGGATGAGCCGCCCACACGCCCAGCACCTTCTGCGCGCCGTGGACCGCGAACATCAGGCCGCTGGCGATCCGCAGCGCGACGTAGCTGGGGGTGGCGAGGCGAGACAGGGCGCGGGCGAGCACGGCTTCGGGCATGAGGCGCAGTAGAGCACCACCCGCGGACTGCGCACGCCCGCGACGCGCCGAAGTCAGCGCGCGCCGTGCCCGAAAGTGACGCGGCCGGGCCGGCGGCCTCCTTCCACATCCTGTTACGGTCGGGCCGATGTCGTCCCGGTCGCGCCCGCCGATCTCCGATCCGGCCGAGCCGCTCGACCTCGGCGGGCAGCCTGCGCTGGCGACGGTGCCGGCCGGCGCGCGCGCTCTCCTCCTGTGCGCGCACGGCGCCGGGGCCGGCATGCGCCACCACTTCTTCGTCGAGCTCGCCACCGCCCTGGCCGAGCGCGACGTGGCCACCGTGCGCTGGGACCTGCCGTACATGGCGGCCGGGCGCAAGCGGCCCGACCCGCCCGCGATCTGCCACCGCGCCGTCGTCAGCGTGGCGGCGGCGGCGGCGGCGCGCTGGCCGACCCTGGCGCGGTTCGCCGGCGGCAAGTCGTTTGGTGGGCGCATGACCTCGCAGGCCGCCGCGCTCGGTCACGACCTCGGCGTGCGCGGCCTGGTGTTCCTCGGCTTCCCGCTCCACCCCGCACCGTCGCCGGGACAGGTCGCGACCGATCCGGCCCGGGCCGACCACCTGGCGCGGATCGCGTTGCCGATGCTGCTGGTGCAAGGCAGCCGCGACGCGCTGGCCGACCCGCGCCTGATGGTCCCGGTGGTGGCCGGGTTGGGGGCCCGCGCCACCTTCGTCGAGATCGCCGCCGCCGATCACGGCTTCGAGGTGCTGGTGCGTTCGGGCCGGACCGGGGCCGAGGTCATGGCCGAGGTGGCCACCACCGTCGCCGCCTGGATGCTCGCGCGCGCCGGGTGAGCGGCCGGCGCCGGTGCACGCGCCTTGACAGGCGATCGCGCGGCGGCGAAAGATGCACGCGGTGTGGACCAGCTACTCGGCTCGCGCCGCGGCCCAGCTGATCGGGCTGCCGGAGTCGTCCGTGCGCAGCCTGATCCGCGACGGCATCGTCGGCGCGGTCGGCGAGGTCCCGGCCCGGCTGTCGTTCCGCGACCTCGCCACCCTGCGCGTGGTCAAGACGGTGTTCGAGGCCGGGGTGCCGGCGCGCCGGGCCCGGCGCGAGCTGGCGCAGCTGGTACGCGGCCTGGGCGGGCGCGCCCTGTCCGAGGTCGCACTCGAGGTACGGGCCGGCCGGGTCTGGGTCCGTGGTCAGGGGCCGATCGTCGGTCAGCTCGAGCTCGCGCTCGAGCCGGTGGTGTCGGCGCCGACCCCGGCGGGTGAGCTGCACGAGCTGCCCAGCCGGGTCGAGCCGCCCCCACCGCTGGTGGTGGCCGCGCCGCTCACCGCCGACGAGTGGGCCGCGCGCGCGCTCGCGCTCGAGGACAGCGACACCGCGGCGGCCATCGACGCCTACCGGCGCAGCCTGCGCCTGCGCCCCGACTCGACCGAGGCGTGGATCAACCTCGGTCGGCTCCACGCCGAGCACGACGACCCGACCGCCGCGCGCGACTGCTTCCGCGCCGCGCTCGACCTCGATCCGGCCGACGCCACCGCCATCTACAACCTCGGCGTGGTGTCGCAGGACGCCGGGCGCGAGGCCGAGGCGGTCGAGCTGTACCGGCGCGCGCTCGAGCTCGATCCGACCCTGGCCGAGGCGCACTACAACCTGGCCACGATCTTCGACCAGACCGGTGACTCGCGCGCCGCCATCCGCCACATCAACGAGTACCGGAAGCTGACCCGGTGAGGCGCGCGGCCGCGATCGCCGCCGTCTCCCTCGCCGCCGTCGCTGCGGCGTGCAACCCGTCGCCACCACGCGGCGGCGAGCGTGGCCCCTGCTTCGGCAACCGCAGCTGTGACCCGGGGCTGGTCTGCCTGTCGGACCTGTGCGTCCGGCCCGAGCCCGATGTGACGGGCCCGACCGCGTCGTCCCCGGCCCCGGGCGGCCGCACACCGGCTGGCCTGAGCCCGGCCGGCCTGCCGACGCCGTGCCGCGACTACCTCGATCTGCTCGACGCCTACGCCACCTGCAAGGTGTTCGAGCCGTCGCTGCGCGCCGACCTCGCCGCCGCGTTCGCGCGTATGCGCGCCAGCTGGGCCAACCTCGGCGGCATCACCTGGCCGCAGGCCTCGATCGACGCCTGCGCCGACGGGGTTCGCGCCATCCGCACCGCGCGGGTCCAGCTCGGCTGCTAGCAGGCTGCTTCTTCAGCAGCCTGCTAGCAGGGGCCCTGCTCAGAACGAGCCGGTCAGGGCCAGGCCACGCCCGCTCGGCACCACCGCCAGGTCGTGCTGGCGCAGCGTGTCGCACGCCAGCACGGGTGGCAGGAGGTACCCGAACGCGGCGCCGACGGCGGCGCCGACCAGCACGTCGCTGGTGTAGTGCGCGTCGGCGCCCACGCGCAGGTACGCGGTGGCGCTGGCCAGGACCAGGCCGCTGGCCCAGATCGCCGGCGCGGCCCGGTACCCGCGCAGGCTGGCGACGCGCCCCGACGCCACCGCCAGCGAGAACGCGAGCGAGGTGTGTCCGGAGAAGAAGGACATGTTGTCCTCGCCGTCGCCCGGCGGCCGGGTCCCGTAGTGGATGCGCGGCCGCTGCCGGCCGACGCTGTACTTGACCGCGTGGTGGAACAAGGACGCGGCGATGGCCGACTCGAGCACCGCCGCCGAGTCGTCGAACCAGCGGCGCCAGCCGCGATCCTTGGCGGCCCAGGCCAGCGCCCCGACCGCGACCAGCGGCGCCCCGACGTAGCCGGTCGCGTTGGACAGCTGGTGGGCCAGGTCGGTGTCGTCCCACACCAGCGCGTTGCGCATGCCGTCGTCGAAGCTCCCGGGTTCACACCACCGGCACTGCTCGGGGACCAGCACGTCCTCCAGCCCGAACTGGATGCCGAGGTACAGCGCGCCGGCCCCGGCCATGGCGCCGAGGTGGGCCAGGCGACGGCGATCGGACCGCGCCGCCTGCTCCTGCGCGACCGGATCGATCCCGGCCGGGGCCTCGTCGGCGTGGGCCGGTGGCGAGGTCGTCACGAACACGCCGATTACGGTGGCGGCCAGGGCGATGCGGCGCATGCCCCAGGCTCGCCGCCGCCATCGCCGCGGTCAAGCCGGGTGCCAGGCGTTTCCGGTCGCTGCCCGTTGCCGGGCCACCGACCGCGCTGTTCGATCAGTGCCGGTCCGGGCCGACGTCGATCCGCGGACGCCGGCCACCGCCACCACGGATGAGGTCGGCGCCGGGGGTGAGATCGACGTGGAAGTGGTTGCGGTGGTCGGCGTTGTAGTTCGGCGTGAGCACGATGTTCCACACGCCGGCGGCCTTGAGCGCGCAGATCGTCTCGTGCAGGAACGTGTCGGCGCCGGGCTCGGTGGCGGCACCGGTGCAGGTGTCGTCGGCTGGATCGATGACCCAGTCGGTCAGGACCGAGGCGTAGCCGGCCTCGTGGGTCAGGCCGGCGATGTCGATGGCCATCGCGTAGGCGTGCTGGGAGATGCCGTTGGGACAGTTGGGCGGCGTCCCGCCGCCGATGCAGCGGTAGTTGTAGACCCCGATGTCGGCCACCTCGGTCACGCCGCGCCGGCGCAGGACCGGCGCCGCCCGGGCCAGCGACAGGATGAGCTGGCAGTCGCCGAACAGGCGGGTGCGCGGGCTGGTGTTCTCGACGTAGCGGTAGTCGATGCCACCGATCGGCGGCGTCGCGTTGATCGGATCGTCGACGCCGGGGTTGGCGCCGGCCAGGGCCCAGGTGACGCCGTACAGGTCGAGCCACTCGTGGCAGCTGGTGACCTCGGGCTCGAGCACCGCGAGCGTGGTGGTGGCCACCGCCGCCTCGGCCCCGGCCTGGTCGAACGCGGTCGCGGTCAGGGTGACCGCGCCGGCCTGGTCGAGCTCGAGCACGGCGGCGCCGGTGGCGTCGACCGGCACCGGCGCGCGTGTGCCCGCCACCAGCTCGACCCGGGCCGGACTGCCGCCGATCGTGAGCTGGACCGGGACCGACGCGATCAGGTCACCCACGGCGCTGAGGTCGTCACGGACCACGCTGGCGCCTGTGGTCGGCTCGGCGAAGGTCAGGGTGATGGCGTCCGGCCCGGTCGGGTCCGGATCGACGTCCTCACCCGCACACGCGAGCACCAGGCACGGCAGGAGCCAGCGGAGCCTCATCGTCCGCCTATTGGGCCGGGGAACGTCGGCGCCGTCAAGGCCGCACCCCTTGCCTCCACCCGCCGCAGCGGGTGCGCGAAATCACGCCCGTCGGCCCCGCTTCCGCGGGGTTGCGACCTCTGTCGGCTGGAACGCACCTTGCTCGCTTCTCCTCACATGGTCGCCCAGCTCAAGATCCGGACCCGGCGGACCTACGGTGGGGATGGAGAGGTCGCCAGCAGCGACAGCGTGTACTGCCCACGCCGGGGCAAGTCGGTCGCGACGCCGGTGTGTAACTCGTGCCCGATGGGGGGGCCGCGCCAGGGTGATGGGATCGAGTGCCGCGACCCTGCCGCGCACGCCCCGGTGCGCCCGGCCAACGCGCCGTGCTCCGCCGACGAGGTGCTGGCGGCCGACGTCATGCATCCCGAGCCGATCTGCGTAAGCGCGGACCTGTCCGTCGAGGGCCTGGCCGCGCTGCTGCTGCAGCATGGCATCAGCGGCGTGCCCGTGGTCGATGGCCACGGGCGCCCGGTCGGCATGGTCAGCAAGTCGGACCTGGTCCGGTTCCAGGTCGAGCGCGCCGACGGAGGCAGCTACGAGCTGGTGCAGACCGGCGAGGGCCCGGCCCGGATCCTCGAGCTGGCCAGCGCCACCGTCGGCGAGATCATGATGCCGATCGCCTTCACGCTGTCCGAACACGCCACCGTGGCCCACGCCGCGGCGATGATGGCGCTCGAGGACGTCCACCGCGTGCCCATCGTCGCCGTCGACGGCAAGGTGGTGGGGATCGTGACCACCATGGACCTGACCCGCTGGCTGGCGACCAACGAGGGCTACCTGCACGGCCCCGACGACGCCTGAGCGGCGAACACGACGCACCACCCGCCCGCGCCCTGGTGTACGCTGGTAGGGATGCGCGCACTGCTCCCTGTCCTGGCGATCCTGTGCGCGCCTGGCTGCGGCCAGTGGCTGTTCGACAGCCAGGGCGACCTCGGGGCCAGCCCCGACGCCGCGGCCGGGCCCAGCGACGGTCGGTCCGACGCCGGTCCGAGCGTCATGGGCGACGCCGGTGTCGACGGCGCCGCCAGCCGGTGCGTCGGCTACGCCCCGCTCGGGGCGCTGCCCGGCCTGTACCTGCCGGTGGCGACCGCGGCGACCTGGGCCGAGGCCGTCGCCGCCTGTGCCGCCGACGGCGCCCACCTGTTCATCCCCGACGACGATCCCGAGCTGGTCACGGTGACCCAGCTGGCCTTCCCGACCACCCTGTGGCAGGCGCTCGACTGGCAGTGGGTCGGCATCAGCGACCAGGCGATCGAAGGGGTGTGGCGGCGCGTCGACGGCGAGCCGGCCACGTTCCTGCCCTGGGACGTGGGCCAGCCCGACGACTTCGCGATGGCCGAGGACTGCGTGCAGGCCGCACCCACGGCCGGCCTCAACGATCTCGGCTGCGACCAGGCGCTGGCCTACGTGTGTGAGTGCGGGCCGTGATCACTGCGCGAGGGTGACCTTGGTGCCGCCGCGCAGGGTGATGGCGCGGTCGATCAGCCCGACCAGCTCGCGACGGTCGGCGTCGTCGCCGGCGGCGGCGGCGGCCAGCTCGCGCAGGGCCGGCAGGGTCCAGGTCCGGGCGTCGGCGCCGCCGCGCAGGACGTCGGCGAAGCCGGCCACCGCGAAGGCGAAGCGGAGGTCGGGGCTGGCGGCGGCGAAGCTGGGCGCGACCGCGCCCGCGTCGAGGGTGAACGCGTGTTCGCTGGCCTGCTCGCCGCGCGGCGCCTTGTGCCGGACCCGGACCGTGGCCAGCGCGCCGGCGCGGGCGCTGCGCCCGGCCGCCGTCAGCTCGACCTCGTACACCGCGGTGACCTGGTGGCCCGCGCCGATCTCGCCGGCGTCGACCTTGTCGTCGCGGAAGGCGTCGTCGGCCAGGTCGCGGTTCTCGTAGCCGATGAGGCGATAGCGCGCGACCCGGCTCGGGTCGAAGTCGACCTGCAGCTTGACGTCCTTGGCCACCACCTCGAGGTTCGAGCCGAGCTGCTCCTGGAACACCCGCTTGGCCTGCGACAGCCCGTCGATGTAGAAGTTGTTGCCGTTGCCTCGGTTGGCGAGCTGCTCCATGCGCTCGTCCTTGTAGTTGCCCATGCCGAAGCCCATGGTCGACAGGGTCACGCCTTCCTTCACCTTGCCGGCGATGGTGGTCAGGATCTCGTCCTGCCCGGTCGGGCCGACGTTGGCGTCGCCGTCGGACAGGATGATGACGCGGCTCTCGCTGCCCGGGCGCAGCCCGCGCGCCGCCTGCTGGTAGGCCAGCTCGATGCCCGAGGCCATGGCGGTCGAGCCGCCGGCGGTCAGGTCCTCGATCGCCGCCAGGATGCGGCCCTTGTCGGCCAGCGTGGTCGGCTCGAGCACGACCCGGGTCGAGCCGGCGTAGGTGACCAGGCTGACCTGATCGCCGTCGTTCAGGCTGTCGACCAGGAGCCGGAGCGAGCGCTTGGCCAGGTCGAGGCGATCCGGGCCCTGCATCGATCCGGACACGTCGACCAGGAACACCAGGTTGACCGGCTTGCGCTCGGTCTTGCTCTTGGCCCGGGTCGCGACGCCGACCCGCACGACGTGGCGGTCCTTGCCCATCGGTGACGGCGCGGCGTCGACGGTGAGCGAGAACGGGCGATCGTCGCGGTCGGGCGCCGGGTAGGCATACTTGAAGTAGTTGACCATCTCCTCGACCCGGACCGCGGCCGCCGGCGGCAGCGCCCCTTCGGTCAACATGCGCCGGCTGATGGTGTAGGCCGCGGTGTCGACGTCGACCGCGAACGTCGACAGCGCGTCGCGGCTGGTGTCGACCCAGGCGTTCTGCCCGTAGTCGCGGAAGCCGTCGCCGCCCTCGGGCCGATCGAGGTCACCCGCGAGCTGGCCGGGGCGAGCGCGCCCCATCGACCCGCTGGCGCCGACCGCCAGGGCCGCCTTCTCATCCTTGCGGTGCGGCCGCGGGCTGCTCGTCACCGGCGCGGTCGGGTCGGGCTGGGCCCGGTTCGCCGCGGTGCCCGAACCCGCGAGCTGGCCGCCGGCCGGGTCGCCGGTCGGCTCCGGCGCCACCGCCCCGGTCGGGCCGCGGGTGTTGGCCGCGGGGGCCGACTTGTCCTGGCAGGCCAGGGGCAGGGTGGTCAGGGTCAGGGCGAACAGCAGCTTGGCGAGGGTGACGCGCATGGAACCTCCGGGTGTGGCGGTGGCAACGCGCACCCCCCGGCCGGTGGCCTACCCAGGATCGTCGACAATCGTCGCGGCCGGGTGTCGTGCCCCGATGACAACCGCCGGCCAGCGTGGCGCTGGCCCGGTCCGGACCCAAGGCGTCGGCCCGGGCCGGTGTCGCGTCCCTCGTCGCGCCTCCTCGCGCCTCAGCCGAACTTGCCGGTGATGTAGTCCTCGGTCCGGCGATCCGTCGGCGCGGTGAACAGCTGGGCCGAGGGGGCGTACTCGATGAGCTCGCCGGTCAGGAAGAACGCCGTCCGGTCCGACACCCGGGTCGCCTGCTGCAGGTTGTGGGTGACGATCACGATGGTGTAGTCGCGCCGCAGGTCGTGCAGCAGGTCCTCGATACGCGCGGTGGCGATCGGATCGAGCGCGGAGCACGGCTCGTCCATCAGCACGACCTCGGGCTCGACCGCCAGGGTGCGGGCGATACACAGGCGCTGCTGCTGACCACCCGACAGGCTGGTGCCCGGCTTGTCGAGCTTGTCCTTGACCTCGTCCCACAGCGCGGCCTGGCGCAGCGCGCGCTCGACCACCTCGGCCTGGCCCGAGCGACCGCTCGGGGTGCGCTGGGTCAGGGTCAGGCCGGCCAGCACGTTGTCGCGGATCGACATCGACGGGAACGGGTTGGGCTTCTGGAACACCATGCCGATGCGGCGGCGGACCAGGACCGGATCGACCCCCTTGCCGTACACGTCGACGCCGTCGAGCGTGACCTGCCCGGTCGAGCGCGCGCCGGGCACCAGCTCGTGCATCCGGTTGAGGCAACGGATGAAGGTCGACTTGCCGCACCCCGATGGGCCGATGATGGCGGTGACCTGGCAGGCCGGGATCTCGAGATCGATGCCGCGCAGGACGTGGTGCTTGCCGAACCAGGCCTCGACCTTGCGGGCGCTGATCTTGGTCGGGAGGGTGGGGGGCTCGCGCACGTGGACCTCAGGCCCGCTGCTGGTAGCGGTTGCGTAGGTAGATGGCGATGGAGTTGAGCACGAGCAGGGCGGCGACGAGGACGACGATGCCGGCGGCGGCGTTGACGAGGAAGGCCTTCTGCGGGCGCGACGCCCAGTCGTAGACCTGGATGGGCAGGGCCGAGTACGGCGCGTCGATCCCGTCGGGCGCGAAGCGGATGAAGGCGACGGCGCCGACCAGCACCAGCGGCGCGGTCTCGCCGATGGCGCGCGAGATGGCGAGGATGGCGCCGGTGAAGATGCCGGGCAGCGACATCGGCAGGATGACGTGCCAGATCATGCGCCAGCGGGTCGCGCCCAGGCCGAGCGCGGCCTCGCGCAGCGAGTCACGCACGGTGCGCAGCGCCTCGCGGCTGGCCATGATGATGACGGGCAGGACCAGGATGGCCAGGGTCAGGGCGCCGGCCAGGATCGACTCGCCCAGGCCGATGAAGCGGACGAACACGCCGAGGCCGAGCATGCCGTAGATGATGGACGGCACGCCGGCCAGGTTGGCGATGGCCACCTCGATCACCCCGGCCATGCGGCTGGTCCGGCCGTACTCCTCGAGGTAGATGGCGGCGCCGACGCCGAGCGGCATGGCCACGGCGGCGGTCAGGGAGATGAGCCAGAGGCTGCCCATCAGCGCCGGGTAGATGCCGGCCTCGCCGGCGCGCCGCGAGGGCAGCCCCGACAGGAAGGTGCCGGACAGGCGCGGCCAGGCGTCGATCAGCGTGTCGACCAGCAGCCAGCCGAGCGCGGCCAGCGGGATGATGACCGCCAGCCGGGCCACCCACACGAACACCGCCTCGGCGACCAGGCCGCGGCGCTTGCCATCGAGCGGGAGGTGGGGGCTCTGCAGCGTGTTCATGTCAGACCCGGGCCCGGGCGCGCAGGCCGCGCGACAGGCGGTAGGAGATGAGGTTGATCACCAGGGTGATGACGAACAGCAAGAGGCCGACCGCGAAGATGCTCTTGAACACGATCGAGCCGGTCTCGACGTCGCCCTTGGCCATGCGGACGATGAAGCCGGTCATGGTCTCGGTCTGGTCGCGCGGGTCGACCGTCAGCTTGTTGGCCTGGCCGGCGGCGATGGCGACGATCATCGTCTCGCCGACCGCGCGCGAGATGGCCAGGGTGATGGCGGCGGCGATGCCGGACCACGCCGACGGGACGATGACCCGGGCGATGGCCGACAGCTTGCCGGCGCCCAGGCCCGACGCCGCCTCGCGCAGGCTGTCGGGCACCGCGTAGATGGCGTCCTCCGACAGCGACGAGATCATCGGGATGATCATGATGCCCATGACCAGCCCGGCCGACAGGGCGTTGAAGGTGCCCAGGCCTGGCAGCAGGCTCTGCAGCAGCGGCGTGACCACGGTCAGCGCGAAGAAGCCGTAGACGATGGTCGGGATGCCGGCCAGCAGCTCGAGCGCCGGCTTGAGCATGCGGCGGGTCCGCGGCGCGGCGTACTCGGACAGGTAGATCGCCGCCATCAGCCCGAACGGCACCGCGACCGAGATGGCGATGGCCGAGGTCAAGAGGGTCCCGACCACCAGCGGCCACACGCCGAAGTGGCGGGCGTCGGCGAAGCTCGGGGTCCAGGTCGTGTCGCCGAGGAAGTCGGTCAGCGACACCACGGCGAAGAAGTCGACCGCCTCCCACGACAGCACGATCATGATGCCGACGGTGACGAGGATGGAGAACACCCCACACGCGGTCAGGCCGAGCTCGATCGCGTGTTCACCCAGCGTGGCCGAGCGGGCGCGATGCCACGCCGAGGCGGCCGCGGCCGGCTCGGCCGCGGCGGGCGCGATGGGCGTGTCGGCCGTGGCCATGGCCATACTCTACTTGGCCTCGTCCGCCAGCAGCTTCTCGATGGTCACGCCGATCTGCGAGCCCTTGCCAGCGAAGACCGAGCCGGGCTTCTTGGCGGCCAGCCGGGCCTTGGCCAGGTCGTACGCCTTGGCCGGGAGCGCGATGTAGCCGACCTCGGCCGACAGCGCGGCGGCGTGGTCGAGGTAGAACTGGGCGAAGTTCGCCACGCTGGCGCGCTCGAGCGCCTTGGTGCTGACGTACACGAAGAGCGGGCGGGCCAGCGGCTGGTAGGTGCCGTCGGCCACGGTGACCTCGCTCGGGGCGATGGGGCCCGCGCCGTTGTCGGCCACGCCGTCGTCGATCGGCACCAGCTTGAGCTTGTCGGCGTTCTCCTTGTAGTAGGCGTAGCCGAAGAAGCCGAGCGCGCCGCCCTCGCCGGCCACGCCGGTGACCAGGATGTTGTCATCCTCGTTGGAGGTGTAGTCGCCGCGGCTGGAGTGCTCCTTGCCGACGATGGCCTGGGTGAAGTAGTCGTACGTGCCGGAGTCGGTGCCGGCGCCGAACAGGGTCAGCTTCTTGTCGGGGAAGCCGGGCCGCACCTGCGACCAGTTGTTGATCTTCGAGTCGGGCTCCCACATCGCCTTGAGCTCGGCCACGGTCAGGTGGTCGACCCAGGTCGCCTCCTTGTTGACCACCACGGCCAGGCCGTCGTAGGCGACCGGCAGCTCGACGTAGCTGAGGCCGGCCTTGGTGCAGGCCTCCTCCTCGCTCGGCTTGATCGGGCGCGACGCGCCGGCGACGTCGAGCTCGCCCCGGCAGAACTTCTGCAGGCCGCCGCCGGTGCCGGACATGGCGACCGTGGCCGCACCCTTGCCGGCCTTGTCGAAGTCCTCGGCCACCGCCTGGGAGATGAGGAACACGGTCGACGACCCGTCGATCTTGACGGTGCCGCCGCCGGTCGCCGGCGCGGCGCTGCCCGGGGTGGCGCCCGAGCCCTCGACCACGGCGGCGGATCCACCGCCGGCCTGGTCCTTCTTCTTGGAGCAGCCGAGGCCGCTCGAGCTGGTGACGACGAGGAGGAGTCCGAGCAGCTGGCGGTTGGTGAGCTTCACGTCGCCACCGTAGTGGGCCTTTGTGACGGCAATGTCACAGAGGTGAGACGTGTCTGCGGCCGGCGGCCGGGCCGAGAATCCCTTCGGATCACACCTGGTTGGCGGCGGGGATCGGAGGCGACAGGGGCAGGGTGACGACGAAGGTGGTGCCCGCGGGCTCGCGCGCCGCCACCTCGACCACCCCGCCCATGCTCTCGCCCAGGTGCTTGACGATGGCCAGGCCGAGCCCGGTCCCGCCCAGGTCGCGCGAGCGGCCGGCGTCGACGCGGTAGAAGCGCTCGAAGATCCGCTCGCGGTGGCGCGGCGCGATGCCCGGGCCGTCATCGGACACCTCGAGCCGGACCCCGCCGGGGCCGGGCCCCGACCGGACCCAGACGTTGCCGCCTCGCGGCGTGTACTTGACGGCGTTGTCGACCAGGTTGACGACGATCTGATCGAGCGCACGGGCGTCGCCCAGGGCCGACAGTGCCGGGTCGAGCTCGCGGTGGATGGTGATGCCCTTGTCGACCGCGCGCGGCAGCACGGTCTCGATCGCCGCCTCGGCCACCTGGGCCACCGGGATCGGGCTGGCGTCGAGGCGGTACTGGCCGGCGTCGAGGCGTGACAGGTCGAGCAGGTCGGTCAGGATCCGCGCCAGCCGCTCGGCGTTGCGGTGCAGGCCGTCGACCAGGGTCGTGCGCATGCTCTGGTCCAGCCCGGCCGCGCCCTGCAGGGTCTCGGCGTTGGCGCGGATGATGCTGACCGGCGTGCGCAGCTCGTGCGAGACGTTGGCGACGAAGTCGCGCCGCACCGTCTCGAGCCGGCGCAACACGGTCACGTCGTCGAGCAGCAGGATGAGCCGGTCGCCGTGCCGGACCGCGCGCAGCGCGACCCGGGCGCCCGACGGCAAGGCCAGCTCGCGCGGCTCGCGGCTCGGGGCCCGCACCAGGTCGATGACGCCGGGCACACGGACCACGTCGAGGATGGGCAGGCCGATCGGCGCCGCCGCCAGCCCGAGCAGGCTGCGCGCGGCGTCGTTGACGATGACCACCTGGTGGGCGGCGTCGATGGCGATCACGCCGACCGCGGTCTCGGCCAGCAGCACGGCCAGCATGTCGCGCTCGTCGGACACCGCGCTCCGGCTGCGCCGCACGTCGGCGGCCAGGAAGTCGAGCCAGGCGCCGAGCTCGTCGTCGCCGTCGGGGCTGCCGCCAGGGCGGCTGGCCACCTCGGTCGCGCCGCCGCGGACGATGGCGCGGGCGCGCTCGGCGAACCGCCCGGCCGCCCGCCCGACCAGGGCCAGGGTGGTCGCGGTCGCCGCCACCGCCACCGCGGCGGCGATGACGACGACGCCGAGCGCGTTGCCGAGCGAGCCGAGGCCGATGGCCGCGCCGAGCCCGGCGGCGACCAGCGCCAGGCCGAAGCTGGTGGCGAGCAGGGGGGTGCGCAGGCCGCGAAGCACGCCCCGACCTTAGGGCCCGCGACGGGGCAACTCAATCGTTCTCGCGGTCCGATCGACGTGCCCCGTCGCGGGGCCTCGGGCCCGCGACGGGGCAACTCAATCGTTCTCGCGGTCCGATCGACGTGCCCCGTCGCCGGCCCTTACCCCGCCGCGATCTCGTCCGGTTGATCGCGGAAGCGGTAGCCGACGCCGCGCAGGGTCTCGATGTAGGCGCCGGCCTCGCCCAGCTTCTCGCGCAGGCGCTTGACGTGGGTGTCGACCGTGCGGGTGGTGACGTCGGCCTCGATGCCCCACACCTCCGACAGCAACGCCTCGCGGGTCTGGACCCGCCCGCGCCGGGTCAGGAACGCGGTGAGGAGCCGGAACTCGAGGGCGGTCAGGGTGATCTCCTCGTCGTCGAGCCAGGCCCGGTGCGCCTCGCGGTCGACCCGCAGGCGTCCGAACCGGAGCAGCTCGGGATCGGCCTCGGCGCGTTGCGACCGCCGCAGCAGGGCCCGCACCCGCAGCATCAGCTCGCGCACCGAGAACGGCTTGACGATGTAGTCGTCGGCGCCGACCTCGAACCCGACCACGCGATCGATCTCGGCCCCCTTGGCGGTGCACATCACGATCGGCACCTCGCGCGTGCGCTCCTGCTCGCGCAGGCGGCGGCACACCTCGGTGCCCGACAGGTCGGGCAGCATCAGGTCGAGGATGATGGCGTCAGGCACCGGCTCGGCCAGCGCCTGGTCGAGCCCGCCCTGGCCGGTGTGGGCGACCCGGACCTGGTAGCCCTCGCCACGCAGGTTGAACTCGATCGTCGTGGCCAGGTCGACCTCGTCTTCGATGACCAGGACCAATCCAGGCATGTGACAGGCGTAGCACGGGCTCGGTGACGGCGGCGTGACGGCCTCGTGAACGTTCGAGCCGGGCGCGCCGCGATCGGGCGCGCCGCGATCGGGCGCGCCGCGTGACCGATCAGAACGCGATCTGGCCCTGGACCTGGAGGCGGAGATCGTCGGACAGCTTGGCCTCGCCGTTCTTGCGCGCGCCGACGTCGACCTGGATCTTGCCGTCGTGGCCGCGGCTGGAGTACAGGCTGTAGCCGCCGAGGATCTCGTGGACGGGGTCGGCGTCGTTGTCGCCGATGCCGGCCACCACCGCGTAGCGCAGGCCGACGCCGTGCTTGCCGCCGGTGACGTAGTTGGCCTGCAGGTGGGCGCCGAACAGTGAGGCGGCCTGGTCCGACGCGAAGCCGGTCCCGGTCGACGCGAAGTACACCGCGCCGGTGGTGGCGAAGCCCTGCGACTTGACGACGAAGTCGAGCTCGGCCTTGTGGCTGGCCGCGCTGTTGCGATCGCCGTCGAACTCGAGCGCGATCGACGAGGCGATGCCGACGCGGGTCGCGCCACCCTCGAGATCGGCCTCGCTGTAGCCCTTGAGCTTGCCGTGGTTGATGCCGACGCGGCCGACCAGGACCGGCTTCCAGGTCGCGACCGCGTTGCTGAGGGTGCCCGACACCTCACCCTCGCCGGTCATCGGGTCGACCGTGACGTCGCCGCTGACGGCGGGGCGGTCGGTGCCGCCGTTGAACAGGCCGACCGTCCACTCGATCGGCACCGACTTCTCGTAGTCGTTGCGGAGGGCGATGCCGATGTCGCGGCCGGCGCCGAACGCGCGGTCGGTGATGCCTCGCTCGACCAGCTCGAGCTTGCCGCTCGAGGTGATCTGCTGGCGCGAGAACGGCCGCTTGTACTGCCCGGCCCGCAGCCACACCGCCGGCGCCAGCTTGAGGTCGATCATGAAGTCCTTGAGGTGGACCAGGCCGCGGCCGAACTCGGTCTGGGTCTTGAACGTCAGCTTGTCGCTGCCGAGCTGACCCTCGGCGCCGAGGCGGGCCCGGTGGATCTCGAACGCGCCGCTGTTGACCCGAGAGGCACCCGGGGTCGAGGTCCCGCCGAAGTAGGCCTGGACCCGCCCGGTCAGGCGCAGCTGGTAGGCCTCGTCCTCGGACGCGAGGACGAAGCCGCCGAACTTCTTGGCCTCGGGCGCGGCCGGGGCCGGCTCGCCATCGCTGACGTCCGAGCGCGGCGGCGGCGGCGCGGGTGCGGCGGTGGTTACGGCGGGCTCCTCGGCGGGCATGGCGGCGGCCTCGCCGCCGTCGTCGGGATCGGCCGGCGGGGCTGGCTGGGCCTGGGCCGGGCGGAGGTCGGCCGCGAGGGTGGCGGCGGCCAGGGACAGACACGAGATGGTCGCGACGATGTGGCGGCGGTGGTTCATGGCGATGGCACTCTCACGCGGGTAGGTGACGGGCGTGCGACAGCACGGATACGACCCTACGACAATTCGCGAATCGGCTTTGCGGTGGCACGCCGGGATCGCGTACAACGCCGCGGGTGAGCGCCCCCCAGACCATCTTGACCGGCAAGCAGCGCCGGCACCTGCGCGCCCTTGGCCACGCGCTGCGCCCGGTGGCGCAGGTCGGCAAGGACGGGCTCAGCGAGGCCCTGGTCGCCGCGGTCGAGCAGGCGCTGCTCGATCACGAGCTGATCAAGGTCAAGCTGCTCGACACCTGCGCGCTCGACCGCCACGAGGCGGCCGACGCCCTGGCCGCTGGCACCGGCGGCGCGGTGGCCCAGGTGCTCGGCCTCACCATCCTGCTGTACCGGGCCCACCCCGAGCGCCCGACGATCACCCTGCCGTAGCGCGCACCTCACGCCCCATCGTGGGCTGCGACCATCGCGCTGCGGGCGGCTCGGCGCGTACGTCTGAGAGGTCCACGACCACGACGACGACCACGTCGATGTCAACGCCGAATTAGGGACACCCCCTGGGCCCCTACCCCCGCCGTACTCGATTCCCGAAAAAGGCGACGCCCGCGAAGGAGGGGGACTCCGCGGGCGCCGCGCGTGCGGCGTGGTCGTGTCGGTCGTGGATCAGCGGCGGCGGCGGATCAGCCCGATCAGCGCGAGGCCGAGCAGGCCGACCCCGGCCGGGTGGCCGCTGCTGCTGCAGCCGCCGGTGATGGTCTGCGGATCGCTCGAACCACCACCACCACCGGTGGGTGGGTCGATCGGATCGGCCCCGGCCTGAACCTGGACGTTGATGGTGGTCGTGCTCTCCCCGGCCGCGTCGAAGGCGACGACCTGGACCTCGTGGTCGCCGTCGACCAGGCTGTCGGGCGCGTCGAACTGGTACGGCGCCGAGGTGTCGGTCGCGACCAGCGCGCCGTCGACGAACAGCTCGACCCGCACCACCGCGGTGTCGTCGTCGGCGTCGGCGTAGACGGTGAAGCCGGGCGGCACCACGTCGTCGTTGCCGGGCGAGGTGATGGCGATCGTCGGAGGCAGGTCGGTGCCGCCGCCGCCTCCGCCCGGCGCCAGGCCGAGCCGAGCGCCGAGCAGCCCGACCGAGTCCTGGTTGGCCCGGCAGGCCGGGAAGCCCTGGTTGACCAGGCCACACTGGCGCGGGGTGTCCTCGCCGCACTGCACGGCGCCGCTCTTGAAGCTGCGGTTGCCGTTGTAGGTGAGGTACGTCATCGGGTCCGACGCGTTGAGCACGTGGTCGAGGCCGACCGAGTGGGCGATCTCCTGGGCGGCGATCTCGCAGATCTCGCGGTAGTCGTTGCCGAGGTACTGCACGGCCGAGGTCGTGAAGGTGAAGACGATCGAGTCCTCGATGATGTTGCAGTCGGTGGTGAACGGCGACACCCCGAGCACGCCCTGCGGCGCGTCCGGGATGACGTCCTGCGCGGTGCCGCCGAACACCGCCTCGAGGTGGCGCACGCCGGCGGCCGGGGCCTGGTCCGACACGGTGACCGCGAACGGCGCGAACAGCTCCTGCACGCAGCCGACCACCTGCTGCCAGCCGGTGGCGCTGACATTCCAGGCCGGCACGCTGCTGGTCCCGTTGACCAGGGTCGAGCGGTTGTTGCCGGAGTTGTTGTTGCCCGGGGTGAGCGTGACGCCGTTCTTGTTGAGGTAGATGTAGCGGCTGGCCATCAGCGCGGTCGGCTGGCCATCGGGCGGGGCGACCGTGGTGCCCGGGTCGACCACCAGGGCCTGGCGCGCGGTGAGGTAGCCGCGTGGGTTCACGGTGATGTCGAGGCCGGCGACGGCCGGCGCCTGCTCCGGCCGCGGCGACGTCACCCGCGTCTCCGCCTGCGCCAGCGAGGGGACGACGAGCGCGGTGGTGAGCGAGAGCTTGGTCAGCAACGTCGGCATGTGCACCTCGTCGTGGGGAACCCGGTGAGCTTTAATCCACGGCCTGTGCCAACCCTGAACCCACCGAGATCCCCCGCAGATCGCCTACTTGGGTCCAGGGTGTCGCCTCCGGTCGGCAATCGGGTGGAGGGCGGGGGTGGGGGTGCGAGGCGGCTGGCCCCATGGCCAGACCAGTGGCCGCGCGCGCAGCTGTGGCTGGTTCCCCCCAAGCATCCTCCCGGTTCGACCGCTCGGGCCGGACATCAAGGCCCGGGTTCGATCGCCAGCCGGGGCGCCAAGATCGACGACCACGTTTGCCCTGGCCGTGGTTGCCACGGCCTTGGTTTCGTCCATAGTTGCGCGGCCATGGTCCGCTCCCTGCCCCTCGTCGGCAGCATCATCTCGGTGCTGGCCGGCCCGACCGTGGTGCTGGCGCAGGGGGGCGCGGCCGAGGATCCGCTGCTGGCGCCGCCACCACCGGCGCCGCGGCTGGTGTCGTCGTGGTCGGAGGTGCGCGGGTTGCTCGCCCACGCCACCAGCACCCGCCGGGTCATCGCTCGCCGGGACCGGGCCCGGGCCGAGCAAGGGCTGGCGCGGGCCGGGTTGCACCCGCGGGCGAGCGCGACCGCCGGGTTGACCGGCGATCTGCTCCACCCCGATCGTGCGCCCGGGGTGGCCCCGGTCAGCGACGTCGAACCGACCGCCCCGCTGCTGACCGTCGCCCTCGGCGCGAGCTGGCCGCTGCTCGACGGCGCGGCGCGGCGCCGTCGCGCCGCCGCCGACGCCAGCGCGCGCGGCGCCGACCTCGACGTGGTCGACACCGAGCGCGCGCTGGTCGCCGGCGCGGCCCGGGCGCTGCTGGCGGTGCGGGCGGCGATCCGGGCCAGCGACCTGCACCGGCTCGGGCTGCGCCAGGCGCAGGAGCGGGCCGCGCTGGTGGCGCGGACCTTCCAGCTCGGCGCGGCGACCGAGCTCGACGTGGTCCGGACCGCGCAGGACGTGGCGCTGGCGCGCAGCGCGGTGATCGCCGGCGACGAGGTGCTGCGCGCGGCGCGCGAGGACCTGGGCCTGGTCCTGGCCATCGGCGGCGAGGTCGGCCTCGCCGGCACGCTGGCCGGTCCTGAGCACGAGGCCGGGGCCGACCTGCTGGCGCAGATCACCGATCACTGCCGGCCGCTGGCGGCCGGCGAGCTGCGCGCCGACCGCGCGCGCGCGCGCGCCGAGGTCGCCGCGGCCCAGGCCGAACACGCCGCGGCCCGGGCCCAGGCGTGGCCGACGCTCGAGCTGGCCAGCGGGGTGTCGGCCTACAGCGCTCGCCCGGCCCCGGGCCACGTCCCGGCCTGGACCCTGGGCCTGGTGGTGCGGGTGCCGCTGTGGGAAGGCGGCGCGCGCGCCGCGGCGATCGAGCTGCGTGCGGCCGGCGTGGCCGAGGCCGAGGCGGCACGCGACGAGCTCGATCGCGTCGCCAGCGTGGACGCGCAGCGGGCCCGGCGGGGCGACGCCGTCGCGCGCGCCCTGGTCGCCTCCGCGCGTGACGCGCGCGGGTACGCGCAGCGTGTCGACGGCATGATCCGGCGCGCGTTCGAGATCGGGCGGGCCACCAGCCTCGAGCTGGTGCAGAGCGCCAGCGCCTTGCGGCAGGCCGAGCTGGCCCTGGCCGGGCGCGAGGTCGACCAGGAGGCGGCGGCGATCGAGGCCCGCCTGGCGGAGGCCCGATGCGCCCCGTGACGCCGCCGCGCCGGACTCGGTTCGCCCTCGTCGCCGCGCTGCTGGCCGCCGCGGCGGGCGCGGCCGGCTGCGGCGACGGCGGCGCCGCGGCGCCCGCGGCCCGGCCGGCGCCACCCCGGCCGATCCAGGCGCTGACCATGGCGCCGACCCAGGCCCGGGTCACCGGCGACTACCTCGGGACGCTGCTGTCGCGCGCCAGCGTGCTGGTGTTGCCGCAGGTGTCGGGCTACGTCCGCAAGGTCCACGTCCGCCCGGGGCAGGTCGTCGCCGCCGGTGCGCCGCTGGTCGACATCGACGCGCGCGAGGAGGGGGCGGCCCTGGCCTCGGCCGCGGCCCAGGCCGACTCGGCCGGCGCCAGCCTGGCCCTGGCCGAGCAGTCGCGGGCCCGGGTCGAGGCCCTGTTCCGCGAAGGGCTGGCCACCGCGCAGGAGCTCGACCAGCGCCGGGCCGACGTCGCGGCCGCGCAGGCCGCGGTGCGGGCGGCGGGCGCCCAGGTCGCGCAGCGGCGCGTCGCCGTCGGCAACAACGTCGTGCGCGCGCCGGTGCCGGGGGTGATCGGCGAGGTCGCGACCCGGCTGGGCGACTTCGTCACCGCCTCGACCCGCCTCACCACCATCGCCGGCGAGGACGGCCTCGAGCTCACGGTCGGGATCCCGGCGGCGCGCGCGCGTGGGCTCGCGCTCGGCGCCCCGGTCGAGGTGCTGACCGATGACGACCGGCTCCTCCACCGCGGCACGGCGTTCTTCATCGGCGCCGAGGCCGAGCCCCGGACCCAGCTGGTGGCGGTCAAGACCATGGTCCCGGCCGGCCTCGGGCTGCGGCCGGGCGAGATGGTGCGGGTCCGCGTCACCTACGCGGTCGAGCAGGCGCTGCAGGTCCCGGCGCTGGCGGTGGTCCGGCAGGGCGGGGCGGCCTTCCTGTTCGTCGTCGGCGAGCGGGCCGGGGCGCTGGTGGTCGAGCGGCGGCCGGTCCAGCTCGGCGCGCTCGGGCCCGACGGGTTCGTCGTCGCCGCCGGGCTCCACGCCGGCGAGCGGGTCGCGGTGTCCTCGATCCAGCAGCTGCGCGACGGCGCGGCGGTGGTGATCGAGCCTGCCCCCGGCGCGGGCTCCGGCTCCGGCTCCGGCGCGGGCTCCGGCTCCGGCGCGGGCGCCGGCTCCGGCGCGGGCGCCGGCTCCGGCGTGGGCTCCGGCTCCGGCGTGGGCTCCGGCGCGGGCGCCGGCTCCGGCGCGGGCTCCGGAGCGAAGTAGGCGGCCGATGTTCGCCCGCTTCTTCCTCGACCGGCCGGTGCTGGCCGCGGTCTGCTCGATCCTGATCACCCTGGCCGGTGCGCTCGCCATCCCCGCGCTGCCCATCTCCCAGTACCCCGACCTGGCGCCGTCCCAGGTCACGGTCACCGCCAGCTACCTCGGCGCCAGCGCCGAGATCGTCGAGACCGCGGTGACCATCCCCCTCGAGCAGGAGCTCAACGGCGTCGAGGGCATGAAGTACATCTCCTCGACCAGCTCCGGTGACGGCGTCAGCACCATCACGGTCACCTTCGAGCCCAGCCGCGATCTGGAGATCGCCGCGGTCGACGTCCAGAACCGGGTCGCGCGCGCCGCCGCGCGCTTGCCGGCGCAGGTCAACCAGGCCGGCATCGTGGTCGGCAAGGCGTCCAACCAGCTGCTGTGCAGCTTCGGCCTGTTCAGCGACGACGACCGCTACGATCCGGCCTTCCTGTCCAACTACGCCGACGTCTACCTCAAGGACGCGCTCAAGCGGATCCCGGGCGTGGGTGAGGTCCGGATCTTCGGCGAGCGCAAGTTCGCCATGCGGGTGTGGCTCGATCCGACCAAGCTGGCCCGCCGCAAGCTGACCGGGCAGGACGTGCTGCGCGCGCTGCAGGAGCAGAACCTGCAGGTCGCGGCCGGGCAGGTCGGGCAGCCGCCATCGCCGCCCGATCAGCCGTACCAGCTCGCGGTGCGCGCCCAGGGCCGCCTGATCGAGGAGGGCGAGTTCGCCGACATCGTCATCCAGCGCGGTGACGCCGGCGAGCTGGTCCGGATCGGTGACGTCGGCCGGGTCGAGCTCGGCGCCGAGAACTACGGCACGGCGATGCTGTTCAACGGCCGGCGCGGCGTCGGCCTCGGCATCTTCCAGCTGCCGACCGCCAACGCCCTCGAGGTGCGGGACGCGGTGGTGGCCGAGCTGGCCCGGCGTTCGCGCGGGTTTCCGCCGGGCATGCGCTACGCCTCCGGCACCGACACCACGCTGGCGGTGCGGGCCTCGGTCGACGAGGTGACGACGACGCTGCTCGAGGCGATCGGCCTGGTCATCCTGGTCATCTTCGTGTTCCTGCACGGCTGGCGCAGCGTGCTGATCACCGCGATCACCCTGCCGGTGTCGCTGGTCGGCACGTTCGCGTTCGTGCAGCTGCTCGGCTTCTCGATCAACACGCTCACCCTGTTCGGGCTGACCCTCGCCACCGGCCTGGTGGTCGACGACGCCATCGTCGTGGTCGAGAACATCGAGCGCCTCCTCCACGAGCGCGGGTTGTCCCCGCGCCAGGCCGCGGCGGCGGCGATGCGCGAGGTGTCGGGCGCGGTGGTCGCGACCTCGATCGTGCTGATCGCGGTGTTCGTCCCGGTCGCGTTCTTCCCCGGCACGACCGGCGCCATCTACCGCCAGTTCGCGCTCACCATCGCCGCCTCGGTCGCGATCTCCACGTTCTGCGCGCTGACCCTGACGCCGGCGTTCAGCGCGCTCCTGTTGCGCGGCAGCACCGGGCCGAAGTGGGCCGGCTTCCGCGCCGTCGATCGCGCGCTCGATGCCACCCGGGCCGGCTACCGCCGCCTGCTGCGCCGGCTGCTGCACCACCGCGTGGTGCTGCTGGCGGCGTTCGTGGCCTGCCTGGTCGGGACCGGCCTCTTGTACCGGACCGTGCCGACCGGCTTCATCCCCGACGAGGATCAGGGCTACCTGATCATCGCGGTGCAGGGCCCGGACGGGATGCCCTTCGTCGACAACCAGCGGGTCGTGCGCGAGGTGCAGGCCATCCTCGAGCAGCAGCCGGAGGTCAAGGCCAAGTTCATGGTGTCGGGCGTGTCGCCGAGCGGGACCGGCGCCAACTTCGCGCAGATCTTCGTGCCCCTGGTGCCCTGGTCGCAGCGGTCGGGCCCGGGCCAGTCGGTCGCCGCCATGGTCGAGCGGCTGCGCGGGCCGCTGTCCCGCATCGGCCGGGCCCGGGTCACGCCGTTCCAGCCGCCTACCATCCGCGGCGTCGGCGCGGTCGGCGGCTTCCAGCTCATCGTCGAGGACCTCGCGGTCGGGCGCTCGCTCGACGAGCTGGCCGCGGCCACCAGCGCGCTGGTCGCGGCCGCCGGCAAGGAGCCACGCCTGCGCGGCGTGTTCTCGTCGTTCACCGCCAACACCCCGATCATCTCGGCCGAGGTCGACCGCGCCAAGGCCAAGGCGCTCGGGCTCGGCGTCGATCAGGTGTACGGCACCATGCAGCTGTTCATGGGCAGCCAGTACGTCAGCGACTTCAACTACGCCAACCGGACCTACCGCGTGTACCTGCAGGCCGACGCCCCGTTTCGCGATCAGGCCAGCGACATCGGCGGCTACTACGCGCGGACCGACGCCGGCGACATGCTGCCGCTCGAGTCGGTGGTGCAGGCCCGGCCGGCCACCTCGGCCCAGCTCATCCGCCGCTACAACCTGTTCCGGGCGGCCGAGGTCAACGGCGCCGGCGCGCCCGGGGTCTCGACCGGGCAGGCGCTGGCGCTGATGCAGGGCCTGGCCGGGCGCACCCTGCCGCCGGACATCACCACCGAGTGGACCGGGCTCAGCCGCGAGCAGCAGGAGTCGGGGCAGCAGACGATCGTGATCTTCGTCCTCGGCCTGGTCTTCGTCTTCCTGGTCCTGGCCGCTCAGTACGAGAGCTTCTTGTTGCCGCTGGTGATCATCCTGGCGGTGCCGCTCGCCATCCTCGGCGGGCTCGGGTTGCAGGCCAGCCGCGGCCTGGTCAACGACGTGTTCTGTCAGATCGGGCTGGTCATGCTGATCGGCCTGGCCAGCAAGAACGCCATCCTCATCGTCGAGTTCGCCGAGCAGCTGCGGCGGCGCGGCCAGGCCCCGCTCGACGCGGTCATCGAGGCGGCCGGGCAGCGGCTCCGGCCCATCCTGATGACCTCGATCGCCTTCCTGCTCGGGGTGGTGCCGCTGCTGGTGGCGTCCGGCGCCGGCGCCGCGGCCCGGGTCTCGCTCGGCACCACGGTCTTCGGCGGCATGCTGGTGTCGACGGTGGTGAACCTCGTCTTCATCCCCGCCATCTACGTCCTGATCCGGCGAGGCCCGGCCACGGTCCCGGCCACCGCCGACGAGCCGGGCTGAGCGGCGCCGCTCGCCGCCGCTCGCGGCCGTTCAGAGCTGATCGGCCTCGAGCTGAGCCAGGCGGCCGCGCTGACGGTCGAGCGCGGCCCGCAGCTGCCGCTGCGACATCTCCTCGCGCAGCCGGGCCGCGCGGTCGCGCCCGGCCCGGCCGACCGCGGCCAGGGCGACGATGCGGGCCAGGCTGGTCATCACCTGGGTCGCGGCCTCGACCACCGCCATCTGCTCGTCGACGTCGCGCAGCGAGCGCTCGAGCGCCGGCAACAGGCGGTCGAACACCTGGTCGGCGTCGCCGAGGATCACGTCCTCGCGGTCGCCCCAGGCCAGCCGGCGCGCGACCGCGTCGTGCAGGCCGAGGTCGACGTCGGGCATCGACATCGACTCGCTCACCGCCAGCGCCCGCAGCAGGGTGTCGAACACCTCGGCGCCGGGCGGGTCGCGATCGCCGTGTTCGACCGTGTCGAGCACCTCGTCGCGCAGCACCGCGATCCGTTCGGCCAGTGGTGTCACGAGCCCCCCTCGATCGTGGTGTTGGCCAGGTCCCATGGCGAGTCGCCCAGGCCGTCGCCGAGCGGGTCGTCCACGCTGGGCGACGGTCCGTCGAGCCCGGTCGCGCTGCGCAGCTCCAGCTCGGCCAGGCGTCGCTCGACCCGCAGCGCCTCGCGCCGCAGCTCCGCGGTCTTGGTCTGCTCGCGCCGCAGCCGGTCGGCCGCCGGCTCGGCCGCCTCGACCACCAGCGCCGCCACCGTGCCGGCCAGGCGCTGGTGCGCGGCGCCGACCCGGCGCAGCACCCCGGCCTTGACCGCTGGCGCCGCGGCCAGGCGATGGACCCCGGTCACCACCAGCAGGCGGGCCCGCTCGAGCGCGTCGAACAGCGGCGCCACGCCGGCCTCGTCGATGGTGCGCACGCCGTACAGGTCGCGCGCGCCCAGCTCGGCCACGGCCTCGCCGCCGGCCTCGGTGGCGATGGCCTCGATGGTGGACAGGACGTGCTCGACCAGGGGCAGGCCACCGGCTCCGCTGCGGGCCGAGCGGACCGCGCCGCGGACCGCCGCCTGCAGCTCGGCGCTCAGGCCGCCATCGTCGGTGCGGGCGCGCCGGCCCATGAACGGGATGGTCGGCTGGTCGAGGAAGCGGGCCGACTCGTCGCTGCCGGCCGCGTCGCCGTGGGCCGGGTGCGCCGCGTGCAGCGCGACCAGCTCGGCGTCGAGCGCGCGCAGCTGCTCGTCGAGCACGCTGCCGATGGCCAGCTCGGCCACGACGAGGGCGCGGGTCAGCGCGGTGTCGAGCAGGTCGAGCAGCGCCGGGTCCTCGGTCCGCAGCTCGTCCATCACCACCCGGGCCGCCGCCACCAGGTGATCGATCAGGGCGCGGAGCGGCCCCCACTCGCCGCCGCGGCCGAGCCATCCGACCGCGAGGTTGTGGGCGTAGGTCCACACGTTGACGCCGGTCGACTTCTCGAGGTCGTGGAAGATGGCCTGGGCCAGGCTGCCGGCGATGAGCTCGACCCGCTCGCCCGGCGGCAACGACGCGGCGATGGGAGAGGCTCCGACCCCGCGCTCCTTGGCCGCGGCCAGGAAGCGGGCCCGCCGCTGCCACCACGCGGTCGCGCCCCGGGTCCGCACCACCTGGGTCGTGGTCGGGGCCGGGGCGGTCGCCTCGAGGACGATGGTCGACACGTTGTCGCCACCGCCGCCGCGCAGGGCCAGCTCGACCAGGTCGCGCGCGACCTGGTCGGGTGGGTCACCCGAGCCGAGCAGGTACTGCACCGCCTCGACCGTGGCGAAGCCGTACAAACCGTCGGAGCACAGCAGCAGCCGATCGCCGCCGCGCAGCTCGACCTCCGCGAAGTCGATCTTGGCCTCGGGGCGGGCGCCCAGGTTGCGCGACAGCACGTTCTTGTAGGCGTGGCGCTCGCCATCCTCGGCGGTGATCACCCCACGCTCGACCAGCTCGGCGATGATCGTGTGGTCCCGGGTCATCTGCATCAAGCGGCCGTCGCGCAGCAGGTAGGCCCGGCTGTCGCCGACGTGGCCGATGATGACCTTGCCGTCCTCGACCAGGCAGGCGACGACGGTGGTGCCCATGCCCTGGCGCTCGCGGTTGGCGCTGGCCAGGGCGTGGACGTGGCCACACGCGGCCTGGATGGCCTGCTCGAGCAGGGCCCGGCCGCCCAGGCCGGCCGGAGGCTCCTGCACCACCTCGATCAGGCGGTCGCGCGCGGCCTGGGCCGCCACGTCGCCGCCGGCCACCCCGCCCATCCCGTCGAACACCGCGTACAGGCCGCGGCGTGGATCGACCACGATGGTGTCCTCGTTCTTGGCCCGGACCAGGCCCACGTTGGTCTCGCCGGCGGCGCGGACCTTCACGGCGCACCATCCTCGAGCACACGCTTGTGGGCGCGGCGGCGCCCGAGCTCCTCGGCGATCACGTTGTTGGCCAGGCGGGCCGTCGCCGCGGTCGCATGGGTCAGGGCCCGGACCAGGTCCCCCGCGCCCGGTCGCCCGGCCAGCTCCTCGCTGACGATCTGGGCCGACACGTCGCCGATGGCGACCAGCGTGCCGAGCGCGGCGCCGGCGCCCTGGGCCTCGGCCGCACGCATGGCCAGGTAGGTGTGGATGAAGTCGCGCTGGGTCGCCTCGTCGCGGGTCAGCAGGAACGAGACGAGGCGGTCGAGCAGCGACGACAGCTGCGCCGCCGCGGTCTGGTCGTCGCAGCGGGCCAGGACCGGGTCGAGCGACCCGCGCAGCTCGACCAGCCTGGCGATGATGCGCGGTCGCACGCCCTCGAACAGCTGGACGTTGGGCGATGGGCCCGACACCGTGACGATGCTACACCCCCGCCTCGACCGGTGGGGCCTGGTGGTCAGCGATCTGGCCGCCGGCTCGGCGCAGCGACTCCGGCGCGTGCGGCCGCCCATGGCCGAGGCCCTGGTAGACTGCGGCGATGTCGTCGCCCTACGCCGCGCGCCGCGCCGCGCTGATGGAGCAGATCGGGCCGGGTGGGGTCGCGCTGGTGTCGTCGCTGCCGGAGCGGGTCCGCAACGGCGATGCCCACCACCTGTTCCGGCAGCACTCCGACGTGCTGTACCTGACCGGCTTCGCCGAGCCGGACTGCACCGTCGTGCTGCGGCCGGGCGCCGACAGCGAGCGGTTCGTGATGTTCGTCCGCCCGCGCGATCCGGAGATGGAGGTGTGGGACGGGCGACGGGCCGGCGTCGACGGTGCTCGCACCACCCACGGCGCCGACGCCGCCTACCCGATCGCCGAGCTGGGCCAGCGCCTGCCCGACCTGTTGGCCAACTGCGACGAGCTGCACTACGCGCTCGGCGTCGACCCGGCCATGGACACCCGCGTGGCTGGCATCCTGGCCCGCCTGCGCCGGACCGAGAAGAAGGGCAAGCGACCACCACGCGCGGTGGTCGATCCGCGTCACTCCGTGCACGAGCTGCGGCTGCACAAGGGCCCGGAGGAGATCGCCGCGCTGCGCCGCGCCGGCGAGATCTCGGCCGCCGCCCACGTCGAGGCAATGCGGGCCGGCGCGCCTGGCACCTTCGAGTACCAGCTCGAGGCCATCCTCGGCTTCCAGTTCCGCAAGCACGGCGGCGTCGGGCCGGGCTACAGCTCCATCGTCGGCGCCGGCGTCAACGCGACCATCCTGCACTACGTCGAGAACAGCCGGGCCATCGCCGCGGGCGAGCTGGTCCTGGTCGACGCCGGCTGCGAGTACGACCACTACACCGCCGACATCACGCGGACCTGGCCGGCCTCGGGCCAGTTCAGCCCGGCCCAGCGCGAGGTGTACGACCTGGTGCTGGACGTACAGGAGTCGGCCATCGCCCTGGCGGTGCCGGGCGCGACGCTCGACCAGCTGCACGACCACTGCGTCCGTCGCCTGACCGAGGGCATGATCCGCCTCGGCCTCTTGACCGGGACCGTCGACGATCGGCTGGCCGACGGCAGCTACAAGCGCTTCTACATGCACGGCACGTCGCACTGGCTGGGCATGGACGTCCACGACGTCGGCGCCTACACCCGTGGTGGCAAGGCCCGCCCGCTCGTGCCGGGCATGGTGCTGACCGTCGAGCCAGGCCTTTACGTCGCGGCCGACGCCGACGGCGTGCCCGAGCGGCTGCGTGGCATCGGCGTGCGCATCGAGGACGACGTGCTGGTCACCACCGGGGCGCCCGACGTGCTCACCCGCGACTGCCCCAAGGCCGTGGCCGAGCTCGAGCGCCTGTGCACGCGCTGAGCGCACCCGACGAGGCGCCAGGCCGTCGCCGCCTCCGTCCCGGCGCACGCGCTCGCGTTCCTCGAGCGGCTCGTCGCCATGCGGGCTCGTCTGGCCGGAGCTTGACCGCCCGGACGGGCACGGGCACGGGCACGGGCACGGGCACGGGGCAGGTCGCTGCAAACGCGGCTGCGCCGCGTTTGTCAGCGTCCTGCTAGCGCCCGAAGTCGGCGGTGAGGGCGTCGAGCAACGCCTCGAGCCCGGCGTCACGATCGACGAAGCGGTGGACCACACCCTCGGGGTCGGCCGCGCCGCGGCTGTGCTGGGTCCGGACGATGCGGCGGGCGCGCGGCTGGACCCGGCGCGCCTCGGTCAGGATCGGCTGCCAGCGGGGGTCGCTGGCGTCGACCTCGGCGATGACCGCGTCGAACGGACCGACCCCGAGTGCATCGGACACGCTGTCGGCGTCGACCGCGAAGACGACGTCCCAGCCGCTGGTGACGTACAGGGCCATGGCGCCGCGCTGGCGGTGGTCATCTCCGACCACCAGCACGCGCAGGCGGCGCCCGCTCTTCTCTCCGTCCTGGCCGGCGCCGAGGCTGGATACCAGGTGGTTCCATTCGGGCGGCGGATCGTGCAGGGCGATGCCGAGCGACGGGGCCTTGCCGGTGGTGGTACGCACGACCTCGCCGGCGAGCTCGACGGCGGAGCCTGCGGTCGGGTCCATCAGCGCGATCGTGACGCGGGTCCCGGCCGGCAGCCGGGCGATGGTGTCGAGCGACACGCCGGCGTCGGACACGTCGCGGGTCCGGCACACGATCCGCTCCGAGCCGACGATGGCCTGGACGGTGGCGGGGATGCTGGCGCGGACGCGGCGGGATCGGCGGGACACCGCAGGTGATCATGCCAGAAGCGGCGATCGCCGTGTCGACTGGCCGACCTGGCCAGCCAGGTTGAACTCGATTTTCGCCGGTTGACCCGGGGCCCAGGCTGGGCCAGGTTGGCCCCGATGTCTCCCACGGTCGTCGCCGCGGTCACCGCGATGCTGGTCAGCCTGCCCACGGCAGGCTGGGCCGATCCGGCCGGGCCGAGCGCGCCGGCGCCGACGGCGCCGTCGACGGCGCCCGACTACTTCGGCCGCGCCCGCAACCAGATCGTCGTCCAGGCCCCGGCCCAGCGCAGCCCGGCCCAGCGCTGGCTGCTGCGCGGCCTGGTCGGAGGTGGCGTCGTCCTGGCCGGGGTCGGGGCGTACTTCAACCTCGACTCGCGCGCCGCCGCCGCCGACGTCTCGGCCGACACGCCGACCAACCTGCCGTGGGGGCCGAGCCAGGTCGAGCTGGTCGACCGCGCCGAGCGGTCGGGCCACCTCGCCATCGCCGGCTACGCCACCGGCGCGGCCGCGCTGGTCGCGGCGGCGGTGATCGCGTGGCGGACCGACCCGGGCCCCGGCCGGGCGGTCGTCGTCGGTGCGGTGCGGCCGCGCGCGGACCTCGTGCCGGGTGGCGCCACCGTCGGGGTGACATGCGGGTTCTAGCCGTGGTGGCCACGGCCTGGCTCGGCCTGGCGGGCTCGGCCTGCACGCCCGAGATCCTGCCGGGCGCGTACCTGTGCGGCCCGGAGCGGGCCTGCCCCGACGACCTGGTGTGCGATGCGGTCAGCGAGGCGTGTGTCGCGCCCGAGGACGCTCGGCCGTTCGTGTGCCCGACCGCGCCGCTCGACCTCGAGCCCAACGACAGCACCGACCAGGCCGGGCCGGTCCCGCTCGACGGCTGCGCCGGGGCCCCGATCGAGGTGGTCGGATGTATCGCGGCCGGGCCCGACGTCGACGTGTACCGTGTCGACGCGCCGGCCGGGTGCGCCGCACCTCGCCTGACCGCCGCGGTGCGCGCCGCCATCGCCTTCGCGCCGGTGCGCCTGACCGTGATCGGCGACGACGCCACCACGGCCACCGCGATGCCGTGTGCGGCCGGCCTGTGCGCTGACCTGAGCGTGCCGCCTGGTGGCGGCGGCTTCGTCGAGGTGCGCCTGGCCGGCAGCGAGACCTGCGATGGCGCGTGCGCGCACAATCGCTACCAGCTCGACCTCAGCGTGCGGTAGTCGCAGGGCTGCGCCATCGCCATCGCCCGAGCGATCGGGCACGGGCACGGGCACGGGCACGGGCATGGGCACGGGGCAGGTCGCTGCAAACGCGGCTGCGCCGCGTTTGTCAGCGTCCTGCTAGCGCACGCTGGAGGCGCGCGCGGTGGCGACGATGCTGGCCCGGGCCGCCGCGACCGCGGCCTCGACCATGCGGTCCTGCTCGGCCGGGATGGCCCAGCGCGCTTGCACGTCCGGCGTGAGGGTGTCGACCGGATCGAAGTACAGGAAGAAGCCCGGCTTGACCGACGGCGCCGCGTACACCGAGATGCCGGTGTCGCGGTCGTAGTGCTCGAACGAGTGCGCCACCCGCTTGCCACCGCCGCCGGGCGCGTCGACCACGAACGTCGGGGTGTGGAACCCTGCCGTCGTGCCGCGCACGGCCTTCTCGATGTCGAGCGCGGTCTGCACGGTGGTGCGCAGGTCCTCGACGCCCTTGACCAGGTCGTGCACGTACACGTAGTACGGGTGGACCTGGCAGTGGCCGAGCCGCTTGACCAGCAGCTGCATGGTCGCGATGGTGTCGTTGACCCCGCGCTGCAGCACCGACTGGTTGCGGACGATGATGCCGCGCTCGAACACCCGGTCGAGCGCCCGCTTGGTGATGGCGGTGATCTCGTTCGGGTGGTTGAAGTGGGTGTGCAGCACCACCTCCTTGTGCAGCTTGCGGCCGCGCTCGACGATGGCGGTGAGCGCATCGAGCCACTCGTCGTCGGTCAAGAGCTTCATCGGCATGACCGCCGGGCCCTTGGTGGCGAAGCGGATGCGGCGCACGTTGTCCATGGCCAGCAGCGCGTCGCCGATGAGCGTGAGCTGGCGCGCCTTGAGCTGGTAGCTGTCGCCACCCGACACCACGATGTCCTCGAGCTCGGGCCGCTGCGCGATGTAGGCGAAGGCCTGCTTCCAGCGCTCCTCGGTCGCCTTGAGCGACACCTTCTCGACCTCGTCGGTGTCGACCCCGACGGCGTAGCTGCGGGTGCAGAACCGGCAGTACACCGGGCAGGTGTCGAGGGCCAGGAACAGCGCCTTGTCGGGGTAGCGGTGGGTCAGCCCCGGCACCGGCGCGTCGGCCTGCTCGTGCAGCGAGTCGAGGGTGAGCTTGGGGTGGTCGGGCAGCAGCTTGCTCGACACCGGCACGAACTGCCGGCGCAGCGGGTCGCGGTACGGGTCGGTCCAGTCGATGAGCGACAGCAGGTAGGGCGACACCCGCAGGCTCATCGGCGCCCGCCCGAAGCCCTCACCGACGTCGTCGATGAAGCTCTGCGGCACCAGATCCTGGACCGCCGATAGCAGCCTGGCCGGGCTGGTGATCGAGTTCTTGGCCTGCCAGCTGTGGTCGAGGAACGTGGCCTCGTCGACCTCGCGGTAGGCCGGGATCCGCTGCCAGAACGGGCCGTCGAGCAGCCGGGTGTGGGCCAGGCTGGTCGGATCGACCTGCGGCTTGAGGTTCGGGACCACGTCGGCGCTGGGCCGTCCTGCGATGGGTAGCGAGATCATGGGCGGACTCCTGAACCTGTCCAGATACTAGGGATTTCAGAGGGGTTGGCAAGGGTGGCGGCGCCCCCCCCTGCAGGGAAGATCCACGGGGGCCCCGGCCTCAGGTGTCGACCTGAGCCGACACCGCCCCCCACGCAGATCCAGGCAGTTGGCCCGAGGCTGGGGGCGACGTGGGCGGCACGAACCTCGCAGCAACGAACGCCATGGCCAAGGAATCCGGCACCACGCTCAGCACCGACGACCTCGCCACCGTCTCCGGCGGAGGCGCGCTGGTCGAGCGGACCGACGGCGACCTGAGCGTGCAACTCGGGTTCGGTGAGGTGACCGGCACGACCGCGTCGGGTGGCCTGTTCCAGGGCACCTGGAGCCCGGCTGGCAACTCGCTGTTCACCAACAACCAGGTCCAGCTCAACATCCTGACGGGCGAGGGTGAGCTGGGCATGTCCGTCGACAAGGGCGGCTACATCGCCGGCGAGGGCAGCCTGCTCGGCGTCGAGGCCCAGACCACCCTGGGCGGCTGGCTGCCGGTCGGCGCCAGCCTCGAGCTGGGCACGGCCTCGGCCCAGGCCTCGATGGGCGAGGGTCTCGAGAGCAAGGTCACCGCGCTCGAGGCCGACGTCACGGTCGGCAGCATCTCGGGTGACCCCGACGCCGGCGTGGCGCCCAACGCCCTGGCGGTCGGGCTCGGCCTCAACCTGGCCCAGGCCAGCATGGAGAACGGCCAGCCGACCAGCCGGCTCGACGGCGACGCCCAGCTGACCGACGTCGACGGCGACGGCTGGGCCGACCTGCAGGCGTCGGTGACCGTGCCGCTGGGGAACCTGGCCTCGGTCGACATCAGCGTCGGCCTCAACACCGGCACCACCATCGACAACACCATCGCCGCCGGGCAGTGGGTCGGCGACCAGGCGGTCGGCGCGTACGACGCCGCCGTGGCGGGCGCCGCCGCGCTGGGCGACTCGATCGCCAGCGGCTGGGACGCGATGACCGCGGCCGACCCGGCCGACACCGGCGCGCCCAGCGCCATGGATGGCCTCAACCCGATGGGCGACTTCACCGGGTTCGACACCTCCGGGGTCGACGCCACCTCGAGCGACGTGTCGGCGACCCAGGACGTGAGCGGCCTGCAGGACGACATGCAGGCCGACCAGCAGCTCAGCAGCGGCCTTGGCGGCCTGGGTGAGCTCGACGAGGCGGCGGCGAGCGTGCCGCAGGACAGCGGCTGGAGCGAACTGGCCGACTCTGACTTCGGCGACTCGTTCGACGGCAGCGCCGACGCCGGGGTCGACGCCGGGGCCGACGTTGGGGCCAGCGCCGACGCCGGGGCCAGCGCCGACGCGGGTGGCTGGGGCGACCTGGCCGACTCCGACTTCGGTAGCTCGTTCGACGCCGGCGCCGATGCAGGGGCCAGCAGCAGCGCCGACGCGGGTGGCTGGGGCGACCTGGCCGACTCCGACTTCGGCAGCTCGTTCGACAGCAGCAGCAGCAGCAGTGACAGCGGGACCGACAGCAGCTGGGGCGGCGCCGACGACAGCGGGGCCGACAGCAGCTGGGGCGGCGGCGGCGACAGCGGGACCGACAGCAGCTGGGGCGGCGCCGACGACAGCGGGGCCGACAGCAGCTGGGGCGGCGGCGGCGACAGCGGGACCGACAGCAGCTGGGGCGGCGGCGGCGACAGCGGGACCGACAGCAGCTGGGGCGGCGCCGACAGCAGCAGCAGCAGCGACAGCGGGACCGACAGCAGCTGGGGCGGCGCCGACAGCAGCAGCAGCAGCGACAGCGGGACCGACAGCAGCTGGGGCGGCAGCGACACCAGCAGCAGCAGCAGCGACAGCGGGACCGACAGCAGCTGGGGCGGCAGCGACACCAGCAGCGACAGCAGCAGCGACACCAGCAACGATGGCGCGACCGGCCTCGGCAGCGACTCGTTCGGCGGGCCGCGCTGAGCGGGGCCGGCACGCCGGTGGGCCGGGCAGGGGCGCGGCCAGGGCCGGGCCGGCCGCACGGAGCTGCGGCGCCAGGCCGGGGGCTGTGTTAGCACCTCGGGATGCGCTTCCCCTTCGCGATCGCCGTGCTGGCCGCCCTCGGCTGCGCCGCCAGCCCCAGGCGGGACGAGTCGTTGACCCGTCGGGTCGACAACCTCGAGGCCGACGTCCGCAGCATCCGCCAGCTGCTCGAGCAGCAGAGCCAGACCCAGCAGCAGGTGCTCGACCAGCTGACCCGCAACGTCGAGGCCACCACGTCGTCCTTGCGCGAGTTGACCAGCGAGCTGGAGCAGGTCGAGCAGGTCGCGGTCGGGCGCGAGGCCGGCCCGCCGGTCGCGCCGGTCGCGCCGCCGCCGGTGGTCCCGACCCGGGCCGGCCAGCACGATCCACTCACGGTCTATGCGGTGCCGATCCACGACAGCCCGGCGCTGGGGCCGCCCCACGCCAAGGTCACGGTGGTGATGGCGATGGAGTTCGCGTGTCCGTACTGCCGGCGCGCGTTCTCCACCATGGACGACCTGCGCCAGCGCTACGGCCGCGACGTGCGGATCGTCTACAAGAACCTGATCGTGCACCCGCAACACGCGACCGTGCCGGCGGTGGCCGCCTGTGCGGCGCACCGGCAGAAGAAGTGGCGGGCCTACGCCGACCTGCTGTGGACCAAGGCCTTCGACGTGCGCGACTTCTCCCAGGCCAACATGCTGAACCTCGCCCACGAGGCCGGCCTGAACGAGCGCCGCTTCGACGTCGATCTGCACGCGACGGGGCCGCGCAGCTGTGAGGCCGAGGTGCAGCGCGATCGCGACCTGTACGCTGCGCTCCGGGTCCAGGCCACGCCGACCTTCTTCATCAACGGCCGCCACCTGGCCGGGGCCCAGCCGATCGAGGCGTTCGCCGCGGTGGTCGACGAGGAGCTGAAGAAGGCCAACGCCGCCATCAGCCGCGGCGTCCGCCTGCGTGACTACTACGACCAGATCGTGCGCGCCGGCGCGCCGGCGCCGTAGTCGACTGCGTCGCCGCGCACGTGGCTCAGTCGATGCCCTCGCTGATACACGAGGCGATGTCGAAGATCATGAAGGCCAGCACCTTCTCCTGCGGCGACAGCTGATCGCGCGGCGAGGTGCACCCACCCGACGGGAACGACAGGTTGCCACCCGAGTCGTCGCCCGACGACACGTGGATGTCCGAGAACACGACGCGGCCGCAGCGCTGGGCCGGGGCGGCCTCGAGCGGCGTGGTGTACGACAGGTACTGCACCGACGGCGAGCCGTTGGCGGTCTGGTCCTTGTAGATCCAGCGGTCGGCCAGGCTCTCGTCGACGCCGGTCACGGTGTGCTGGGCCGCGTCGATGTCGATCTTGCCCAGGGTGTTCGAGGCGCCGACGTTGAGCAGCCACTGCGCCAGGTCGCCACCACGGGCGAAGGTCTGGTTGATGTCGGCCTCGATGCTGTTGAGGTCGGGCTGGTCGTTGAAGGTCATCACCCCGTCCCACGGCGCCGCGTTGTCGAGGATCCAGTAGTTGTGCCAGTGCGACGCGAACACCCGGCCGCCGAGGTCGGCGTAGGCCTTCATCGCCGCCAGCGCGGCCGGGCCCTTGGTGCCCGGGTTCTGCGCGCCCTCGCACGACAGGAAGGCCACGTCGTAGGCCGACAGCGTGGCGGTGTCGCTCCACAGGGTCTGGGCGTCGGCGAAGGCGCCGCCGGCGTCGAAGTCGGGCGTGCCGCCCGAGCCGGCGTACAGGTGGACCCGGCCGGTGCCGCCGGCGGTGGTGAACTCGGCGTCGTCGAGGCCGACCTTGCGCAGCAGGCACTCGAGCGCGTCGGCGCCGCCGGTGGTGAGGGCCATCTGCGGGATGTCGCCCTCGCTCTGGTTGCGCGGAAGGCGGGTCGAGCCGGCGTCGAGCGGCGTGTCGACGCACTGGGCCACCGTCGGGATGGTGACCTGGCGCCGCCACTTGCCGACCTGCAGCACCAGCGGCACGTTGCTGGTGGCCGGCACGTTGGTCAGCGTGAACCGGCCGTCGGTGCCGGTCGTGGTCTGCACCAGCGGCGCGCCCGACAGCGGCGTGTTGCAGCGATCGCAGCTGGCGCCGGTCGGCAGCGGCCCGACCGCGGCGTTGGGGACGTAGACGTTGACGTTGTACAGCGGCAGCGTGCCGTTGGGCGCGTAGACGATGCCCGACAGCGACGTGGTGCCGCCGTTGCTGCAGCTGACCTGCATACACTCGAGCCCGACGCACTGGTCCTCGGGGATGCAGCGGCCGTCGGGCGAGCAGCGCTCACTGTCGGCGCACTCCGAGCCGCCCTGGGTACAGAACGCCTGGCACGTGCCGTCCGGGCTGCAGTGAAAGCCGCTCGGGCAGGTCGCCGGGACGCCCGACGGGTCACACGCGATCATGCACTCCGGCGGTGGCGTGGCCGACGCACACAGGTCGACGCCGCCGGAGCCGCCACCACAGGCGGCCAGCGCGGCGCCTCCGCTGATGACCAGGGCCAGGACCAGGCGGGGGTGGTTCATGGGCTCGATTGTAGGCAGGGCCGGGGCGCCGGCGCCAGCTTCGATCCGCACCGGGCCCCTCAATCCACCACCGCTCCGCACGGGAACGAGGCGCTGACGGTCGGGTTGGTCGCGCCCTGCAGGGTGGTGCAGGCGGCGCCGATGAGGCGGATGCTGTTGGAGTCGACCAGCTCCCACTCCGAGCCGAAGGTCAGGGCGGTGCCATTGAGCGTGACCGTCCCGCTCGCGGCCTGGGCCGGGTTGACGTTGCCGTCGAGGTCCAGGTCACACGACAGGACCCCGCCGATGATGGCGTCGAACGCCGCCGTCAGCGACGCCGGGTTGTCGCCCAGGTAGAACGGCGCGGTGCCGGTGGCCGGGTCCTGGCCGGCGCCGGCGTTGGCCATCTGCTGCAGGTGGGCGTTGCCGACGTCGTTGCCGACGCTCAGCACGAACAGGCGGATGCCGGCCGTGAACGCGCGCTGGGCGGCGGCGACGGTGGCGGCGTTGGCCGCGGCCTGCTCGCTGGCGTTGCGCGGGTCGGCGTTCTGGCAGGTGTCGGGCAGGCCGTCGGTGGCCAGCACGATGATCGGCGGCGAGCCGGCCATCGGCGGGCTGGCGGCGAAGTCGGCGATGACCGCGTCGATCGACGGGCCGGTCGGGGTGTCCTCGATCGGGTTGCCGGCCAGGGCGCCGGTGATCGCCGCCAGGTTGTTCAGCGCGCGCGGGGTGGCGGTCAACGCCGGGCACGGCGTCAGGCCCTCCTGGATGCCGTCGCCGTTGTTGTCGGCCGACACGCCGGAGTAGGTGGTCGCGCCGAACACCACCTCGTCGGCCAGGTCGGTCACCACGCCGCCTGGCCCGACCAGGGCGGTGCGCACCGCCTGCCAGCGGTTGGTGCCGCCGAACGGGTCGGTCATCGAGCCGCTCTGGTCGATCAGCAGCTGCACCGTCGGGATGGTGCGGGTGGCGGTGAACTGCACGTCGGGGCAGTTGGCGTCGGGCCCGAGCGCGGCGTCGCCGTCGCCCGGCACGCAGCGGCCGTCGCTGGTGCACACCTCGCCGTTGCCACACTCGCCGCCGGTCGCCGTGCACACCGCGTCGCACAGGCCGTCGGGGCTGCAGTGGAAGCCGGCCGGGCACGTGTTGCCGCCGGTGCCCGACGGGTCACACGCCTGGGCACACTCGGGCGGTGGCGAGGGTTGGTCACAGGGTCCCGCGGTCACCCGCGGGCTGCAGGCGCCGACCAGGGCGGCGGCCAGGGCGGCAGCCAGGGCGGCAGACCGGACCCAGAGGAGGCGGTTCGAGCATCGGCGCATGGGCTCCCCGGGAGCAAAGCCTGGGCCGGCGGTGGGGGCGCTGGGCGAGCCGGCCTCAGCGGTGGGCCAAGGTGGGACCCGGCCGGCGCCCGCCGGCGCCGGGCCGGCGAAGTCCACCGAAAGACTCACCGGCCAGGCCGCCGACCTGGCCCACTCGCCGGCGGAGTGGCCCGCGCACCTGCCAACCGCGGTGGCGGGGGCACGACCGCGCAGCCCGGGTCGGTTGTCCCCAGGGAGTCGCCGGCGTCGACCGCGGGTCGCACCTCGGGTTGGTCGCCTGGGGCGACCTACTCGATGGTGACCCGGTCGCCGCCGGAGCGGCCGAAGGTCTCCGGCATGTACATCTCCTCGGCCTTGGCCGGCGGCACCACGAACCGGCCCGGGGTGGTGGCGCGGGTCACGTAGGTGTACTCGTGGACGCCCTCCCACAGCAGCGAGGCGAACGCCTCGACCCGCTCGTCGCGCAGGTTCTGGTGCTCGTACCAGGTGCCGAGCCACCACCAGTAGGCGCCAGCGCTGGCCTGGGCCTGCTTGTCCTGCGGGATGCTGCCGGTCACCGCCAGCGCCGGATTCATCACCTCGAGCCCGGCCGGCAGCGGGTCGACCAGCGCGACGTGGTAGCGCCGGTTCTCCGCCACCATGGTCAGGCGCACGCGGACCCGGGCCCCGGCCTTGATCTTCCAGCTGCCGTCGGCCTGGCGCACCACGTCGCCCTTGTCGTCGACGGCCTCGTACCGGCGCTCGACCACGAAGCCGTAGTCGGCGGCCGGGACCTTGAGGTCGGCCGGGGCGTAGGTCATGCCGACCCGGTAGTACAGCCGGCCCTTGCCGTCCTTCTGCAGGACCAGATCTCCTCGGCCCGGCGTCTTGCCGCGGCCGAGCTGGTCGGCGATCCACGCCATCGGCACGTCGAGCTGGAAGCGGTCGGTCTGGCGGCCGCGGAAGGTGTGCTCGCCGGCGTAGCCATCGCCGAGCCAGACCCGGGCGACGAAGTCGGGCGTGACCTTCTCGTAGGTCTGGAAGTAGCGATCGAGCGCGAGCAGGATGAGCGCGTTGTCCTGGGTGTTGAGCCAGCGCCCCGCCTTCTTGTGGGCGAGCAGGCCGGTCACCAGCTTGGGGATCAGATCGTGCTGCTCGGCCTCCTGGATGAGCGACTCGAGGATGACGCCGTCGGCGCGACGGTCGGACGCCAGCAGCAGGTGGCCGCCGTCGCGGTAGCTGGTGGTGAAGTTGGCGGCGCCGGCGGTCTCGCTGACCCGGTTGTTCAGGTGCGCCAGCAGGTCGCGTCGCTCGCCGGCGGCGGCGGCCTGGCCGGCCAGGGTGCCGAGCAGCCAGCCGTCGGCCTCGATCGGCAGCTTGCTGGCGCCGCCGGCGCTGGCCAGCAGGCGCTGCGCCTTGGCCACGTCGACGTCGCCGGCCAGCTTGCGCACGTACAGCGCGTAGCTGGAGATGACCCGGCGGACCTCCTCGCCGTAGTAGCCCGGGTAGTGCCGCTCGATGTCGCGCAGGTAGGCCAGCGCGCGCGTGAGCATGTCCTTGTCGACCTGGTAGCCCTTGGCCTTGGCCCGGACCAGCGCGCCGGTCACGTGAACGCTCAGGTACGGCCAGGTCTCGCGCCCGCGCTCCCAGATCGGGAAGCCGCCGTCGGGGTTCTGCATGTTCTCGAGGCGTTCGAGGTCCTCGGCGACCCGGGCCTCGAGCGCGGCCGGGCTGGGCATGTCGGCCACCGCGAACGCGCTGAGCACGTCGCGCAGGGCGGCGATGGCCAGCACCCGCGACGCGCGCTGCTCGGAGCACTCGAAGCGGTAGCTGACCAGGTACAGCATGGCGTCGGTCAGCGCCTGCAGGTTGGTCGACGCGGTGGTGATCTCGAGGCCGCCGAACTGCTTGACCACGCCGAGCCCGGCCCCGGCGCCGCCGCCGGCCGAGCCGGGCAGGGCGATGGGCTGGCGCACCGCGCCGGCGTCGATCACGCCGTAGGTGGCGAACGCCTCGGTGGTGGCCGGGGTCCACACCGGCAGCGCCAGCTCGGCCGCGTCGCTGGCGCCGCCGGTGGTGGCGGCGCCGACGATCTGGAACCGGGCGGTGCCGGCCAGCTCGGCCGCGGCCGGGAACTGGACCTCGACCCGATCGTTGGCCGGCACCGTCAGCTCGCGCCCGGCCCCGTCGGTGATGGCCGCGTTGCTGGCGCGCACGCCGACCCGCACGGTCATGGGCGCGTCGGTCTGGTTCTGCACCACGACCGGCAAGCGGAAGGTGTCGCCGAAGTTGAGGAAGCGCGGCGGCGACGGCCGCACCATCAGCGGCAGGCGCGCGGTGATCGTGCTCTCGCCCTTGCCGAACTGCTTGGCGCCGGCCGCGGCCAGCGCGACCACCCGGTACCGGGTCAGGTTGTCGGGCATCTTGACGCTGAGCGTCGCCTTGCCGCTGGCGTCGGTGATCATGGCGTCGGCGAACGCCGCCAGCGGATCGAAGTTGGTGCGGACGGCGATCGGGCCCTGGGCTGGCGCGCTGCCGGTGACCGGGCTGTTCTTCGTCGTGGTGACGTCGGTCGGGGCGGCCGCCGCCGGCGACGGAGGCGGCATCGCCCCGCCGTCGGCCATCGGCATCATCTCGGCCCGGGCCCGCCCGGGCGCCCCGCCGCCGGCGCCGGTGGCGTCGGCCAGCTGGTCGGCGGCCGGCTGGGCCAGCTTGACGAAGCTGCGCAGGTAGTGGTCCGACGTGCCGGCGTCGCGCTGCGGGTAGAAGCTGCCGACCGGGTTGGCGAACTGGAAGCCGGTCAGCGACAGCACCGCCTCGTCGACGACCATCAGCGCGACCTCGGCGCCGGCGACCGGCTGGCCGCGGGCGTCGCGCACGCGCACCGCGAAGCCGGCCTGGTCACCCGGGCCGACCTTCTTCGCCGCCGGGGTGACCTCGACGGCCAGGGTCCGGCTGCGCGGCGGCACGTCGAGGTTGATCGAGCCGACCGCGTAGGCCGGCCGCTTGGGCAGGCGCGGGTCGGGCTTGCCTTGATCGTCGACGCGGGCGGCCTGCCCGACCAGGTCGACCTGGACCACCAGGTTGGGCACGTGGGCCTCGGCGATCGGCACCCGGATGGCCAGGGTCGGGCCGCTCAGGCTGACCCGCTGGGTCTCGAGGATGCCGGACCGGCGCCAGCTCACCACGCCCTCGGCCGGCGCGAACGGGGCCTGGATGAGCAACTCGGCCACGTCGCCGGGCTGGTACTCCTTCTTGTCGGGGATCAGGTTGACCTTCTCCTGCGCCAGGTCGCGCATCGGCGGGGTGTCGCCGCCGCTGACCCACACCGTGAGCTTGCTCTGGTTGGCCCGCCCGGCCCGGTCGAGGATGGTGGCGGTGATCTGGTAGGTGCCGCCCTCCTTCGTGGCGAACTGGCACGCCAGCGGGTCCTTGCCGGCGACCAGGGTGCAGGTCTGCGGGTCGAGCTCCTTCTCGACGTAGCTGCCGCGCTGGTAGGTCCAGTCGAGCCGGACCGCGCGCACCTCGATCGGCGCGCCCGGCGCCGGCGCGCCGTCGAGGTCGACGCCGATGACCGACAGGTCGATCGGCGTGCCCTGATCGACGTACGGCCGGGCCACCTTGAGGCCGACGTAGGCCTCGGCCGGGTGCACCAGCAAGGTCGAGCTGGCGGCCCAGGCCTGGCGGTTGACGTCGGTCACCACCGCCTGCGCCGACACCGACATCGGCACCGCCGGGCGGGCCGACAGGAAGTCGAGGTGCAGCACGTGGTCGCCGATGGCGTCGGTCTTGCCGGCGTGGGTGAACGTGCGGGCGCCGGCCCCGGTCGGCCCGGGCATCCACCAGCGCTGGTAGTCCCACCACGGACGCCACTCGCCGAACACGTAGTCGTCGCGGCCCGGCGGCGTGAACGTCGTCTCGGTGCTGGTCACCTCCCACGCCACCGGCGCGCCCGGCAGCGGCCCGCCGGCGAAGTAGCGGGCCGATGCGGTCACGTCGGCGCCGGCGCCGACCAGGTGCGGGCCGGGTGAGGCCTTGGCCGTGACCTCGTACTCGGGCCGGCGGAACTCCTGGATCTGGAAGCCGTGGTAGTGGCTGTCGCCGCCGGTGGTGAGCACGACGGTGGCGTGGCCGAGGTTGGGCGTGGTCGGCAGGGTGAAGCTGGTGGTGAATCCACCGAGCGCGCTGACCTTGGCCTCCCCGTCGAGGATCTTGTTACCGATGGGGTCGTTGACGACGTAGCGCACGCGGGTCACCCCACCCGGGACGAAGCCGACGTCGCCGCCCTTGCCGAAGTCGATGCTGCGCAGCCAGCCCTTGAGGTGGACCTGTTCGCCCGGCCGGTACATCTGCCGGTCGTCGGTGACGTGCCAGGCCAGGCTGGTGGCCCGGCCACGCTTGATCCAGGTCGCGCTGTCGTTCCACCAGCCGCCGCTGTCGCTGAGGAAGGCGACGTCGTCGCCGCGCCGGGCCAGCAGCCGGCCCATGCCCTTCTTGCCGGTGCTGGACAGGGCGATGGTGGCCAGGCCGCGGTCGCTGGTGCGGGCCTTGCTGCCCCACGGCGCCAGCTCGAGGTCGACGCCGGCCAGGGCCTTGCCGGTGCCGAGGTCGGACGCGAACGCGACCAGCACGTCACCGTCGACGGAGGCGTCGACCGCGAGCCGGGTGCTCTGGACCCAGCTGTAGAAGCGCGGCGGATCGTAGGCCTCCTTCCACGGCGTCGGCTCGACCACCGCCACCACGTGGCCGAGGCCGCCCTTGCCGAGCGCGGGCGTCAGGTCGATCGCGGTCTCGGTCAGCTCGTCGCGCTTGCCGGCGACCCTGACGTTGTGATCGAACACCAGGGTGCCGGGCAGGGTGGGTGGGTTCTTGCGATCCCATTGCCGCTGCATGGCCGCCCCGAACCGGTCCCAGTCGGCCGGCGTGACCTTGTACAGCCTGACCTTGAGGCCGATGTGGCCGACCGAGAAGTAGTCGAGCGTCGGCCGCTTGGCGCCGGGGTCGACCACCACCAGCCCCTGCGGGCCAAACAGGTTGGGCTGGGCCGGGCCGACCTTCCAGGTCACCGTCTCGTCGCGCCCGAGCGTCTGCCCGAACTCGTCGATCACCGCGCGGTTGACGGTGACCTTGTAGGTGCGGTTGGCCACGGTCGCGCCCTGCAGCGACACGTAGTTGCCGTTGTGGATCACCTTGAGCCCGGGCAGGTCGGGGCTGACCGTGAACAGCGCGCTGTCGAAGCGGTCGATCTCGAGCGGGTTGTTGAACTCGATGGCGTAGGGCGCGCCGGGCGGGCACTCGTCACTCCAGCCGCAGCGCGCCTCGTCGATGCGCAGCGGCGCGTAGGTCCGGAACGAGGAGCTCTGCCGGTCGCGGGTGCGGCCGGGGCCCTCGGCCGACGGCGTGCCGGGGCCGACCGTGACCTCGACGTCGGCGTCGGCGGGCAGCAGCCGCTCGGTGCGGAACGCCAGCCAGCGGCCGTCCTGACCGGCGGCCCGGGCCGCCTCGGCCAGGCTCTTGACCGTCGGGTGCTTGTCGAGCTCGTCGGCGTCGAGCAGGCGGAGCGACTCGGCCTGGCCGTTGGCCTTGACGGTGATCGTCGCCAGCACCGCCAGCGCGTCGATCTTCTGATCGAACAGCACGAACATCGGCACGTCACGCCGCTGCGGGCCCGAGGTCGGCCACGACGCGGCGACCCGGGGCGGCGGGGTCTCGAACGTGAAACGGACCGCGGCTGGCAGGGTGTTGCCGAGCGCGCTCCGGGTCCCGGCCGGGATCTCGACCTGGTAGGTCGTGGCCTGCGGGAAGCGGACGTCCGGATCGAACAGCACGGTGCGGGTGCCGATCCAGCGCCAGCGACCCTTCGGCGTCGGCGTCAGCGTGACCGGCACGGTGGCCGCCGCGTCGTCTTGCGAGGTCACCGCGATCATCGGCTGCGAGAACGTGACCGACAGCTGCGGCGCCAGCGGCACCGCGCCTTCTGGCTGGTAGCGCAGCACCGCGAGCGGGGCCTTGGCGTCGGCCGCGCTCGGCGCCGACGGGCTGGGGCCGAGCGACGGCGGCGGCGGGAAGGCGCCGGTGAGGGTCTTGCCGGTGCGCGGCGGCGGCAGCGAGCGCGGGCGCAGCGCGAAGTCCTGGCGGTCGTCGGGGTTGGTCTTGACCGCGGGCGCGCGCGCCAGCAGCGCGGCGGCGTCGGCGTCGGTCAGGCGGCTGGCCGGGGCCAGGCGGGCCCGGTCGTACGCGGCGGCGCCCTGGCGCCCATCGGACAGGCGCAGGTCGAGCCCGAGCGGGAGGTCGGTCAGCTGCTGCAGGGCCTGGTCGCCGGGGCTGCCGCCACCGACCGGGCCGGTCGGGGTGCGGCGGCCGCCACACGAGGTGGCGACGAAGGCGGTCAGGGTCAACCAGGCCAGCACACGCTGGCCCGCGGGACGGACACGACGGGAAGTACGGGTCACGGGGATCTCCAACGCACCAGATCGGCGCAGGTTGCGAACCGCGCGCCGGGCCGGGCCAGGACGTGCGGGCGGCCACAGCGTTCCAGCAACCAGGCCGCTCGGGAACGGCAAGCAGCAGGTTTCGACGGGCGGCGCGGCCGGGGCGTGGTCACCGGCCCGGCCTGGCCAGGGCGGCGGCCAGGGCGCGGCAGCCCCACCCATGAATCGCCAGGGCTGGCGAGCCCGGCACAGCCCGGCCCAACCGACGCGCACTTCCCGCAGCGCGCCGCCGAGGCGCCAGCTGGCACTCCGCGTGCTCGAGGAGGGGACAGCCACCAACCCCCCACGCGGAGAACCTCGATGCGCGCCACCACCGTCACCGCCTCGCTCCTCACCTCGCTCCTCACCCTCGGCCTGGGCGCCTGCGCCAGCGACGACACCAGCGACGAGCTGGCCGGCGAGACGGCCGGCGAAGACGGCGACGGCAAGGCCGACAGCCTCGACGAGTCGGGCTACCACGTCGCGCGCCGGGTGGTGGCGCGGTGTCTGGAGCCTGAGTGCCGCGGCATCGAGCTGACCCGGCTCAACCGCACCACCACCCCGTGCCTGGACGGGGCGAGCCCGGCCGCCTGCCTGGTGCCAGATCCGGCGCTCGACTGGTCCGGCAGCGGCCTGTCGAAGGAGCAGATCGACCAGCTGATCGGCGGCATGCCGTATGGCCCGAGCAGCCCCGACGCGGCGTCCGAGGCCCCGATCCTCATCCGCGGCAAGATCGACGAGGGCCGCTTCCTGGTGACCGAGGCCTGGCTCGGCGCCGACCGGGCCGCACCGGTGACCGGCATCGCCGTGCGGGTGCGCGGCGTACGCGCCGCCTGTGGCTCGGGTTCGTGCCCGCGCCACCTCAGCGAGGCCAAGCTCAACTCGACCCGCACCGCCACCCTGGGCGGGCTCGACTTCACCGGTGACGGCCTCGACGGCGACAGCGCGAACTTCCTCGAGGAGCTCATCTTCGAGAGCGGCGGCCCCGGGGTGATCATCACCGGGACCCGGACCGAGCTGGCCGACGGCAGCAAGTCGCGCTCGATCGACAACTACTGGCTCAAGGTCTTCGGCGACAACGAGTGAGCCACGTCGGTCGCACCCGGTCTCGACAGCCGGGCGCGGCCGGGCCAAGCTACCCGGATGCGGCTCCTGGCGGTCGGTGACCGCGCTCCCGACTTCACCCTGCCGGCGCACGACGGCTCGTCGGTACACCTGGCCGACCTGGCCGGCGGCTACGTGCTGCTGTGGTTCTACCCCGAGGCCGACACCCCGGGTTGAACCCTCGAGGGCAGCGGGCTCCGTGATCGAGCCCCCGAGTTCGCGACCCGCCGGTGCCAGGTCTTCGGCGTCAGCTACGACCCGGTGGCTGACAATCGCGCCTTCGCCGCCAAGTACGGCTTCGGCTTCCGCCTGCTCAGCGACGAGGCGCACGCGATGGGCGTGGCGTACGGCGCCAGCCCGGACCTGGGCGAGCGCTGGCCCGAGCGGATCTCGTACCTCATCGGCCCCGAGGGCCGGATCGCCCGGGTCTACCCCACCGTCGACGTGCGCGCCCACGCGGCGCAGGTGCTGGCCGATCTCGACGCGCTGATCGCCGGCTGAGCGCGCCGCGATCGGGCGCAACGATGGACCTCGCGGCGGGCCCACCCGCCCCGGCGCGGCCGTGTATGTTCCGGGCATGGACTTCGCTCTCGACGACGAGCAGGCCTTGATCGTGCAGACCGTGCGCCGGTTCGCCGAGCGCGAGCTGCGGGCCGCGGCGGGTGACGCCGATCGCGCCGGCGCCGCGCCCGCGGCCCTGGCCGGCAAGGCCGGGGAGCTCGGGCTGTTCCTCGACGCCGTGCCGGCCGCCTCCGACGGGCTGCTCGACGGTAGCTACTCGCACCTGACGCGGGCCCTGCGCGGCTACGAGCTCGGGCGCGGGTGCGCCGCGCTGGCGGCCCGGCTCGAGGCCAACGTCGAGCCGGCCCTGGCGGCGGGGCGGTGGGCCAGCGCCGAGACCCGGGCCGCCCTGTTCGCCGACCTGGCCGGCGGCGCGCTCGCCACCACCGCGCGCGACAGCCGCGGCGTGCTCGCGGTCGACGACCTCGGCGCGGCCGGGGTGAGGGTGCACGGCCGGCTCGGCCCGGTCGTGCTGGCGGCCGAGGCCACCACCGTGTTGCTGCTGGCCGAACACGCCGCCACCCCCATCGTCGCCCTGGTGCCGGCGGCCGCACTCGGCCGGACCGCGATCACCCCGTCGGGCTGGCGCGCCGCCGGCTGGGCCAGCGTCGAGTTCGACCAGGTCACGCTGGCGCCGGCCCAGCTGCTGGCGCGCGGCGAGGGCGCCCGCGCCGTCGCCGCCGAGATCCTGGCCTGGGCCCGGGTCAGCCTGGCCGCGCGCGCCGCCGGCGTGGCCGCCGCGGCGATCGAGGCCGCGCGCGCCTACGCCGAGACCCGGGTCCAGTTCGGCCAGCCGATCGGCCGGTTCGAGTCGCTGATCCGGCTCGGCGACGACGGCGAGACGCTGGCCCGCACCGCCCGCCTGGTCGCGCTGCACGCGGCGTGGATGCTCGACCGCCTCGGCCGCGCCGGCGGTGGCGACCCGGCCGAGGTGTTCGACGCCGCCAGCCGGGCCCGGGTCGTCGCCAGTGACGCCGTGACCCGCGCCAGCATCGACGCCGTGCAGATCTTCGGCGGCTACGGCTTCGTCAACGACTACCCGGTCGAGAAGGCGATGCGCGACGCCCGCGCGTTCGAGGCGATCCTCGGCGACGAGCGCCTCGATCGCGTGCTGGCCGGCCGTCGCTAGCGTCCCCCCGCTCGTCACCCGCTCCTGCGAGGAACCCATGGACCTCTTCCACGACAACCCGATGCTGCAGGCGGTGCGCCAGATGCTGGGCGCGTTCGCCACCAAGTCGATCCGGCCCATCGCCGGCGTGCACGACCGCGACGAGTCGATGCCGTGGGACCTGATGAAGCAGGCCCAGGCGTTCGGCCTGAGCCAGACCGCGGTGCTCGACGGCCGCAAGAAGCTGACCGGCCAGGACGACGACCCCGATCCGAAGAAGCCGAAGTCGCAGGGCCGCATGTCGGTGGTCGGCGCCGAGGAGCTGGCCTACGGCTGCGCCGGCATCTGCCTGGCCCTGGGCGGTTCGGGCCTGGCGGCGTCGCCGGTGGCGCGCATGGGCACCGAGGAGCAGAAGGCCGAGTTCCGCCGGCTCCTGGCCGGCGTCGACGAGCACGGCCACGTCAAGGTGGCGGCGATGGCGCTGTCGGAGCCGTCGACCGGATCCGACATCTCCGGCCTGGCCACCAGCGCGCGCAAGGACGGCGACCACTACGTGCTCAACGGCAGCAAGCAGTGGATCACCAACGGCCAGTCGGCCGCGGCCTACGTGGTGTGGGCGCAGACCGATCCGGCCGCCGGTCGCGCCGGCGTGCGCGGCTTCATCGTCGGCCGCGGCACGCCCGGCCTGGTGCCCGGGCGCAAGGAGGTCAAGCTCGGCATCCGCGCCTCGGAGACCGCCCAGGTCCACTTCGAGGACTGCCGGGTGCACGAGGCGATGATGCTCGGTGGTGGCGGCAGCCGCGAGGGCCTGGCCGACACCAAGAAGATGCTCGACTCGACCCGGCCGGTGGTCGGCGCCCAGGCGGTCGGCATCGCCCGCGCCGCGCTCGAGCACCTGCTGACGCGCATCAAGGGCAGCGAGCTGCGCGGCACGCCGATGGCCAGCCACCAGCACCTGATGTTCGAGGTCGCCGACATGGAGATGGAGGTCACCGCCGCCCGCCTGCTGGTCTACAAGGCGGCCTGGATGGCCGACCACCACCAGGACAACGTGACCGAGGCGTCGATGGCCAAGGCCTACGCCGCCGGGGTCGCGCAGCGGGTCACGACCCGGGCCATGGCCCTGCTCGGTGAGGAGGCGCTCGAGCCGGGCCACCCCGTCGAGAAGTGGTACCGCGACGCCAAGATCTACGACATCTTCGAGGGCACCGGCCAGATCCAGCGTCGCATCATCGCCCGGGCCCTGACCGGCGTGAACCCGACCTAGCAGGATGCTGAAGTAGCATCCTGCTAGTCATATGCCGCCGGCACGGGTCTTTCAGCAGCCTGCTAGCTAAGCAGCTCGTCGAGGCGGGGCACCGTCATCGCGCGCGTGGAGGCCGTGGAGGCCGTCGGTCCAGCAACTCGGCCGGGTCGATCGGCCCGCCGGCGCGGAGCCAGCCCTCGCGGGCGAGCCAGGTCTTCGGAGCGCTCAACGGGGAGCCCGCGGGAGGCGGCGACCCGTCGATGACCCAGACACCCGACTTCGTCGGGTGCCATCGTCCCGACGACCACCGGTCGGGCTCGAAGAAGCGCAGGCGCTGGCGTAGCTGGCCTCGATTCGCCTGCCAATCCCGGATGGAGTGACTCACGTGGTTGAACAGGACGTAGCGCAGGGTGTTGCGCATCTGCGTCGGTGAGGTGACCGGGCGGGCGTGGTAGCGGTCGGCGAAGACCCGGCCACGGCGGCCGAAGGCCTTGTTCCAGCCGC
>JAGPCO010000039.1 GCA_018058095.1 Kofleriaceae bacterium
GGCTCAATCAGCGCATCGTGGGCGTGATCGGAAGGGCGCTGGCGCTGTACCCGGTGGCGCTGCATGCGTTCGTGTTCATGTCGAACCACTGGCACGCGCTGCTGACGACGCCGGATGGCGAGACGCTGGCGCGCTTCGTTCAGCACGTGAACAGCAACGTCGCCAAGGCGATCAAGGAGGAGACGGGCTGGACGGGCAGGGTGTGGCAGCGGCGGGCCGCGAACATCGCCGTGCTCGACGACGACGCGGCGGAGGACCGGCTGCGCTACGTGCTGGCGCACGGCGTGAAGGAGGGGTTGGTCGAGCGGTCGGAGGACTGGCCGGGCGTGAACTGCGTGAGCGCGCTGCTCGGGCGCGAGCGGCTGGTGGGGCGGTGGGCGACGAAGAAGGGGCGCAAGCGGGTGGTGGAGACGTACTTCATCGACCTGGCGCCGCTGCCGGGGTGGCGCGTGCTGCGCGAGGAGCAGCGGCTGCACCGGGTCCGGCGCATGTTGGCGGGCATTCAGCGCGACGCGGCGGCGGCGCGGGGCGAGGCGCCGGCGCTCGGGCGGGCCGCGGTGCTGGCGCAGGATCCGCTCGACCGGCCGACGCGCAGCAAACACGGCGCGGCGCCGCCGTGCCACACGACGGAGCGCCACCGGCGCGACGCGTTCAAGGCTGGCCGCGAGTACCTGTGCGCGGCGTACGCGGCCGCGCGCGAGCGGCGGTGGCGACGCGAGCACGAGGCGCCGGCCTTCCCGGCTGGCTGCTTCCCGAGCCCGCCGCGGTTCGTCGCGCCGATCGACCCGGCGGTGGGGTCCGCCCGTAGGGCCGGAGCGCGAGAGCTGGCGTCCAGCGAGGGCCCGCGAGTCGACATCGTACGGAACCCGCGGGGGCATACCTGGCTGGCCACGAACTCGGTCAGCGAATGGCCTCCTTAGGCCGTGCAGGCGCGCCGACGGGACGAGCGTGATGCCGGCGAGCGAGACGCCGGCACGACGACGGTCAAGGACGCGGCGCTTTCGACGGGCCACTGGCGTTCACCACGCACCTGGCGAACGCCTTGCAGCTGGTTTCCTGCCAGCACGCGACGACCGCGTCCGGATACCCGTCGCTGCCAGCACACTGGACCCGATGGATCTCCTGGGCAGCGCTTCCGCTGAGGCGCTCCTCGGGTGAGAGCTTCTCCGCTTCGTCGTACGAGATGCTGGTCAAGAGCGCGAGCTCGGCGGTAACCAGGTGGGACGCGCATGGGGCGGCGCGTGGTTCGGTGGCGGCACAGCGCTCCTCGGACGTCATCGCGGCCATCTTGGCCTTGTCCGGCGGCGGGCCGGGGGGCCGCTTGCTGCTGCACCCGCTCAGCACCAGGACTGCGCTGACGAAGGTGGCGTGTGTCCATGGAGCCATCACGGTCGGTCAGCCGCGCAGGCCGACGTCGGCGGCGAAGGCGTCGGCGGCGGCGTCCCAGCCCTTGTTGGCCAGGGGGCTGGCCGGGCTGGGGTGGAGCAGGCGGCGGATGTCGGCGTGGTCGCCGGCGACGGCGCGCAGGCGGGCCTCGGCGTAGGCGCCGATGCCGACCAGGACCCGCGGCGCCAGCACGTCGATGAGGCGGGCCAGGCCGGCGTCGCAGATCGTGGTGAGGCGCTCGCGCTCGGGCGCGGCCAGCTTCTCGGGCGTGACGTTGGCGCCGCCGTCGTCGAGGAAGCCGAGCGGGCAGTAGTTCCACACCACGGCTCCGGCCAGGAACGCGTCGGCGCTGCCGAAGCGGTCCTCGACCCAGCCCCACAGCCGCTTGCCGCTGCCCTCACGCCGGGTCGAGGCCAGGCCACGCACCGGCACGCGCGCGTGGGTGGCGCGCGGGGGCGTGACCTCGCCGGTCAGGCCGAGGAAGGTGCGGACCAGCTCAGGATCTCCGAACGGCACGCCGGTCTGCATCATGCCCCATGGCCCCGGGTTCATGCCGACCAGTAGCACGCGACCACGCGCTCCGCCGACGCGCCGCAGGTACGCCTCGGCCAGCGGCCAGGCGTAGTCGAGCGGGCGGTAGACGTGGGCGACCGGCGCGGTGAAGCGCAGGGCGCGGGTCCGGCTGGCCAGGTCACGCGCGACCTCGAGCAGGGGCAGGGTGGCGGCGGCCGCGGCGGGCAGGGCCCTGGCGGCGCGGGGTGATGGGGACGAGGTCGAGGCCGGCACGGACGCGACCGTACCTTGGCGCGGCGACGGGAGGGAGGCTCGCTCCGGGGGGAGATCGGCGGTGATGGACGGGCGTCGTGCGGAAGGGGCGCGCTGGCTCCGTGTCATGGTCGTGACGACGTGATCGGGGAGCTCCGTGTCATGGTCGTGACGACGTGATCGGGGAGCTCCGTGTCATGGTCGTGACGACGTGATCGGGGAGGGGGCGGTGGAGGGCGGCGCGCCGTAAGGGCGCGGGAATATGTGGGGGAGGTGTCCGGGAGCGGGCGAGGGGCGGACGGGCCGGACGGAAGCGTCCGGTGGGGCGGACGGTAGGGTGGGCAAGGGCCCGAAACAAGACGGAAGGCTGAGCGTGGTGGGGGAGAGGGCAGCGGGCGCCCTGGGGATGACGGCCGCCTGGTAGTGTGCGCGGCCATGACGACGATGATGCGTACGACGGTTTGGCCGCTGCTCGGCCTGGCGTTGACTACCGGCCTGGCCTGCAAGGGCGGCGACAAGAAGCCCGGCGGCGGCAGCGCCGCCGCGGGAAGCGCAGTCGGCAGTGGCGCGACCGCCGCGGGCAGTGGCGCGACCGCCGCGGGCAGCGGCGCGTCCGCGGCCGGCAGCGGCGCCGCGCCGACGCTGCCCGACCCGCGTGGGGCGCTCGACCGCGCCACGTTCAACCGCATGGCGGTGCGCCGCAACGTGCCGCTGTACTGGGTCGCCGATCGCGACGGCGACAAGTCCATCGATGACGACGAGACGGTGCCGCTGCTGTTCTACCCGGCGCCGCCGGTCGCGGGCATCGCCGATCAGGTCGCGCTGGTGGTCGGTGCCAGCCGTGAGCCGGCGCCCGACGCCGGCACGGCCGAGGGCAAGCGCCTGGCGCTGGTCCACGCCGATCTCGACGGCGGCCGGCCGACGCTGGTCGAGACCGACGCGCGGCCTTGGACGGACGCCGAGCGCACGTTCCTCGGCCACATGCTCGAGGTCGCCAGCCTGATCGATCAGATCTACGCTGTGCAGACCGGGGCGGCCTCGGTCACGGCCCAGGTCGCGCCCGACCCGGCCAGCCAGAGCCTGTTCCGCCGCAACCGCGGCCCCGGCTGCGCCGCGCCGAAGACCGAGAAGGAACCGGGCTGCTCGGCCATCCCGGGCGCGCCGACGCCCGCGGTCGGGATGTACCCGGCCAAGGTCGACGGGCTGGCGCAGCGCGACAAGGGCTTCTGCGAGGCCATCAGCAAGCGCAAGAATGGTGAGGCGCTGATGGACCCGTTCGTGGTGGTGGCCGAGCGCGGCGGGCAGCTCGCCGCCGTGCCGTACCCCGAGGCCGACGGCCTGGGGGCGCCGATGGCCCAGATCGCCACGCTGCTGACCCGCGCCGCCGACGCGCTGCCGGCCAGCGGCGACGGCGCCGAGCCGGCGCTGCGGGCCTACCTGAAGGCGGCGGCGCGCAGCTTCGCCAGCAACGACTGGAAACCGGCCGACGAGGCGTGGGCGAAGATGAACGTCGACAACTCGCGCTGGTACCTGCGGGTCGGGCCCGACGAGACGTACTGGGACCCGTGCGCGCAGAAGGCCGGCTTCCACCTCACGCTGGCGCGCATCAACCCGGGCTCGAAGGACTGGCAGGGCCGGCTGGCGCCCCTCTTGCCGCAGCTCGAGGCGGCCATCGCCGCCCGCGCCGGCAAGCCGTACAAGGCGCGTAAGGTCAGCTTCCACCTGCCCGACTTCATCGACATCGTCGTCAACGCCGGCGATGACCGCGACGCCATCGGCGCCACCATCGGTCAGAGCTTGCCCAACTGGGGCCCGGTCGCGACCGAGGGCCGCGGCCGCACGGTGGCGATGGTCAACCTGTACACCGACGCCGACAGCATCGCCGCCTCGCGCCGCAACGCCGAGGCGGTGCTCGACGCGGCCAGCCTCGAGGCGTACTCCGACAGCGCCGAGGCCGACCTGCTCGGCACGATCCTGCACGAGGCCACCCACAACCTCGGCCCGGCCAGCGGCTACAAGGTCGGCGGCAAGGACGATGCCGCGGCGTTCTCCGGGCCGATCGCCTCGGTGCTCGAGGAGCTCAAGGCGCAGACCGGCGCGCTGTTCCTGGTCGAGCTGCTGCGCGGCAAGGGCCTGGTCACCGACGCCACCGCGGCCCAGAGCTACACCGCGTCGATCCTGTGGGCCTTCGGCCACGTCGCCGCCGGCATGTACGACAAGGATGGCGGCCGCACCACCTACAGCCAGCTGTCAGCCATCCAGCTCGGGCTCCTGCTCGACGGCGGCGCGCTGGTGTGGAACCCGGACGCGCCAGCCGCCAACGGCACCGACAAGGGTGCGTTCACGATCCAGCTCGACCGCATGGTCGGGGTGGTCGATTCGATGATGGGCACCGTGGCCGGCATCAAGGCGCGCGGCGACCGGGCCGCGGCCGAGGCTCTGCTCGCCAAGTACGTCGACAGCGACACGTTGGTGCCGCACAAGCTCATCGTCGAGCGGTTCGGCCGCCAGCCCAAGGTCAGCTTCGTCTACACGATCCGGCGCTGACGCGGACCTCGGCAGGGCCACCGTCGCGCCCCGGTAGTTCCGGCGGCGGCGATCGAGCGTCCGGACGTGATGTGACCCGCCCGACATGGACCCCGGCGGGTCGCGCCAGCAAGGGCGCGGTCATGAACGCGCCTGTGCCTGCTCAGGCGCGGCGGGCAGCTCCGGCAAGGGCAGCTCCGCAAGGCGCGCTGCCGGTGCCGGTGCAGGTGCAGGCACAGGCGCCCCATCACGAACGACCGGATCAGGCGCCGGCCGGGGCAGGCGCTGGCGACGCACTCAATTGCACCGCCGCCCTCGGCCAGGTGCTGCACCCAGCGCCGCGATTCCTCCAGCGCCGCGGCGGTGCGCGCAACGCGGCATCGGCCTGGGCGGTCGATCGGGTATCGCGGGTGAGGCGCCCCGCCGGAGCGGCGCGACGAGGAGCCTCGGCCCGGTCATGAACACGTCGATCGAGTATCGCGGGTGAGGCGCCCCGCCGGAGCGGCGCGACGAGGAGCCTCGGCCCGGTCATGAACACGTCGATCGGGTATCGCGGGTGAGGCGCCCCGCCGGGGCGGCGCGACGAGGAGCCTCGGCCCGGTCATGAACACGTCGATCGGGTGTCGCGGGCGAGGCGCCCCGCCGGAGCGGCGCGACGAGGGAGCCTCGTCGTCGGTACCTGACCGAGGCGCGACGACGCCCCCGCGGATGGATCGCCCGCGAGCGCGACCGAGTTGCCGGTGACCCGGCCCTGGGCTGGAGCGGTGGTTGCCCGCGCCAGCAGGTCAGCACGCGCATGGTGGGCCTGGGCTGCGTTGGCCCCGGTCGCTCCGGATCGTGCCCGGCAAGGCGCGGTGCGCGCGGCAGCGTCGAGCGCCCGCCTGACCTGCGGGCTCGAGACCCGCGCGAGGCGCCGCTGGCCGACCGCGTCTGCGCCGCTGCGCTGCTGGCCGGAACGGGGCCTGGCGGCAGCGGTGGTCACGCGCCGGGGTGGTCCATTCCCGCGCGCCGTCGCCGCCCGCGTGAGCTCGATGGTGCGGCGTGGGTCGGCGCGGCGCCGGCGCCGCGATGGAGGCGGTCAGGCCCGGCGCCGGCGCCGCGTCGCCAGAAGGCCGAGCAGGCCGAGGCCGCCCAGCACGAGGCCGCTGCTGGCGCCGGTGCTGGCGCAGCCACCGCTGTCGGCCGGGGCGTCGACGCCGGGCCAGCACACGCCAGCGCCGTCGGTCGCGCCCAGGCAGGTGAATCCGGTCGGGCAGGTCGCGCCTTCGTCGCAGTCGTCGGTGCAGCGGTTGTCGACGCCGTCGCTGCCGCAGCTGCCGGTCACGCACTCGAGGTTGTCGGTGCAGGCCGCGCCGAGGCCGCCGGCCACGCCGGCGCCGGGCAGGCACAACCCACCCAGGCACAGCAGGCCGTCGTCGCAGGCGCCATCGGCGGCGCAGGCCGGGGTGACCTGGACCGAGACCGAGGCCTCGAACGCCCGCTCGGCCGTGTCGGTCGCGCTGACCGTCACGGTCTGGGCCCCGCCGGGCAGGCTGGTGGGCGCGGTGAACACGAACGGCCCCTCGGTGCGGCTGCCGGCGGCGGTGCCGGCCACGTCGGCGTCGACCGACTGCAGCAGGAACTGGGTGTCGACCCGGGCCAGGATCTCGAAGCCAGGCCGGACCCACTGCCCGGCGCGCGGCCGCTCGATGGTCAGGGTCGGCGCGCGCAGCTCGGCCGGGCCGAACGCCTCGAGCAGGAACCGCCACGAGTTCTGGGTCTGGCCGGGGCAGAAACACTCGCGGTCCTCGAACTCGCCGCAGCGATCGGCGCTGTCCTGGAAGACCTTGCGCGTGCCGGCGTCGAGGTAGGTCATCGGGTCGCGCGCGTTGCGCGAGTGGTCGAGGCCCCACACGTGGGCCGCCTCCTGCGCCACCGCGTGGCACAGGAAGTTGGCGTTGTCGACCTCGGCCGCGAACACGAACGAGATGGTGTTGTCCTCGGCGGTCTCGCACGAGACGAACGGCGCGACCCCGCCTGCGCCGTCGAGCTCGGGGTGGAGCTGGGTGGCGAAGCCGCCGACCATGACCTCGAAGTGCGGCGTGTTGCCGGGGTCGGTGGTGACGATGTCGAGGTCGAACGGGGCGAAGGTGTCGCGCACGCACTGCACCAGCGCGTCCCAGCCCGGGCCGCCGTAGGGCCAGGCGTCGAGCTGGACCGGCCCGGCCGGGATGCTCGAGCGGTTGGTGCGCGAGTCGTCGAAGCCGGGGCTGACCCGGCACCGGTTGTTGCTGCAGTCGTTGAGGTACAGCGTGTGCGAGACCGCGGCCAGGCGGGCCCGGTCACGCGGCGGGCGCGCGGGCGCCTGGCCCCACACGACGCTGGGCCGCGCCGGCAGCGCCGCCGGCCGGGACGTGGTGGCTGGCGAGGTCTCGGCCGGGCCCGGCACCGGGGCGGCGCGGGCGACGGTGGCGAGCGACACGAGGATGGACGTGGTGAGCACGGCGTGGCGCATGCCCGCAGCGTACGACCCGGCGACTGCGCGGCGAGGCCAATCGACGCGGCAGCCGCTGGCAGCCGCCGACCGCGACCGTGCCAGGCCTGATGCGGCGGCGCCGCAGCGTCAGATTTTCGTGGGAGCGGCCAGCCGGCGGCGCCACGTGCGCCGCATCACGCCCGCGCCGAGCAGCACCAGCGCCACGGCGGCGGCGGCGATCCACCAGCGGTGGCGCGCCGGGGCCGGCGCCGCGGGGAGGCGGTCGGGCGCGACCAGCAGGTGGACCGTTCCGGCGAAGGTGGCGACGACCAGCCCCCCCTCGACGACGGCGGGCCCGCTGAGGATGGGCGCGCCGAGGTCGACACGCCCCAGCTCGGCGCCATCGGCCAGGGCGTAGGCCACCAGCGCACCATCGGCGTGGCCGAGCCAGACCACGTCGCCGGTCAGCACCGGGCTGGCCAGCACGCCGACCCGATCCGACGCGTAGTGGGCCACGGTGAGCGGGCCGCCAGCCATCGACCGGCGCCAGCGCACCAGCCCGGTGCCGCGCTCGAGCGCGACCAGCTCACCGGCCGTGGTCGCGGCCAGCACCACCTCGGGGCCGACCGCCAGGTGGGCGGCGATGCCGGCCGACCAGTCGTGGCCGTCGACCATCAGCGGCGTGCGCCAGCGGGTCGACAGGTCGGACGCGGCCAGGCCCCACACCTCGCCCCGCGTGGTGCCTACGACGACGAGGTCCCCGGCGACGACCGGCGTGGTGTTGATGCCGAGCAGCGCCTCATCCTGGCGCCAGCGCCGCTGCGCGCCGGTGGCGCGATCGGCCTGGTACAGCCCGTACTCGCGGCCGAGCACGTACAGCACGTCGTCGCCGAGCAGCGCCGGCGAGGCCAGCGTGCCGATCCACGGCCAGTCGGGCGCCAGCGGCTGGCTCCAGCGCCGCCGCCCGGTCGCCAGGTCGAGCGCGCCGAAGCGGCCGAGCACGCCGGTGTACACCACGCCGTCGGCGATGGTCGGCCCGGCCCAGGCCGAGCGGGCCCAGCCGCTGGTGTCGTCGGTCAGGTCGTGCCGCCAGCGCGGCGCGCCGGTGGCGAGCTCGACGGCGTGGACCTGGCCGCCGGTCTCGACGACGACGACCACGCCATCGGCCACCGCCGGCGCGGCGCGGACCGGCGTGGTGGTGGCGAGCTGCCAGCGCGGTGCCCCGGTGGTCAGGTCGAACGCGACCAGGCCGGGGCTGGGGGGCGGCGCCGACCCGCCCGGACCCGAGCGGCCACCCAGCGCCGGCGTGCTCACCAGCACCACGCCGTCGGCGACGACCACGCCGCCGGTCAGCGCCGGCCCGGGCAGCGCGGCGACCCAGGCCTCGACCAGCGGCGGCGTCAGCGTGTGCGGGCTGGCCCCACGGTGATCGGGGCCGCCTTGCAGCTGCGGCCACCCGCCGGCCACCCGCGGCCGCGCCGGTCGCGCCGGCCCGGCGCAGGCGGGCACGGCGATCGTGGTCTCGGTGACGCGCGCGCCGAGAGTGCTGCGCAGCGCGACCTGGTGTGGCCGCGGCCCGGGACGCAGCGGCGCGGCGTGGAGCCAGCCGGCCACGTGGGGCACGTCCTGCCAGGGGCCGTCGTCGAGGCGTGCCTCGACCCGCGGCCGCGTCGCGCCGCCGGCGGCGACGACCCGCAGCCCACGCGCACCGGCGTGCTCGCAGCCGCGCGCGCTCGGGCTGATCAGCCCCAGCAGCGGCGCCGCCAGCTGGCGGTGGTCGTCGACCGTGAGCTGGCCGGCCCGCGCGGTGACGGTGCGGAAGCCGGCCGGGGTCTGGTCGAGGCCACCCATGATGAGCGACTCGGTGCTCCACTCGGTCACGCCGGCGCGCAGCTGCTTGCGGCTGGCGTGCCAGTGGCCGGTGAACACCGCGTCGACGCCGAGCGTGGCCATGTGCTCGATCACCCAGTCGCGCGGCGGGGCGTGGCCGAGGGCGATGGTGGTGGCCACCGGCGGCAACCGCGGCAGCACCAGGTCGAGGAACGCGGCCTGGTCGGTGTCGTCGGTGAAGCCGTTCCACACCAGCACCCGCACCACCGCGCCGTCCTCATCGGCGAGGTCGAAGCCGTAGGCGTCGGGCCCCAGACGCTGGCGCCAGGCGGCGCCGCCGTCGTGCAGGTCGTGGTTGCCGGCGACCGGAACGAACGGCGCGTGTAGCCCGGCCACGGCCGCGGCCAGGCGATCGAACTGAGCCGGCTCCGAGTCCTGGGTCAGGTCACCGAGCAGGGTGACGAAGCGCAGCGGCGGGCCGTCCTCGAGCTGGACCAGCGCCGCGCCGAGGTCGCCGCCGTCCCAGCGCTCGCCGGCGACGGGCAGGCGGACGTGGGGGTCGGAGCCGACGGCGAAGCGCAAGGGCGTGCGGCCCGCCGCCGCCGGCCGCAGCCCGAGCTCGATCACGCCGTCGTCGGCGCCAAGCAGGCGCCCGACCGGCCCCACCTGGTCGTCGGCACCGGGCCAGGTCCACGCCACCAGCGGCGCGTCGGGCATCAGCAGGTGGGCCACGCCGGCGGCGTCGGTCGTGGCCGCGCTCAGCCGCTCGATCGCCACCAGCCGACCTGGTAGTCCCGGCTCATCGGCGCCGCGCCGGCCATCGCCGTCGAGGTCACGGTACACCGCCACCGTCACCGTCCGGCTGCACGCCGCGCTCGCCAGCAAGACCAGCAGCGCGCCCCTCACGCGTCACGCACCCCATCGCCGTCGTCGCGCCCGCCGTCACCATCGCCGCCATCGCCGCCACGACCCCCGCCGCCGCCGCCGCCGTCGCTGCTGCTGCCGCCGCCGTCGCCGTCGCCGTCGCTGTTGCTGTTGCTGTTGCTGTTGCTGTTGCTGTTGCTGTTGCTGTTGCTGTTGCTGTTGCTGTTGCTGTTGCTGCCCCGCCGCCGCCACACCAGCGCCAGCACCAGCACCCCAAGCGCCGTCACATACCCGGCGCCGAGCCAGCGGAACCCGGCCGGGCGGAACGTCCAGCGCACCGTGTGCCGGCCGGCCGGGACGACCACCGCGCGCAGCAGGTAGTTGGCGCGCACCATGCGCGCCGGCGCGCCGTCGACCTCGACCCGCCAGCCCGGGTACCACAGCTCGTTGAGCACCAGCAGCCCACGCGCCGGCGCGTCGAGCTCGACCACGATCTCATCCGGCTCGTACCGCAGCGCGCGCCCCTCGGCCGGGGCCGGCGGCGCCGCGCGCGCCGCCGCCAGCGGCACCAGGTCCCAGCCGAGCGCGCCGGCGTCGTTGCGCTCGATCACCACGCGCCGGCGCACGCCGTCGCCGTCCTCGAGCGCCCGCACCGCCGGCAGCACGCCGCTCTTCACCACGTCGATCGCGCCGACCCAGGCCACCAGCGGCGCCGGGTGGCGCGCCTCGTACACGCTGCCGCCGCGCGGCTGGTAGTGGCCACCGGCGGCCGGCTGCTTGATCATGTGGGCCGACGTCCCGAACCGGTAGTGCGAGCCGGTCAGCAGCCAGCGCACGTTGTACGCCTCGAGCAGCGCCGGGTCGCGCCCGGCGGCGCGCAGCACGTCGACGTACCGGCTGAGCGCGACCTGGTCGATCGCCGGGTAGCCGCGGAAGTCGCGCAGCCGGCGCCGCTCGCCGACGCGGTCGGCCAGGGTGAACTCGTCGTACAGCCGGTAGGCGACCGCGACGTCGCCCAGCGGCGCCAGCACCGCGAGCTCGTCGGGGTCACGGTGGCGCCGGCGCGGATCGCCGGCCGGCGGCGAGCCCGGGGTGTGCAGGAAGAACGACGCGTCGGTGGCGATCAGCACGGCGGCGGCGACGGCCACCGCACCGAGCCCACGCGCCGGCAGCAGCGCCGCCGCCAGCACCAGCGCCGCCGCCAGCCCCGCGAACAGCAGCGGCCACAGCTCGGCCCGCGGCGCGTGCGGGAAGCGATACGGCGCGCGGCTGGCGATCAGGAGCGCACACCCGGCCAGCAGGACGACCGCCAGCCCGGCCGCCACCGCCGGTGTCCACCGCCACGGCCGTGGCCGCGCCGTGAGCGTGGTCCACCCGACCGCGACCAGGGGCGCGAACGCCCACACCGCCACCAGCTTGTAGCGGCCCGGGACGCGGATGCGGTCGAAGCCTGGCACGTGCTCGACCAGCCACGGCAGCACCGGCGTGCCGCGGCCGAAGGTGGCGGCGGTGGCCAGCGCGGCGACGACGGCGCCCCACGCCACCAGGCCGCGCCAGCGCGGCGCCGGCCGCACCAGCGCGAGCGCGCCGAGCAGCAGCGCGACCATGCCGACGTACGTCTCCAGCTTGCCGACGGTGGGGGCGAGCAGGCCGACCATGCAGGTCAACCCGGGCTGCGCCCCGTCGAGCGCGAAGCCCGGGCCGATCTTGCTGCCGCGCTCCGACAGCGGTACCAGGGCGGCGACCGGCACCAGGGTGATGGCCAGGGCCAGGCCGACCAGCAGCGCGGCGCCGCCGAGGTGCGCGCCCAGCACCAGCACGGCGCGCCGCCGCGTCGGCGCCGGCGCGGCGACGACCGCACCGACCACGCGCACCGCGCCGTACGACCCGACCAGCAGCAGCGTGTAGAAGAAGCCGGGCGGCGCGCCGGCGGTGCCCGGCACGATGATCGCCGCCGCCAGCGCGGCGGCCCGGCGCCAGCCCGGCCGCGCGCACAGGCGGTCGACCGCGATCCACCCGAGCGGCGCCCACACCATCGGCCAGACGATGTTCGACGCCTTGTGCACCATGAGCGGCACGGTGGCGACCACGGTCAGCCCGGCCAGCACGGCGGCGGCCCGGCCCAGGCCGCGCTGGCGCACGAACAGGTGCATGGCCGCGCCGGCGACGACGTGGTGGGTCAGGACCTCGACCTGGATCATCCACCACGGCGACCCGAGCGCGGCCGAGACGGCCACCAGCGGCCAGCCGGCCGGGTAGTAGCGGGCCAGGCTGGGGTCGGCGATGAGCGGGTAGCCGCCGCGGTCGTACGGGTTCCACAGCGACAGCCGGCCGCTGGCCAGGTCGTCGGCGAGGAACTCGAGGTCCGGCCCGTACTGATCGACCACGTCCCAGCCGAGGGCGTAGGGCGTGCCGTGCTGGTGCCACAGCCCGCGGTACACCCACAGCACCGCCACCAGGTACACGAGCGGCGCCCACCACCACTCGCCGCGGCCGCCGAGGTGGCGGCGCAGCCGGGCCAGCACGGCCCGCATCAGCGCCCGGCGGCCAGCGTGGCCTCGTGCTTGGCCTTGTAGTCGTAGTAGCGGTCGAGGACCATACGCAGGTACAGGCGGGTGTGCTCGTACGGCGGCACGGTGTTGCCGTAGCGCGCCAGCGAGCCCATGCCGGCGTGGTAGCCGGCGATGGTCAGCACCAGGTCGCCGTCGTAGCGGTTGGCCAGCACGCGCAGCATGCGGGTCCCGGCCAGGATGTTCTCGCGCGGGTCGTGCACGTTGTTGATGCCCATGTCGCGCTGGACCGCGGGCATGACCTGCATCAGGCCGCGCGCGCCCATCGACGACACCACCCGCGGGTCGTAGTCGCTCTCGACCTTGATCACCGCGCGGATGAGCGGGACCGGGATCATGTACAGGGCCGACGCCTCGTGGATGAACTCGTCGTAGCGGGAGAACCGGTCGGGCGAGCGGTCGCGGCTGGGCACGACGTCGCAGCGGGCGCAGTCGCCGCGCTCGGCCGCGGCCTTGCTGCCGCGGTCAGGCGCGGTGGTCATGACCTTCTTCCACTTGCCGCCGGCGCGGGGCTTGACGTTGGTGACGTGGACGGTGCCGTCGGCGTCGGTCCACGAGTAGATGTCGGCCCGGGCCAGGCCTGGGCCTAGCACCAGCCCGAGCGCCGCGCCGAGGCCGAGCGCCGCCGCGCGCAGGCCACGCCCAGGCGGCCGGGGCGGCCGGGACGGGGGGATTGGGGCGGGCGGCTTCATGACAAAAAAATGTTAACGCGACCCGGCCGGCGGGGCAAAACCGGTCTACCACGGGGAGCCGGCATGACACGTGCCGCAGCAGAGGAGGACCGATGATCCGCGCGCAGATCCTTGGCCTGGGTTCGTACGTGCCCGACCGCGTCGTGACCAACGACGACCTTCGGTTTTTCGACGACAAGCACGTCCGCCAGGACACCGTCCAGACCGAGACCAACGACGAGTGGATCCGGCAGCGCAGCGGCATCGAGACCCGGCGCTACGTGCCCAACGATGGCAGCACCAAGACGTCCGACCTGGCCCTGCAGGCCAGCCGGCGCGCCCTGGCCGACGCCGGGGTCGACGCCAAGGAGGTCGACTGCATCGTCCTGGCCACGCTGTCGCCCGACATCCACTTCCCGGGCACCGCGGTGTTCCTGCAGGACAAGCTTGGCATCGCCGGCGAGGGCAAGGGCAAGAGCTGCGCCTGCTACGACATCCGCCAGCAGTGCTCGGGCTTCGTGTACGCCCTGCAGATGGCCGACGCCTTCATCCGCGCCGGCCTGTACAAGCGGGTGCTGGTCGTGGGCGCCGAGATCCACAGCCACTCGATGGACTACTCGACGCGCGGCCGCGACGTGATGGTGCTGTTCGGCGACGGCGCCGGCGCGGTCGTGCTGGGCCCGGTCGAGACCGACGACCCGCGCGCCGGCGTCATGTACACGCAGTGCGGCGCCGACGGCACCGGGGCGTGGAACCTGTACATCAAGGTGTTCGAGATCGAGAAGCTGCCGTTCGTGCAGCTCGACCCCAAGGACCGCGACAAGAACCTGGACATGTACCCGCAGATGGACGGCAAGCGGGTCTTCCTCAACGCGGTGCGGACGATGGTCATGTCGACCAACCGGGCCCTGGCCGAGGCCAAGATGACCTGGGGCGACATCGACTGGTTCGTGCCGCACCAGGCCAACCTGCGCATCAACGAGAAGGTGGTCGAGGTCGCCGGCATCCCGGCCGACAAGGTCCTCAACACCATCCAGTTCTACGGCAACACCACGGCGGCGACGGTGCCGCTGACGATCGACTACTGGCGCCAGCAGGGCAAGGTCAAGAAGGGCGACCGCGTGCTGGCCACCGTGTTCGGCGCCGGCTTCACCTGGGGCTCGGCCATCTTCCAGGTGTGAGCTTCGCGGTCGGGACGCGGGTCGAGCAGGACCCGGCGGGGTGGGTCGCCACCGAGTTCGACGGCTGGGGCCGCGGCGTCGGCGTCGGCGTGGTGGTGGAGCCGCCGTACCCGCTGCCGCCCGGCATGGTCGACGTGCGCTGGCCGGGCGGGCGCTGCTTCGAGCCCATCGCCGGCCTGCGCCGGGTCGGGGACGACACGCGAGGTTGAGCCGCCGCATGCGAGGGTGATGGCGACCCGGGCCGCGCCGGCCGCGGTAGATTGCGGCCATGGCACGCACCCAGGCCACCCCGCCGCGGTCGGACGCGGCCGCGCGTGTGCTGGCCGAGGCGCCGGGCCGGCTCGGCGCGGTGCGACCTGACGACGTCGGCGCCGAGCTGGTGGCCCTGGCCATGGCCGCGACCGCGGCCGAACACGGCGCGCTGTTCCTGTGGGACAAGAAGGCCAAGGGGCTGGCCCTGGCCCACCACGTCGTCGACGGGGTGATCGTCACGCTGCCGCAGGTGGTGACGCGGTCCGACGGCGCCGGCATCGCCCTGCGCATCTTCGACGACGATCGCCCGCACCTGGCGGCCGACACCGCGCTCGACCCCAGCTACACCCGTTACCTGGTCGACGTCGGCGCCATCGCCGGCGCGCCCATCCGCTACCAGAAGCGGGCCATCGGCGTGCTGACGGTGTCGTGCCGGCAGGCCGGCCGCCTGGGCGAGGGCGACCTGGCGCTGGTGGCCGAGCTGGCCGAGCTGGCCGCGCCGTTCGTGCGCCGCGCCGTGCTCGACCGGCAGAGCCGGGAGGCGACCGGACGGCCGTTCCTCATCCGCGGCCTGTCGCCGGCCTGGCTCGAGGTCGAGCGCCGCATCGAGCTGGCGGCGCCGACGGTGGCGCCGATCCTCATCCGCGGCGAGAGCGGGACCGGCAAGGACCTGGTCGCGCGCGCCATCCACGCCAACTCGCGCCGGGCCGACAAGCCGTTCGTCACCGTCAACTGTGCGGCCATCCCCGACACCCTGCTCGAGAGCATCCTGTTCGGGCACGTGCGCGGCGCCTTCACCGGCGCCTCGTTCAACAAGCTGGGCGAGTTCCAGAAGGCCGACGGCGGCACGCTGTTCCTCGACGAGGTCGGCGAGCTGCCGGTGATGCTGCAGGCCAAGGTGCTGCGCGCGGTCGAGCAGGGTGAGGTGCAGCCGCTCGGCTCCAACGAGGCGCCGGCCCGGGTCGACGTGCGCCTCATCTGCGCCACCAACCGCGACCTCGAGGCGATGGCCAAGACCGGCGCGTTCCGCGACGACCTGTACTACCGGCTCAGCGTCATGACCCTCGAGCTGCCACCGCTGCGCGCGTACAAGGACAACCTCGAGGTGCTGGCCGGCGTGTTCCTCGAGCAGGCGGCGCGCGCCCACGGCAAGAAGGCGCCGCGGCTGGGCCCGGCGGTGCTGGCGCGCCTGCACGGCTACGACTTCCCCGGCAACGTGCGCGAGCTGCGCAACGCGATCGAGCACGCGGTGATCTTGTGCACCGGCGACGAGCTCACCCCGGCCGACCTGCCGCGGACGATGAGCGCGGCGCCGGCCGCGCTGGTGGCGTCACACGGGCCAGGTCCTGGCGCGGCCACCGCCGGCACGCCGGCGCCGGCCGCGCCGGCGGCGGCGGCGGTCGAACGACCGACGCTGCGCGCCCAGCGCGAGGCCTGGCTGGCGCCGCTCGAGCGGCGCTACCTGGCCGACCTGCTGGCCGAGCACGACGGCAACGTGCGCCGCGCCGCCGACGCCGCCGGGGTCGACCACGTCACCCTGTACCGCCTCTTGCGCCGGCGCGGGGTGGTGGTGCGCCGGCGGGTCGAGAGCGAGTAAGGGCCTGCCGCTCGACGCCTGCTGGCTCGACGACCCGCGCTGAGAGCGGGTCAGGGCACCGCGGGCCGCGCCACCAGTCGGATGGCCGCGCGGCTGGTGTCCACCACCACCTCGTGCCGGCCGTCGCTGGTGCCGAGCACCAGCGAGCCGCCGCGCACCGTGACCGCGTTGGTCCAGTCGACGTGGCCGGCGGAGACCCGGGCCGCGGCGCGGGTCGCTGGCAGCAGCATCTGATCGTAGCGCCAGGTCCGGGTCAGGCGGCCGCGCCGGTCGAAGTGCCAGGCCACCGGGCGGGTGGCTGGCAGCGTGGTCGGCCGGCTCCACCCCATCGAGACCTCGACGATGACGAAGCCACGTCGCCCGGGCGCGACGTGGGCCACGAAGTGGGCGTGGTCGCGCGGCAGCGGCAGCCTCAGCGTCACCGCCGTCGCGCCCGGCGCCGACCGGTACGTGGCGATCCAGCCGGCGCTGTCGGTGAACGCCAGCGACAGGCCGCGGGTGTCGTCGTCGGCGCCCATCAGCGTGGCGGTGTGTTCGCTGCCCTCGTCATCGGCGTGGGCGGCGGGAGCCGCGGCAGCGAGCAGGCCAAGGGCGAGGGCCAGGCCAGGGAGGCGTGGAATGGCAGGCATCCCGGCCAGTACGCGCAGCCGGCGTCGCCCGGTCTATTTGCAGTAGGCCCGGGCGACGAGCGGATGGCGCAGGTGGCGGCGAAGGGCCCAGGGCCGCCCCAATCCCCCGGGTTACCGGCGACGGGACCTTCGCCGCGCACCTGCGCGGGAAACGTGGCCTGGCTACGCGGTCGCGGCCGACCGGAGCAGGCGCTCGCTCACCAGCACCAGGTCGGCGCCGCGCGGCGAGCAACACGAGCAGAACACGTCGGTGCCATGCCCGAGCGTGAGGATCGGCGGGGCGGTCTTGCCGCGGCGGGCGAGGTGACGATTGAGCGACATTCGGCCCGGCGATCCTTACAGCGCGGCGAGGTTCGGCGCCAGGGTGATCAGCGCATTCACGGCGCGGTCGGCCGCGGCCTTGGTCGAGTAGACCTCGCTCACGCCGATGATCTCGCCGTTGCCACCCTCGAGGGTGAAGTAGTACCCGGCGCCGCCGCTCGACGGCAGCACGTTGTACTGGGCCCGGGCGGCCGCGTTCTCGGTCACCGCCATCGCGCCGTTGAGGGCCAGGGCCTCGTTGACGTAGCCCTCCGAGGCCAGCACGCGCTGGCCGTTGGCGGCGTAGACCGAGAAGCGGAACTGGCCGGCGGCGTCGGCGAAGGTCTCGATGCGGGCGCCGGTGCGGGCGGCCTGGGCCTCGAGGTACCCACCGACCGAGCGGGTCATCGCGGTGATGGCGCGGGTCGCGTTGGACTTGCTCTTGTAGCCCTGCGCGGTCGCGATGGTCGCGCCGTTGGCGGCCTTGAGGCTGACGTAGTACTTGCCGTCCGTGCCCTTCTTGGTGGTGTAGCGGCTGGTCAGGCCACCGTTGTCGAGCACCGACAGCAGGCCCGACAGGGCGCCGACGCGGTTCTCGTAGGCCTCGGACGACAGCAGGGTCTGGCCGTTGCTGGCGGTCATGTGGAAGAACCACGCGCCGCCCTCGTTCTGCCACACCTCGAACGACGCCTTGGCGCTGGCCTCGGCGTCGAGCTCCTCGAGCAGGTCATCCTCGTCGCCGCCGGTGGCGCAGGCGGGCATGGCGAAGGCGGTGGCGGTGGCGAGGAGGAGGGCGGAGGAGAAACGAACGAGGGTACGCATGTGGATGTCTGCCTTTAGGGGGTGAGGTACGACCTGGCCGTACAGCAAGGCAGGTGCCAAGAAGACCTTCGGTAAGTAGCTGCAACCAGTGGGTTGCAGATCCCGGGAGTGGTGCGAAAAATGTCAACTCGGTGCACACGTGCAACAAATGGTGTTCCGGGAGCAATTTCGTTGGTTCAGGCTGGAGCCTCCCGTGCGGGGCGGGGATCTGGCGCGCCTGCCGCCGCGCGGCGCTCCGGCCCTGCACCTCAGGTGTCGGGCACGTCGTCGAAGGCGACACCGAGCAGTCCGAGCGTCGCGCCCAGGGCCATGACCACGCCCGTCCCGATCAGCAGCGCGCCGGTGGCGCCGCCGAGGCCGCTGTCGCCCTCGGCGTCGCTCGCGTCGCGGAGCACCCAGGCGCCGGCCCCGCCGGCGACCGCGCCGCCGGCGAACCACGCCGCGTTCTGCAGCGCGGCCCGCGGCCGGGCCGCCTTGGTGTGCGCCGTGCAACCCGTGAGCGCGACCACACATAACATCCGAGGCAGCAGGTCCGACATCGCGGGTGGAACAGCAACCGGCGTGCCGCCACGGGCAGGGCACGGTCACCGCTGCGTGCGTCCTCGCTTCAGGATTCTGAGGAGGGCCTGACCATCGGGTCCGGACGGCGCACGCGCGTCGTCGCGGAACGGCCCGGTGAATCCGATTGCTAGCAGGCTGCTGAAAACCCGTGTCGGCGGCTCCTGCCGACGGGACGGGCTCGGTGTTTTCAGCAGGCTGCGAGACCGAAAATGACTGGCAGGCTGCTTCTTCAGCAGCCTGCTAGCTCCGGTCCAGCAGCGCGCGGACCGCGCCGCGGGCGAGATCGGCCGGGCGCTGGCCCTGCTGGTCGGCGCGGTCGCGATCGGCGCCGGCGGCGAGGAGCTGCTCGACCGCCTGCTGGTCGTTGGCGGCGGCGGCGTGATGCAGCGCGGTCTGGCCGTCGTCGTCGGCCAGGTCGACCGGGGCGCCGCGCTCCAGCAGCAGCGGCAGGCACCGCGCGGCCGACAGCGCCAGGGTGACGAGGCCGCGGCCGGCGTGGTCGCGCACGGACAGCTCGGCGCCGCGGTCGATGGCCCAGGCGACGAAGTCGTGCTTGTCGTTGAACAGCGCGTGGCTGATCACGCTGCCGCCGCCGGCGTCGCGAGCGCCGAGGTCGGCGCCGGCGACGAGCAGCGCCTCGGCCATGACGATGGCGCCGGCGCTGGCGTACGACAGCAGCGCCGGGTAGCTGCGGGCGTCGTGGCTGTCGGGCGGCAGGCCACGCGCGAGCAGCCAGGTCAGCGTGGCCGGGTCCTGGTGGGTGCGGCAGGCCTGCAGCAGCTCGACCGCCGGGTGGGCGCCGAGGTCGAGGCCACGCGCGAGCAGGCGCTCGAGCAGCGGCAGGTCGGCCTGCTCGACCGCGGTCTTGACCAGGGCGGTGGTCATGGCCACGCCGTGGTCGAGCAGCAGCTCGATCAGCGCCAGCTCGCGCACCGCGTACCACGGCACCTCGTCGGCCGGCAGGCGAGCGCCGCGCCCGAGCAGGTACCGGCACACCGCGAGGCGGGCCTCGCGATCGGCCGCCTTGCGGGCGCGCGTGGTGAGCGCGGTGAGCAGGATCGAGCGTCGCTCGCCGTCGTCGGTCCAGCTGCCGGTCGGGTCGGCGCCGGCGGCGACCAGCGCCTCGACCGCGGCCAGGTCGCGGGCGGCGACGGCGGTGCCGAGCTGGGTCGCCAGCGCGGCGGCGCTCGGCGTGGACAGCAGGCGGGTGAACTCCGGGTCGGCGGCCAGCGCGGCCAGGTCGGGGTCGGCCCACAGCTGGTCGGGGCCGCGGCCGAGGTCGAGCGCGAGCCGGACCCAGCGCAGCACCTCGGCGCGCTCGGCGCCGACCGCGGCGGCGACGCAGGCCAGGTTGTGGGCCAGCACCGGGCTGGTCGGCTCGGCCGGGACGAGCGGCGTGACCAGCTCATGCAGTGCGCGGTCGCCGGCGACGCAGCACAGGGCGTTGGTCAACACCTCCTCGAACAGCGCGCCGCAGGCCGCGAACTGCGCCCGCGCCGCGTGCTCGACCATGGCGGCGAGCAGGGCCTCGACCTCGGCCCGATTGGCGGCCGGCGCGCCGGTGCGGGCGATGCGGGTGAATGCCGCGCCGAGCTTGGCCAGCAGCTCCATCACCAGGCCGCCGCGCACCCGCGCCAGCAGCGGCACCAGCGCGGCGGCCTCGGCCGGCGCTTCGGCCACCAGCTCGTCGAGCGCGCGCTCGCGCAGGCGGCCGTCGTCGTCGAAGATGGTGCGGGCCGGCCGGGCCCGGGCCAGCACCCAGCGCGACGCCGCGTCGTGCTCGGGCACGACGGCGATGGCCCAGCCGTCGGCGCCGGCGGGCGGGGCGTCGAGGTTCTGCGCCAGCACCTCGGCGCACAGGTACACGCACACCTGGGTGGCCAGGTCGCGTGCGTCGTCGGGCAGCGCGGCCAGCAGCCCCGCGCACTCGAGCACGGTGGTCGGGTCGACCGGGCCGTCGCCGAAGTCGGCCGCGCTGGCGGCGGCGTCGAGCAGCACGCCGTGGCCGGCGCCGTCGTGGTCGAACTGGCACAGCAGCACGCGGCGTCCAGCCTCGGCGCACGCGCGCGTCACCGGCTCCAGCTCCGTCGCCGCCGCCATCGCCAGCGGCGCCCACGCCGCCGCGCGCAGCGCTGTCGCCTCATCCGGCTCCAGCTCCTCGGCCCGCCGCTCGACCCAGCGGTGGAACCGGCCCTCGTCGAAGCCCCAGCTCATCGCGCCCGATTCTGCCGCAGCCCGCCCCTCCGCGTCGCCCCGGCCCAACCTTTCGTCTCCTTCCGCACCCTTGCGCCCCTACCCGTCCGGCCCCGCGGACACTCCCGTCCGACTCGTCCGCCCTCCGCCCACTCCCGTACACCCGCCCCCCTGCGATCTCGGCCGCTTGGCCGCGGCAACCGCGTTTCGACCCTGCTCCGATCAGGTCGTCACGACCATGACGTGGGGCGCACCGAGGTCAGAGGTCCCAGCATGGGGACTGCGGGATCGGCTCGACCTCGAGCAACAGATCCTGGGCCAGCAGGTCCCCGATCAGCGCGATGACCCCCACGTTCATGCGGCGGCGGATCTCGGCGATCTGCGTGTCGGTCAGCCGGTCGGCGAGCTCCTGGGCGTCGCGGCTGAGGAAGCTGCAAGACGAGCTCATCTGGAACTGCCAGAACCGGGGCATGTCCACGAGCGCCTCGGGGATGACGGTCGACTCGATGCGCGCTTGCGCGATCGCCTCGCTGCTGGGCGGATCGAGCGCCTCGCGCGCATCGGCCGCCGACAGGAAGGCGGACTGCTGCGCACCCGTGAGGTCCGCCACCCAGGTGGCGAGCGGGGCCGCGATCTGGTCGGGGTAGAGCGCGGGGTCGAGGATATAGGCCCCGCGGTCGATGTGCCCGTCGACGACGCCGTCGACGATGCGCAGGAACTTGCGCTGGTCGGTCGGCGGCTCGGCATCGTCGACATAGATCACAGGGGCGACGTGGTAGCTCCACTCGAGGCCGGGGAAGCGGCTCGGGGTGAGCAGGTTGTCGGTGCCTTGGGCCACGATGAACTGCGCGTTCGACGGGATGCCGGCCGCGGCGAGCTCGGCGGCGAGCAGGATGCTGCGGTCGTGGCAGCCGTTGGCCGAGTAGTCGAACGAGACGTAGGTCGCGGCGTCGCGCACGACGTCGATCGCCCGCTCGAGTTCGCTCCCCTCGGGCCGGGGGCCCGGGTCCGGGTCCGGGTCGGTGCCACAGCCGTACAGGAGGCCCAGGGTGGCGACGGAGGTCGTGAGGAATCGGGCGCTCGGAGTGCTCATCGTCGGCGCCGTGTGCAAGCGCCGGTCCATGGCGGCGACTCGAGGTTTCATCACGATCGAACGCCCCGATCGTGAGAATCCACAGGCCGAAGCGTGTCGCGGGGTGAAAAACTGATTGGCGGTGAATCCACCAGCCCCGGCGTCGAGCGGCTCCGGCCCGTGGTGGAGCCTGACTCGTCGAAGGCCCAGCTCATCGTCCCGACCCAGCCACGTCGCCGCGTCGCCCACCGCCGAACCTTTCTTCTCCTTCCGCACCCTTGCGCTCCGACCCGTCCGGCCCACCGGACACTCCCGTCCGGCCCGTCCGCCCGCCGCCCACTCCCGGACACGCGCCCCCCTGCGATCTCGCCCGCTTGGCCTCGGCAACCGCGGTTCGACCCTGCTCCGATCAGGTCGTCACGACCATGACGTGGGGAGTGTGACCGGCCCTGCTTCGGGGCGGCGCCATGAGATCAAGGAGTACGCGCGGTCGAGCAGCGCCGCTCCGAACACGGCGCATCCACCGACCCGTGGTATCAAAGGCGTGGGAGACCGTCATGCCGATGCTCGAGGTGCTGCAGCAGGTTGCCTGGCGCGCGCCGACCCTGGCCTCGTTCGAGGCGTTGTCCGCGGAGATCGATGCTCGTTTCGGTCCCCCGAGCGTCCGCGATCTCTCGGCTGGCAACTTCGTGCGCGCGGTGCCACGGCATCGCCTGGGCGCGGCGGCTGCGGTGTTGTTGCTCGGCGCAGGGAACTCAGGCTGCGGCGACAACGACCTGTGCCAGGGCGGCCGCGGGCGATGCATCCTGGCCAACGCGCAGATCGCGGACCAGGCCAGGAGTGTCTTGTCCTGGTATGACACTGGCCTCGACGTCGACTGTGGCTGGAAGAACCTCGGCGACGAGTATCGGTGCCTGCCCGCTGGGGCTGTCGCCAGCTGCGACGATCCCGCGAGCGGCGACTTCATGCGCGCCGTGCCACGGCAGCGGCCTGGCGCCAGCGGAAGGGGCGGGCAGTTCGAGTTGATCACGGATGACGGTGGAGTCGTGCCGTTCGGCGGCTGGTGGGAGGGTCGACCGGTCACGCCGTACGTGCCGTCCGGCAACGCGCTGCCGACGCAGTGGCTGCCGTGGCGGCATGTGGAGGGGCCCAGCCTCGAGCCGTGGGCGTTCGCCGACGCGGCCTGCACCGTCGGCATGTTCGGTCACTTCCCGTCTGAGTCGCGCTGCCGGATCGACGCGGTGATCGCCCGCAGGTTCTTCGAAGGCGCGGAGTTCCTGTCGAGGCAACTCGTCGATCCATGGGAGTCGGTTGGCCCGGTGTATGCGATCATCGACGGACGCTGTCAGGTGGCGACGGAGTTCGAGGGCATGGACTTCTACCAGCTGGCAACCAGCGAGAGCTGGCCATCCGCGCCGCTGCCGGTGCCCGGCGACGAGGCGGGCCGGGTCCGCACGAGTCGCTTCGAGCTCGATGACGTGGCGATCGCGACCCCGGGCATGACCTTCGAGGAAGCCGGCACCGGTCGGCCGTGTTCGCGGCAGGGCCCTGGGGACGGCCGCCTGTTCTGTGCTCCGAGCGAGTGGGCGGAGCCGCGATTCCACGATCCGGCCTGCACCGGGATCGACGCCGCCATCATCCCGGCGACGGTGGTCGAGGGCGTCGGGCTGTTCGCCGTCCTCGGCAAGTCCGACGAGTTCTGGGAGGTGGACACCACCGAGCCGGTCGCGCGCGGCGGCTACCGGTGGCGAAACGAACGGTGCCTCTGGGACACGGCGCTCGAGGTCTACGCCATCCGCCGCACTGTCGGCTGGGACGGCCTGGTCGAGTTGCGCACCGAGCGCATCCCGCTCTCGTTGGCCGCCGATTGACCTTCGGCCAGCGACCCGGGCCACGTCTTGCTGGCGCATGCGCTCAGCGAAGCTGGGATCGTTCGGCCATGGCGCCCACGGCTTCAGTTACACGCCGGCGAGAGCGGTCGTTCACAGGCGGCCGGCGGTGGCGCTCCCGACGTGCAGATCTCGTCGTCTGACTTCGCGAAGATGCGGCGAAACACTCGCGGTAGTCGCCTACCGTCGCCGTGCAAGCCGGCGGGGGGCGCCTCGTCGCAGGTCTCACTGGCCGGGATGCCCCACTGAAAGAACGCGGCTGCACCGCGTTTGTCGGCGTCCTGCTAGCCGCAGCCCTTGGGGCCACAGCCGCCGGTGCCGCACGAAGCGGCGGCGGGGGCGTCGTCGAGCTGGAGGCCGCAGTCGGAGCAGGCGCCGGCGACGAGGGGGGCGGCGGTGCCGCAGGCGGGGCAGGGTAGGTCGTCGCCGGTGGTGGGCGCGGGGCGGGCGGTCACGGGCGCGACGCCCTCGCGGGCGAGGGCCGAGCTCCACTCGCTGCGCAGCACGGCCGCGACCCGGGCCACGTCGTCCTCCTCGACCAGGAGGTGCGCCTTGACGCCTCAACCACGGCCGGGCGCGGGCGCGGCGGCCATGGCCGGGATGCCGGCGCCGAGGCACTTGTCGCGCACTTCCTTGATGTACGCGAGCGAGCCGGCCAGGCACGGCACGAGGGGCAGGCCGTCGAGCTCGCGCTCGGCGGCGGACACGGTCAGCGGCTCCGCTTCGTACATGGCGGAGCGAGGGTAGCGCGGCGGCGGCGGCGAGGCGAGGTGGATCGGCGCGGGCGGAGTGGCGGCGGGCGGCGGGGCGGCGGCTGGGAGACGGGGATCGATCAGGATCACGGCGGGCGTTCCAGATCACGAGCTCGGCCACGACCACCGGTCGGCCACGGCCACGGCCACGACGAAGGACGTTCGACCGAAGCCCTCGCGAGTCGACTGCCCAGGACCACCCGCGCGTCGCTCGTCGACGATGACCTTGACGTGGTCGACGACGTCGGCGTCGACGTGACCCTTGACGGCGACGGCGACGGCGACGTCTACGCCACCGTTTGACGCCCCGGTGATGGTGCGCCACCACCTGCCCTGGTCGCGGCGCCGAGTGGCGGGCGCAGGCGCACGACCGCGGCGCCGGCGCCGGCGCGGGCCTGGGCGCGGGTCGCACCGAGGAGCCGTTGTTGCCGGCCGGCGCGGCGGGCGGCCGGCGCCAGCAGGGCGGCGGCGAGCAAGGCGCCTGGCCACCACGCGCCGACGAGGGCGCCGAGCAGGATCGCGAGCGCGCCGGCGGCCGCGGCAGGGCCGAGCAGGCGCGACCAGCACACGGGCGACACCACGCGCAGGATGGGAGCGGCGGCGCGGCTGGTGGGGTCGAGCGCGGCCAGCGCGGCCGCGGCCTGGTGCGCGGCCAGCGGCTCGCCGCGCCAGCGGGCGACGGCGAGGCGAGCGTGCCAGGCCACGGCGGCGCTGTCGGCGCGCTCGTCGGCGGCGTGTAGCTCGGCGGCGAGGTCGGCCGGGGCCAGGGCCAGGCCGTCGCCCCAGCCCAGGCCGCGGGCGCCGGCGTGCGCGTGCGCGTGCGCGTGCGCGTTGGCGGGGCGCGCCAGCGTGTACACGGCCAGCCGTCGGCACCGGCGCAGGCGGGCGGTGATGAGGCCGAGCGCGTCCCACGCGCCGCGCTCGCTGGCGACGCGCAGCCCGTAGGCCGAGCACGACTCGCCGTGGTGGAAGCTACACGCCACCCGGCGCAGCGGGCCGCGGCCCGACAGCCGACGCCGGTACAGGCGGATCGCGGCGACCAGCACGCGGTTGCCGCCACGCGCGCTGGCGTGGCCACACGCGCGCGCGGCGCCACGTTCGCTCGTGCCGGCGCTCGCGCTCGCGCTCGCGCTCGCGCTCAGAAGTCGCACGACAGGTCTCCGCACGACGACAGGTCGCAGTCGGGCACGAGCGAGCTGGGCAGGTCGACGCAGTCGAACACGTCGCACGCGTCGATCCAGTCGCACCACGACGAGGTGCGGCGCTCGGCCGGGGCCGTGGCCTCGAGGGCGCGCGGGTCGGCCACCAGCAGCGCGGCCAGGTCGGCGTCGGACAGGCCGCGCTCGGCCAGGACCAGGCCGAAGCCGGCCAGCGCCGCCGCGCTGGTGGTGAGCGCGCCGCCGCGCGCCTGCTGCAGGTGGGCCAGGCCGGCGCCGCGCACGACGAAGGCGTGCTGCTGCGGATCGTAGGCCAGGCCGCGCCGGTGCCCGCCCAGCGTGACCGCGGCGGCCAGCGCCGGCGCCAGGGTCACGCGCAGGCGACGCGCGCCGTCACCGACCTCGGCGTGGGTGCTCGCCCCGAGCATCCACGTCGCGTCGGGTACCAGCTCGCGCAGCGAGGCCATCGCCGCGGCCGGGCGCTCCATCGCCGCCACCGCCGCCGCCGCGTCCCAGTGGGCGGCGGCGTCGCGCACGACGCGCTCGACCCGGTGCACGAACTTGCGGCGGGCGTTGGCGGTGCGCGCCACCGCGTGGTGCAGGCGCTCGGCCGCCTGCGCGACCTGCTCGAGGCCGGCGCGATCGGTCGCGACGGCGCCGATGCGGGCGTGGCCGCGCCGGCGCCGGGTCACCACCAGCTCGGTCAGCGCCGCGCCGGGCCCGCCGCCGGTGCCGGCGCCGTCGACGGCGATGACCATGACGTCGCCGAGCGCGCGGTCATCGTACTCGTAGCGGGCGACCTGGCCACGCGCGCGCAGGCGCTCGTGGGTCCAGCGCATCCATTCGTCGAGGTGATCGTTGCCGGCGCCGGTGCCCATGAGCGGAGCGTAACAGCGGGCTTGGTGGTGCGGCGACGCACCGTCTGCGGGGCGTCAAACGGTGGCGTAGACGTCGTCGTCGCCGTCGCCGTCAAGGACCACGTCGACGAAGACGTCGACGACCACGTCAAGGTCGACGGCAACGTGGCGGCGGTCCCGTCCAGCCATGGCCGCGGCCGCGGCCGCGAACACGGCCACGAAGCCGGCGACGAGGTGCGGCGCGGCGGCGTCAGCGCCGGCGCAGGCGGCGGGTGACGCGATCGACCACGCCGCGCACCTCGGCCACGCCGAGGGCGGCGGCGGTGGCGGCGTACACCACGGCGCCGACGACCACCGGCACGCCGACCTCGGTCAGCCGGGCCAGGGTGGTGGCGTGGCCGATCCAGCCGTCGACGACGCGGTCGGTGCCCCACACGGCGGCGGCCATGACCGCGGCGGCGGCGCCGACCCGGGCCAGGTAGCCGAGCAGGGCGGCGTGCGGGATGGGCGCGACCCGGCGGTGGAACAGGACGTACAGCACGGTGAAGTTGAGCAGCGCGGCCAGCGCCGTGCCGGCGGCGAGGATGCGGTAGCCGTGGTGCGGGTGCAGCAGCGCGCTCCACACCAGGTTGCCGGCGACGGCGGTGACCGAGGCGATGACGGCGATGCGGGCCCGGCCCAGCGCGTAGAACGCCGGCGCCACCACCTTGACCGCGGCGTAGGCGACCAGGCCGATGGCGTACAGCTCGAGCGCGGCCACGGTGGCCGCGGTGTCGTGGGCGAAGAACCGGCCGCGCTGGTAGATGAGGCGGATGATGGGCTCGCCCAGCACGACCAGGCCGACGGTGGCCGGCACGCACAGGAACGCGACCATACGCAGGCCCTCGACCAGGTGCGCGCCCATGGCCGGGCGATCCTCGGCCGCGGCCGCGGTGGCGTAGCGGGTGGTCGACACGGTGGCGATGGCCACGCCGAACACGCCGATGGGCAGCTGCAGGAAGCGGAAGGCGTAGTTGAGCCACGACACCGCGGCCGGCTCCGACGCCGCGAACGCGGTGCCGACGAACACGTTGACCTGCATGGCGGCGACGCCGACGATGGCCGGGGCCATGACCGCGGCGACCCGGCGCACCTCGGGGTCGCGCAGGCGCAGGTCGAGCGCCGCGCTCGGGCGCCAGCCGGCCCGCCACAGCGGCGGCAGCTGGATGCCGAGCTGGGCCGCGCCGCCAAGCAAGGTGCCGACCGACCAGCCGATGGCGACCCAGCGCGGGCTCACGCCGGCGACGTACAGGCCCATGCCGACGACGATCGACACCACGTTGAACATGGCCGGGGCCAGCGCCGGCGCGGCGTAGCGCTCCTGCGCGTTGAGCATGCCCATGGCCACCGCGGCCAGCGACACCAGCACCAGGAAGGGCAGCATGATGCGGGTCAGGGTGACGGTGACGTCGACCTTGCCCTCGACCGTCGCGAACTCGCCGGCCAGGAGCCCGACGATGTTCGGGGTGAACAGCGCGGCCATCAGGACGATGGTGCCGACCACCACCAGCAGGTTGCCGGCGACGCGGTTGCCCAGGCGGTAGGCGGCGTCGGGGCCGCCGCGCGCCAGCGACGCCTTGAAGGTCGGCACGAACGCGGCCGACAGCGCGCCCTCGGCGAACAGGTCGCGCAGGAGGTTCGGGATGCGGAAGGCGGCGACGAAGGCGTCGGCCAGCGCGCTGGCGCCGAGCAGCGCCGCGAACAGCTGCTCGCGCACCAGGCCGAGCAGGCGCGACAGCATGGTCGCCAGCGAGATGAGCCCGGCGGCGCGGCCGAGCGAGCGCGGCGCGCTCATCGGCGCGGGCCCCCACCGGCGCCGCCGCGCGGCAACAGGCGGCGTGCCACTGGCGCGGCGTGGACGCGGGCCGCGCGCAAGGCGGCCCGGCTGGCGGCGCTGTCGTCGGCGGCCAGGCAGCGAGCGGCGTCGATCACCGCGCCGGCCGGCTGGCCCGCCAGGTCGGGCGCCGACAGCAGCGCGGCCAGCCGGGCCAGCCCGGCCGGGCCGAGCGCGGCCAGCACCGGCGCGGCGTCGGCGCCGCCGGCCAGCTCGCCACACAGCGCCTGCGCCGCGGCCAGCGCGACCCCGGGCACCGGATCCCGCTCGACCATCCCGGCCAGCGGCACCCGCGCCAGCACCGGCATCGGCGCCGGCACCGCCTCGGCCGCGGCCCGGCGCACCGCCGGATCGGCGTCGGCCAGCAGCTCGGTCAGGTCGGGCGGCAGGCCGGCCGGGCCGGGCACCGGCGGGGTCAGCGTCGGGATCTCGTCGGCGAGCGCACGCAGGCGGGCGGTGATCTCGACGGCGGCGACCCGCACGCGCGGCCACGCCGTCGGCGCGCGCGCCAGGGTGCGCCAGCCGGCCTGCGCGGCGTCGACCTCGTCGTCCTCGATGCCGACCGCGCTGGTCGGGCCGAGGTGCCGCGCGATGTGCAGCGCGGCCTCGGCGGCGGCGACGGCGGCGAAGCGGTCCCACCCGGCGGCGACGCCGGCGAGCGCCGGCAGCAGGGTCCACGCGTCCGCCGACGCCGGCGCGGCGGCGATGGCGGCGCGGCGCAGCACCGGATCCGCGCTACCGAGGGCCGCCGCCAGCGCCGAGCTGGGCCCGCGCTGGCCGAGCTCGGTCAGGCGATCGGCCGGGCCGACGGTGAGCGCGCGCACCAGGGCCGGGCCGAGGTCGGCGGTCGCGCCTGGTGAAGGCGCCGACCGGGCCGCGCCCGGGCCGGGCTGGCCGTGGCTGGCCGTCGCCACCAGCAGCCCGGCCGCCGCCAGCACCAGCGACCGGCCGCGGCGCAGCGCAGGCCGGCGGAGCGGGGTGGTGCGACTCACCGCGCCATCCTGCCCCAGCACCCGCGGCGCGCCCAGGTTCGAGCCGCCGTTGCGGGTGGGTCCGGATCTGCAACCGGCAGGATTTCAGGGAAAAAATTTGACACGGTGATGATGCGTTCAGTACGGTGAGTCCGTTCAGTAGGAGGACCACGTGGCCGAAGCACTCACCGAACGTCAGCGGGAAATCCTTAATTTCATTGGTGCTTCGATCACGGAACGGGGTTATCCCCCGACCCTCCGCGAGATCGGCGAGCACTTCGGGATCCGTTCGACCAACGGGGTCAACGATCACCTCAAGGCCCTCGAGAAGAAGGGCCACCTGCGCCGCGAGGACCTCAAGTCGCGCGCCATGCGCCCGGTGGTGTTCGCCGACGACGGGCTGGGCGGCGAGGTCGTGCCGCTGCGCACGTCGCCGCCGGTGTCCGGCCCGCTCGGCAGCGGTCGTGGCGCCAGCAACCTGGCCGACTACGGCAGCTCCGACGACCTGTGCGAGGTGCCCATCCTCGGTCGGGTCGCCGCCGGCCAGCCCATCCTCGCCGTCGAGCAGGCCACCGACACCGTCAAGATCGACCGCATGCTGCTGGGCGGCCAGCGCGAGGTGTTCGGCCTGCGCATCGTCGGCGAGTCGATGATCGAGGACGGCATCTTCGACGGCGACTACGTCTTCGTGAAGAAGACGGCCAGCGCCAACACCGGCGACATCGTGGTGGCGATGATCGAGGGCGAGGCGACCGTGAAGCGGTACTTCCCCGAGGGGGATCGCATCCGCTTCCAGCCGGCCAACTCGAATATGGCGCCGATCATCGTCCGCCGCTCCGACTTCCGGAACGTCGACATCATCGGCATCGTCGTCGGCATCTACCGCAAGCTCTAGCAGGCTGCCCCGTGCCGGCGGCATTTGCCGTCGGGACGGGCTCCGTGTTTCAGCAGGCTGCGAGATCAGAAATGACCAGCAGGATGCTTCTTCAGCATCCTGCTGGCGGCAGCGGCGGCGGCGCAAGCTGGCCGCAAGGTCGGCGCGGTAACACCCTCGGGTGCGGGGCCGCGGATCGAGGCTGAAGGCCGGGAGCGACACGGTTGGACCGGCCCGGGCCCGGCCTGGTTGCCCGGCGTGGCGCGGGTGCGACGTCGACGCACCGGGTGCCAGCACCTGTCGGGGCCGACCCGAACTTGCCGGGCGCCGCGGGGTGGAGGCTGTGTCACACTCGAGGGACGCCGTGGCGCCTCCTCGTTCGTACCGCCGGTCCGGCCGGCCGTGGTTCCTGGCGCCGGCGCTGCTCGCCTCGGCCACGGCCCAGGCCGGCGCCCTCGCGGTGTACCAGCTGACCCGGCCCGAGCCGGTGCCGCGCCTGACCGTACGCCTCGATGGCCTCGGCGATGGCACGGTGCTGGTGACCCAACCCGGCGTGGCCGAGCCGCTGCTGCGCTGCGCCCGCGCCACCTGCACGCTCGACGTCGCGCGCGGGCAGGAGCTGGTGCTGGTCGCCATCCCCGACGGGCGCTCGACCTTCGCCGGCTGGAGCCAGCACCCGTTCCGGCCGCCGGCCGGGGCCCGGGTGGTGCTGGGCGACCCGATGGCCGGGTGCCTCGACCGCCAGGCGCGGGGCGCCAGCGGCGACGTCGCCGACGTCCTGCGCTGCCCCATCGTCGTCGGACGCAGCTTCGACGTCGCGGTCGAGTTCGGGCGCCAGCCGGAGGAGCTGGAGGTCGCGTGGGCGACGCCGACGCCGGGGCCGGACCAGCCGCCGGTCGAGCTGCCCGCGCCCGAGCCGCCGCCACCGCCGGACATCGACGCCGAGAAGCTGGAGGAGCCGGTCGAGGTCGCGCTGCTGGTGCCACCGCCGCCCAAGGAGCTGCCGCCGCCGCCCAAGGAGCCGCCGCCCGAGAAGCCGGCCGCCCCGCCGCCGCCCATCCCCGACAACATGCGGATGGTCGAGGTGCCCGACGACCACGAGGTGACCGAGGCGCCCGACGACGCCACCCACCTGTCCGACAAGAACCGCGACGTGGCCGAGGAGACCCACGCGACCGAGACCAACCTCGAGCGCGAGCAGACCGGCGAGGCCGTCGCCTCGCGGCAGAGCCCGGACACCACCAGCGCCGAGGTCGGCGGGCCCGACGACAAGATCCGCCAGCTCGAGGAGGCCGAGGCCACCACCGACGACCGTGAGGTCGAGACCGACCACTCCGGCAAGAGCGACCAGGCCAAGGGCATCATGACCGGCGAGGCCGGCGATCGCGGCGAGGACGGCAAGGGCGAGCGCAGCGAGCCCGGCATCCTGGCCATGCGCGACATCGGCGGGCGCGGCGCCATCGTCGACCGCGGCGGCGACGGCAAGAAGGCCGGCAAGCGCGGCCTGCCCGGCATCAAGACCCCGCTGACGTTCGACGACTACGAGCGGATCATGGGCAAGGCCAAGGTCGACGACGAGCGCCTGGTCGCGGCCCGCAAGATGACCAGCAAGAAGGGCCGGTGGGAGAAGAAGCTGGCCGCCATCAAGTCGTCGCTCGAGAACTTCGTGCCCGACGTGCGGCCGGGCAACCAGACCGCGCTCAAGACCCGGGCCCACCCGTTCGCGGTGTACGTGGCGCGTATGCACCGCCGCATCCACGAGCTGTGGGGCTTCGGGTTCCTCGAGGACCTCGACGGCAAGGGCTCGGGCCACCCGCTCAACGACTTCGAGCTGGTGTCGACCATCGAGCTGTCGATCAACCCCGACGGCTCGGTCCACAAGGCGACCATCGCCCGCACCTCGGGCAAGCTGGAGTTCGACGTCGCCGCGCTCGACACCGTGCTGACCGCGGCGCCGTACGACGAGACGCCCGACGCCATCCGCTCGGTCGACCAGCGCGTGTACCTGCGCTGGGCCTTCAACCGCAACTGGCGGCAGTGCGGCACGTTCAACGTCGAGCCGTACATCCTGACCGACATCCCCGGTGGCATCGAGCCGCTGGCCGAGGGCCAGGTCGCGGTCCGGCCGAAGCCGGCGGCTCCGACCGCGCGCCCGGTCACGCCCGAGCCGAAGGCCGGCGCGGCGCCGGTGGCGCCGAGCTCGACGGTCAAGGACGAGCGCGCGCTGTACGCGGTCAACCTGTGGGTCAGCGGCTTCGCCACCGGCGAGATCGAGAAGATGGCGCGCTTCTCGGCCGCGCCGTTCTACGCCGGCGGCACCGTCGCCGCCGAGACCCGGGCCGACGTGACCAGCATGTACCAGCAGCTGGTGGCCGAGTCGGGCCCGATGCGCGACTGGCAGCTGGTCACGCCGGCCGAGTACGAGGCCCGCACCAAGGCCCGGGTCGAGCTGCCCGAGGGGTCGGTCCTGCTGCTCATCCGCACCGAGCGCGAGCGCTTCGCCGTGGTGTTCCAGCGCACGCCGAGCGGCGACTACCGCGCGACCCAGCTGGCGCGGTAGCTGCCCACCTGGCCCAGATCGGGCATGGGCACGGGCACGGGCACGGGCACGGGGCAGGTCGCTGCAAACGCGGCTGCGCCGCGTTTGTCAGCATCCTGCTAGCGGGTGATCACGCGCTCGAAGTCGAGCGCGCCGGTGCCGTCGAAGAAGCGGCCGCGCAGGGTGTCGCCGTCGATGTCGACGTGCAGGAACCCGACCTCGCTGGCGTCCTGGTAGTGGGCCCGGTTGCCGCGGTCGCGCAGGCTGGTCACGCTGGCGCCGGCGCCCGACACCAGCAGCTCCATGCCACACGCGCGCTCGTTCTCGTCGAGCCACTGCCGGCTGTGGTCGTGCCCGGTCAGGTAGACCTGGCCGATGCCACACACGTGGGCGTCGAAGAAGTCCTTCATGGCCGCGCCGTTCTGGATGGGCAGCGGGTTGGGGATGGGGATGCCGGCCAGCTCGGGCGCGTCGTAGTTGCCGGCGTTGCCATGCTCGCCGTTGGAGCGATACGGGTGGTGGCCGAGCACGATCTGCCAGCGCCGGTCGGCCACCGCCGCGGTCGCCGTCGGCAGCCAGGTCGCCTGGTCGCCGTAGGTGGTGTCGCCCCACAGGATGGCGTTGGTGTCGAGGGCGATGAAGCCGACGTGGGCGGCGGTGAAGGTGTAGTGGGTGGCCGGCATGCGCCACTTGGCCGAGACCTGGCTGTAGGCGACCTCGTGCTGGCCCTTGCTGAACTCGTTGCCGAGGCCGCCCAGCGGCACCACCAGCCAGCCGCCGTAGTCGTGGTTGCCGAGCACCGCGTAGAACGGCAGGTCGAGGCCAGCGTACGGCTGCTCGAAACGCTCCTGCCACAGCGGGTCGTCGACGCCGCTGACGCCGGCGTCGTAGATGTTGTCGCCGAGCAGCACGACGAAGTCGCAGCCCTCGGTCGCGCACACCTGGGCCATGGCGGCGGCGACCTGGCGCTGGCCGTCGTTGCCCTTGCCGGTGTCGCCGATGGCGACGAAGCGGACCCGGCGCGGCGCGGCGGCGTCGGCGCTGGCGTCGGTGCTGCCGCCCCCTGTCGCGTCGGCGCCAGCGCTGGCGCGGGCATCGGGGTCGGCGCCACCGCCCGGGGAGGCGTCGCCGCCGCACGCGACCAGACCGAACACCACGAACCAGGCTCCACGCTGCGTCGACGTCGTCGTCATCGTGGCCGGACCGTACTGCAAAACCCGGGGCCGGCAGGAGGCAATCCCGGGGCAATCCCGGGGCGCCTCGGCGTCGATCTCGAGGCGGCCAGCGCGCAAACCTCGCGTGCTCCGCCCGGCGCCGGGGCGATCGCTCAGCGGATGCCGACGATGCGACGCAGGTTCAGAAAGTTGATGACGAAGTGGGCGACGATGGCCGCGCCCAGGTTGCCGGTGGCCTGCGACGCCAGGCCCAGGCCCAGGCCGAGCACCAGCGCCGACGCGGTCCACGGCAGGAACCGCTTGCCGGGCCCGACGTGGAGCAGCGCGAAGATGACCGCCTGTGGCCACAGCCCGAGCCACGACAGGAGGGCGCCGCGGAACAGCAGCTCCTCCCCGATCGACGACGCGGCGGCGAGCAGGAACACCTCGCGCGAGGACAGCGGCCCGAGCAGGTCGCGGAACGCGGCCTCGAGGCCACGCGCCCAGGCGTACCGCCGGCTGGCCAGGATGGAGGCGACGACGATGGCCAGGCCCACGCCCAGCCCCAGCGCCGGTCCGAGCAGCAAGCTGAGCGCGCCGGCCTCCTCGTCGAGGCGGTACACGTCGGGGTCGCCCCGGCCGGCCGAGAACACGATGGCCAGCATGGCCAGGCCGGCGTAGAAGCCGACGACCATCACCCCGCGCGAGGTCGGCATGGGGCGTGACCCGTCGCGCATCGCCCTACTATGGCACGGCCGACCCGGGCGCCGGCCTCCCTTGACAGGGTGTGGTCGCTCGGCGTAGACCCTTGCACCTCGCGCGGATGGCGGAATTGGTAGACGCGCTAGCTTGAGGTGCTAGTGGGTAAAACCGTGGGGGTTCGAGTCCCCCTTCGCGCACGAGGAAGACGCCCGGTGGCAACGCCGGGCGTCTTCGTTTTCGGGATGGCCGGTGGTCACAGCGTGGTGCAGGCAGGGCCGGTGCAGGTCGCGCTGCAGGTCGGGCTGCCGCCGCAGAACTGATCGCAGCCGCCGCCCGAGCAGGTGAACGTGCAGGTCGCGCCCGGCGAGCAGGCCTGGTCGCAGTTGCCCCCGGCGCAGTCGGCGGTGCAGGTGCTGCCGCTGCTGCACTGCTGGTCGCACGCGCCGCCCTCACACGTGAAGTCGCAGTCGCCGTCGCTGCACTGCTGGTCGCAGCCGCCCTGGGGACAGTCGACGGCACAGCCAGGACCGCTACATTGACAGTCGCCGCCGTTACAGGCGGCGCCGTCGTCGCAGCCGGACACGGCGACGGCGGAGGTGAGGGTGGTGACGAGGACGAGGGCGAAGGAAGCCAGGTGAGTCGAACGCATGGTGGGTCTCCTTGACGGCGTACCCAGGGTACGGACGGCCCGGGCCCAGCCCGACCTCAGGCCGACCCCAGGCCACGGCCGGTGGAAGGCGACCCACGGCGATCGCCAGCGATTACCAGCGGATGAGGCCGGAGCGCAGGTCCTGGCCAGCCCGGAGCTCGATCGTCAAGACGCGCTCGCGGCCGCCCGGGGCGACCAGGCGGACGCGGTGGGGGCCAGGCGGCAGTGGTCGCCGCACCAGCGGCGTCGTACCGACCTCCTGCCCGTCGATGAAGACCGTGGCGTCGGGCTCGGCGTCGATGGAGTAGCGCCCGGTCTCCGTCGCCGTCGCGCCGCCGAGGCCGGGCGGGATGCTGCCGGCGCCGGGGATCCCCAGGCCGGTCAGCAGCTCCTTGGTCCGCGTCAGCGAGCCTCGCGCGGCGGCGAGCTGGTCGCTGGCGAGGACGAGGGGATCGGGCGGGGTGGCCTCAGCGCCGCCGGCTGCTTCATCGCCGCCGGTCGCGACGTCGTCGGTGCCGGTCACGACGTCGTCGGTGCCGGCCGCGACGTCGTCGGTGCTGGGCGTGACGTCGTCGGTGCTGGGCGTGACGTCGCCGGTGCCGCTGGGCTCGGCGGACGGCGGCGCGGCGCGGTCAGGCCTGTTGGCGACGAGCGCGACCACGGCGGCCGCGCCGGCGAGGAGGATCGCCGCCGCCGCGATCCAGGTCCGGCGCGCCGGGCGCGACGGCGCGGGCGCGGGCGCGGGCGCGAGCCGGGTGGGGTCGGCGTCCCGCTGGATCCGGACCGCGCGTGCGCGCAGGGCGGCGCCAGGTGGCGGATCGACCTGGGTCGGGCCGGCCAGCGGGTCGGTGGTCGGGGACGGCGCCGGGCTGGTGCTGGACACCGCGGTGGCGATCCGTCGCTGCCGGGCCGCCAGCAGGTCGCCGCAGGTGTCACGCACGATCGCCGCGATCTCGGCCGCCGCCAGCGGCCCGCCGACGGGCGCGACGGCGCGGCGCAGCGCCTCGGCCATCGCGCCGGCGGTGCGGAAGCGGTGCTCGCGATCACGCGCCAGGCCACCCGCCAGCACGGCGTCGATCTGCGCCGGATAGCCGCGCGGCGCCAGCGGCGGGATCGGGGCCGTGGTGACGGCCTCCCAGACCAGGTAGTCGGTGTCGCGATCGAACAGCGGCGCCTCGGCCAGCGCCTCCCACAGCACGACCGACAGCGAGAACACGTCGCTGCGCGCGTCGACGGGCTCGGCCGAGATCTGCTCGGGCGACATGTACGGCAGCTTGCCCTTGATGATCCCGGTGCGGGTGCGGCGCTCGCCGTGGGCGAGCTTGGCGATGCCGAAGTCGACGACCTTGCAGACGCCGTCGGCGGTGACGAACAGGTTGGTCGGCGAGATGTCGCGGTGGACGATCGGCGCCGGCGCCCCGTCGGCACCACGCGCGCTGTGCGCGCCGTGCAGGCCGGCGCAGGCATCGAGCAGCACGCCGGCGACGAGCCGCAGCCGCTGCGTCTGGTCGCCGGCCGCGGGCAACGCCGCGAGCAGGTGATCCCAGCTGACCCCGTCGAGGTACTCCATCGCCAGGAACAGCTCGCCGCGGTCCTCTCCCAGCTCCAGCACCTGGCACAGGTTGGGGTGGGTCAGGCCGGCGGCCAGGCGGCCCTCGTCGAGGAACATGCGGACGAAGTCGGCGTCGTCGGCCAGGTGCGGGAGGATGCGCTTGACCGCGACCAGGCGCGAGAAGCCGGCGACGCCCGTCAGCCGGGCCACGAACAGCTCGGCCATGCCGCCCTTGCCGAGCGGGACCAGCAGCTCGTAGCGGCCGAGCGTGCGCGGGTGCGGCGGCGCCACGCCGGCTAGGATAACACCTCGACCTCGGCGCCAGCGGCCAGGCAGAAGCGGGTCCCGCCGCCGCCGGGTGCACGCTCGATCAGGCGTGGCCCGGCCAGCCCGGCGTCGACCAGGTCCTTGCGGCAGCGCGAGATGAGGGTGTTGATCTCCTGCCGGCTCGGCCCGGCGGCGCGTGGCCACACCAGGGCGCGCAGGGCATCGTCGGACAGGAACTCGCCGGGGCCGTGGCCCTTGCCGGGGGACAGCAGCGCCAGCACGAGCTCGAACCGGCGATCGGCCAGGTACACCGCGCGGGCGCCGCTGGTGAACGTCAGCACCAGGCGCCCGCCGCGCGGCAGGGTCTCCACCTCGACTCGCCGCGGCAGCTCGACCGGGAGGGTCGGGGCCACGCCGGTGACGGCGGTGGTCACCACCTTGCGATCGGCGCGTCGGATGACGAAGCGCTCGTGTTCGTATGCCACCTCGGCGCCGACGTCGACCGGCTCGAGCACGCCGAGCTCAAGCTCGCGCTCCTCGCCGCCGGGGCGGCACACGGTGACCGCGGGCGCACACGCCTCGACGTACAGGTCGGCCTGGGCCAGGTGGAAGCGGAGCGGTCCGGGCGGCCAGCCGTCGATGATGAGGTCGTCGCCGGCGCCGCCGCCGACCACGAACGGCGTCTGCGCCAGGCCGAACACGCCGCCGGCCGCGCGCTCGATCACGTAGGCCCCGAGCCCGGCCGAGGGCGGGCGCGCCTCGAGCTGGACCTCGATGCGCAGGCCCGGTACCTCGAGCACGTCGCCGTCGGCCAGGGCCCGCGCCTTGTCACACACCGCGCCGTTGAGCTGCACCGGCTTGCGCCCGAGCGGCACCAGCTCGACCCCGTCGCTGGTCAGGCGCACCAGGGCGTGACGCCGGCTGGCGCTCGGATCGGCCGTGACCAGGTCGCAGTCGGGCTGGCGACCGATCCACACGCCGCTCGGACCGACCCGGCGCGACGGCCCGGCGGCGACGAGCAGCCGGCAGTCCAGGCGCGGCGCGATCACCATGGGCGTCGGCACCGGCGTCGGCAGGATCCGGGTGGCTGACGTTCGAGAACACGCGACACGGCCGTCGACGCTACCACCGGGCCACGGAGCCTGGCGGGCCCACGGCGGTGCCGGCGTGGGGGCTCGGCCGCCGAAAAATTGCCCCGACGGCCCCGGGTTGCCAGCCTCGGGGGATGCGCCCCATGCCCCCGCGTGCCCGGCCCCTGGCCCTGACCGCGCTGACCGCGCTGAGCGCGCTGCTGGCGGCGCCCCACCCGGCGCGCGCCGACGAGACCTCGGCCGAGGACCGGCTGCGCCTCCTGTACTCGAACCGGTTCCACTTCACCGACGCCGGCCTGCCGCTCATCACCGTCGAGATCATGAACGGGCAGCGCGAGGTCCGCATCCGCGCCGCCGGCGGCGTGCTGGCCCGCCCCGACGGCGCCGGCGGCAGCGCCACCGTGGTCGAGGGCGAGCGCGAATGGGTGGTCAGCGCCGAGGCGACGACCCCCGCGCTGATCCGCGAGTGGACCGTGGTCGCGACGCTGGCGCCCGACGACAGCACCGGGGCCGCCGCCGCGGTCGAGACCTGGCGCGGGCGCGGCTTCGAGCCTCGCACCTTCGAGATCGGCACGGTGTTCGGCGTCGCGGGCGAGCTGATCGACAGCCGCGAGGTCCGGGTCGTCGTCGCCCCGGTCGAGGCCGGCAAGGGCGCGGCCAGCGCCGACGAGATCGCCCGCCGTTTCGGCCTGGCCACCAGCGTGCACCCCGAGCTGGCCCGGCGCCCGAGCGGCACCCTGGTCGCGCGCGCCGGCACCACCACGCTGCGTAACCCGTCGGTCATCTGGTTCGATCCGCGCGATCGCAAGGACACCCTGACCGTGCCGGGGGTCGTCGTCGGCGGCGGCGGCTCCCAGCTGACCACCACGCGCGAGGACCGCCGCTACTGGGGCAGCGTCTACGTCACCCTCGACCGCGACGGCAAGCTGCTGGTGGCCAACGCGGTGGCCGAGGACAAGCTGCTGGCCGGGCTGGTCCCGGCCGAGATCTTTCCCGACGCGCCCGAGGCCGCGCTCGAGGCCCAGGCCATCGCCGCCCGGACCGAGCTGCTCGGCAAGATCGGCCGGCGCAACCTGACCGACCCGTTCGTGTTGTGCTCGACCCAGGCGTGCCAGGTCTACGCCGGCGCCGGCAAGGAGCACCCGCGCACCACCGCGGCCATCGGCCGCACCCGCGGCGTGGTGCTGCTGCGCGACGGCGGCGGCCTCATCGACGTGCGCTACAGCGCCTCGTGTGGCGGCCACAGCGAGGACAACGAGGCCATCTGGGGCGGCGAGGCCGACCCGTCGCTGCGCGGCCACCGCGACGACGGCAAGGGCGCGCGCAGCCGCATCGACGACGACGCGCTGAGCGCCTTCCTGGCCGAGGAGCCGAGCCGGAGCTGGTGCGGCCGGGCCAAGAGCGGGGCCAGCCGGTTCCGCTGGACCGTGCGCACGCGGCGCAGCGAGCTCGAGGCCCGGATCCGGACCGAGCTGCGCGATCTCGGCCGGCTGCAGGCCATCACCGTGCGTGAGCGCGGCGTGTCGGGCCGGGCGGTGGCGCTGACCCTGCGCGGAAGCAAGGGCGAGGCCGAGGTCAAGGGCGACCTGCGCATCCGCCGCTTGTTCGGTGGCCTCAAGTCGTCCCTGTTCAAGGTCGAGTTCACCGACGACGAGGTGGTGTTCACCGGGGCTGGGTTCGGCCACGGCGTCGGCATGTGCCAGATGGGCGCCATCGGCATGGCCGAGGCCGGGCGCGAGCACCGGGTGATCCTGCGCCACTACTACCCGGGCACGCACCTGCACAAGCTGTACTGAGCAGGGCGCGGACAAACGCCGCGCAGCCGCGTTTGCAGCGACCTGCCCGTGCCCGTGCCCGTGCCCGATCTGGGCCGCCTCCGCCGCGCCTGCCGCTCACCGGCCCAAGCCATCGGGCATGGGCACGGGCATCGGGATGTGTCACGGCGCGGGGGCGGCCGGCGCTGGCAACGCCACCGTGACCTTGGCCGGGGCGCCAGCGGCGACGTCGACGCCGCCGCAGTTCATCTTGCCCGCGCCCGGGTCGCCGCCGGGCGGGGGCAGCGGGGCCACACACGCGGTGTAGTGGCCGGGGCGGGCCCCGTCGATCCGGGTCTTGCCGTCGACGACGACCCGGAGGTGGATGGCGACCGGCTTGCTGCCCATGTCGGGGAGCCGGCCGCCGTCGCGCAGATCGTCGAGCGTGGTGCCGGTGACCACGCCTTGCACGATCAGCGAGAAGGCCGTGCCGGCCGGCTTGCCATCGGCGGTGACCACGGAGAGCTCGAGCTGGGAGTTACCCGGCGTGGCGTCGAGCTCGAGGTCCGCGGTCTTGCCGGCCTCGACCTCGACCCGGTACACGTACATGTCCTTGGGGCGCGGGCCGCCACCGCCGATCATCGGGTAGATCACGTAGGTGTCTGGCGCCAGGGCGTCGAACGCGAACGTGCCATCCGGGCCGGTGCTGACGAAGAAGTTGGACGAGTTGGCCATGAGCGGGTTGGCGATGACGATGGTGTCGGCCAGCGGCGCGCCGGCCTTGACGACCCGGCCGCGCAGGCCGGTGGTCGGGGCCAGCACCAGGTCGACCACCGCGCTGGTGGCGCCGGCCGGGACGCGCGCGCTCTGGCTGCGGCCGAGGTCGCGGCCGCCGGCGACGACCATGAGCGCGCCCGGGCCGAATCCCTCGAGCAGGTAGCGGCCGTCGCGGTCGGTCGTGGTCTCGCGCGCGCCCGGGCTTTCGTCGGCGATGAACAGCTCGGCGCCGCCGCCGCTCAGGCCGTGGCCGGCGGCGACGGTCGCGCCGCTCGCCGGGGTGCCGTCGGTGCGGGTGACCCGACCGCTGACCGATCGCCCGGGCGTGACGGTGATGGTGCCGAGGTCGGTATCGGCGCCGGGCTTGATCTCGACCGCCTCGTGGTGGTGGGCGACGAAGCCCGGGCCGGTGATGACGACGGCATGTCGGCCGGGTGCGGCCTCGAGCGCGAACTCACCGGCGGTGCTGGTGAACGGTACGCCCCACGCGCCACCGACCGCGGCCACGAACGCGGTGGCCGGCGAGCCGTCGGGCAGCGCGACCTTGCCGACGACGCGGCCGTCGGCCGGCAGCACCAGCCGCAGGTCGGGGCCGCCGGGCCGGGTCCGCGTGCCCTCGGACAACCACGAGCCCTGGGCGGCCCCAGGCCGCACCGCCCGGACCGTGTACTCGGCGTCGGGCAGGCCGGCGAACGCGAAGCCACCACCCGGGTCGGTCACCACCTCCTGCACGCCGCGCACCGACCAGGCGGTGCGATCGGCTGGCGACAGCGGCCCGCGCGGCTCGGCCAGCACGAGGGCGTCGCCGATCGGCTGGCCGGCGCCATCGACCACCACGCCGCGGATGGCGCCGGCGACGTCGAGGGTGAGGGTCAGCTCGGCCTTCGGCGTGGCGGCGAGATCGACGCTGGTGATGGCTGACGCCCCGCTCGGGTGCCAGGCGACGACGTCGACGGCGCGGCGCGGCAGGTCGACCAGGCTGAAGCGGCCGTCGCCGCTGGTCACGCCCTGGCGCTGCGCGCGCCACTCGGTCTGCCCGGTGACGACGACGCGGACGTCGGCGCCGGCGACCGGCTGGCCCTGGCGGTCGCGCACCACGCCGCCCAGGCTGGCGCCGCCGGCCAGGGTCAGGACCAGGCCGTCCTTGTCCTGGCCGGGCTCGACGCGGAACGGCGCGCTGGTCCCGGGTGCGTGGCCGGGGTGGCGAGCGTGCAGGCGCCAGGTGCCGGGGCTGGCGCGCAGGCGGAACCGGCCTTCCTCGTCGGCGCGGACCCCGTCGCGGCGCACGTCGACGAGCGGGAACGGCTCGGCGGCGGCGCTGGCGACCACGACGGCCCCGGGCACCGGCGCGCCGGCCTCGTCGACGACCTGGCCGGCGACGGCCACGCCGCGCGCGAGCACGATGGCGACGCGTTCGGTCAGCCCCGGGCTGCCGCGGAACGAGACCATGCGGCCGGCCGGCGCGAAGCCGTCGGCGCGCACGGCCAGCGGCGCGAACACCGGGCCGACGCCGCGCAGCCGGGCCAGGCCGGTCGCGTCGGTCGTGCTCGACCACACCAGGGTCGAGCGCAGCTCGACCTGCGCGCCGGCCACCGCGGCCCCGGCCTCGTCCTGCACCTCGACCTCGATCAGCCCGGCCGGGCGCAGGCGCAGGATGAGTGGCTGGGCCTCGGCGGTCATGCGCAGCTGGGCCGGGCCCGCGTAGCCGTCGCCCGAGGTGGCCTCGACGTGGTAGTCGCGCGCCAGCAGGTGCTCGAAGACGAAGCTGCCGTCGTCCTCGGTGGTGGCGGTGCGGACCGGCACGGTGTCGATGGCGACCAGCGCGCCGGCCACGGGCGCGTCGCCGGCGCCGATCACCTGGCCCTCGAGCCGCAGCTCGCCGCGCGGGTCGTCGTCGCGGCTCGCGCCGGCCACGCGTGGCGCCGACGGCGCCGGCTCGTCGGTCGGGCTGGCCGGGATCGGCCGGCCGGCGCCAGGCACCGGCGCGGCCACGGCGGGCGCGGGCCGGTCGGACCGGCCGCCGGGCCACCATCCGAGCTGGTGGGTGGTGACCGCCAGCAGCGCGGTGGCGACGACGACGACGAGGAGCTTGATCGCGAGCTTCATGGCCAGGCCTCCCGCCAGGGTCGCTGGCGATGTGGTGGTGACTGTACTTGCGCCGGCCGCGGGGCTCGCGGTGGCCGTTGCGGTCGTGGTCGCGGCGGTCGGGGTGGGCGCCACCGCCGGCGCCAGCGGGATGAGTGGCGCCAGCACCGCCGGCCAGCGGTCGCGCCCGCCCTGCTCGGCGTCGAGCCGCTCGCGCAGCTGATCGAGCGCGGCCTTGAGGCGCCAGCGCACCGTGCCCTCGGGCACGCCCTGGACCCGGGCGATGTCCACGCTCGACAGGCCCTCGACGAAGCGCAGCAGCACGGTGGCGCGCAGCGGCTCGGTCAGCGCGAGCACGTGGCGCGCCAGCATCTGCTGCAGCTCGACGCGGGCGACCAGCGCGTCGGGCCCGGGCACGTCGGCCGGGGCCTCGCCGGCGACGGCCAGCTCGCGCCGCTGCTGCCGGCCGCGCCCGCGCGCGGTCATCCGCGCCAGGTTGCGGGCCACGCCGGCCAGCCATGGTCGCAGCGGGCCTGGCCGGACCGGCGGACGGGTCAGGGCCACCTCGAACGTGTCCTGGACCAGGTCCGCGGCCGCGCCCGGGCCGACCAGGGCACGCGCCACCCGGCCCAGCCACTCGGCGTGGGCCAGCAGGTCCTCGGGCCCGGGCTGGAGGCGCTCTTCCATCGCCGACCATCTTGCCGCCACCGGGCGTTCCGTTGGCCGGATCGTCGGTCAGGCTCGCCCGCGCCGAACCAGCCCCCGCCGCAACCGGCATGGCGGCGAGGTGTCGGGTATCGTCCCGCCCACCCATGAGCGGCGCTCCTCCCCGCGACGTGCTGCCGGTGTTCGACGTCGGCGCCGAGCTGGCGCCGCAGCGGGCCGAGATCGAGGCGGCCATCGCCCGGGTCGTCGCCAGCGGGAGCTTCATCCTCGGCCCCGAGGTGGCGGCGTTCGAGCGGGCGCTGGCGGCGGCGGCCGGCGTCGGTCACGCCGTCGGCGTGTCGTCGGGCACCGACGCGCTGCTGGCCAGCCTGATGGCGCTCGGGATCGGCCCGGGCGACGAGGTGGTGACCACGCCGCTGTCGTTCTTCGCCACCGCCGGGGCCATCGCCCGGGTCGGGGCGCGCCCGGTGTTCGCCGAGGTCGATGCTGGCAGCCTGTGCCTGGATCCGGCGGCGGCGGCGGCGGCCTGCACGCCGCGCACGCGCGCCATCCTCCCGGTCCACCTGTTCGGGCACCCGGCGCGGGTGACGGCGCCGGCCGGGGTGGTGGTGGTCGAGGACGCGGCGCACAGCGCGACCGCGCTGCCGGTGCGCGGCGCGCTGGCGGCGCTGTCGTTCTACCCGACCAAGATCCTGGGCGCGCTCGGCGACGCCGGCGCCGTGTTGACCGACGATCCGGCGCTGGCCGACCAGGTCCGCCTGCTGCGGGGGCACGGCGCGCGGCCCAAGTACCACCACGTCGCCGTCGGCGGGAACTTCCGGCTCGACGCGCTCCAGGCCGCGGTGCTGGCGGTGCGGCTGCCGCACGTGCCGGCGTGGATCGCGGCGCGTCGCCAGCACGCCGCCGCGTACCGGGCGGCGCTGGCCGCGACGCGCCTGCCGGCCGAGGTGCGCGCGCTGGCCGACCACCCGGACCACGCCTACCACCACTTCGTCGTCCGCGCCCCGCGCCGGGACGACCTGCGCGCGCACCTGGCCGCCGCGGGATTCGGCAGCGAGGTGTACTACCCCTCGCCGCTGCACCTGCAGCCGTGTTTCGCCGCGCTCGGGCAGGGCGCGGGCAGCTTGCCGGTGGCCGAGCGGGCCTGCGCCGAGGTGCTGGCGCTGCCGATGGGCCCGACCCTGCCGGCGTCGGTGCCCGAGCGGGTGGTCGCCGCGATCGCCGCGTTCTATCGATCCTGATCAGGGCGCGCCGCGCCGTCGCTCGGCGCCGCAGGTGGTGCGCGCCGCTCGCTGGCGATGAGCCAGACCTCCTTGGCCAGGCGCATCAGCAGCGGCCCGAGCACGAAGCCCCACGGCCCGGCGATGATGAGGCCGCCGAGCATGGTGAACAGCACCATGTACGACGGCAGCGCCAGGTTGGCGCGGCGGGCCAGGTACGGGCGCAGCAGGTTGTCGATGGTGCCGATGACGAACGTGCCGGCCAGGGCCATGACGATGGCCGCCTCGGTGCGGCCGACCGCGGCCAGGCCGGCCGCGACCGGGACCCACACCAGCGCGGTTCCGACCGCCGGCACGATCGAGGCGGCCAGGGTGAGGAAGCCCAGCACCAGCACGCGCGGTACGTCGAGCGCGTAGAACAGCGCGGTGGCGGCCACCGCCTGCAGCAGGCCGGCCCCGAGCACGCCGACCACCACGCCGTGCCCGGTCTCGAGGAAGGCGGCGCCGAGGCGGCGCAGGTCGGGCGGGTCGAGCGGGCCGTAGCGCTCGAGCCAGGCCCACAGCTCGGGGCCCTCGGCCAGCACCGCGTAGGTCGCGAACGCGAACACCAGGAAGTTGAGCAGGATGGTGACCGCGACGCCGGTGATGGTGCGCAGCACCGCCAGCATCGAGCCGCCGTGGCTCGACAGCAGCTCGCCGAGGGAGGGCGTCTCGCCGCCGCCGCTGCCCGACGACACCAGGCTGGACACGAAGCTGCGCACCTCGGGCGAGGACAGCAGGCGCTCGACCAGGAGTTCGGCGTCGGCCGCCGCGGCCAACCCGAGCGCGATGAGTGGCGCCAGCACGGCGACGATGCCGAGCACGGTGATGGCGGCGGCGGCGCGGTGGCGCTCGCCCAGCACACGCGCCAGCGGCCGCATGAAGCGGCGCAACCCGACCCCGGACCACACCGCCAGCACGATGGCCGGCCAGAACGGCAGCAGCATCAGCGCCGCGATCAGGCCGGACGCGAGCACGGCCCAGGGGGAGCGGATGGACAGGCGCATCGCGGCGACCTTACTCCGAGCCGGCGGCACGGGGCGGCCCCGCGCTCGGGGCGGCGACCATCAGCGGACGACCAGGACCGAACACGGGGCGTGGCGGATCGTGACCTCGGCGACCGAACCCAGCACCCAGCGGCGCAGGCCGCGTCGGCCGTGGCTGCCGGTGACGATCAGGTCGGCGCCGTGGTCGCGGGCCCAGTCCTCGAGGCCCTGGCTGGCCGGGCGCTGCACCGCGTGCAGCCGGACGTCGAGACCGGCGGCGACCCCACGGGCGGCGGCGGCGGCGTAGCGCTCTCCCAGCTGTGCCTGCGCGCCCTGCGCCAGCTGCTCGTAGTGCACCGCCGAGAACGGCATGTCGGGCGAAATCGACAGCGGCGGGATCTGCCAGCAGTACACGAGGTCGACACGGGCGCCCGGCGCGGCCAGCTGGGTCAACGCCCGCTCGATCGCGCGGTCGGCGTGCTCGGAGAAGTCGACCCCGACCACGACGTGGCGGTACCCGCCCGACGGTGCACGATCGCCGCGCACCACCAGCACGTCGCACCCGGCCAGCCGGGTGGTGCGCTCGGCCACGCTGCCGAGGAAGGCGCGGCGCAGGCCGGTCCGGCCGTGGGTGCCGACGACGATGAGGTCGGCGCCGACCTCCTCGGCCACCCGCGGCAAGACCTCGTCGGCATAGCCGTCGACCACGGTGGTCGACACGGTGACGCCCTGGCCGACCCAGTGCTGGCGCAGGGTCGCCAGCTGCTCGCGGTCGTCGGCCAGGCGCTTGTTCAGGCTGCGCAGGTACAGGTCGGCCGCCTCGGCCGTCGATGGATCGACGCCGGCGGGGCTGTCGGGCACGGCGGTGGCCAGCGCCAGCACGACCTCGACGCCGTGGCGACGGCCGAGATCCATGGCGTGGGCGACGGCCTGCTCGGCCTGGGCGGACAGATCGGTGCCGACGAGGATCTTGCGCATGGGTGTCGTGCCTCCTGATGCGAACGTACGCCCGGGTCGGCCCCGCGCAAGGGGGGGCGGGTCACTTCCGCGGCGCCAGGGCCATGGCCCGGGCCAGGATCTCGGCGGTGGCCTCGTCGGTCATGCCGCGGATGATGAGGACGACCTGGCCACCCTGGTCGAGCACCGCGATCGACGACATCGGCACGGTGGTCGGATCGGCGGCGAGCCCGGCGCCGACGCCGAGCGCGGCGGCGCGGGCCTGGTGGCACAACACGGCGTCGCGCAGCCAGTCGGGGTCGAGCCCGGCCACCTTGCGGAACACGATGCGGGCGCCGACGGTGTCGCCCAGCTCGCGGTACGGCTCGATGGAGGCGATGTCGTCGGCGTGCTGCAGCGGCGTGTGCTCGAGCTCGCTGGCCGGCAGGCCGGCGCAGAAGGTCCGCTCGACCTCGACCAGGTGGCGCGCGGCGACCCGGTGCTGCCGGGCCTCGACGCGCTCGCGATCGGCTCGCTCGCGGTGGGCGGCGGCGTCGGCGCGGTCGGTCGCCCAGCACGGCTGCCAGCGCGTGACGGGTTCGCCGCCGCTGGTGGTGGGTGGCCCGGGGTCACCACACCAGCCGCCGTCCTTGCCCTCCTTGGCGCGGGCCAGGTCGTCGTGTTCGGCCGCGACCCGCTCGTGCCGGTCGGCCTCCTGCAGGTGGCCGGCGTAGCCCATGGGCGGGTCGACCGGGCGGGCACCACCACACGCGGCGCCGAGGATGGACAGCAACAACAACGAAGCGCGCATGTGGACAGGCAGTGCATGCGTCGCGCCATCGCCGTGGCGGCCGCCGCCGCCACGAGGAGCAGGCGCAGGTCGCAACCCTTGCCGGCACGCCACACCTGAGCGCACAGGCTGCGCCGTGGGGCTCACCATCGGGCCACGAGCCAGCCGGCCCAGGCCGCGGCCAGCGTCAGCACCAGGCCCAGCACCACGCGGCGGCGGAACGGCGGCGGCCCGGACGCCAGCGCGAAGGCCACCTTCGACCCGGTGTTGGTGGTGATGGCGACGAGCACGGCGAGCCCGGCCAGCTCGTCGCTGCTGCTGCCGGCCGCGACCGCGGAGGCCGAGGCGTGGGCGTCGACCAGGCCACCCACCGCGGCCGCCACGACGTCGCCGGCCTGACCGAGGTGCTGGCGCAGCATGACGGCGATGACGCCGACCGCCGCCACCACCGCCGTGAACACCAGCGCGACCTTGGCCGAGAAGGCGCGCCCGCTGGCCGGGCGCCCGGACGCGACCCGTGGCAGCCGGAGCGCGAGCGTCAGCGCCACCACCAGGGCGACGGCGCCGCCGGACAGGAGCGGCGCGGCCAGGGTGGCGAGCAGCGTCGGCCGGGCCGCGGCGAGGACGATGCCGAGCTGGGCGAAGGTCGCCACCGTCGAGGCCGCCGCGCCGGCGGCGGTGGCCGCGGCCAGGCTGGCGTCGGCCCGGGCCCGGCTGCCCATGGCACCGATGGTCGCGGTCGACGACACGAAGCCCGAGGCCAGCCCGGCCACGAACAGGCCATAACGCGGCCCGACCCAGCGCACCGCGAGGTAACCGGCGCCGGTCACGGCCATCACGATCACCACCAGCCGCCACAGCACGAACGGGTTGATCGCGCCCCACGGATCGATGGATCGGTCGGGCAGCATGGGCAACACGACGACGGCGGCGACCGCGAAGGTCAGCGCGTCGAGCAGCTCTTGATCGGTCACCAGCTCGTTCGCGACCCGGCGCAGCGGCCCGCGCAGCGCCAGCAGGAACGAGACCACCAGCCCGGCACCGAGGCCGAGCAGGGGCTCGAGCTGCGCCAGCGCGCCCAGCGCGGCCGCCAGCACCAAGGCGACCTCGGTGGTGGGATCTCGCTCGTCGCGGCGCGGGACGTGCGCCAGCGCGCCGTAGCCGGCCACGACGACCACCGCGGCGATGCCGCCGGCGGCGCCGCCCAGCCGCACCAGCACGCCGCCGAGCAGCGCGGCCAGGCTGAAGGTGCGCACGCCGGCGCGGTCGGGGGTGTGCTCCTCGTGCTTGCGGCGCTCGCGCTCGGTGCCGATGACCAGGCCGATGGCCAGGGCCACCGCCAGTCGCCACTCCGGTCGGTCGAGGAACTCCATGATCGCGGAGGTCGGAGGTGCAAGCGTCAGGCCTGGCCCGCTTGGTGCAAGACCAGGGCGCATGTCCACCACCATCGGCAAGAGCGTGCTCCTGGGCACCGACTTCAGCGAACATGCAGAGCGGGCCTGCCACATCGCCTGCAACCTGGCGCGCGCCATGGGCGGCGTCGTGCACTTCTTGCACGTGGTGCAGGTCCCCATGATCCCGGGCCCCGACATCGGCGTCTTCCTGGCCGGCCCGGTGATGGAGGACGCCAGCGGCCGGGCCCGGCGCCTGCTCGACGAGCAGGTGGCGCGGTGGCGCGATCACGCGACGGTCGGCCGGACCGAGGTGATGGTGGGCGACCCTCGCGCGTGCCTGGTCGAGGTCGCGGGGGAGGTCAAGGCCGACGTGATCATCGTCGGGACCCACGGCCGACGCGGCCTCGGGCGCATGCTCATGGGCAGCGTGGCCGAGCACGTGGTGCGGACCAGCGCGGTCCCGGTGCTGGCCGTGCCGATGGGGTAGAGCGGTCTGCTACGATGGGGCCGTGCGGCGGTCGACCAGCGGCGTGGTGCTCGGCGGCGTGCTGGTGTGCCTGGTGGCCCGGCCCGGTCGCGCCCGCGCCGAGGCCGAGCCGGGGCAGGTCCTCACCATCGGCGAGGTGATGCCGGTGCGCCTGGACGCGCACGGTCGCTCGTTCTCGCAGCAGGTGGCCGATCAGCTGACCGCGCTCGGGGCCGAGTTCGATCGCCACCTGGCGACGCTGTCGCGCTCGACGCTGGGCCTGCGCATCGACGGCCGGCGGCGCCGCGCCCGCGTCCACGTCGTCGCCGGCGACCACGCCACCTTCGGGCTGACGGTCGACGGCGACATCCAGTTTCGCGCCGGCGCGGCCGAGGTGGCGGCGCGGCTCGACCTGACCCTGGCCGGGCGCCAGCTGTCGCTCGACGTGCCGCGGCTCGATCTGGTGCCGCGCAGCTGGGACGGCGAGCGTTACCTCGAGGTCCGCTTGCCGCTCCTGCGCGGCACGTTCTGAGCGCCACCGCCGCGGTCGTGCGGTCGGTGCGGCGGCGCGGCCGCGATCAGCGCTGGCGACGACGCCGGCCGATCAGCAGCGCCAGCCCGAGCAGCAGCCCGGCGCCGGCGCCACCACCACCGGCGGCCTGGCACGCGTAGTAGCTGCCGCGCTCGTCGGTCGGGCCCTCGTCGATGGGCGGATCGGTCGTGAAGCCGGTGCCGGTCAGCGGCACCTCGACCACCCCGGCGTCGTGGGTGATGCGGAACACCGCCTGCTTGTCGCCGACCGTCTGCGGGCGCAGCTCGATCTGCCAGGTCAGGTCCTGGCCGGGCGGCGCGGTCAGCGCGGGCGGGGCCACCACCACCTCGAAGTCGGCGGCGTCGACGCCCTCGATCGTGGTCGACAGCACGGTCAGCGCCCCGGCCCCGCAGTTGGACAGCGTGATCGGGTGGACCCCGGCGCCGTCGCCGACCGGGGCCGCGCCGGCCTCGAGCATGAGCGGGGTGACGTTGACGCCGCCGGGCAGGCCGAGCGCCGCCAGGGCGACGGTGAACTCGTTGCCGCCCGGGCCCGGGATGTCCGTCGCCACCCGCAACGTACCGCTCATGGGCCCCTCGGCCGCCGGCGCCGCGCTGACCATGAAGCTGGCCGCGCTGCCGCCACCGGCGCTCAGGGTCGTCGGCAGCGTCGGCGGTGACACGTTGCTCAGGGCGAAGCCGCCGTCGACCTCCGCGCTGGTGACGGTGAAGTTGCCGCTGCCGGTGTTGACGGCGACGAACAGCTGCTGCGCCATCTGCCCGGCGCAGATCGGCCCGAGGTCGTGGCTGCCGGCCGGGGTGATGGAGAAGCCCGCGACCCGGCCGGGCCCGACGATGGGCACGTCGCGTGGGCCGGCGTTGGACTCGACGTGCAACATGCCGGACACGTCGCCGTCGGCGCTCGGGCTGAACCCGAGCAGCATGGTGGTCGACTGGCCCGGCCCGAGCGTGGTCGCGCCCGGGCCGGTGGTCACGCTGATGCCGGGCCCGGTCGCGTCGGCCGCGGTCAGCACCAGCGGCGCGCTGCCGCTGTTGGTGAGGTTGACGTCGATGCTGCTGCTGGCGCCGACCAGGGCGGGTGGGAAGGTGATGGGGGCCGGGCTGATGGCCAGGTCGGACTGGATGCCAGTGCAGGCCAGCGCCAGCTCGAGGAAGGGCTCGTCGGGATCGTTGCTGGTGATCTGAAAGCGGCTGGCGGTCTGCGTGCCCGCCGCGCTGGGCCGACACACCAGCTCCCACACCTGGGTCGCGCCCGGGGCGAGCGAGACGGCGGCCGGCCCGCTGGTGACGTTGTACCAGCCGGTCGGGTCCGCCAGCGCCGTGGTGATGGAGAGGTTCATGACGCCGTCGTTGCGGACGACGACCTGCGACGGCGTGCTGGTCTGGGCCACGACGATCTGGCCGAAGTCGATGGCCCCGGTGGTCGGCTGCAGCAGCGAGATCTCGTAGTTGATCTGGGTCCCGGTGCCCATCAGCGTGATGGTGCGATCGACCGAGACCGGGTTGGCGTTGTCGATGGTGATGACGCAGCTGCGCAGGCCGGGCCCGGTCGGCGCGAAGGTCCCGGTGAAGTGCAGCTCGCTGTCGCTGTAGCAGAACATGAAGCCGGGCTCGGTCTCGCAGATGCGGGACACCACGGCCGGGAAGGTCTGGTTGAAGCCGGCGAGCGTGAAGTCGGGGCAGTTCTCGATCACCCCGGCGATGGTGTCGTAGCTGGCGCCGGTGCCCTGGCCGACCACGCTGAAGCCGCGTGGCGCCGAGGCCTGGCCGACCTCGACCGCCCCGAAGTCGAAGGTGGTCGGGCTGGCCGTGACCTGGAGCTGGCTGGTGTCGTCGAGCGTGACGCCCTGGCAGCCGATCGCGAGCGCGGCCAGCGGCAGCAGGCGGGCACCCCACCAGGGACGTCGAGCACGCATCGGCGGAGGATCGCAGGCCCGGGCCTGGTGGTCAACGACGCCGACGAGGTGCCTCAGCGCATCGCCTCGTCGGCGCGTGCCGTCGCCAGGTCGGCCGCGAGCTGGCTGTCCCACATCGCCTCCGCGCCCGCGTCGTGTGGCTGCATGGCCAGGGCCCGGCGCCGGGCGTCGTCGACGTCGGCCAGGCCGTCGCCGTCGTTGGGCAGCGCGCGCATGGCCGCGTCGAGCCCGTCGCCCAGCGCGGGGCCGGCGTCGAGCGCGGCGGCGCGCAGGAGCGGGAAGGCCGTGATCGTGCCGCGGGTCACGTACTCGAGGGCGGCGTTGGAGTCGTTGCACACCCCGACCACGCCATAACCGTCGGCCGGCAGCCCGGCGGCGACGGTGGTGCGCTCGACCCGGTTGCGCTGCAGGTACGTGGTGGCGGCCTCGACGGTGGCCAGCAGGTAGCCGGCGTCCTCGGCGGCGTCGGCGCTGACGGTGGCCTGGGTCGCGACCCGCTCGCCGGTCCAGGCCGGTCGGACGTGGTCCTGGGCGAAGAAGCCGGCGCCGCTGATGCCGAGGTAGAACATGACGCGGGTGTCGACCACCGGGCCGCGGATGCGCCAGGCGTGGTGGCTGTGGCCCATCGGGATGGTGAGGGAACCACCCGAGGACAGCGGGATGCCGGTGTCGAGCCACACCGGCCAGATCACGTCGCGCGCGCCCAGCGTGAGCGAGATGAAGTTGGCGTAGGTGCGCTCGTTGCGGACCTCGATGGTGTGGCCGCTCGCCAGCAGCGCGGCCATGAGCTGGCGCGGCGTGGTGATGGACTCGCCCTGGAAGCTCACCTGCGAGCCGTTGCCGGCGGCGAGGGAGGTCAGGACCTGGGCCAGCGTGGTGGCGTGGGCGGCCTGACACGGCGACAGGCGGACGTCGGCGAAGTGGCCGTTGCCGAGGCCGGGCAGGCGCGGATCGACCGGGGCCGGGCCGGTGCGCTCGGGGCGGCACGGGCCGAGCACGGTGCGAAGATCGCCGGTGACGACCTGATCGGGCGCGGGCGGCGTGGCCTCGATCAGGCCGATGAGCGGGCGCACGGCGCCGAGGTCGGCCAGCGCCAGGGTCGGGAAGCGATCGAGCCCGCGCAGCTCGGGGTCGGCCAGGATGCCGCGCAGCTGCGACGACAGCACGCCGGCCAGCGCCGCGTCGCCGGGCAGGGCACCGGCCAGCGCGGCCTCGGCCATGGCCACGAACGCGGCGTCGCCGCCGGCGCCGGCGCGCAGGGTGGCGACCAGCTCCTTCTGATCGAGCGCGGGGCGGGCGCACCCGGCCCGGCAGGTCAGCTCGAGCTCGAGGTCGCCCTCGGGCGCGGCGCCCAGCGCCACCGCCTGGTAGGTGCCGGTCAGGATGCGATACACGCCGGGCTCGGCCAGCGTGACCTCGAGGTGGGCGTCGGTGCCGTCGCCGCCGTCGTCGTCGTCGGCCACGACCTGGCCGGTGCCGGCGGCCTCGCCGTCGCCGTCGTCGGCGAGCGGGCCCTCGACCACCAGGTACGCGTCGGCGCCGCCGGGGCCGCGCAGGTCGATCGCCAGCTCGGTGTCGCCGTGGGACACGACCCGCAGCGCCGGCAGCCGGTGATCGAGGGTGATCGCCGTCTTGCCGAACTCGGCCGGGCCGGCCTCGATCACGTCGTAGGCACCATCGGCCTTGCCGGGCGACCAGGCCCCACCCGGCTTGTCGTCTTCGCCCACGCAGGCGGTGATCCACAACGAGGAGGCCAGGAGCAGGGCGGTCCGCATGGTTCGCGGGGCTGCAGGAGGTGGGCCGGGCGCGGCCCGTGTGCCCACGCCGGGTTGCGGCCGGCCTGGCCACGGCAGTAGCCGGCGTGGCCGGCTGCGCTGGGGCCGGCGATGCCCGCGAAAAGCCGAGCGATAGAGGGTGGGTGGTGACGGAATCTTGAGGCGCCCGCCCGCGCAAGCGGCCGACAACACACGGATCGCCGCCGGCACCGGCCTTGCTGACACCAGCGCCGATGAGGATCCACGCCACGGCGACCACCGCCGTCACCATGTTCTGCCTGACCACTGGCTGCGCCACCGAGCCGGCGCCTGGGCCCGAAGGCCCGCTCGAGCAGGTGGTGCGGGATCGCCTGGGCGACCTGCCGGTCAGCGAGGGCGAGCTGGAGTACCGCATCCACGACCTGGCCCAGCTCGACGTGCGGGGGCCGGTCGACGCCGCCTCGTGTGACGACCTCGATCAGGCGCTGGCCGACGTGTGTGCTCGCAGCGCTGGCGCCGAGCAGGGCTGCTGGGCCACGACCACGTTCTTCTACGCGCACGCCACCCCGCGCTGCGCCATCCGCTTCGAGCTGCAGCAGGCCTACCAGCCCTCGGCCCCGTCCCGGCACAACGAGTTGTACCTGCTCGACGTGGCGGGCGACCCGATCAGCGGCCGCGTGCCGTCGTGCGGCGACGGCGACGTCGATACCGACGCCGGCGAGGCGTGCGACGACGGCAACCTCGAGAACTTCGATGGCTGCGACCGCGCCTGCCAGCCCGAGCCGTTCAACGGCTGCGAGGCGGTGATCGAGCGGGTGTTCGCCGACGCCGACGTGGCCGACGTGCCGGCGGCGCGCTGGACCAGCCCGCACAGCCACCTGATGATCAACCGCGGCCAGGCCCGCCGGGTCATGGACGCGGCCGGGTGTGCCGCCGCCGAGGCCGCGGCGACGGCGTCGTGCCGCGAGCTCGAGACCATGCCGTTCGTCGGCTCGTGCGGGGCCATGGCCGAGCTGCACGGCGACGCCTGCTCGATCCGCCTCATGGTCAGCTTCGACCAGGTCGCGCCCGACACCGGGGTGTTCACCACCGCCCTCCCCGGCGTCCTGGCCTTCACCCTGCGCTAGGTCGCCGACGCAGCAGCTGAACCTGCGGCAGCAGCTGAATGCTGCTGCTGCTGTTGCTGTTGCTGTTGCTGTTGCTGTTGCTGTTGCTGTTGCTGTTGCTGTTGCTGTTGCTGTTGCTGTTGCTGTTGCTGTTGCTGTTACGGGTTGCCAAGGTCCGCGGTCTGCGAGGCCCACTTCAGGGAGATCTTGGGCGGTGGCAACCCGTATCCGCTACCGCTACCGCTACCGGTGCCGGTGCCGGTGCCGGTGCCGGTGCCGGTGCCGGTGCCGGTGCCGGTGCCGGTGCCGCTACCGGTGCCGTGTGTGCCGGACCGGGCCCCGGAGCCGGAGCGGCCCCGGGGCCCTTCGCACCCGCTACCGCGTCAGCCGCCACAGGATGGCGCGCAGCTGGTCGAGCGTGGCCTCGGCGGCGTTGAACTGCGCGTCGCTGATGAGCTTGCGCCCGCGGGCGATACGCAGCGCCGTCGTGAGCTCGCCGGCGCTGCCGTAGGCGACGCGGAAGGCGTGAGCGCGGTCGCCGCCGCGGCGGTGGCGGCCCTCGCCGAGGTTGAGCGCGATGCTGTCGGCGGCGCGAGCGATCTCGTCGGCGAGCGACTTGCGACGCGAGCGGACCGCGTTCTCGATGCTGTCGAGGTTGGTGACGAGCGAGACGGCGTGGTCGAGAGCGATGAAGGCCATGGTGAGTTCCTTTCGAGGTGGGCCCCGACCGTCGGGGCCTCGCCCCAACGCCTCGCGACGCGCAGGAGGCGTGTCGGGGACCCGGCACCCACGCCCACGCCGGCGCCCACGCCCGTCTCCGCGGCGGTGGTTCACGCCACCACAAGTGCCCACGGTCCCCGGCGCGCCCCGTGCGCGGGCGAGGCGGGGGCGGGCCCGCG
>JAGPCO010000214.1 GCA_018058095.1 Kofleriaceae bacterium
GGTCGGGCAGCGGCCGGACGTCGTGGTGTCGATGTACAGCGGCGTCAACGCCGTCCTGGCCGGCGCCCACGTGCTGGCCCGGTCGACGGCGCGCCTGATCGTGTCCGAGCGCACGACGCTGACCCGGGCCGACTGGTCGCCGACCCGCAACCGCCTCGAGCCGCTGGTCAAGCGCCTGGCCTACCGCCGCGCCGACGCCATCATCGTGCCATCGCACGGGCTGGCCCGGCAGCTGGTCGCCCAGCTGCACCTGCCCGCGGGCCGGGTCACCGTCGTGCCGAACCCGGTGGTCGACGATGACGTGGCCGCGCTCGCCGCGGCCAGCCTCGATGACCCGTGGTTCGTGCCGGGCGCGCCGCCGGTCGTGCTGGCGGTCGGCCGGCTGGTCGAGGTCAAGGACTACCCGACCATGCTCGACGCGCTGGCCCGGGTGGCGGCGGCCAGCCCGGCGCCGCGCGCGCCCCGGCTCGCCATCCTCGGCGACGGGCCGGCCCGCCCGGCGCTGGTCGAGCGGGCGCGCGCCCTCGGGCTGGCCGATCAGGTCCGGTTCCTCGGCTTCGATCCCAACCCGTTCCGCTACATGGCGCGCGCCACCGCGCTGGTCCACACCAGCGTGGCCGAGGGCTTCCCCAACGTGCTGGTCCAGGCCATGGCCTGCGGCCTGCCGGTGATCGCCACCGACTGCGAGGTCGGCCCGGCCGAGATCATCCGCAACGCCGACGAGGGGCGCCTGGTCCCGGTCGGCGACGTGGCGGCCGTGGCCGCGGCCCTGGCCGAGGTGCTCGGCTCGCCGACGCGGCGCGCGGCGATGCGCCAGGCTGGCCTGGCTCGCGCCGCCACGTACTCGCGGGCGGCCGCGCTGGCGGCGCTGTCCGCGCTGCTGCGTGGCCCGGAGACGGCGCGATGACCGACGTGGCCGAATCGACCGACCACGCCGAGGTGGCGGCGCGGACGCGCCGCGGCGTGTCGTGGAACCTGCTCGGCGCGGTCATCACCAACGTCGTGCGGCTGCTGTCGGTCGTCCTCCTCGGCCGCCTGCTGACCGCCCACGACTTCGGGGTGGTGGTGGCGGCGACCTCGGTGCTGATGGTGCTGCACACCGTGCGCGACGTCGGCGTCGGCCCGGCCCTGGTCCAGCGCGCCGACCTGACCGCCGCGCACCGGGCCACCGCGCTGGCGACCTCGGTCGGCCTGGGGGTGATCATCACCGCCGCCCTGGTGCTGACCGCACCGTGGATCGGCGCGCTGTACGGCATCCCGGCCTCGGTGCCCATCATCCAGGCGCTCGGCGTCATCTTCCTGCTGCGGGGTGTCACCACCGTGCCGCAGCACCTGGCGCACCGGGCCATGAACTTCCGCGCCGTCGCCCTGGTCGACACCGTCTCGTACGCGGCCGGCGTGGCGACGGCCATCCCTCTGGCGCTGGCCGGGGCCGGGCCGTGGGCGCTGGTGGGCGGCTACCTGGTCGAGGAGACGCTGGCGCTGGTGATCTACGTCGCGATGTACCCGCCGTCGCTGCGCGGCGGGGTCGACCGGACCAGCCTGCGCGATCTGCTCCGGTTCGGCGGCGGCCAGACCGTGTCGCAGATCGCCGGCGTGGTCGCGACCCAGGGCGACAACATGATCGTCGGCAACCAGCTCGGCGAGGTCGAGCTCGGCCTGTACACCCGCGCGTACGACCTCATCAAGATGCCGGCGCTGCTGTTCACCACCGTCGTCGGCAACGTGCTGTTCCCGGCGTTCTCACGCCTGCAGGACCAGCCCGAACGCCTGGCCGAAGGCCTGCGCCGGGTCACCTTCGCCAACGCCATGGTCCTGGTCCCAGCCTCGGCCACGCTGGCGGTGGCCGCGCCCGAGGTGATCGGGCTGCTGGTCGGGCCGCAGTGGTCGTCGTCGGTGTTGCCGTTCCAGATCCTGTCGGCGTCGATGTTCTTCCGCAGCACCTACAAGGTCGGGGCCATGCTGGCGGCCGCGGTCGGCTGGGTCAACCTGGTCGCGTTGATCCAGGTCGCGTACATGGTCACGGTCCTGATCGGGGCGCTGCTCGCGGTCGACCACGGCATCCCCGCGGTGGCCGGCACGACGGCGGCGGCGATCGCGCTGGTCTACGCCGCCTGTGCCGCGCTGGGCGCCCGCGCCGCCCGCCTGCCGCTGCCCGGGCTGCTGGCGGTGCACGGCCCCGGCGTCCTCACCGGCGCGGTCGCCGGCGGCGCGGCCTGGCTGATCGCCGGCCCGGCCCGGGCCCACCTGGGCAGCCCGGCGCTGGTGCTGCTCGCCATCGTCGGCGCCGGCGTGCTGGCCGCGGTCGCCGTCCTCGTGCTCGGCCTGCGCTCGGGTCGGAGCGAGTTCCCGTGGCTGGGCCAGGAGCTGCAGCGGCTGCGGCGGCGCGGCCGCCGCGGCGCGCGGAAGTAGTCGCCACAGGCGCGTGCGCTTCAGGCGCGCGCTTCGAAGTACAGCGCGCGCTGCAGGTCGGGCCGGACCTTGCGGATCAGCAGCGCGGCCGGCGCGAACGGCACGTTCTTGCCCGTGCGCAGCCAGCCACGGACCCGGCTCCGCAGCGCGCCGGCGGCGGCCTTCCGTCCTGGCGCCGCCGCCGCGCCAGACCCGCCGGCGCGACGCCCGCCGCGCCCGAGCGTGGTGGACTCGAGGTGGGCCGCGTAGGCCAACAGGTCGTCCTCCGGCACCGGGCCGACGCTGATGCGCGAGAACCCGGCCTGGCGCAGGGTGGCCTCGAGCGAGCGGGCCGAGAACCACAGGAAGTGGTGCGGAGGGAAGTCGCCGGCGTCGAGCTGGCGCTGCCGGTCCACCATCAGCCGGTCGCGGTTGGGGACCGAGCCGCACAGCGCGCCATCGGGCGCGAGCAGCGAGCGCACCAGCGTCAGGAACGCGACCGGATCGGCCTGGTGCTCGAGCACCTCGAACGCGGTGACCCAGTCGAACGGCGCGCGCGGGCGAAGCTCGGGCGCGAGCTCGCCGGTGCCAGCGTCGAACAGCGGCGTGGCGCTGACGTGGGTCAGGCCGCGCCCGCGCGCGATCTCGATCGAACCTGGGTCGAGGTCGACTCCGGTCACCGCGTAGCCCTTCGCCTCGGCGGTGGCCAGGAAGTAACCCTCGCCACACCCGACGTCGAGCAGGCGCCCGGGCCGGGCCCGGCGCAGGAACTCGCGGTGGCGCGGGCGCAGGAACCCCTCGCCGTCGCGCCGGCGCTGGTAGGTGGCCTGCTCGTCGCGCGCGTAGAAGCCGGCCTCGACCACCCGTGGCGCCCAGTACTGCCCGTCGCACCGACCACAGGCGAAGCAGGTCCAGGTCTGGTCGTCGTGGCCATAGCTGCGCAGGCGCTGGCCGGTGCCGCTGCAGGTCGGGCAACGCGCGAGCTCGTCGATCGGCAGGTCCATGGCCACGACCTTACTCGAACACGATGCGGTCGATGCCGCCGTCGCGGTACGTCAGGTACATCTCGCCGAACGCGTCGGTGTGCAGGCTGCTCACCACCGTCGGGAAGCCCTGGCGGTAGGTCAGCGAGCGCACGTCGGTAGCCTGCCCGTCCTGGTACACGAACGACCACAGGCCGCCGGCGTAGAAGTCGGTGTAGAAGTAGCGGCCGACCACGTCGGGGAAACAGCGGCCGCGGTAGACCACCCCGCCGATGATCGCCTCGAACGGCGGCACAGCGTCGTGGCGGTGCTCCATGACCGGCTTGATGCGCCCGGCCGCCGCCGCCACCGCGCAGCCGGTGCTCTCGAAGTCGACGCTGCCCTCGCAGTCGTCCCAGCCGAGGTTGGCGCCGGCCGCGCGCGCCGCCGGCACCACGTCGAGCTCCTCGATCACGCCGCCGCCGACGTCGCCGATGTAGAAGTCGCCGGTGCCGGGGTCGATGCTGAAGCGCCACGGGTTACGCAGCCCGAGCATGTAGACCTCGGGCGCGCCCCCACCGGCCGCGAACGGGTTGCCGGCCGGGATGCCGTAGGGCCGGCTGGCGTCGGCGCCGTCGACGTCGATGCGCAGCAGCTTGCCCCACAGCGCCGCCGGGTTCTGCGAGTTCTCGTACGGGTCGCCCTGGCCACCCTCGTCGCCAGTCGAGATGTACAGGGCGCCATCCGGCCCGAACTCGAGCATGCCGCCCTGGTGGTTGGACTTGCGGTCGGGCAGGTCGAGCAAGAGCCGGCGGCTCGACGGGTCGGCCCGGTCGGGGTCGGTCGGATCGGCGCGGTACTCGACCACCTGGCTGGCCCAGCGCCCGTCGCGGGCGATGGTGTAGAACAGGTAGAAGCGGCCGTTCTCGCCGTAGCGCGGGTGGAAGGCCAGGCCGAGCAGGCCGTTCTCGCCGCCGCCGGCGACCGGGCCACCGGCGGCCGCCGAAAGGTCGAGGAACGGCGTCGGCACCACCAGGCCGTCGCGGATGACCCGCATGGTGCCGGCCTGCTCGATCACGAACAGGCGGTGGTCGTGCGGCGGCGCGGCCACCAGAGTCGGCATGGTCCCGACCTGGGCGATCCGCTGCCGGACCGGGTTGATCCCGCCCCTGGGTGTACAGGCGAACTGCGGCGCGTCGGGCGGCACCGCGTCGACCGCTGCGTCGACCGGTGCCGCGT
>JAGPCO010000040.1:0-5344 GCA_018058095.1 Kofleriaceae bacterium
CTGCGACAACCAGACACCTGCACGACAACCGAAACCGAGGGATGGGCCTGTGCCGAATCGCCGCGAAAACGGCAAGAGGGCACGGGTCTGCGCTTGACCACTAGGCCACTACATAGTCGGGCACGGGGCAGGTCGCTGCAAACGCGGCTGCGCAGCGTTTGTCAGCGTCCTGCTAGCGCAGCTCGAACTCCTTGCAGAACGCGACCTCGGTCGGCGTCTCGCCGGTGACCGGATCGGGCGCGTCGAGCGGGTCGCGCCGCTGCCCCTGGTCGGGCCAGCCGTGCCAGCACTGCTGCCGGCGCGCGTCCCAGTAGAAGCAGTGGCCACACGACGAGCGCAGCGAGAAGCGGCGCGCCTCGTCGACGAGCTCGGGCGTGAGCGGGAACTTCACGGCGCCCCGCCGCCCGGGGCGCCAGCCATGGCCACCGCGAGCGCGGCGCCGACGGCGGCGTTGTGCTCGGCCAGGGCCCGGTTGGCCACGACCGAGCGGCCAGCGGTGAGCTCGGCCAGGTGCGCCAGCAGGAACGGGGTGAGCGCCTTGCCGGTGACGCCGGCGCCGGTGGCGGCGGCGAGCGCCTCGGCGATGGCGGCGTCGATACTCGCGCCGTCGAGCGCGGCCTCGGCCGGGATGGGGTTACACACCAGCACGCCGCCCTGCCCGAGCAGGTCCCAGCGGGCCCGGCAGATGCGGGCCAGCTCGACGACCTCGTCGCAGCGGTGCGGCACGGCCTGGCCCGACGAGCGGGTGTAGAACGCCGGCAACACGTCGGTGCCGAGGCCGACCACCAGCACGCCGAGGGTCTCGAGCGCCTCGAGGGTGCGCGGCAGATCGAGGATGGCCTTGGCCCCGGCCGAGACCACGGCGATGGGCGTGCGCGCCAGCGCCTCGAGGTCGTGCGAGACGTCGCCGCTGTCGCCGCGGTGTACGCCGCCGATGCCGCCGGTCGCGAAGACGCGGATGCCGGCGCGCGCCGCCAGCGCGGCGGTGGCGCTGACGGTGGTGGCGGCGTCGGCGCCGCGCGCCAGGTACACCGCGAGGTCGGCCGCGCCGGCCTTGGCGAAGCGACGCCCGCCCTCGGCGACGGCGGCCAGCTCGGCGTCGGTCAGGCCGATCCGGGCCACGCCGCCGAGCACGGCGATGGTCGCCGGCACCGCGCCGCCGGCGCGCACCACCGCCTCGAGCCGCCGCCCCAGCGCCAGGTTGTCGGGCCACGGCAGCCCGTGCGCCAGGATCGTCGACTCCAGCGCGACGATCGGCTGCCCGGCCGCACGTGCGGCCGCGACCTCGGCGCCGAGCTCGATCGACATGACGGCTAGATACCACGAGCGACGGAGGGCTCGGCGGAGGCCACGCCGGCCAGGTCGACGCGACGGCACGGCCGCTCGCGCTGGCCGTGCTGGTGCGGCTGCGGTAGCTTCGCGCCGATGTCGCCGTCGACCTGGTCAGGCTCCGCCGCGCTGCTGCTCGCGCTCGCGGCGGCGTGCGGCGGTGAGCCGGCCGCGCCGGCGTCGAAGGCGGCGCCCACGCCACCGCCGACGCTGGTGGCCCCACTCGACGCCAGCGTGGTCGACGCCGGCATCACGGTCCTGCCCAGCTACGATCCGAGCGCGGGCCACCTCGACTACGACCCTGGCGCGCCGACCGCGCGCCCGGCCACCGGCCCGCGCAGCCGGCGCACACTCGAGCTGGTGCTGCGCTCGACCCCGAGCGGCGCCTCCGTCCTGGTCGATGGCCAGGCGGTCGGCACCACGCCGGTGTACTGGGAGGGCGACTTCACCGGGCGCGCGCGCGAGTTCGCGTTCGCGCTGCCCGGCCACGCCCTGGCCCGCTACCGCTTCGTGCCGACCTCGAGCGGCGTGGTGCACGCCCGGCTCGAGCGCATCCTGACCGACACCACCGCCGACGCTGGCGTGCCTGCCGCGCCGGTGCCGCCTGCGCCACCCGCACCCCGCCCGGCGCCACCGCCCGACGCCGCCCCGCCGCCGCCACCGCCGGCCGACGCCATGCTCACCGCGCCGACGACGCCGCCACCGCCTGGGATCGGTCCGGCGCCGTTCTAGCTAGCAGCGTGCTGAGAACCGTCGCGCAGCGGCCTTCCTCGCGCCCTGCTCGAGCGGGTCGTCGCCATGCTACCAGCCGGGCGGGCGCTGGTCGCCGCCGAGCAGGGCCGAACGGGTCAGGTCGAGGCAGTCGGCGCGGCCGTGGCCGGCGTAGTCATTGCGGCCGACGTCGAGCCGGCTCGGCTGCCATGGCAACGGGCCGGCGTACATGAGGTCGGTCGGATCGTCGCCGACGTGGCCGTCGAGGGCGTGGTTGGGCGCACACGTCGCCACCGCGCCGACGGTGTGCAGGATCTCGTGCACCATCGCGAACTCGAGGTAGCCCGTCGCCACGCCGTCGGGTGAGAACGGGTTACCCGCGCATGGCGGCGCGCCAGGCGGGGTGCCCCGCAGGTACATCGCGGCGACCCGGCCGACCAGCGCTGGCGGCCAGGCGCCGCCGCCGCAGGCCCAGGTGCTGCCGCCGTCGTAGTAGACCGCGGCCAGCTTGTCGGGGTGCTGCGGGCCGACGTCGCCGCGCGAGCTCAGCTCGTCCTCCAGGGCGTCGCGCACGTAGGCGCCGCGCGCGGTGAGGCTGGCCTCGTCCTGGCTCAGGCGGACGAAGGTGATGTCGAGCTCACCGCCGGCGGTGTCGAGCCGGAAGCCGGCGCCGCCGAGCTCACGCCCGAGCCATCCGTTCCAGGCCGCGACCGAGCGGGCCAGCGTGCCATCGAGGTCGAGCTGGCGGTCCTCGCCGTCGGCCGGGACCACGTAGAACAGGTGGACCTGCGGCCCGGTGACGTCGTCGGGACGATCCGAGGTCGCGCGACCGGCGGGTGGGGCGTCGATGCGGGCGTGCGGACCGGAGTCCTGGGTCGAGGGCACCGGCGCACCGCAGGCCAGCAGCAGCGGCACCAGCACCAGCGCGCGCCTCATGGGGCCAGCCGATACAGCGTGAGGCTCACCCCGCCACGGGTCAGCGTCGCGTTGCGCTCGAGCACCCACAGGTGCTCGCCGGCCCAGCCCCACGAGAAGTTTCGCTCGCGGGCCAGGATGCGGGCCCGCCGCACCGCCTTGGCGCCGGTCACCTCGAACAGATCCCAGTACGCCGGGTCGGCCTTCTGCCGCCGCACCGCCTCCGCGTTGGTCGGGTCGACCCGCAGCGAGATCCACGTCGTCGCCGGCGTGAACCCCGCGACCAGCGTCGCGCTGTCGTAGCTCGGCAGCGGCTGGTCGAGCTCGAGCGCGGTTGGTCGGCCGTCCTGCCACAGCTGCACCTCGGCCAGGTCCCACGACAGCCGGGCGAAGCGGCGCCGGCCAGACTCCGCCGCCATCACCTCGTACCGCTTGCGCTGGTCGCGCAGCTCCTTGATCGGCGTGGTGGTCAGCTTCTTGCTGAGGAGGTCGTAGCTGGCCTCGACGTCGGGGCCGCGCGTGTCGTCCTTCTTGTTCCAGGTGCCGCCCTTGATCCCCACGGCCACGGTCATGCCGTCGAACCAGTGGTTGACCCGGAGGTCGAGCTTGGGCTGGGTGCCGGTGGCGTCGAGCTCGAGGCTGGCGACCTTGCCGACGCGCTTGCCGGTCTCGACCGCGAGCAGCTCGAGCTCGTGCCGGGTGCCGAGCTTGCTCGGCCGGGCCCGGTGAAGCGCCAGGCGGGTCTTGCCGTCGCGCAGCACCGGCGTCAGGTGTGTGGCCGGCGCGGTCTTGTACACGGCCTTGCCGGCGGCGTCGACCAGCACGGCGTGGGCCTGGCCGTCGTCCTGCTCGCCGATGAGCAGGACGCGGTCGCCGACCACGACCAGGGTGCGCGGCTGCGGCACCAGCGGCGCGACGTCGACCGGCGCCCGCTCGGTGCCGGCGGCCAGGTCGCGCACGTGCAGCTCGCGCTTGCCGGCGATGTCGCTGACCAGGTAGGCCAGCACCTTGCCGTCGCTGGCGACGGCGTCGTCGACGAAGGCGTCCTTGGGGGTGATGGTCGCGACCTCGGTCAGGCCGACCAGCGCGGGCGGATCGACCCGCTTGACCGGGCGCGGCGCGGGCGCGGGCGCGGCCGAGGCGAGGCCGGCGCCGACGCCGCACGGGATGGCCAGGGTTCCGACCAGCGAGGTCACCAGCAGCAGGCGTCGAACCATGCCGGCATCATAACGCGCCGACCAGCGCCGCGCCGGCGGCGTGCACCTCGAGGTCGGCCCACAGCGGCAGGTGATCCGACGCACGCACCGCCCGGGCCACGCCGAAGCCGGTGACCTCGACGGCGCGGGTGTACACGGCGTCGAGGCGCATGCCGAGCCAGGCGCTGGTCGGGCCCGAACCGGTCACCGGGGTCGCGAGGCCGGCCGCCCGCACCGAGGCCTCGAGGTGGTCGTCCTGGCGCCCGGTCGGCACCGGCACGACCTGGCCCAGCCACGAGAACGGCGAGGTGTTGACGTCGCCGGCGACGACCACCGGCCCACCGCCGGCGCGGGCGTGCGCCAGCACCGGGCCGAGCTGGCGCACGCGCTGGGCCGGGGTGATGCGGTTGTCGAGGTGGACCGCGACTACCCGCAGCGGCCCGGCGCCGGTGTCGACCGTGGCCGCCAGCGCGACGCGCCGACCCGAGCGGAGCACCGTGTGGATGAACGGCAGCTCGAGCACGACCAGGTCGCGCAGCGGGGCCCGGCTGAGGATGGCGACGCCGAGGTCACCGCCGTCGCCGAGCCGGTGACCGGGCGCGTAGGCGCAGGCGAGCTGACGCCAGCGCGCGGCGGCGCAGGCCCGGCTGAGCGGCTCGTCGGCGTGGCGCTCGATCTCCTGCAGCACGATCACGTCGGCGCCGGCCAGATCGTCGCTGGCGAGCGCGTCGGCCAGGATGCGCGCGCTCATGCCGTGGGTGTTGTAGGTGACCAGGCGCAGGCGCTCGGGCAGCGGCGCGGTCGTCGGCGCCGCGACCTGCTCGATCGCCCGATCACGCGGCGGCGGCCGGTTGTCGAGCAGCGACAGGCATCCGGAGGTGAGCGCGGCGACGAACGAGGCGACGAACGAGACGACGAACGAGACGGCGACGGCGCGTGACATCCCTCGACGATCACCCGACCGGCGGGCCAGCGCCGCCGGCAACCGCGGCAACGGCTGGCAGGTTGTGGCGGTCGCCCGCGTCCCCGTCGAGGCGGAGCACGTGCTCGACGTTGCCGGCTCGGATCCGATGCGTGATGGGCGACCGCCCACCGGCGGTCAAGCCACCTCGACGTCGAGGCGGAGCACGTACTCGACGTTGCCGGCTCGGATCCGATGCGTGATGGGCGACCGCCCACCGGCGGTCAAGCCA
>JAGPCO010000040.1:5444-55035 GCA_018058095.1 Kofleriaceae bacterium
CCTCGACGTCGAGGCGGAGCACGTACTCGACGTTGCCAGCTCGGATCCGATGCGTGATGGGCGACCGCCCACCGGCGGTCAAGCCACCTCGACGTCGAGGCGGAGCACGTACTCGACGTTGCCAGCTCGGATCCGATGCGTGATGGGCGACCGCCCACCGGCGGTCAAGCCACCTCGACGTCGAGGCGGAGCACGTACTCGACGTTGCCAGCTGGCCCGGTGATGGGCGACTCGACCCAGCCGACGCTGCGCAGGCCCACGCTGGGCGCGAACGCCTCGACCTTGGCGATGGCATCGAGCCGGGCGTCCGGATCGCGCACCACACCACCCTTGCCGACGCGGTCGCGCCCGACCTCGAACTGCGGCTTGACCAGGGCCAGGATCGGCTTGCTGGCCGGCGCGGCCCCCCCGGCACCGGCGCCGGGCGCGTGGGCGCGCAGCAGCTCGGCCACCCGCGGCAGCACCAGGGTGAGCGAGATGAACGACACGTCGATGACCGCGAGGTCGGCCGCCTCGGGCACCAGCGCCAGGTCCATGTCGCGCACGTTGGTGCGCTCGATCACCACCACCCGCGGGTCCTGCCGCAGCGACCAGGCCAGCTGGCCGTAGCCGACGTCGATGGCGTAGACCCGGGCCGCGCCGCGCCGGAGCAACACGTCGGTGAAGCCTCCGGTCGACGCGCCGATGTCGAGCGCGACCAGGCCGGTCGGGTCGATCGCGAAGTGGTCCAGCCCGCGCACCAGCTTGAGCGCGCCGCGCGAGACGTACGGGTGGTCGTCCTCGCGCAGGGTGACTACCGCCTCGGCCGCGACCGCCTGCCCGGCCTTGTCGGCGCGGTCGCCATCGACCAGCACCTTGCCGGCCAGGATCAGCGCCCGCGCCCGCTCCCGGCTGACGACCAGGCCACGGTCGACCAGGACCTTGTCGAGGCGTTCGCGGGTCATGGCCGCGGCATCCTACCCGGCCATGGCAGGCCGACGCGCGGCCTTGCAAAACAGAACGACCGTGCTATTGTGCCGGCATGGTCGAGCCACGCCCCGGCAAGGGTGAGCACACCCGGCAGGTCATCCTGCAGCGGGCCTTCGCGCTCGCCGCCCAGGGCAGCCTGGCCGCGGTCAGCATCGGCCGCCTGGCCGAGGAGTCCGGCCTGTCCAAGAGCGGCCTGTTCGCCCACTTCGGCTCGAAGGAGGCGCTCGACGTCGCGATCGTCGGCTGGGCCACCGATCAGTTCGTGCGCGAGGTGGTGGCGCCGTCGCTGCGGGCGCCGCGCGGCGAGCCGCGGGTGCGCGCGCTGATCGACCGCTGGGTCGAGTGGGGCCAGCGCCCCGGCGGCTGCTTCTTCGTCGCCGCCGCGGTCGAGCTCGACGACCAGCGTGGCCCGCCGCGCGACGCGCTCGACCAGTCGATCCGCGACTGGCTCGACGCCCTGGCCACCGCCGCCCGCATCGCCGTCGACGAGCACCACTTCCGGGCCGACCTCGACCCGGCCCAGTTCGCGTTCGAGGGCTACGGCCTCATGCTCGGCGCGCACTTCTACCTGCGCTTCCTGCGCGACCCGAGCGCCCTGGTCCGCATCCGCGCCTCGTTCGACGACCTCATCCACCGGGCCCGGGCCACCGACGCCGGCAAGGGCCGCGGCCGGCCCGCGCCCAGGCCCTGACCCACCTCGCCCGCACACCCCGCTCCTCACATCCCCCAGGAGGCCCCATGCCACTCGCCCTGCTCCCGTCCTCCGCACGATCCAAAAACAGCACGACCGTTCGTTCTGGAAGTGGTGATCCGGCCACCCGGCAGCGTATGGCCAAGGCCGCGGTGCAGCTGGCGTTCGCGCTGTCGGACGACCTCGGCGGCCGCGCCGCGACCTACCTGTTCACCACCCCACACCGGCACCACCAGCCCGAGCGCGAGCGGGTGGTGCTCGAGGGCGCGCGCCCGTTCACCGTCGAGGTGCAGCGCGAGGCGCCGCGCTGGCGCGGCCAGCCCATCCGGGTCGCGGCCTGGCGCTGGGGCCACGGCCCGGCCGCGCTGCTGGTGCACGGCTGGGAGGGCCGCGGCGGCCAGCTCGGCGCCCTGGTCGCGCCGCTGCTGGCGGCCGGCCTGTCGGTGGTCACCTTCGACGCGCCCGGCCACGGCGGTAGCGGCGGCGACCGCCTGTACCTGACCGATCACGCCGACGCCATCGTCGCGGTGGCCCAGGCCACCACCGACGTCCACGCGGTCATCGCCCACTCGTTCGGCGCCCCGGCCGCGCTGCTGGCGCGAGCCCGGGCCGGCCTCGACGCCGCGCGCACCGTGTTCGTGGCGCCCAACGCGCTGGTCGACCGCGCCGTCGGCCACTTCTGCCAGGCCATGGCGCTCGACCCGGCCGCGCGCGCCGCCTTCGTCGCCGCGGTCGAGCGCGACGCCGGCCTCCCGCTCGGGGCGCTCACCCTCGACGCGCTGGTCGGCGCGCGGGAGGGGGCGGCGCTGGTGATCCACGACGCCGATGACCGCGAGATCCCGCTCGAGCAGGGCGAACGCCTGGCCCAGGCCTGGCCCGGCGGCGCCGAGCTGATGGTGACCCACGGCCTGGGCCACCGCCGCATCCTGCGCGACCCGGCGGTCATCACCCGCATCGTCGAGTTCGCCGGCCACGGCGTCGCGCCGCCCCGGTCCGAGCTGGTCCGCCGGCTCGATGCCGGGCAGGCCGGCGGGTCCCGCGCCGAGGCCGACGCCGACCGTTGACAGCGGCCGGCCGGTGCTGCTACCAGTACGCCCTGCCTCGGTGCCGAGGCCTGACAAGTCGGGGCTGTAGCTCAGCTGGGAGAGCGCTAGAATCGCACTCTAGAGGTCTGGGGTTCGATCCCCCACAGCTCCACGACCAACGACCGGAGCCTCGCAACCGCGGGGCTCTGGTTGTTTTCGGGGCGTGTTACCGTCGCCGCGAATGCAGTCCATGACTGGACCGATCCGCGCCTGGGGGCCGCACACGATGGGAGGCGTCCTGGCCACGGCGCTGGTGCTGGCCCTGACCGGCTGCTACGACGGCGCCGCCCTCGACCCGTGCTCGGCCAGCTGCTCGGCGGCCGAGCCGTGCGCCGAGGGCCTGGTGTGCTCGGCGGGCCTGTGCGCCGAGCCGGGCCAGAGCTGCGCGCCGAGCACGCCGGTCCTGCACCTCGACCTGGTCGGTCCGGGCAAGGTCCAGCGCGGCACGCTCGAGGTCCTGTGCGACTCCACCGCCGGGAGCGCCGCGTGCGACGTGCCGTGGGAGGGCTCGGACAGCGAGACGCTGGTCGCCATCGGCGCCGACTTCGCGGGCTGGAGCGGCGACTGCGCGGGCCTGGGCGACTGCGTCCTGCCGCGCGGGGCCAGCCACCGCGTCGGTGCGTCGTTCGGCGCCGGCCGGCGCACGGTCAGCGTGACCGTGGTCGGCGGCGAGGCGGGCGAGGTGGTGACGTCGGAGCCGCCTGGCATCACGTGCGCCGGGGGGATGTGCGAGGCCAGCTTCCTGCCGGCCGACACCATCACGCTGACCGCCAGCGCCGGCAAGCTCGGGCGCTGGCGCACCGACGACTCCTGGACCGGGCCGTGCGCCTCGCAGGACGCGACCTCGTGCGTGCTGCGCCCGGACAGCGGCACCAGCGTGGTCGGCTACACGTTCGTGCGGACGCCCAAGGTGACGCTGCAGACCATGGGCACAGACGACTACCGGATCACCGGCAACCTCGGCACCTGCACGGCGGTTGCGCCGTGTGCGCCGGTCGCCCTCGACGCCGGCACCAACATCGCGCTGACCGCCGAGGTCACTGACAGCGGCCAGGTCAGCGGATGGAGCTGCCTTGGCTGCCTCGTCTCCGGGGTCCGGAATGAGAAGGTGACCACCGTGCTCGGCACCGACGACCTGACGATCTCCGCCACCGTGACGCCGGGGTTCGCCGTGGTGGCCACGACCCTGACCCGGACCACGATCACCACTCCGCCCGCGCTGGCGACCCCGCCGATGGGCTCGGCCCGGGCCAGCTTCTCCGGCCCCCTCTCGGTCGAGGGAGTGATGACGGCGTGTACGGCCGGGGACCTCGGGGCGGCGGGCTGCACCATCGGGGGGTGCATGGGTGACGACTTCACCTGCCAGATCGACGTGACCACGCCACGCGTCCTGAACTTCCCGTAGCGCCGACCCGCGCCCGCCCGGTCAGAACCGGTGGCTGTCGGCCAGCGACAGCGACAGCTGGCTCGAGTCGTTGCCGCCGTCGCCGTAGGCCAGGCCCAGCTCGATCGACGGCGTGTTGCCGGTGGCGCCGATGGGTACACCCAGGCCGAGGCTGGCGCCGTACCACCAGGTGGTGGTGGCCAGCTCCGGCTCGCCATGGCCAAACGGGCGCCCCCGCCGCAGCGGCACGCTGACGGCGGCGAACGTGCCGAGCGCCGGCACGGCGTAGCGGTTGGGAAAGGACAGCGCCCCGCCCAGCGCCAGCGTGCCGGCGACCAGGCCGGTGTCCATCGCGCTGAGCCCGACGCTGGCCAGGCCGGCGGCCCAGTCATGACGCGGCGACGCGGTGCGGCCGTAGCCGCGCAGCTCGACCAGCCAGCGCGTCACCTTGGGATCCTTGTCGTCGAGCTGGCCCTCGTTGCCGCGCCCGCCGCCGAGCTGGACCCCGGCGCTGACCGCCTCGGTCGCCTGGTGCTCGGCCCGCACCGCCACGCCGACGCCGTCGCCGCCCAGGATCTCGCCGGCCATGCCGACGACCAGGGTGACGGTGGTGGCGCCGCGCTCGGCCGGCGCGGTGCCGGCGTGCATGGGCATGAGCGGCGGCGGCGACACCGCGTTGCAGGCGACGACCGCCAGCGCGACCGACACCGTCGAGGCGGCCCGCCTCATCGCGCCGACGCCAGGATACGCTCGCACAGCGTCGGGTAGTCCATGCCGATCGACTTGGCGATCTTGGGCAGCAGCGAGGTGCCGGTCATGCCCGGCAGGGTGTTGACCTCGAGCACGAACGGCGCGCCGTCGGCGCGGATGCGCAGGTCGGGCCGGGCGTGGCCGGTGCAGCCGAGCGCCCGGTACGCCGCCAGCGCCAGCTCCTCGGCCCGCGCCACGATCGCGCGGTCGAGCTCGGGCGGGATGAGGTACCTGGTGTCGGTCCGCTTGTACTTGGCCTCGTAGTCGTAGAAGCGAGTGGCCGGCTTGACCTCGACCGAGCCGAGCACGGCGCCGTCGAGGATGCCGACGAAGACCTCGGTGCCAGCGATGTACTCCTCGACCAGGACCGGGCCATGGTGGTGGCGGGCCAGCGCGACCGCGGCGGCCAGCTCGGCCCGGTCCTCGACCACGCTGACCCCGACCGAGCTGCCCTCGTTGGCCGGCTTGACCACCAGCGGCAGCGGGTGATCGGCCAGCGCGGCCGGGCCGTCGCTGCCGTCGACCGGGCCGCCGTCGGCCGCGCCGGGCAAGAGGCGCCAGGCCGGGGTCGGCACGCCGTTGCTCTCGAAGATGCGCTTGGACATGACCTTGTCCATGGCCAGCGCGCTGGCCAGGATACCCGAGCCGGTGCAGGCGATGCCGAGGCACGTGCACAGGCCCTGGACCGCGCCGTCCTCGCCGTACGTGCCGTGCAGCGCGTTCCACACCACCGCCACGCCGGCGCTGGCCAGCAGGTCGGGCAGCCGGGTGCCGTCCTTCCAGTCGATGGCGACGGCGCGATAGCCGCGCTCCTGCAGCGCCGCCAGCACGCCGACGCCGGTGTTGAGCGACACCTCGCGCTCGGCCGACAGGCCGCCCATGACCACGCCGACCACGCGGTCCTTCCACGGATTGGACATGGCCGGGTTGTACCGCATCGATGTTCCCAGGTCAGTCCTCGCCCAGGACCTTGACCTCGAGCTGCAGCTCGACGCCGTGGACCTCGCGCACGCGGGCCCGGACCCGCTCGATCAGCGTCAGCAGGTCGGTCGCGCTGGCGGCGCCGACGTTGACCAGCCAGTTGGCGTGCACCGGCGAGCACGAGGCGTCGCCGACCTGCCAGCCCTTGCAGCCGGCGCTCTCGATGAGGCGGCCGGCGTAGTCGCCGGGCGGGTTCTTGAAGGTCGAGCCGTTGCTGGCCACCTTCTTCGGCTCGCGGTCGTGTCGGCGCGCGCGCAGCTCGCGCACCGCCGCCTCGATCTCGGCGCGCGGGCGCGGCCGCAGCTCCAGCTCGGCCTCGACCACCACCTCGGTCGGCGGCAGGTCGCTGTCGCGATAACGAAAGCCACAGGCGGCGTGGTCGCGCTGCACCAGCGCGCCGTCGGCCAGCACCACCGAGGTGACGCGGCGGGTGACGTCGGTCAGCTCGCCCAGGTAGGTGCCGGCGTTCATGATGAGGCCGCCGCCGAGCGAGCCGGGCACGCCGCCGAGGAACTCGACGCCGCCGAGGTCAGACCGGGTCGCCAGCGCCAGCACCTTGCTGGTCGGCACCCCGGCCTCGGCGATGATCGTCGTCGGCGGCTGCAGGCGCAGGCCACGCAGGCGGTCGGTCGCCAGCACCACGCCGCGGATTCCGCCGTCGCGCACCAGCAGGTTGGAGCCGCCGCCGATCACCGTGACCGGGACCGGCGCCGGCGTCGCGCCGGCGCACCAGCGGACCAGGGCGACCAGCTGGTCGATGGTGCTGGGCCGGGCCAGCGCGTCGGCCGGGCCGCCGGTCTTGTTGGTGGTGTGCCGGCGCAGGGCCTGGTCGAAGCGCACGCCGTCGCCGAGCAGGGCGCGCAGGGCCGCCCGGGCGTCAGCGCTCAGCACCGAGCGCGGGTTGGGCACCGCGCCGGCGTCGGCGCCGTCGTCGGCGTGCCCGACCGGGGCCTCATCGCCGACCAGCACCACCTCGTCGCCGCTCATGGCCGCCTCCCCGCGCGCGCGCTCGGGCTCAGATCCGCACCAGGTTCTTGCGGCTGGCCGGGCCGCGGGTCTTCTCGAGCAGCTCGATCAGCTCGTTGCAGCACAGCTGGACGTTGCCGGCACCGAGGGTGATGGCCAGGTCGCCCGGGCGGACCTGCTCGGCCAGCCAGGCGGCGACGTCCTCACGGCGCGGGATGTAGGTCACGTCCTTGTGGCCGGCGTCCTTGATGGCCCGCACCAGCTGCTCGCTGGTCACGCCCTCGATCGGCTTCTCGCCGGCAGCGAACACGTCGCACAACACGACCTTGTCGGCGTCGTAGAAGCTGCGCGCGAACTCGGCGAACTGGTCGCGGGTGCGGGTGAAGCGGTGCGGCTGGAACGCGGCGATGACCCGGCGCCCGGCGAACGAGGTGCGCGCGCCCGACAGGGTGGCGCGGACCTCGGCCGGGTGGTGGCCGAAGTCGTCGACGACGGTGATGCCGCCGACCTCACCGCGCACGGTGAACCGGCGCTGGATGCCCTCGAACTGGGCGATGGCCTTGACGTAGGTCGCGAACTCGATGCCGAGGAAGTCGGTCACGGCCAGCACGCCGAGGGCGTTGAGCACGTTGTGCTGGCCCGGCATCGGCAACATGACCTCGCCCAGCTCGTCGGCCTTGCGCCAGGCCACGAAGCGGGTGGTCAGGCCGTCGTGGCGCACGTTGCGGGCCCGGTACACCGCCTGCGACGCCACGCCGAACGTGGTGAAGCGCTTGGTCAGGTTGGGCAGGATGGCCTGCACGCCCGGGTTGTCGAGGCACAGCGCCGACAGCCCGTAGAACGGCACGCGGTTGCAGAAGTCGGTGAACGCCTTCTTGACGTTGTCGAAGGTACCGTAGTGATCGAGGTGCTCGGCGTCGATGTTGGTGACGATGGCCGCGGTCGGCGTCAGGGTCAGGAACGAGCCGTCGCTCTCGTCGGCCTCGGCCACCAGGTAGTCGCTCTTGCCCCAGCGCGCGTTGGCCAGGCCGAGCGAGTTGACCCGGCCGCCGATGACCGCGGTCGGGTCGAGCCCGGCCGCCATCAGCACCGAGTGGGCCATCGTCGTCGTCGTCGTCTTGCCGTGGGCGCCGGCGACGGCGATGCCGTACTTCATGCGCATCAGCTCGCCCAGCATCTCGGCCCGCGGGATGACCGGGATCTGCCGGGCCCGGGCCGCCTCGACCTCGGGGTTGTAGCCCTTGATGGCCGACGACACGACGACGACGTCGGCCTCGCCCAGGTGGTCGGCCCGGTGGCCCTGCGCCACCTTGCAGCCAATGCCGGCCAGGTGCCGGGTGATCTCGGTGTCGTTGTTGTCCGAGCCCGACACCTGGTAGCCCATGTTGGCCAGCACCTCGGCGATGCCGCACATGCCCATGCCGCCGATGCCAACGAAGTGGATCTTGGTGTCGTGCTTGCGGAACATGGCGGGCTCCAGGGGCGAGGGCTCGAGGCGGGGACGCGGGATCAACGCGCGGCGGGTCATAGCAGATTCCAGGCGGGCTGCGCGCGGCCGTGATATCACCCGCGGCCATGGTCAGCCCCGTCGAGATCATCGGCCTCGGTCAGGCCCAGGTCCGCTTCGTGTGGGACGACGACACCGAGGTGACCTGGCCGACCCGGACCCTGCGCCTGCGCTGCACCTGCGCCCTGTGCGTGTCGGAGCACTCCGGCTTGCCCCTGCTCGACCCGACGACGGTGCCGGCCGACATCACGATCAAGGACATGAGCCTGGTCGGCAACTACGGCGTCGGCGTGGTGTTCTCCGACGGCCACTCGACCGGCATCTACCGCATCCGCGAGCTGGTCAAGGGTCCCGACGGTGCCGGCTCGACGCCGGTGGCGTCGTGACCTCGCTGCCCGACCTGCACGCCGTCCTGGCCCGGCGCCACAGCGTGCGCGGCTTTGCGCCGACGCCGGTGCCGGCGCCGACGCTGGAGGCGATCTTCGCGGCGGCGCAGCAGGCGCCGTCGTGGTGCAACGTCCAGCCGTGGCGGGTCACCGTGACCAACCCGCCGCGCACCGCCGCGCTGGCGCAGGCCATGCAGCAGGCGGCCCGGACCAGCCTGCCCCACCCCGACGTCGCCTTCCCGATGACCTACCCCGAGCCGTATGACGCCCACCGCAAGGTGTGTGGCGGGGCGCTGTACCGGGCCATGGGCGTGGCCCGCGACGACAAGGCCGGCCGCTACGACGCCTGGCTGCGCAACTACGCCTTCTTCGACGCGCCGCACCTGGCGGTGGTGGCGTGTGACCGCCGGCTCGGGCCGTACGCCTTCGTCGACGTCGGCGTCTGGCTCGGCCTCCTCCTGGCGGCGGCGACCGCGGCCGGGGTGGCCACCTGCGCCATGGCCTCGGTCGCGGCCTACCCCGACGTGCTGCGGGCCGAGCTCGCGCTGCCGGCCGACGAGACCATCCTGCTCGGGGTCGCGCTCGGGTACGCCGACGACCAGATCGCCGCCAACACGGCCCGGACCGACCGCTCACCGCTCGGCGCCAACGTCCGCTTCGTGCCGGCGGCGGAGGGCGGGTGAGGCATGGCCCGGGTCGACCTGCACCTGCTCGGCGCCGTGCTGCTCGCCTCGTGTGGCCGGATCGACTTCGCGCCCGCGACGCAGGCGGTCGCCGACGCCGCGCCGGCGCCGGTCGATGGCCCGCCGTGCCCGGCCACCTTCACGCCGAGCGGCGGCAGCTGCTACCTGGTGGTGGCCAACACGCCGGTGGCCGGCACCTGGCAGGAGCTCGAGGCGCGGTGTGAGGCGAGCGAGCCGGGCGCCCACCTGGCGGTGATCGAGGACGAGGCCGAGCTCGACCACCTGATCGCGATCATCCGCACCGCGGGCATGGCCGACGCGGTGGTCGGGTTCTCCGACCTGGTGACGGAGGGCACGTTCCTCACGGTGGTCGGCTCGCCCGCCTTCCTGCGCTGGGCCCCGGGCGACCCCGACGGGGACGACTGCGGCGCCATCCAGGCCACCCCGGGGACGGAGGGGACCGAGGACACCGTGTGCACGGGCCTCGACGACTACGTGTGCGAGGCCGACGGTCGGGCCGTCGACCCATCGGCGTTCTGACCAGGTCGCGCCCTGCCCTGGCGACACCGGGCAGAACCGGCTATCCTTCCCGGCCGAAGGGGCAACTGGATGAACCTACGACGAAGACTCGTGATTTCGGCCACGCTCGTGCTGGTGATGGGGCTGGTGACGGCGTTGGCGCGACCCGCCTTCGCCGCCGATGACGGCGCCCTGGTCGCAGCACAAGCAGCGTTCGACCGGGCCCAGGACGACTACGTGGCCAAGCGTTATGACGAGGCCGCCGCCGGCTTCCTCAAGGCGTACGAGTCGCGCCCGTTCCCGCAGTTCCTCTACAACAGCGCCGCCGCCTTCCACATGAAGGGCAAGGCCGGCGCCGACGTCGCCGCCTACGAGAAGGCGGTCGAGGGCTACAAGCGCTACCTCCAGGCCGACCCGGCCGCGAGCGACAAGGCCAAGGTCGAGAAGGCCATCACCGTCCTCGAGGCCGAGATCAAGCGGCTCAAGGCGGCGCCGGTCGTGCCGCCCGGGACGGCGCCCAACCCGGCCACCACCGCACCGTCGCAGGAGGTGCAGAACCTCGGCGACGTCAAGGTGCGCGGCCTCCTGGTCATCGAGAGCGAGCCGACCGGGGCGACCATCTATCTCGACGACAAGAGCAAGGGCAAGTTCGGCACGACGCCGTGGAGCGGTCAGCTCGAAGGCGAGCACCTCGTCATCGTCGAGAAGGAGGGCTACAAGGCGGCCGACTCCAAGATCGCCGCCAACCCCGATCGCCTGACCGTGCTCAAGCTCGACATGTCGGAGGCCAGCTTCTTCGGCCGCGTCGAGATCACCTCCAACGTGCCGGGCGCCGAGGTCTACGCCGACGATCGCACCGTCGGCGCCATCGGCAAGACCCCGCTCAAGACCGAGTTCAAGCCGGGCAAGCACAAGATCTGGGTCACGGCCGAGGGCTACGACGAGGTCGAGAAGGAGCTCGACGTCATCGCCGGCGAGACGGCCGAGGTGGCGGTCACGCTCAAGGGCGGCCCGGTCGGCTACGTCTACGTGCGCGGCCAGGACATCGAGCAGAGCTCGATCTGGGCCGACGGCGAGCTGCTGTGCGAGCGCGGCCCGTGCCGCAAGGCGCTGCGCGAAGGCTGGCACCGCGTCACGGTCAGCCGCGACGGCTACAAGTCGTACACCCGCCGGATCGAGGTCCAGGCCAAGACCGAGACCTCGATCAAGGTCAGCCTGGCCAAGAAGCCGAGCCGGAGCGACGCCATCGCCGCCTACGCGCTGTCGGCGGTGTTCCTCGGCGGCGGCGCCTACGCCGGCCTGCAGAGCAACAAGCTGCGCGACGAGCTCGACGCCGACATCATGGCCGGCACCCCGCCGGTCGACAGCGAGGACCCGCGCTTCCTGCGCGGCAAGATCTACGCCTGGGTCGCCGACGGCGCGTTCGTGCTCGGCGGGGTGACCGCGCTGACCGCGATCTACTACACGTTCCGCGACAAGGGCCTGCCGTCGACCGCCATCCTCGATGTCGGCGCGGTCGGGTTCAGCCCGCAGGTCGGCCCGACGTACGCGGGCCTCGGCATGGAGGTGAGCTGGTGATGCGCACGATCGGCTTCCGTCTCACCGTTCCCGCCCTGGCCTGCGTCGGCCTCGGCTCCGGCTGCCTGTGGAGCAAGTTCGACGAGCTGCAGGACGACACCTGGGTCGAGGCGGTCGGAGCGCCCGACAGCGTCGCGTCCGGTCGCTGGGGCGAGAGCTTCGTCGAGGGTATCGCCGGCTCGGCCGCCGACGGCACCACCATCACCGTGCTGGCCCGCAACGGGGCGGCCCTGGCCAGCCTGCGCTACGACGCCGCCGGCAAGCGCACGGTCGTCCCGACCACCCAGCCCATCAGCGACCTCGCCGTGTTCGAGACCAACTTCGCCGAGCAGCAGCTGATGATCGGCAGCGCGACCACCTCGGAGGTGGCGCTGGTGGTGGTGACCGCGGCCGACAACGACCCGCGCGCCAACACCAAGGTCATCGTCGTCGACGCCGCCACCGGCGCGCTGTCGGGCGGGCCGTACGAGCCGCCGCAGGCGCCCAACACGCTGTTCGGCGGCAAGGTCTCGCACGGCCTGGCCTTCGGCGCGTCCGACGCCGAGATGTGGATCGCCCGGACCGACCAGGTGCTCCGGCTCGATCGCGCCGGCGCCGGCACCTTCCTCGGCTGCTCGCTGCAGGGCGAAGAGGCGTTCGCCATCAGCTTCGGCGACGTCACCGGCGACGCCGTGGCCGACATCGTCGTCGCCAGCGCGCCCAACGTCGACCTGTCGGTGCCCGAGAACGGCCGGGTCTGGCTGCTCGACCCGGCCACGGTGACCGGCGACGGCACCCAGCCGGCCCTGCCGATGTGCGGCGTGCTGGGCGAGCTGACCGGCGCCCTGCCGATGGGCCCCGGCTCCCGCCTGCTGCTGGCCGACCTCGGGGCCGGGCCACGCCTGGTGTTGTCGACGCTGGGCGAGGCCGGCAAGGTGTCGATCCTCAACTTCGCCAGCGGCGCGCCCCTCATCGAGGCGGCCTACCCGGTGCCGGACCTCGGCTCGCTCACGATCGGCAACGTCGACGACTCGACGCTGCCGCCCGAGCTCATCGTCGGCATCCCCAACATCGCCGCCGGCGGGGTGTCGGGCGCTGGCCAGGTCAAGGTGCTGTCGCCGGCCGGGGCCGAGCTGCTCACGCTCAGCGACGCCACGCCCGAGACCGGCGCCAAGTACGGCAAGTCGGTGGCGGCGGTCCCGTTCGGCGCCAACCGCACCATCCTCGTCGTCGGCGACGAGGGCGAGGCGTCGGAGGCGTTCGTGTACTTCCGCACTACCCTGTACGACGACGTTCGGACCGGGCGCTGACCGATCGGGTGCCGGGTGGCGTTCCACACGTGCCCGACGTGCAAGCGGGTGTTCGAGGTCGCCGGCTACTGCCCGTATGACGGGCAGACGCTGACCCTCGTCACCGACAGCACGCCGACGGTGGCGTCGGTCGCGATGCCGGCGGTCGAGCAGCCGGTGACGCTGGCCTCGGCGATCATGCCGGCCCAGGTCCAGCTGCAGACCTTCCGCTCGCACTCGGCCCACACCAACACCGACTCGGCGCTGTCGGCGATGCGCGCGCACGAGAGCGAGTACGACCGGATGATCGGGCAGACCCTCGACGGCCGGTACCACATCGACCGCAAGCTGGGCGAGGGCGGCATGGGCGTGGTGTTCGCGGCCCGGCACGCGGTGATCGAGCGGCCGCTGGCCATCAAGGTGCTCAAGCGCGAAGTGATGCGCGAGGCCGCGACCATCAAGCGCTTCGTGCAGGAGGCCAAGGCGGCCTCGCGTATCGGCCACCCCAACATCGTCGACGTGACCGACTTCGGCACGACCGCGGATGGCCTGACCTACCAGGTCATGGAGCTGATCGACGGCGTCACGCTCGGCCACGCGCTGCGCGTCGGCGGCGTGATGCCAGCGACCCGGGTCATCCGCATCATCGCCCAGATGGCGCGGGCGCTCGGCGCGGCCCACACCAAGGGTATCGTCCACCGCGATCTCAAGCCCGACAACGTCTTCCTGCTCGAGCGCGACGGCCGGCACGACTTCGTCAAGATCGTCGACTTCGGCATCGCCAAGGTGATCCCGGTCGGCGGCGAGCGCGGCGACGGGCCCAAGCTGACCCGGGCCGGCTCGGTGTTCGGCACGCCCGAGTACATGGCGCCGGAGCAGGCGTCGGGCCGGGGCGACGTCGATGGCCGGGCCGACATCTACGCCCTCGGCACCATCGCCTACGAGCTGCTGACCGGCCGGGTCCCGCACCGGGGCGACTCGGTGGTGCGGACGCTGGCCATGCAGATGCTCGATCCAGTCGAGCCGCCGAGCCGGGTCCGACCCGATCTGACCATCCCGCCCGCGCTCGAGCAGGTGGTCATGCGCGCGCTGGCCAAGAAGCCGGCCGAGCGCTACCAGACGATGGCCGAGCTGGTCGTCGCGCTCGAGGCGGCCAGCGGCGGATCGCTGGCCGAGCCAGTCAGCACCGCGGCGGCGCAGGCCTATCAGCTGCCGGCCCTGCCACCCGGCGCCAGCGCCGAGGCCGACGGCACCCCGACCCAGGTCGACCGGACCCGGCGCGACTCCGGCCCCGATCCGAGCGCGCCCCCCACCGTCAACGACGGCCCGCTCACCACCCCGGGCGGCCGACGCCGACCGGAGTCGACCCAGCGCCGCTACGTCGACGAGCCGGCCTTCGTCAGCAACCCGTCGGCGTCGGCGTTCGAACACCTGCTGGCGCGAGACAGCCAGCAGGACCTTCCGGAGCCGACGCCGGGTCGACGCGGCCGCGGCCGGATGCTCGTCCTGGTCGTGCTGGTCCTGGCCGCCGGCGCCGGCGGCGCGGCCTTCGCGCTGTGGGGGCAGGGTCGCGGCGGCGACGGCGACCAGGCCGCCATGCCGGCCGACGCGGCGATGATCGCGGTCCGCGTGAGCGACGCCGCGCCGGCGAAGGTGCCGACCGCCGAGCTCGCCGACGCCGCCGTGGTGGCGCGTGGCCCGGTCGACGCCCGCGTCGGGGCGGGCCACGGGCGGCAAGCCGACGCGGCGGAGGTGGTGACCGGCCCGCCGGTGACGGTCAAGGTGCTGACCGAGCCGGCGCGGTCCACTGTGTACCTGGGGCGGACGTTCCGCGGCTCGGGCGGCGTGACCATGCAGGAGCCGCGTGGAACCCAGGCCCAGGTCCGGTGCAGCGCCGAGGGGCACGTCGATGGCACGGTCGCCGTGACCTGGGATCACGACAAGACCGTGACCTGCCGCATGCGCCGACGCAGCAAGTGCGTCGACGGCCTGCACAACCCGTTCGACGACTGCCCCGACGCCGGCCCGGTGTCGAGCCCGTGACGGGCGGCCAGCCTCGTCCCCTGGTACGGTCGGCGCGATGACGGCCGCTCCCACCTCGTTCCCCAAGTCCGAGATCAAGGTCCTCCTGCTCGAGAACATCCACCCGGTCGCGCGCGACCTGCTCGCCGCCGACGGGTTCGCGGTCGAGCTGCTGCCGAGCGCGCTGCCCGAGCCCGAGCTGATCCAGCGGATGCGGGACGTCCACGTCCTCGGCATCCGCTCCAAGACGCAGGTCACCGCGGCCGCGCTGGCCGAGGCGCGCCGCCTGCTCGCGGTCGGCGCGTTCTGCATCGGCACCAACCAGATCGCCACCGCCGCCGCCAACCGGGCCGGGGTGCCGGCCTTCAACGCGCCGTTCTCCAACACCCGCAGCGTGGCCGAGATGATCATCGCCGAGATCATCGTGCTGGCCCGCCACCTCGGCGACCGCAGCCGCGAGGTCCACGCCGGGCGCTGGCGCAAGGTCGCGGTCGGCAGCCACGAGGTGCGCGGCAAGCACCTCGGCATCATCGGCTACGGCCACATCGGCCGGCAGGTCGGGGTGCTGGCCGAAGCGATGGGCCTGCGGGTGGCGTTCTACGACGTCGCGGCCCGGTTGCCGATGGGCAACAACGCGGCCCTGGCCGACCTCGACGAGCTGCTCGCGACCTCCGACTTCGTGACCCTGCACGTCCCGGCCACCCCACAGACCGAGCGCATGATCGGCGCGGCCGAGCTGGCCCGGATGAAGCGTGGCAGCTACCTGCTCAACGCCAGCCGCGGCTCGGTGGTCGACCTCGACGCGCTGGCGGCGGCGCTGCGCAGCGGCCACGTGGCCGGAGCCGCCGTCGACGTCTACCCCGATGAGCCCGAGGGCGCCAGCGACGTGTTCTCCTCGCCGCTGCGCGAGCTGCCCAACGTCCTGCTCACGCCGCACATCGGCGGCTCGACCGAGGAGGCGCAGGAGGCCATCGGCCGCGAGGTGGCGGCGGCGCTGCTCAAGTACGTCAACGCCGGCACCACCACCGGCGCGGTCAACTTCCCGCAGGTCGAGGTCCCGTTCACCCGTGGTACCCACCGCATCCTCAACGTCCACCGCAACGTGCCCGGCGTGCTGCGCGACATCAACAAGATCGTGTCCGACGTCGGCGCCAACATCCGGGCCCAGGTGCTGTCGACCGACAGCGAGATCGGCTACCTGGTGATGGACCTCGACCAGGACGTGTCGCAGGAGGTCCGGCGCCAGGTCGGCGAGCTGCCGACCAGCATCCGCACCCGCATCCTGTTCTGACTTCGTCTCCAACCACGTTCACGCCGGTCACCGCCGCGGTGCGATAGCCCGGGCCAGCGCCGAACCGGGCGCGTGATCTGTGGCAGCATGAAGGTCGGAAGCCGGGTCGCGCCCCTTCATGCACATCAGCGCCTTCGACATCTTCAAGATCGGCATCGGCCCGTCGAGCTCGCACACGGTCGGGCCGATGCGAGCGGCCCGGCGCTTCGCCGAGCGCCTGGCCGAGGGGGGCGCGCTGGCCCGCACCGCGGCGGTGACGGTCGAGCTGTTCGGCAGCCTGGCCTTCACCGGCAAGGGTCACGGCAGCGACAAGGCCATCATCCTCGGCCTCGAGGGTGACGAGCCCGCCAGCGTCGACCTCGACGGCATCGACGCCCGCCTGGCCCAGGTCGGGCGCGACCACACGCTGCGCCTGCTCGGCGACCACGTGGTCGGCTTCGACCCGGCCAGCGCGCTGGTGTTCCACCGCCGGGAGGCGTTGCCGCTGCACTCCAACGGCATGCGCTTTCGCGCCCTCGACCGCGCCGGCGCGCTGGTGGTCGAGCGGATCTACTACTCGGTCGGTGGTGGCTTCGTCATCGACGAACTCGGCGCGTCGGCGGTCGCCGGCGCCGCTGCCGCACCCGGGCCGGTGCCGTACCCGTTCGACAGCGGCGAGGAGCTGCTGGCGCAGTGCCGCGACCACGGCCTGGCCATCTCCTCGCTCATGCTGGCCAACGAGGCGGCCGCGCTCGGGCTGTCGCCCGACGAGGTCCGGGCCCGGCTGCTCACCATCTGGCGCGCCATGGACGCCTGCGTCCGCCGCGGCTGCGAGCGCGAGGGCATCCTGCCCGGTGGCCTGAAGGTGCAGCGCCGCGCCGCCGCGCTGCACCGCCGCCTGCGCGCCAACGACCGCGGCAACGACCCGCTCCTCATCATGGACTGGGTCAACCTGTTCGCGCTGGCGGTCAACGAGGAGAACGCCGCCGGCGGCCGGGTCGTGACCGCGCCCACCAACGGCGCCGCCGGCATCGTCCCGGCGGTCATCACCTACTACCAGCGGTTCACGCCCAACCCCGACGACGACGGCGTGGCGCGCTTCCTCCTCACCGCCGCCGCGATCGGCGGCCTGTACAAGAAACACGCCTCGATCAGCGGCGCCGAGGTCGGCTGCCAGGGCGAGGTCGGGGTGGCGTGCTCGATGGCCGCCGGTGGGCTTGCCGAGATCCTGGGCGGAACGCCGGCCCAGTCCGAAAACGCGGCCGAGATCGGCATGGAGCACAACCTCGGCCTGACCTGCGATCCGATCGGCGGCCTGGTCCAGGTGCCTTGTATCGAGCGCAACGCGATGGGCGCGGTCAAGGCCATCAACGCGGCCCGGCTGGCGCTGCAGGGCGACGGCACCCACAAGGTCTCGCTCGACAAGGTCATCCGCACGATGCGGCAGACCGGCGCCGACATGAGCTCCAAGTACAAGGAGACCGCCCGCGGAGGGCTGGCGGTCAACATCATCGAATGCTGATCCGTGGCCTCGACGCTCGTGTCACCGATCTCGCCCGCGGAGTGCTGGTGCTGCGCTCGACCAGGCAGCTCACGGCCGACGAGCAGGTCGCGATCCTGGCCCGCCTGGCCGAGTCCGGCATGACCGAGCCACCCGACCACGAACGCGCGGAGGGGTCGCCACGGCAGCTGGTCGCCATCCCGTGGGCGCCGCCGGGCCGCGACGAGCTCGAGCGGCATCGCGCCACCACCCAGGCGCTGGCCGAGGCGTTCGACATCGACGCGGCGTGGTTCGTCAAGGTCGAGACCGCCATCGACGGCGTGGCCTGGCAGGAGCTGGCCGCCAGCGCGCCGGTCGCGGACGATGACGACGCTGATGAGGCCGACGGCGAGGACGAGGACGACGAGGACGACGAGGACGACGACGACGACGACGACGACGACGACGACGACGACGACGAGGACGAGCCGAGCGCCGGTGCCAGCGTGCCGACCGGGGCCGTCGGCGAGGCAGGCCCCGGCGAGGACGACGACCGGACCGGGCGTCCCTCGGTGCTGTACGCCGCGCCCGACGCACCGCCCGACCTCGACGAAGACGAGGTCGACGAGGACGGCGAGGACGACGGCGACGACGACGACGACGGGGACGAGGATGGCTGGTCGACCGACCCCGGCGAGAGCCACTGGCGCAACGGGCCGCCGCCGACCGAGTCCGCGGTCAACTTCCCGCTCGAGCACTACCCCGAGATCCTCGAGGACTTCGACTGGGAGGACTTCGGCGTGGCCGTCAAGCTGGGCGGGGATCGACTCGAGGGCGAGGACAGCGTGATCAACGCCTTCTTCGCGCTGTGGCTGTCGGCCTACCAGGACGAGCGCCTCCCGCAGTTCGAGGCCTTCCAGGGCGCCGACGTCATCCACGATCGGGAGCGGCGGTCCGCCCTCCTGTGGATCGAGCGCTTCGTCGTGCCGGCCTCGGGCCCCGAGCAGATCCACTTCCTGATGTGGATCCTCGGCCGCCTGCACGAGGTGCTGCCGGTGGCGTGGGCCCGGTTCGATCAGTCCGACGTCTCGCTGCAGGCGCGCGATGGCGAGCGCGGGACCTTCGTCCTGGCCGGCAACCCGCTGGGCGAGCGCTTCCACCGCCTGGGCGAGGCAGCGGCCCTGGCCTGGGCCACCAGCCAGACCCTGTGGGACCGGCGCGAGGTCGCCGCCATGCTGATCGAGCTGGCGCTCAGCCACGACCCGGAGCAGCCGGCCGACGCCGCCACCGCCGAGCGCCTGCTGCTGCGCGCCATCGGCTTCGACGTGCGCTCGGAGGCCAAGGGCTACCTGTGCACCGTGCTCATCCGGCAGGGGCGGTTCGCCGAGGCCCTGGCGCATGCCGCCGGTGACGACGAGCCCGAGCTGCGCGGCCACTTCCTGGCCGAGACCCTGCAGTACGCGCCCGACCACACCGGCGAGGCGCTCGCCTTGGTCCCGGCCGCGCTGATGGCCCGCCTCGACGACGCCGACCTGGCCGAGCTGACCACCCGCGTCGCCGACAAGGCGCCGGACCAGCTCGACGCCTACCTGGCCAGCCTGCCGTCGCGGGTGACCCTGGTGCCTCACCTGTACAACGCCAGCTTCCCGGTCGCGCGCGCACACGGCCTGGCCATCCTGGCGCGGGTCATCACCCTGCCCGAGCCGCCACCCTCGGACGAGACGGCGCGGGCCGCGTACGTGATGGCGTGGAACAACGCCTGCATCCACGCCCACGCGCTGGGCGACTTCCCACGGGCCTGCACCATCGCCGAGGGCGCGCAGCGCTTCGCCAGCGAGAACCCGTACATCTTCCACTCGGCGGCGTGTGCCTTCGCCGCCGCCGGCGACGCGGTCCGCGCGCTCGAGCAGGTGCGGATGGCGATCGAGCACGGCTACGACCACATCGAGAAGATGGAGATGGATCGCGACCTGGGCGCGCTCCTGACCGACCCTCGCTTCCACGCCCTGTTCGCCGACTGGCGGGCGCAACGGGCCGACCTCAACTGAACGAGCTGCCATGGCCAAGATCGATCCGAGTCGCGTCGACGAGCTCCGCCGGGCCCTGGTCAAGCGCGGGTTCAAGCACGACGACCCGCTCGGCCACGAGTGCGCCGGCTGCGGCGAGTTCGCGGTCGTCCGCTACGTGCTGCAGAGCCGGCTGGGCGGGCGCGACATCGATCTGTGCATCCGCTGCGGCCTGGCCCGGTCGTGGAGCCGACGGGCCGGGACCGAGGATCGCGAGGAAGAGGCCGAGTTCGACCTGATCCGGTTCCTGCGGCTGTAGGCGGCGGCCCCGGCCAAGCTCACCACGGCCACCAGCGCCACAACCCCAGGCCGAACAGGGTCGAGGCCAGGTTGGCCAGCACGGCGGCCAGCACCGCCCGCCGCACCGACCAGCCGCCGGCGCGCGCACCCAGCGCCGCCAGCGCCGCCTCGACGACGACCACCGCCACCTCGCCGGTGCAGACCGACCACCAGTACGGCGCGCGGATGGGCCAGGCCAGCCACAGCAGCGGGTGGGTCAGGGCGTTGAGCCCGAGCGCCAGCGCCGGCGCCGCCCACCAGCGCGCCGGCGGCGGCGCCAGCACCAGCACCCACACCGGCAGCTCGATCGCCAGCGTCCACACGAACGCCAGCAGCCACAGCGTGGTCATGGTCGGATCGTCACGTGCGAGCGCCGCGCACCGGCGAGCCGGTCGACCACCGCCACCAGCTCCCACCACACGTGGACGAAGGCCAGCGCCAGGTAGGCGTCGCGGGTGACCAGGGTCGGCGCGACGCCGCCGAGCACCAGGAGCGGCAGCGGCGCGGCCAGCACCAGCTGCCAGCGCCACCGCAGCCCGAGGCCTGGCGCGGGCGGCGGCGCCAGCCAGCCCAGCCAGGCCGCGTAGTGCACCAGCTGCAGCAGCGCATAACCGACGACGATCCGCGGCCCCCACGCCGCGCCTGCCCCCGGCGCCAGCACCGCGGCGGCACCCTCGAGCGACAGCCCGGCCAGCCGGCCGTCGCCGAGCGCGTGGTCGAGCAGGCCGAGCCCGATCGCCGCCAGCACCAGCCCCACCACGACGACGATCAACCCGGCGCCGCGGCGGTCGCGCGCACACGCGACCAGCAGGCCGAGCGCGACCAGGTTGTGGCCGTGCAGCAACCCCAGCATGGCCGGGCCGGGCCAGCGCAGCGCGAGCGCGGTCACCGCGACGACCACGCCGGCGACGCCGAGGCGGCGGGCCCAGCCGCCGGCCGCGACCAGCGCGGTGGCCAGCAGGGCCAAGCCGGCCAGGCCGAGCTCGAGCCACGGCGCCGCGCCGCCGCTCCAGGTCGCGTGTGCGCGGCCGACGGCGATGAGCGCGAGCGGACCGAGCGCGACCAGCACGGTGCGCGCGTGCCGGACCAGGCCGCGGTCGCCGAGGACGATCCGGGCGCTGGCCGCGACGTGGGGCAGCCCGAGCAGCAGCGGCGCCACCACCAGCACGGCGATCGGCGCCGCCAGCGCCAGCGCGGCCAGCGCCAGCGCGACCACCACGCCGCGTGCGCCGCGCAGGGTCGTCGCGGCGCCGGCCAGCGCCGGCAGCATCACCGCCGCGACTTCCGGTAGGCCAGGTACACGCCGCCGCCGACCATCAGCACGCCGATCACGATCCCGGCGATGAGCCCGGTCGAGCCGCCGCCACCACCGCCGCCAGCCCCGGCGGCCGCACCCTCGACGCAGCGCACGCACTCCCACGAGCTGATCTGCATCTGCCCGTCCGGCCCGGGCCGGCCCCGGCTGCAGGTGTCGGTCTGGCACACCCGGCCCGGACCGCAGGCCTGCCCGACCGCCTTGCCGCCGCACGCCTCGACGTCGGGCGACGGCACGTCGGCCCGGGCCGACGGCGCCGCGCCGAGCACGACCAGGGCGAGCGCGGCCAGGGTCACCAGCACGCCGCGACGAGAAATCGCAACGCAACCGCCGGCGAGGCCGGCCGAGAACACGCGCCACCAGGAGGACATCATGAGCTTGTACATCACCTTCGGCATCGTCTTCGCTTCGATCTGCGCCATCGTCGCCAGCAACCGCAACCGCAGCATCATCGGCTGGTTCTTCGCCGGCCTCCTGTTCGGCTGGCTCGGCCTGCTGGTCCTGGCGCTCCTGCCGCGCGCCACGGGCGAAGCCGTCGCGGCCACCACGCCCGCGGCCGGCCCGGCCCAGCCGATGCGGCTGGCCGAGGGCGCGGTCGCCTGGTGGAAGTGAACGACCCCGCCACCCCACCCCGCCATCCACAGGAGCCTCCCATGCAAGACTTCAGCGTCGACAACCTCGCCATCCTTCTCCTGTTCGCCTTCACCTCCGCCGGCTTTGCCAACATGCGCCACCGCAACCCCCTCGGCTGGGCGGTGCTCGGCTTGATCTTCGGCGCGGTCGGCCTGCTCGTCCTGCTGGCGACGCCGCCAGGCCAACCGGCGCTGGCCACGCCGCGCGACCCGACCTGACCGACGCCGGTCGGCGCCTTCAGTGCGGCAACACGCCGTCGCCGCTGCTGGCGCGCGCGGCGGCGGCCTGGGTCAGGCGGTCGTAGTGGCTCCAGCACACCGGCACGTACTGCTCGTCGGCACCGAGCTGGATCTGCGGGCCATCGATCGCGGCCTGGCCGTCGACCAGCCGCAGGTTGCAGGTCGCCTTCTTCTGGCAGTACTGGCAGGTGACCTTGACCTCCTCGATGGCGTCGGCCAGCTCCATCAGGCGCTGCGAGCCCGGGAACAGCCGGGTCTTGAAGTCGGTGCGCAGGCCGTAGCAGATGACCGGCACGCCGGGGGTGACCGAGATGCGGCGCAGCTCGTCGACCACCGCCGGTGACAGGAACTGGGCCTCGTCGACCAGCACGCAGTCGAGGCCGGCGAAGTCGGCCGGGTCGAGCGTGGTGTCGGCGTCGACCAGCAGGTCGGCGTCGGCCTCGAGCCCGCTGCGCGAGGCGATCTTGGTCGAGCCAAACCGGTCGTCCAGGCGCGGCTTGAGGAGCAGCACGCGCTTGCCCTGCTTGCGGTAGTTGTGGGCAACCGCCAGCAGGTTGAGCGTCTTGGCGGAGTCCATGGTCCCGTAGCGGAAGTACAGCTTGGCCACGGCCGGACCCTACGATCGCCGCCTGACGGCCGTCGACGGGATGACGGCTCTGCCATGTAACCCGTCGAGATCGCTGGACTCAGGGCACCACGAAGCGCCGGACCGCGAGGTCGCGGTCGGCCCGGACCACGGTGCCGAGCACGACCACCCGGCCGGCGCTGTCGATGGCCAGCGCCAGCACCTGGGTCAGCGGGCTGACGTCGAGCTCGGCGACCATCGTGCCAGCGGCGTCGAGCACCACCAGGGCGCCGGCCTCGCCACCGACCGGGCGGGTGATGCCCCCGGCGACGATCCGGCCATCGGCGAGCACGGCCAGCGCCCGCACCTCCTCGTCGGCCGCGCGGTCGAAGGTGGCGAGCCCGCCGGCGCCGAAGGCCGGGTCGAGCGCCCCCGTGCTGGTCAAGCCGACCACCAGCGCGTCGCTGCCGCCGACGACGTCGACCGTGCCCCCGGCGAGGATCTGCCCCGCGCTGGTACCGGCGATGGTGAACAGGCGGTCGGCGCCGGGCCCGGGGTCGATCACCGCTGCACCGGGAAAGGCGGCGCTGCCGAAGCTCGGCTCGAGCGAGCCGTCGGCGCCGACCCGCAGCACCACGCCGGCGAAGCTGGTGGCCGCACCCAGGTAGCTGTGGCCGACGACGTACATGCCGCCGCCGACGGGCAGCATGAGCCCGCCGAACTCGTCGCCCATGCTGAGATCGTAGCCGCGCCAGCCCGGACCAAACATGGGGTCGACCCCACCGGCGGCGAGCTGGCGCGCCAGCACCATGCTCGTGCCCTGGCCGCTGTAGCGGGCCTGGCCGCCCAGCCAGATCCGGCCGGCCGAATCCTCGCGCACGCCGTTGAACGAGGCGCCGTCGACGCTGCCGATCGGCGGCCGCACCACGCCCGCCCCGAGCGGCGCGCCGTCGGCGCCGAGCCGGGCGTACAGGGCCTGACCGTCCACGCGCTCGCCGGCGACGAGCAGGCTGCCGTCGGCGCTGACCGTCACCGCGTTGAGCTCCTCGTTCAGGCCGCCGCCGTCGAGCTCGACCACCCCGCCGATCCCGAAGCTCGGATCCCGGCCGCCGTCGACGGCGAGGCGGACCACCAGCAGGTCGAGGTCGGCCGCGGTGCCGCCGCGCCCGACCACCACCACCCGGTCGTCGGGCTGCACCGCCAGGCCCTGGCCGGCGAACGAGACGTTGTCGACCGCGCCGACGTCGATGACGACCAGGCCGCCTGTGCCGAACGAGGGATCGGCGCACAGCGGCGCCCCACACGGCGCCGCGTCGAGGCGGGCGTCGGCGGCGGAGGGCGCGTCGGGACCGTCGGTGGCTCCACCGGCGCGGACCGCGAAGTCGAGCCGGCCACACCCGGCCAGCACCAGCAGCGGGAGCGCGCGGCGCATGGGGGCAGCGTACCGCGATCAGGTCAGCGCGCGCAGCGCCAGCGCGGCGGCGCCGGCCGCCAGCAGGTGCTTGAGGCTGTGGCCGCCGAGTCCGACGGCGTCGAGCAGCGCGCGGTCGTGCGCGCCGGCGACGCGGGCCAGCACGAACAGCGCGGTCGCGGCCAGGATCAGGCGAGGGTCGATCCGCCCGCCACGAGTGACGAGCACCACCAGGGCCGGGCTGGCCACGCCGACCAGCTGGGTCGCGACGTACCAGCGCAGGTCGCCGCCGGCGGTGCCGCCGCCGAGATACCAGACGGCGACGCCGGCCACCGCCGCCGCCGACAGCCCGAGCGCGACCGCACGCCCGGCGGCGCGGCCGGCCCGATCGGCGACGACGGCGCCACTCACCGCCGCCAGCGCCAGCACGATCGGCAGCCAGTCCGCGGCCAGGGTGCCGTCGCCGGGCCAGGCGTGGTAGCCGGCCGAGCCGAGGCCGATGCCGCCCACCGCCAGGCCGGCCCACGCCACCAGCCACGCGCGCGGCGCCGGGCCGCGCCACCAGCGGCCGAGGCCCCAGGCCGCGGCGGCCAGGAACGCGGCGTTGCTGAGCACGTCGCCGACGCGGGGCACGCCGGCCACCGTCCGCTGGTCGGCGTAGAGGTGGAAGCCGGGGCCGCGCTCGACCGGCCCGACGACCAGCGCGGCGATGAGCGCGACCAGCGCCGCCGCCGCCACCACCGCGGCGGCCAGGGTGGTCGGACGCGGCGCCGCGGCCACCGCCAGCGGCGTGGGCGCGGGCGTCGTCACCGCGCCGGCGTCGGCCAGACCATCGGCCCGACCGCGCCGAGACTCTCCAGCAGCGTGTACACCATCTTGTACGTCAGGCCCCACACCTGCTCGCCCTGGTAGCGCCAGCACGGCAGCGTCAGCGGCGGGTCGAGGTGCGCGTACACGAACGTGTCGTCGAGCTCGCCGCGCGCGGCGGCCGCCAGCGGCAACCAGAACGCGTGAGTGGCCTCGGCGCTCGGGCTGGGGCGGATCGGCGCGGTGGCCACGAACACGAACGGGGTCACCGTCATCGGGATGATCTTGCCGCGGCCCATGGCCTGGATCGGCGCCAGCTGGCCGAGCGCGCGGGCGTCGCGCCCGAGGTCGACGCCCAGCTCTTCGTGGGTCTCGCGCCGGGCGGTGTGCAGCAGGTCGGGATCGGACGGCTCGTGCCGGCCGCCGGGGCACGACACCTGGCCTGACCACGGGTCCCCGGCGCGCTCGGCCCGGCGCATGAGCAGCACCTCGGGCGCGTCGCTCAGCCGTAACACCATGGCGACGGCGGCGCGCCGCTCGGCCACCAGGACCTCGTCGCCGCTGGCGCGGGCCGCCTGGGCCAGCGCGCCGCGGACGTCGTCCTCGCTCCAGGTGCTGGCGGTGGCGCGCGGCGCGGATCGGCTCAGAGGGGCTGACACAGGTTGGCGACGCAGGTCATCTGCGCGGGGCAGTAGCCGTAGTCGACGTTGCCGACCAGATCGCAGCGGATGGCGCAGGTCCACAGGCGCTGATCGGCCTCGACCTTCGACAGCGTGCACTGCGGGGTGCCGGAGTTGAGCGCGGTGAACTGGGCCGCACACAACGCGTCGCTGCCAGCCGGCGGGGTGGTCTGCGCCGCCGGGGTTGTGCCGCACGGCAGCGAGCAGAAGCCGTTGGCGGCGGCCGGCTGCAGGGTGATGCACTCGGGGGCGGCGGCCGGGCAGGCGTTCTGGATGTTGCAGATCTTGCCCAGGCCGAGCACCTCCTCGCCGCCGCCATCGGGGCGGGGCGGGCGGGCGTCGGGCGGAGGCGGAGCGGCGTCGATCTCGACGACCGGCTCGCGGGTCGGCTCGACGCAGGCGACCGCGCCGCCCAGCAGGAGGATCGCGACCAGAGCGTGGCGGGTCATGCCCCGAGCCTACTCCGGCGGCCTGGGCCCGTGCGGACAAAGCGCCAGCTGGTATCGTCGGCCGTGGCCTACCGCATCCTGGCCTGGTTCCTGCGGCTGGCGTCCCGGGTGTTCTTCCGCCACATCGAGGTGGTCGGGCGCGAGCACCTGCCCGCGGCCGACAGCGGCACCGCCGTGCTGTTCGCCGGCAATCACCCCAACTCGCTGATCGACCCGCTGCTCATCATCACGACGTGTGGCCGCAAGGTCCACTTCGCCGCCAAGGACACCCTGTTCAAGCACGGCCTGATGCGCATGGTCCTGCGCGGGCTGGGCGCCGTCCCGGTGGCACGGCGCGACGACCACGGCGGCGCCGGCGGCAAGGTCGACAACGACGCGGCGTTCACCGCGATGTTCGACGTGCTCGGCGCCGGCGGCGCCATCGGCATCTTCCCCGAGGGCCTGTCGCACGACGAGTCGCAGCTGGCCCGGCTCAAGACCGGGGCGGCCCGCCTCGCGGTCGGCGCCCGCGCGCGCGGCGCCAAGGTCGTGATCGTGCCGTGTGGCCTCACGTTCATCCACCCCAAGCGGTTCCGCAGCCGCGTGCTGGTGCAGTACGGCGCGCCGATCGAGGTGGCCGCAGCCAGCACCGGCGACGACGAACGGGCCGAGGTGCGGTCCCTGACCGAGCGGCTCGAGCGGGCCCTGCGTGCGCTCACCATCAACGCGCCCGACTGGGAGACGGTGCGGGCGCTCGACGTGGTGCGCCGGCTGTACCAGCCGGCCGAGGTCTCGATCGAGGACCGGGTCGAGCTGGCGCGCCGCTTCAACACGTACTACCCGGCGGTCGAGGACGACCCGCGGGTCATCGCCCTGATGGCGCGGGTGCGGGCCTACCAGCAGGAACTCGACGAGCTCGGGCTGTCGGACCGCGAGCTGGCCGATGGCCTGGGCCACCTGCACATCGGCGGGCGCCTGCTGCGCCACCTCGGCCTGGTCACGTTCTGGCTGCCGATGGCCCTGCCCGGCGCGCCGCTGCACCTGCCGACGGTGCTGTTCGCACGGGTGGCGGGCCACCGCCTGACCCCGCGCAAGGACGTGGTGGCCACGACCAAGCTGGTCATCGGCCTGCTGCTGGTGCTGCTGTCGTACGCGGCGGTCATCGCCGTGCTGGCGTGGAAGGCCGGCTGGGGCTGGGCCGCGCTGGCCGCGGTCGTGCTGCCGATGTCGGGCTGGGCCACCCTGCGCGTCCTCGACCGCATCCGCCTGGTCCGGCGTGGCCTGGGCGCGCTGGCCCGCCTGCTGCGCTACCGGACGGAGATCGATCGCCTGCGCGCGCTGCGTGGCGAGCTGGCGGCCGCGGTGGTCGAGGTGGTGGCGACGCTGCGGCCCGAGCACCTGCGCCTGTTGTTCCCGCCCGACGACCCGCGCCGGGTCCCGCTGCTGCCGTCGCGCAGCGCCGAGCGCCACGCCGAGCTCGACGCCGAGTTCGACAAGGACGCCGCCGAGGACCGCGCCGACGGCGCCGAGGCGCCGGAGCCAGGCCGGCCATGAGCGCGGCGCGCCCGCTGGTGGTGCTGCTGCACGGGCTGGCCCGGACCCACACCTCGATGGCCGGGCTGGGCCGGGTCCTGCACGCCCACGGCTACGACGTGTGGGCGCGCAGCTACCCATCGCGCCGGGCCTCGATCGCCGAGGCCGCGCGCGAGGTCGTCGATGCGCTGGTGCCGATCGCGGCCGACCGCCCGCTGCTGGCCGTGACCCACTCGATGGGCGGCGTGCTCATCCGCCACATGCACGACCCGCGGCTGCGCTGGCAGCGCATCGTCATGCTGGCGCCACCCAACACCGGCAGCCGCCTGGCCAAGGTCATCGCCGCCAGCGCGCCGCTGCGCTGGTTCTACGGCCCGGCCGGCGTCGAGCTGGCCGACGGCGCGGCCTGGCCGGTGCCGCCGGCGCCGTTCGCGGTCATCGCCGGCACGCGCCGGCTGGCGGTGAGCAACCCGACCTCGTGGACCATGGGCCTGCGTTTCGGCCGCCACGTCGCCCACGACGGCACCGTCGCCGCCGCCGAGACCCAGCTGCCCGGCATGGCGGCCTACGCCGAGGTCGACGCCACCCACACGTGGATCATGAACCACCCGGTCGTGCACCAGCAGGTCCTGGCCTTCCTCGCCGACGGCCGCCTGCCGGCGTGACGCCACGGCCACCCGCCGGCGAGGCGCGGACCGGGTCGGGTCGCCGCCGGCGGGAAGATCCGGCTGGGTGTGCGTCGGCCCGCCATGAAGCTGTTCCACGCCTGCTTGGCCACCCCACTCCTGCTGCTGCTCACGGCTGGTTGCGTCGCCGATGGATCCAACCTCGACGATGACGACCTCGCCACCACGAGCTCCGAACTCGGCAACGACACCAATGCCAAACTCCTGTCGACAGCCGCCGCCGGGGCCGGCTCCCCCCTGGCGCTGACCCAGGTCGGGGCCTGGCAGGACTGGGCCAAGACCTACCACCGCGCTGTGGCCCTCGACGCCACCCGCGTCGCGTTCTACGACCGCACCACTGGCAAGGTCCGGGTGATGGCCTTGACCAGCACCGGCGCGGCCACCATCTCCGGCTACGTGCCGGCCGGGTACGACGAGGTCCTGCCCGGAGAGTTCGCAGGGTCCAAGGCGCGGCGCGACCTGGCCTTCTACCGGCGCGACACCGGCGCGGTCATGCTGTACGAGGTGACGGCGACCGGTGGCCTGGCCTGGCTAGAGACCCACGTCGTGGCCCCGACCTCGAACGGCGGTCGGTGGGATCTCATCACCTCGGGCTACCTCGGACAGGCCGATGGCCGCGATGACCTGCTGGTCTACAACAAGGCCGAAGGCAAGGCGCGGATCTACCGCCACCTGACCAGCGGCAGCGGCTTCGTGGTGGCGGAGGACTACACTGGCTGGCGCCGCAACTGGGACCACATCGTGCCTGGTCGCATCGATGCCGACGTCCTGACCGACTTCGCCTTCTACAACCAGGATGGCGGCGGCGTCGTCGGCACGCAGGACCTCGTGACCTCATCCAATCCGCTCAACGGGCACGTCAAGTTCTTGTCGTTCGCCAACCTGGCGGCGCCGGCCCTGATCTCCGAGCGCTTCGACCACTGGCCGATGGCCGCGCACGTCACCGTCGTGCCTGGGCAGTTCGGCGGCAACGACCGTACCGACTTCCTCGTCTACGAGGGTGACCCTGACGGGACCAGCCGCGCCACCTACTGGATCAACAACGGCGCCGGGCAGTACAGCTCGCTCGGCACCGACACCACGTGGCAGGGCCGGTGGACCACGATCGCCCCCATGCAGGTCAACGGAGGCACGACCGACCTCTTCTTCTACACGCGGCAACAGGAGGTCAAGCTGCTGGTGGTGGTCGACCAGGATGGCGTCGGCGGCATCGTCGACAGCGACGCCACCATCCGCACGGACGTGGTCGACTGGATGCGGCTGGTCAACCGCGCCTACGCGCCGGCGGGGGTCCACTTCGCGGTGGCAAGCACCGTCGAGCACTTCGACATGGACGACGTCGGCGGGGTCGACGCGACCAGCCCGACCAACGCCGCCGGGAGCTACACCAACTGCTACGCCCCCGACGCCAGGGACGCGCTCAACGACCTGGCCGCCTCCTTCGGCGCGACCTACCCGGGCCACCTCGTGGTCTACGTCCGGGCCCGTGGCGCCGGTGGCTGCAGCAGCAGCAGCGCCGACTTTGCCGTCATGCCGGCCCCGAGCTCGACCGGCAAGGCGGTCTACACCCGGGCCAGCAACAGCGCGATGAACGTGGCCACCAACGCCAAGCTGTTCGCCCACGAGCTGGGGCACTTCTTCGGCCTGGGCCACTCGCAGCCCGAGAGCGTCCTGGCTGCCCAGGCCGACCGCTACGCCTATGACCTCGACGAGGGCAAGGTGCGCGACACCCCACCCAACCCGACCAACGCGACCCCGGCCTGGGCTGCGCTGGCCAACCCGTGTGACGACTCCGGCAACAACGATCTCGTCATCAGTGGCGCCGGTTTCTCCTACACGCTCAACCCGGAGCGGCACGAGATCATGTCGAAGGGCTCGTTCGCCAACTGCGATCAGCTGTACCGGGTCACGCCCGACCAGAGCCAGGTCATCCACACCGTGCTGTACGAGCGGGCCTGGCTGCTCGCCGAGTAACGACCGGGCCGCCGCGCTCAGCCGCCGAGGCCGAGCTGCTTCATGAAGGTGGCGTTGTCCCAGAACGGCCCACCCCGGCCGCCGCCTGGCCGGGGCCGAAGACCTGGTGTGCGCCACTCCGGCGCGCCGCCGTGGGCGAGGCGCCCGCGCACGCACGTCGCCGCGCTGACGCTTGCGCCCACGCGCCAGCGCGCGCGATGGTGCGGCCCGCGATGGCCCACGGCTCGACCTCGTCCACCGGTTCGCACGCGCGCTGCGACGTCCTCGTCATCGGCGGCGGCCACAACGGCCTGTGCGCGGCGGCGCTGCTGGCCCGGCGCGGCCTGGCCGTGACCGTGCTCGAGCGGCGCGACGTCGTCGGCGGCGCGGCCATCACCGAGACGCCGTTCGGGCCCGACTTCAAGGTGACCTCGCTGTCGTACGTGGTCAGCCTGCTGCCGCCCAGCCTGGTCGACGGCCTCGACCTGGTCCGCCACGGCTACAAGGTGTACCCGCAGCACCCGTACTTCGCGCCGCGCCGCGACGGCCGCTACCTCATGATGTGCGACGACCCGGCCCGTCGCCACGCGGAGGTCAGCAAGTTCGCGTCGACCGACGCCGACGAGCTGGTGCGATGGGACCGCTGGCTCGGCCAGCTGGCCGCGGTGCTCGGCCCGCTCCTGACCCGGGTCCCGCCCCGGCTCGGCAGCAAGCGGCCGGGCGACCTGTGGGCGGCGGCGGCGCTGGCCTTCCGCATGCGTGGGCTCGACCAGCACGGCGTGGCCGACCTGACCCGGCTCATGACGATGAGCGTGGCCGACCTGCTCGAGGAGCGGTTCACGTCCGACGCGGTGCGCGGCGTGCTGGCGGTGAGCGGCATCATCGGCACCTGGGCCGGGCCACGCGCGCCCGGCACCGGCTACGTCATGGCCCACCACAAGCTGGGCGACCTCGGCGAGGGCCAGCCCGGGGCGTGGGGCTTCCCCGAGGGCGGCATGGGCGGGGTGACCGAGGCGATGCGGCGGGCTGCGCTGGCCGGCGGCGTCACCATCCGCACCGAGGCCGAGGTGGTGCGCATCAAGGTCGAGGCCGGCCGCGCCACCGGCGTGGTGCTGGCCGGTGGCGACGAGCTCGACGCCGACACCGTCATCGCCACCACCCACCCGCGCGTGACCTTCCTCGAGCAGCTCGACGAGGCCGACCTGCCGGCCGAGTTCGTGGCCGCCATCCGGCGCTGGAAGTCGCGCAGCGGCGTGGTCAAGGTCAACCTCGCGCTCGATCGCCTGCCTGAGTTCACCTGCAAGCCGGGCTTCGACCCCGAGGTGCACGGCGGCACCATCGTCCTGGCCGAGTCGCTCGACGACCTCGAGGGCGCGTTCCAGGACGCGGTGGCCGGGCGCGCCGCCGCGCTGCCGTTCGCAGACGTGTGTATCCCGTCGGTGTTCGACCCGACGCTGGCGCCGCCCGGCCAGCACGTGATGTCGATGTTCACGCAGTGGGTGCCGCACCAGTTCGCCTCGGCACCACACCAGGCCGAGCTCGACGCCTACGCCGACCGCCTGATCGCCCGCATGGAGGCCATCGCGCCGGGGTTCACGTCGTCGATCCTGCACCGCCAGGTCATCGGCCCGCACCAGATGCAGACGACCTACGGCCTGGTCGGCGGCAACATCTTCCACGGCGAGCTGTCGGCCAACCAGATGTTCCACCTGCGGCCGGCGCCGGGTTACGCCGACTTCGCGACGCCCATCCGCGGCCTGTACCAGGCGTCGTCGGCCACCCACGGCGGCGGCGGCGTGACCGGGCTGCCGGCGCTGGCGGTGGTGCGGCGGATCCTGCGCGACCTGTAGCCCATGACCACGCTCACGCTCACCGCCGTCACCGCCTGGCTCGACCAGCTGCTCGACGACACGCAGCCGCCACCGGCGCCGCTGCCGCTGCCGCCGTGGCACGGCTGGCTGCTGCTGGCGCTCGGCGCCTACCAGGCCCGCTGCCAGTGGCGGGCCGAGGCCTTCGCCCGCATCGGCCCCGATGACGACGATGATGGTGACGATGATGACGATGATGACGACGACCTGCGCACCGGCGACGTGCCGGGCGCGCCCGGCTGGCGCTACGAGATCGACGTCGAGGACGGCTACGCGCTGACCGGCCCCGACGGCGAGGTGCTGAGCACGGACTGGGGCGTCGACGCCGGCGCGTTCAAGAGCTGGACCCCGGCGCGCTGGGTCGACTCGGTGCGGCCGACGCGACCGACGCTGGCCCGGCTGTGGCGGTGGCGGCCGGGGCCGGCCCTGATCGAGGACGGATTCGAGGTGCTGTCCGAGGTGGGGCTGGTGATCCGCACCGGTCCGGACGCCTGGCGGCCGTGGACGCTGGCCCCGGCGCTGGTCACCCGCGCCGGCCGCCTGGAGGCGGCGATGCGCGCCGCCGACGTCGAACCGGCCCGGCTGAGACGCTGGCGCGCCGCGCTGGGCGACACCGACGACGCGGACCTGGCAGCGGCGCACCACGCCTGGCTGCAGGAGCGCGCCCGCACCGCGCCGCGCCGCGGCAACCTGCTCGACGAGGTGCTGGCGGTGACGCCGGCCGAGGTCGGTCTGGAGCTGCTGCGTGCGCTGCTGAGCGGGCCGGTCGACTACGGCACCGGCCACGCGGTCGAGCTGCTGCGCGACGCGCGCTGGCCGGACTGCGCCGAGGTGGTCGCCCTGCTGCGCCGACTCGGCCCCGAGGATCCTCCCTTCGCCGGCGCGCAGTGCCTGGCCTACCTGTTCGAGCGCGGGCTCGAGCCGCCCCTGGCGCGGCAGCGGTTGCTCGAGCTGGCCGCCGTGCAGCAGGCCCCCGGCTTCGGCGGCAACCCGTTCCACAGCGACCACGCCCTGCTGGCCCTGGTGCACGCGCCCGAGCTGGCGCCGGCGCTGGTCGAGCAGGCCCTGCGCAGCTCGGTGCCGCTGTGTGTGCTGGAGATGGCGGCGGCGCTGGTGATCATCGACGAGCCGTGGGCCACCCACGCCCTGACCCGGGCCCTGGCCGATCCGCGCCAGGCCAGCCACGCCTACCTGGCGGCGGCGCTGCGCCGGGACGGCACCGATCTCGGCCGCCGACGCGCCGACGCCGACACCAACCGCATGCCGGCGCGAGCGCCCGATGCGGTCGGCTACAGCTTCGACGAGGTCGCGGCCGCCGGCGCCGACGGGTTCCTCGAGCGCACGATCGACGAGCTGCGGCCACGCCTGGCCCGCCGCCCGCGCTGAGCTGGAGGCACCGGCCCGCTTGCGCCGGCCGCGCCAGGGCGGCAAGGTCGCGCCATGATCCGCGCCGTCGTCACAGGAGCCAACCGCGGCATCGGCCTCGAGCTGGTGCGTCAGCTCGCCGCCCGCGGCGACCAGGTCGAGGCGTGTGTACGTACCGCCGGGGCGGCGACCGCCCTGGCCGCGCTGGCCGGGGCGCAGGTGCGGATCCACACGGTCGACGTCACCGCGCCGACGACGGTGGCGTCCCTGGCCCGAAGCCTCGGCGACGGCGCGGTCGACACGGTGTTCAACGTCGCCGGAGTTTTCGGCGAGGACGACGCGGTCGACACGCTGGCCGGAGATCTCTCCCTGGGCGACGCCGCCCGGACCTACGACGTCGACGCGCTCGGCGCGCTCCGGGTCAGCCTGGCCCTGCTTCCGCACCTCCGGCGCGGCCAGGGCAAGAAGCTGGTGCACATCTCGTCGGGGCTGGCCTCGATCGCCGACAACAGCAGCGGCGGCTACTACGGCTACCGCATGGCCAAGGCGGCGCTCAACATGATGTCGCGCTCGCTCGCGGTCGACCTGCGCGCGGACGGTATCGCCTCGTACGTGATGGATCCCGGATGGGTCCAGACCGACATGGGCGGCCCGAGCGCGCCGACGCCGGTGGCCGACTCGGTGCGCGGCATCCTGCGCGAGGTCGATCACGCCGGCCTGGGCGACTCCGGCGAGTTCCTGTGCTGGAAGGGCGGCCGCACCATCTGGTAGGGCCACCAGGTCGCGCAACCTACCGCTCCTGCAGTAGCTGAACCTGCTGCTGTTGCTGCACCTGCTGCTGTTGCTGCACCTGCTGCTGTTGCTGCACCTGCTGCTGTTGCTGCACCTGTTGCTGTTGCTGTTGCTGCACCTGTTGCTGTTGCTGCTCCTGTTGCTGTTGCTGTTGCTGTTGCTGTACGGGGGCGAACCCTCCCTGATCGTCAGCGTCATCTCGGGCAAGGCGCGCAAGGTGTTCGAGACGCCAGCACCGCCGGGCGCTGAGCGGTCGCCGTCACGTTGGCGCCACCGGTGCGCCGCTGCTACCTTGACCGGGATGAGGATGGGCAGGGACCGCGGCCCGCGCGTGGCACGAGTGGGCCTCGTCCTGGCCGGGCTCACCATCGCCGGGGTGCCCGCGACGGCCAAGCCCGGCCCGCGGCTCCTGCGCGGCGAGGTCCACTACAACTACGTCGACCAGAACGGCGTCGGCTGGGTCACCTCGTCGGGCCAGGCCACCGTCGAGCTGCGGCTCGGCGCCCAGCCGTCGCTGACCTTGCGCGGCGCCAGCCAGGTTGGCGACGGCCAGCTCGTGGCCGGGCCGACCCCAGGCGGCCCCCCCGACATGAAAGTGCAGGAGTGGGATGGCGCCGCCGTGCAGACCTTCGCGCTCGCCGACGTCGCCCGCGCGGGCGCGGTCGTCACCTTCACGCTGACGGCCGGGCACGATCACCTCACCGGCAGGTGCGCCCCGGTCCGCCTGCCCGAACTGCCGCGCCGCCGCACGCTGTACGCCTGCACGTTCGACGGCTTCACCTGGCACTCGGTGCCGCACCTGCCCGCCCTGCGCCACGAGTTCGTGCTCGACGCCGCGGCCTCCATCCGCCGGCCGATCCGCAACCTCATGTCGGGCAAGACGCGGCCCCAGTTCGGGCAGCGCAAGGTGGTCGAGGCGCCGGCGCCGCGGCGGCGCTAACGCCAGCCGTCGTCAGCGGCAGACCTTGCTCGGGCGGCTGGCGATCGCCTTGCACGCGAGCCCGGCCGGGCACTCGCTATCGTCCTGACACGGATCCTCGCACGCATTGCCGGTGCGCCCGTCGGGCGTGGTGAACGAGACGCATCGCATGTCGTCGGGGCACTCGGTGTCGTCGGGGCAGCCCAGGCCTCGCATCGAGCTCGCGGACTCGCTGGGGCGCGGCCGCTGCGGTCCGGCGCTACACGCGGCCACGAGGAGGGCGAGGCCGGTGAGGGCGAATGAGCTTGTCCGCGACGAGGGGCGCATGGGCCGAGTGTAGCGGCTAACCAGGGCGGGTCCGCGCGGCGGTCGGCCTCAGCCCATGGCCGGCACGTCGACGGTGACGCCGTCGGCGCCGTCGGCGCTCGGGGTCACCACCAGGTCGCGCTCGAACCAGGTGCGCAGGAGCAGGCGCTGGGTCTCGGCGTGTGACGACCAGGTCACCACGCGCAGGCGGCCGCCGCGGGTGAGCGCCAGCGGCACCAGCAGCTGGTCAGCCAGGTACTCGCCGACCGGCGCGGTCGCGCGCAGGTAGCCGCGCAGCTCGTCGGCGCAGCCGGCGGCGACCCGCTCGGCCGCGCGGCCGCGCTCGCCGTGGGCGATGACCAGCTCGCGCACGTGTTCGAAGTCGACCCGGGCCAGCACGGCGTTACCCGCCCCGGTACAGGCGTCGGTGTGGACGATCTCCGCGGCCTCGGCCTCGGGGTCAGCCGGCGCCGGCCAGCCCAGCGCGGCGCGCAGCGTGGCCAGCTCGCGCCGGGCGATGTCGACCGGCAGGTTGGCGACGATGGCGCGCAGCTGCGCGCCGGTGCGGGCGCCGCGCTCGGTCAACACCAGCGGCGCCGGCGCGGCGGTCGCCGGCGCGATCGACAGCGCGAGCTGACCACCGCCGGCCGGGACGAAGCCGTGCCGGACCAGCGTCGGCGTGACGTGCCAGCCCAGCCGCGCCAGCGTCGGCGCCAGCACCTCGGCCAGGTACTCGAACGGCGGCGCCAGCGGGTTGTGGGTACCACCGACGATGTCGACCCGCGACGGCGCGTCGAGCCGCGCCAGCGCCGGCAGCAGCGCCTGCGCCACCAGCGTGGTGCCGCCGGCGCTGCCGATGTCGAACCGGTAGCGCCCGGCCAGGGCCGGCCCCGGCGTGAACTCCAGCACCGACGCGCCCAGCTCGGCGCCGCTGACCTCGGCCGCACACACCGTGGCCACCGCGCGCACCGCGGTCAGGTGCTGCCGCAAGAGGCCCGGCTTCTTGCGCCGGGCCCGGATGCCGACGATGCGGAACGCGCGGCCGGTCGCCGCCGCCAGCGCCAGCGCGCCGCGCAGCACCTGCCCTCCACCTTCGCCAGCGCTGCCGTCGAGCTCGATCATCGGTCGCCGATCACTGGTCCCCGTCGAGGAGCAGGACGAGGGCGGGCGGGTCGATCGCCGCACGGCGGGTGCAGGCCTGCTCGACCCACGTGGCGAGCGCGCCGACCCCTCGCTCGACCTCGGGCCGGCTCAGGTAGACGGCGTCGTCCGCGGCCGCGTCGTCCGCCTCGGGATCGAACGTGCTGCTGGGCAGGCCCGCGAGGCGAACGCGCCACGGCGCCGCGAGCTCGGCCTGCCAGCGCGCGAGCGACTCCGGTTCGATCAGGCTGAGGATCGGCCAGCCCCAGGCCTTCGCGCCCGCCGGCAGCGCCAGGCTGGGGGTTCCCCACTGCCCGGCGATGGTGGGCATCTCGAGCGCCCGGAACGCCGGCCGCCACAGGCCATCCTCGTCGGCCGGCATGTAGTTACACTCCATCATCGCCGGCTCGAGCGGCGCGGCGTGGGCATGCAGCACGAGCTGGATCAGGCGCTCCGGGTACGCCACCGTCGGCGCCGCGCCGGCGGCGAGCTGGTCGAGCCCGGCCGTGACCTTGGCCAGGCCCACGTCCCGCTTGCCGTTGCCGAAGGTCATGACCATGTCATCGAAGATCGGCTTCTTGCCGATCGAGCGCGAGATGGCGGCGAAGCCGACCTCTGGTGTTCCCAAGAGCGACGACAGACGCGATGGCGCGATCAGGAAGGCCTCGACGAACCGCTCCGACATCGGTCCAGTCTGCGCCGGGTGTCCGGGCGCAGCAACCGGGCAGGCGCGCCGTCGCTGCGCTCGCGCGTGCGCCTCACGCCGCCGACTTGGCGGCGCGGACGCGGGCGCGCCACGGCGCCTCGCGCAGATCGAGGCTGCCCTCCGGCCCATCGTCGGGCAGGGCGCGCTCGGCGCAGCGGACGGCGTCGATGACGTCGACGTCGTCGAGGGCGACCCGGCGCACCGCGCGATCGGCCCGGCTGACCAGCGGGTCGAGCACGTCGAGCAGGGCCGCCACCGCGTCCCACGCCTCGCCTGCGCCGCGCGCGCCGCCGCGGTTGGCCGGGCGCAAGCGCTGGGCCAGGGTGACGACGCTGAGGTAGGCCTCGTGGGTCGAGAACCACAGCAGCGCCAGGTCGCTGCGCGAGCTGCGATCGGCGCCGTCGATGTACGGCAGCGCGTGTGACACGTGGTGGATGGCGTCGAGCAGGGCGTGCTCGATGCCGGGCCAGTCGTAGGCGACGCGGGCCACGGTCGTGACCATGGCCTCGCAGATGGCCTGGACCTGCGCCCCGGTCGGGTGACCGGGGCGTGGTCCGCGGCCGGCGCCGGGCTCGGGCTCGAGCGACGGCGACGGCGCCGACGAGATGGATGCGGAGGCGAAGGAGTCGGGCTTGGTGGGTTGCTGCATGGTGCGTGGTGGTGCAGTCGCCGTGCCGACCTGCCCGCGCCGGCACCACGCCGAGATCACAGGCGCGCACGCCGCCCACCGTCCGGCCACTGGACGTCCCCGGCCCGGACCCGGACAGCGTGGCGCGAGCGGACAGCCCTCGCGCCGCGCCGACACCACGTCGAACCTGCGCGTGGCGCCGATCACGTGGCCTGGCGCCGGGCGATCCGGAGCCGTGGCGATCCTGCGGTAGGGTGGCGCCCATGCTCAGCCCCTGTCGCCGTCACCGCCGCCGCCTCGCCGCCGGCGCCGTCGTCACCGCCGCCACCCTGGCCAGCACGGCCGCACCCGCCCCGGCCCGCGCCGACGGCTTCGCCGAGGCGGTGCTCGGCCTGGCCGTGCCGCTGGCCGACGACGACTACGCCGACGCCTTCGACCCGTCGTTCAAGCTGGGCGGCCGCTTCGGCGGCGGCGCCGGCGCGATCGGCTTCGAGGCTGGCGTCGATTACACCCTGGGCAACCTCGAGGGCGACGACAGCTTCGGCAACCTCGAGGCGTCGGCCTCGCGCATCCGCCTCCTGGCCGGCGCTCGCTACCGGACCGGCGTGGGCGCCCGCGCCACCGGCTTCTTCCGCGCCGGCCTCGGCGCCGACATCGCCACCTTCGCGCTCAGCGGCGACCTGCTCGGCCTCCCGGTCGACAGCTCGGAGACCGACGTCGGCCTGGCGGTCGAGCTCGGGGCAGGCCTGGTCGTGCGCTCCGGCAACCTCCTGTTCGGCGGCCAGGTCGCGCTGCCGATGGGCTTCCACGCCGACGACGACGACCCGGCCGACCCCGACGACGCCGACTTCGAGTACACCAGCGTCGAGCTCGACCTCCTGCTCACGCTCGGCACCGCGTTCTGACACCCCGACCCGGCGGCCGCTGCTACGATCAGCGTCGATGGCCCCACGCCCCGCCCGGCCTCTCCGCGTCGCGCCCGCGCCCGGCGTGCTGGCCGCGGTGATCGCGCTGGCCGGCTGCGGCCAGATCAACTTCGCCGAGCGCCAGCAGCCCGACGGCGCCGGCCCGGGCGGGCTGTCCATCGGTGGCGCCCGCCTGACCAACGTCAACAGCCGCACCGTCCTCACCGCCAGCGGCGGGGTGCCGCCGTACCGGTTCGGCCTGATCGCTGGCCAGGGCCGGCTCGACGCGGCCACCGGCGAGCTGCTGACGCCGGCGTTCGCGCAGGCGCTGGAGGTCGAGGTGCGCGACGCGGCCGGCGCCAGCGGCCGGGCCACGGTGGACGTCGGCGGCACGTACCTCTACTACGTGGCCGGGCGCGACGCGAGCGACACCACCCACGACCAGGTCTGGCGCAGCGAGGACGGCGGCGCGACCTGGCAACTCCACGGCACGTTGCCCGGCACCTCGTACAACGGCGGCCTGGTCGTCCTCGACGACGCCATGGTGTGGATGGCCGGGCGCCCGGGCGGGTGGCGCGACGAGGTGTGGCGCAGCACGGACGGCGTCACCTGGGACCTCATCGGCCGCCTGCCGAGCACGCGCGCGTCCTTCTATCCGGCGGTGTTCGCCGGGGCGCTGTGGGTGGCCGGCGGCTACTCGGACGGGGTCACCCGCGATCAGGTGTGGCGCAGCGACGATGGCGGCGCGACGTGGTCGGGGGTGGGCACGTTGCCCCTGACCATCCACGGCGGGCCGCTGGTGCCGCACGCCGGGCGCCTGTGGTACCTGGGCGGCCTCGACGAGGGCGGCACTGGCTACCGCGACGACGTGTGGTGGAGCACCGACGGCGCCAGCTGGACCGAGGTGGCCGACGTGTTGCCTGGCGCCTGCGCGTACACCAGCGTGCACGTCGACGCCGACGGGCTGATGCTCGCCGGCGGCTCCGGTAGCCCCTGTGGCAAGGATGTGTTCCGCAGCGCCGACGCCGTCGCCTGGCGGACCTGGGGCACGCTCGAAGGGGCCCACAGCAACGGCCGGCTGCTGCGCCACCGCGGCGAGCTCCTGTACGTGGCCGGCGGCGCCAACCTCGATGGCCAGCCCGCGTCGGACCTGGTGCTGGTCAGCCCCGACGGGGTGGCCTTCGTCGAGCGCGGCCGCCTGCCGGCGCCGCGTTACGGCGGCGGGCTGGTCGCGTTCACGCCGCGGTGACGGCGGGTGCCGCCCCGCGCCGGCGCAGCACGACGGCGTGGTTGTTGGCCGGCAGCGCGTCGATCGCGGCCGGGCCGAAGCCGACCGCCGCCGCCGCCGCCTCGACCTCGCGCAGCTCGCGCACGCCGTAGCGCGGGTCGCGCCCGTGTAGCCAGCGCTCGAACTCGAGGTTCGACGGCGCGGTCGCCCCGTCGATGCGGTACGGCCCGTACAGCACCAGCGGCGCGCCGGCCGCCAGCACGCGGGCGGCGCCGGCCAGCAGCGCCAGCGTGGCCGACCACGGCGCGATGTGGATCATGTTGATACACACCACGGCGTCGGCGCGCTCGACCGGCCACGGCGCCTCGACGTCGAGCGGCAGCGGCGCGCGCAGGTTGGCCAGGCCGGCCTCGTCGCGCCAGGCGGTGATGCTGGCCCGCGAGTCGGGATCGGGATCGGTCGGCTGCCACTGCAGCGCCGGGAAGGCGCGCGCGAAGTACACCGCGTGTTCGCCGGTGCCTGCGGCGACCTCCAGCACCAGGCCGGCCGGCGGCAGCACCCCGGCCAGCACCTGGCGGATCGGCTCGCGGTTGCGCTCGGTCGCCGGGGCGAGCTTCTTCATGCGCGCACCGTAGCAAGCGCGGGCGCGGGCGCGAGGGGTGGTGACCCGATGGCGGCGACCCGCACCGGTGCGGTAGCCTGCCGGCGTGAACGTCCTGCTCGCTCGCCACGGCGAGACCGCCTGGAACCGCGAAGGCCGCTACCAGGGCCGCACCGACATCCCGCTGTCGGCCGAGGGCGAGGCCCAGGCGCGCGCGCTCGGCGCCCGGCTGGCGACGCTGCCGATCGACCGCGCCGTCGCCTCGCCGCTGGCGCGGGCGCGCCGCACCGCCGAGCTGGCCCTGGGCGAGCGTGCCGCGCTGCTCAGCACCGACGCCGACCTGGTCGAGATCGGCCACGGCGCGTGGGAGGGCCGCGTCGTCGACGACATCCGCGCCAGCGATGGCGAGCGGCTGGCGCGCTGGCAGGCCGGCCCGAGCGCCGACCTCGTCGCCGGCGCCGGCGGCGAGTGCCTGGCCGAGGTCGAGGCCCGCGCCTTCCGCGCGCTGGCCCGCGCCTGCGCCGGCCTGCCCGCCGACGCCACCGTGCTGATCGTCGCCCACGACGCCGTCAACCGCGTGCTGCTGTGCCGCGTCGCCGGCATCCCGCCCGAGCGGGTGTGGTCGTTCCAGCAGGCGCCGGCCACCCTCAACGCGCTGCGCGGCCCCGACGTCGACCACCTGCAGATCGTGCTGCTCAACGACGCCAGCCACCACTGCGGGCCGGCCGGCCTGTTCGCCGGCGCGACCCACCGCGCGCTGTAGCGGCGCAACCCGCCGCACGCCGCGCTGTCCCCCGGCCGTGGAGGCGACCGTGAACGACCTGACCTTCCTGGTCGAGTTCGAGGACCCCGACCGCGAGTACCGGCCGTGGGTCATCCCGTTCGTCGACGGGCTCGATCTGCGCGACCTGGTCGTCGCCGCCGATCCCCGCCCGGTCAGCCCCGCGGCAGGTGGCGTCCGCTTCGGCGGCATCCCGGCCAACCTGCTGCCGCGCCTGGACGAGTACTACTACGGTCGCAACCTCGGCCGGCTGTGGCTCGGCCGGGTCGCCCTGCTCGGATGCAGCTGCGCGTCGGTCGGCTGTAACCCGGTCTACGCGCGGGTCCGGCTCGGCCCCGGCCAGGTGACCTGGTCCGACCTGGTGGGCGGGACCGGCGAGACCCCGGTCCCGCTCGGGCCGTTCCGGTTCGAGCGCGCCGCATACCAGCTCGCGCTCGATCGGGCCGCGACCGAGCTGGCCATCCTGCGCGGGCGCGAGGCGCGGGCCTGGAATCGGGCCGCCTCGCCGTAGCGGGTCAGCGCCAGGCGTGATCGCGCCGGACCGGTGCCGGCTCGACCGCCGGCGTGGCGAACAGCACGAGCAGGGCCAGCCCGCCGAACACGAAGCCGACCATGGCCCAGATCGCCGGGTTGCGGCCCCGGCTGTCGGCGGCCAGCGCACACACCAGGGACATCACGAAGGCGATGCTGACGATGTACTCCATGCGTGCATCGGGGTGCTGCAACCGCCAGACCACCGCCGGCCGGTCCGTTCCGACCGCCGCCCGCGGGGTTGCGCTGTAGGCAGGTGCCGACAGTGTCGGCCCCCCCCTCGAGGATCCCGTCGACGGCAGGCTCGCCGGCGCTGGCCCCGGTTGCTACGATCGGCGCCGTGCTGCTCGCTCGCTCACCCGCCGCTGCCCGCGCCTACCAGCTGGTCCTCGACCTGCAGCGGCGCATGGTCGCGGCACAGGAGGCCGTCGCCCGCGGCCGCGGCGACGAAGCCCGCTTCGCCGAGGTGACCTGGCAACGCGACGACGGCCGCCACGGCGGCGGCAACCGCTGGTCGATCGCCGACACCGCCACGTTCGATCGGGCCTCGGTCAACGTGTCGCAGGTCCACTACGACGACGAGCCCGGCAAGCGGCTCGGCTCGGCCACCGCGCTGTCGACCATCATCCACCCGCGCCACCCGCACGCGCCGTCGGTGCACCTCCACGTCAGCTGGACCGAGCTGCGCGACGGCCACGGCACCTGGCGCATCATGGCCGACCTCAACCCGGCGCTGCTCGATCGCCCCTGGCTGGCGGTCGAGGCGCCGGTGGGCGGCGCGTTCGTGACCGCCGCGCGTGACCGCTTCGCCGCCGCGGTGCGGGCCGCGGCCGGCGCGACCTGGGCCGACGGCGCGCGCCAGGGCGACCGCTACTTCGACATCCCCGCCCTCGGCCGCGCCCGTGGCGTGTGCCACTTCTACCTCGAGCAGTACGCCAGCACCGACGCCGAGGCCGACGCCGCGCTGGCCCACGCCGTCGCCGCCGCCGCCATCGACACCCACGCCGGCCTGGTCGCCGACGCGCTGCGTACGTACGGCCCGGCCAGCGCCGATGAGGACGCGGCGCAGCGGGCCTACCACACGCTGTACTTCTTCCAGGTCCTCACCCTCGACCGCGGCACCACGTCGGGCCTGCTCATCCACGATCAGAACGACGTCGGCATCCTCGGCTCGCTGCCGTCGCGGGTCGACCGCCGCTTGCTCGCGGCCTGGCGCACGCGGGTGCCGGCCCCGGTCGACCAGCTGGTCGACGTGCTGCTGGCCGCGCTGCCGGTCGGCGAGGTGGTCGTGGTCGACGAGCCGAGCAAGCAGCGGCTGGCCCACGCGGTGCGCACCTTCTACCAGGCCCACCCGGCCGCGCTCGACCTGCAGGCCCGGGCCGACGTGGTCCCGCCGACGGTGGCCAACCACCGATGAGGCGCGCGCTGGCCATCGCCACCCTGCTCGGCGCGGGCTGCCGCATCGGCTTCGACGGCGCCGGCGGCGACGGCGCTGGCAGCGGCAGCCCCGACGCACCCGACCCGGCCTGCCGCCTGCGCGACGTGGCCATCGGCTGGGGCCACGCCTGCGCCGCCAACCAGAGCGGCGCGGTGTACTGCTGGGGCGAGAACCACGACGGCGCCATCACCGGCGCCGACGAGCTGTCGGCCACGCCGCGCCGGGTCGACCTGCCCGGCCCGGCCGTCGCCGTCGCCGCCGGCCAGGGCACCTCGTGTGCGCTCGGCGACGACGCCCGGCTGCGCTGCTGGGGCCTGCCCGACGGTGGCGACCCGGGCGCGGCCTCGATCGTGCCGACCGAGGTCGACCTGCCGGGCCCGGTGACCGACGTGGCCGCCAGCCGCCACTTCACGTGCGCCCGGGCCGGGGCCGACGGCGCCGCGTTCTGCTGGGGCCTGTCGGTCGACGGGGAGCTCGGCCTGCTCGGTGGCCCCGACCCGGTGCGCCAGCCCATGGCGGGCACCGAGGGCGCGACCAGCCTGACCGTGGGGCACCGGCACGGCTGCGTCGGCGGACCCGACGGACCGGTGTGCTGGGGCCTGGCCACCAGCTCGCGCCTGGCCATGGCCAGCGCCGGAACGTGGACCGCGCCCACCGCGGTCAGCTCGCTCACCGCCGCCAGCCAGGTCGCGCTCGGTGGCCGTCACGGTTGCGGCCTGTTCGCCGGCGACGTGCGCTGCTGGGGCAGCAACTTCGCCGGGCAGCGCGGCGACAGCGAGCCGAGCGACCGCGAACAGCCGGGGCCCTCGGGGGTCACCGGCGCGGTCGAGATCGCCGTCGGCGCCCAGCACAGCTGCGCCCGCCTGGGCGATGGCACGGTGCGCTGCTGGGGCCGGGGCGACCGCAACGAGCTCGGCGCCGGGACGCTCGCGCGCGACCCCGGCGCGGTGGCGGTGACCGGGCTGACCGCGGCGGTCAGCCTGTTCGCGGGGCCCCACGCGAGCTGCGCCGAGCAGGGCGGCCAGCTGTGGTGCTGGGGTGACGAGGGCCGCGGCCTGCTCGGGCGCGGCAGCCGCGACCTCGAGGTCACGCCGATCGCGGTCGCGACCACGCTGTCGGCCGGGGTGCTCGATGTCGACGCCGAGGGCACCACGCTGTGTGCGGTCGAGGCCACCACCGACCCGGCCGACCGCCCGGTCTGGTGCTGGGGCAACAACCGGCGCGGCCTGCTGGGCGACGCCGCCCTGGCCGCCTCGTGGCTGCCGGTGCGGATCGCCGGCGTCACCGGCGCTCGCCAGGTCGCGCTGTCGCCGTACGAGGCGTGTGCACGCCGGGACGACGGCGTGGTGTGCTGGAGCGCGGATGGGGGCCCGGTCGCGGTGGCCGGCGTCTCGGCCCCGACCACGCTGGCGCTGGGTAAACACTTCGGCTGCGTCGTCGAGGGCGGCCAGGTCCTGTGCTGGGGCGACAACCAGGTCGGCGAGCTGGGGGATGGCACCCGTATCGCCCGCGCCAGCGCCGCGCCGGTGCCCGGGCTGGCCGGGGCCATCGCGGTGTCGGCCCGTGCTCACCACGCCTGCGCCGTGACCACCGCCGGGACGCTGTGGTGCTGGGGCGGCAACGGGCTGGGCGTGACCGGGGTGATGGAGAGCCTCACGCCGGTCCAGGTCGTCCACCCCGGCGGCCTGGGCTGGCGCGGCGTCGCCGTCACGTTCGCCGGCGGCGCGGCGATCGACGTCGCCGGCCAGCTGTGGCTCTGGTACGACGACGCGCCGACCCAGACCGTGTTGCCGGTGGTGGCCGAAGCGGTCCACGCCAGCGGCGCCCGGACCTGCGTGCTGGCCGGTGGCCAGGCCTGGTGCCTGGGCCGGACCTTGACCGGCGCGTTCGGCACCGGCGCCGAGATCGTCGAGGGGCCGGCACGGTTCGGCAGCCTGACCGCGCTGACCGATCTGGCCATCCCCGACGACACCGTGTGTGGCCTGAGCGAGGGCGCGCTGTACTGCGCCGGCTCGGGCAGCCACGGCGAGCTGACCCGCCCGCCGGCCGGCCTGACCGCGGCGCCGGTGCTGTTGCCGTGTTCGGAGTGACCGCGCCGGCTCGTGACAGCGGCGGGTGACCTCGGGTATCCACGCCGGATGCACCGACGTGTCGCCGTCCTGTCGATCGCCTCGGCGCTCACCGTGCCGGCGTGTGGCGACCCGGACGACCTGAGCCCGGATGGCATGGCCCTCGATGGCGCCGGCGCTGGCGCCGACGCCGCGCCCGGCCCGGACGCTGGCCCGACGCTGCCGACCGCGGCCGAGCTGCTGGCGCTGCTCACCAGCTGCGACGCCATCGGTGGCCCGTACGCGCGCGACAGCGGCGGCACCGCCAGCATCGACGTGTGTTCCCTCACGCGCGGGACCACCACCGCCATCTGGTGGCAGGCCGACCTCGACGTCGACTGCGACGGCCAGGTCAGCACCGAGTGCAACCTGATGACCGACCCGTCGTTCCTGCCGCAGACGGCGGCGACCGACTCGATGGGCAACTACCTCGACGCCGCCACCTTGCCGTTCGTGGTGTTCCCCGGCGCCAGCACACGCTGGGACTACCGCGACCACGAGCTGGGCATGCGCTCGATCGTGGCGGTGATCTACCAGGACCGGGTCGTGTACGGACCGGCCGGCGACGTCGGGCCACAGGCGATCATCGGCGAGGCCTCGTACGCGATGGCCGCCGCCCTCGGCATCGACCCCGACCCGCGCGTCGGCGGCAGCCCCGGGCCGGTCACCTACGTCGCCTTCCCTGGCGTGGCCAGCCGGGTCACGGTGATCGAGGACCCGACCGAGGCGACGACCCTCGGCATCGCCCGGGCCCAGGCCCTGCTGGCCGGAAACTGAGCCGCGCGCGCCGCCTCCGCCAGCGGTATCATGGCGACGATGCGCCCTGGACGAAGCCGAGCCCCGGCGTACGCGCTCGGCCTCGCCATGCTGGTGGCGACGGCGTGCAGCGACCAGACCGGGGTGGTGATCGAGCTGGAGGTGCCCGAAGCGCTGCGTGGCCAGCCGGCGACCACCGCCTGGATCATCGTCGGGGTCGACGCCGGCGTCGACGACCAGCCGGATCGTGGGCAGGTCCGCCAGGTGGTCGGCGACGAGGCCGACGACCAGCTCGCGCTGGTGACCCTGGGCGACCTGCACGGCCGCACCCTGTTCTTCGAGCCTGGCCCGGACGCTCCGTCGACGTTCTCCGTCGCCGTGATCGCCACGACCGGCGCCAGCCGGGATGGGCGTGCGGTGGCCGCGGTCGACGCGACCATGAGCTCGAGCGGGCTGCGCTGGTACACCACGACGCTGGCGGCGGCCGACAACCGGCAGGTCCTGGGGCGCCTGTACGGACGCTCGCCCGACCCCACGTTCGCCGGGCAGATCGAGCCGCACAGCTGCGTCGAATACGCCACCGCCGACAGCGGCGGCCAGCGCATCATCCGCCGGGCCGGCGACTACGACTGCGACGGCACCCTGCCGACCCGCGACGGGTGCGATCCGGGCCAGGTCCGCCGCGACTACCCCGACCACATCAGCATCGAGGTCGACGACGACAACGACCGCTCCGTCGTCCGCTGCGCGGTGTGCCAGGCCGGCGACGGCACCTGCGACTGCGACGATCAGAACGGCGCGGTCAACCCGGGCGCGCCGGAGGTGTGCGACGGGGTCGACAACGACTGCGACCTGGACGTCGACGGGGATGTCCCTGGGCCCTTCCCGACCCGTCCCTGCTTCGAGCCGGCGGCGATGGGCTGCACGCTGGGCGTGGCCATGTGCGACGGCAGCTGTCGGCCCAACCCACTCCCCCTCGCGACCGGGGTGTGCGCGACGCCCCCGCCGCCCCTGTGCGATCCGATCGTGAACGGTTGTGGCTTCGTGCTGGACGCCGCCCTCGACGGGAACTTCCGGTGTGTGGTTGGCGAGCTGGGGATGGGCTGCGGCGAGGAGATCGCGCTGGAGGACTTCTTCCTTCAGGTGCTGTCGCAGCCACCGACCACCTGCGCGGCCGCGTTGTGGTGGGCCAGTGACCTTCACCCTGGCTGGGACCTCGTCCTCGACGATGGCGCGCAGCCACCCGGGCAGGTGTTGCCCGTGACCAGCTGCACCGCCCGGCTCGTGGTCCAGTCGCGCGGGATGTCCCCCGTCGACGTGATCGTGACGATCCGCGCCGACGACATGCTCGACGTCGCGGTGCCGCTGACCTTCGTGCCGGCCGCCGGCGCCGTGTGCCCGCTCGAGCTGTGCCCCGGCTTCCTGCCCTGACCGCGGCAGGCGACCGGAGTTCAGGCCGATCGCCAGTGGCCACGCTCGAAGCGCGGGCCGATGGCCTGCAGCCGCGCCAGCAGGTGCTGGCCCATGGCCGCGGCCGGGGTGGTGATGCCGCCGGGTGAGGTCAGAGGGTCACGCGCCAGGCACGTCGCCGACTGCGCCAGCATCTTGCAGGTCGAGCCGTAGCCGGGGTCGGCGTCGTCGCTCACGGTGACCATCGGCCGCCCGGGTGCGTCGACCGCGACCAGGTGCAGGCGGAAGCGACCGCGCGCCCGGGCCTCGGCGTCGGGGCCAGCCCCGGCCGGCAGACGACGGGCCAGCGCAGCGGCGACGGTCGGCACGCCGGCGGCGGCGAGCAGGCCGAGGGTGGCGCCGGCCATCGTCAGCGCGCGCACGGCGCCGCGCGGGCTGGCCGGGCGCGACATCACCTCCTGGTAGCGGAAGTCGGCGCCGTAGGTGTGGCCGAGCAAGGCGTTGCTGCGGTGGACCACGCGGCGGTTGATCGAGGCCATCAGCCACGGGCCGGTCACCACGCCGAGCACGCGGTCCCAGCGCACGCCGAGCTGGTCGGGCACCTCGCCGCGGTGGCGGCGCGGCTCGGGATCGAGCCCGTGCGGGTTGGCCATGATCCGCCGCGCCGCCGGGTCGCGCCGGGCCGCCTCGGCCACCCCGATCATCGAGGCCAGCGTGCCGCCGCTGGCGCCGCCGCGCAGCGAGGCGACCAGGCCGAGCACCGACGCCGCCGGGCCGCCGTCGTCGATCAGGCCGCGCTGCAGGTACCACACCCCCAGGTCGGACGGGATGGAGTCGAACCCGCAGCAGTGGACGATGCGGGCGCCGCTCGCCTGCGCCTCGGCGTGATGGCGATCGATCATCTGCCGGACCCAGTGCGCCTCGCCGGTGAGGTCGCAGTAGTGAGTGCCGGCGGCGACGCAGGCCGCCACCACGCCGCTGCCGTGCTGGGCGTACGGGCCGACGGTCGAGCACACCACGCTGGTACGCGCGGCCAGCGCCGCCAGCGCCGCGCCGTCGGTGACGTCGACCACCAGCTGGGCCGGTGCCGGTGCACCGGGTGAGATGGTCGCCAGCGCGGCCGCCACCTCGGCCAGCTTGCCGGCCGAGCGGCCGGCGATGGCCCAGCGCAGCGGACGCGGGTCGGATGGGTCGGGCCTGGCCAGCTGCTCGGCGACGAGACGGCCGGTGAACCCGGTCGCTCCCAGCAGCACGATCTCGAACTCGCGGGACGTAGCCATCGACGACTCCTTCATCGGCCACCGCGGCCGCGTTGACCACCACCAGAGCCACGCCCACCACCACCACCCGGACGGCCACCACCGGGACGGCCACCACCCGGACGGCCACCACCCGGACGGCCACCACCCGGACGGCCACCACCACCGCCGCCACCCGGACGGCCACCGCCACCGCCGCCACCCGGACGGCCGCCGCCGCTATCCGGACGCCCGCCGCCCGGATGTCCGCCGCCACCACCCGCACGTCCGCCGCCGCCGCCACCCGGACGTCCGCCGCCACCGCCACCCGGACGTCCGCCGCCGCCACCCGGACGTCCGCCGCCGCCACCCGGACGTCCGCCGCCGCCACCTGGATGTCCGCCACCGCCACCAGGGCGACCACCACCGCTGTCGCCGGCGCCCGGACGTCCGCCGCCGCCGCCACCACCCGGACGTCCGCCGCCGCCACCGCCGCCACCCGGACGTCCGCCGCCGCCACCGCCGCCACCGCCGCCGCCGCCGCCGCCCGGACGTCCGCCGTCACCACCACCACCGGGCCGCCGCATCCCGGCCGGCATGAGCCCGTCGATCTCCGCCGGCGACAGGTTGCGCCAGCGCCCGACCGCCAGGTTGCCGAGGAGGATGTGCATGATGCGGACCCGCCGCAGGGCGACGACCTCGTAGCCGAACGCCTCGCTCATGCGCCGGATCTGCCG